>CADEFQ010000012.1:0-6918 GCA_902826635.1 uncultured Pseudomonadota bacterium
AAGCGGCAGATCTACATCCTCGACATGCGGGGCGGCGAAGCCTGGCCGCTCACGGCGGAAAAGGAAGGCGTCGGCGCGTTTGCATGGTCGCCCGACGGCCGGCGCATCGCGTATCTCGCGCGCCCCGCGCCCGCTGAAGCCGCGGCGAAAGCGGGCGGCGCCGGCAAGGCGCACATCACCGAGCGTCTCTTCTACCGCTTCGACGGCGCGCCGGGTTTCCTGCCCGAACAGCGCTCGCAGCTCTGGGTCGTCGACGTGACGGGCGATCACGGCCCGGCGCTCGGGCCGCTGTGGGACGGCCGCACCGAGCCGTCCGAGCCCGCCTGGACCGCCGATGGCGGCGCGCTCATTTTCAGCGCCCTGCCCGATCCGAATCCGCCCGCCGCGCCGGCCGACAACGAACTCTATCGAGTCGAGGTTTCAGCCGGCGCGAAGGCCTTCGCGCTGACGAACCGTCGCGGGCCGGATGACGGACCGATCTCGATCTCGCGCGACGGCCGGATCGCCTGGACGGGCTTCGACGACACGACACCCTTTCGCAGTTCCACGACGACACGGCTCTACGCCGCGCCACTCGCAAGCGCAGGCCTCGGCGCCATCACGAACGTGACGGCGAGCTTCGATCGCAACGTCGGAGAGACTTCGATGAGCGACACGCCGTTGCCGCGAGGCGGCGGCGCGCGCGCGCAATTCGACGCAGCCGGCAAGTCTCTCTACTTCGTTGCCGCCGACCGCGGCCTCGCGCAGCTCTATCGCGCCCCGGCCTCAGGCGGCGCGCCGGTGTCGCTGTCACAGGCGCTGCGTGGCGACCTGCGCGAGTTCTCGCTCGCGCGCACCGGGCGGGTGGCGGCCGTGTTCGGGTCACCGACCCAACCCTATGACGTGTGGACCCTCGATCGCGCGGGCGGCCCGTGGATACAGCGCACGACCCACGGCCGCGACGCGTTCGCCGGCGCCGCATTCGCGCCGTACGAGGAACTGTGGGTCGATTCGTTCGACGGCACGCGCATCCAGGGCTGGCTCGTGAAGCCGCCCGGCTTCGACGCCTCGAAGCAGTACCCGCTGATGCTCTACATCCACGGCGGGCCGCACGCGATGTACGGCGAGGGCTTCTTCCACGAGTTCCAGGTGCTCGCGAACGCGGGGCTGCTCGTCCTCATCACGAACCCGCGCGGCAGCACCGGCTACGGCGCGGATTTCGCGAACAGCGTGCAATACCGCTATCCGGGCGACGACTATCGCGACCTGATGGCCGCGCTCGATGTGGTGATCGCGCGCGGCTACGTCGACACGACGCGCCTCGCCGTCGGCGGCGGCAGCGGGGGCGGCGTGCTCACGAGCTGGACGATCGGGCAGACCGACCGTTTCGCGGCGGCGCTCGTCGAGCGCCCCGTCGTCGACTTCGCCTCGCACACGGTGGTGTCGGATCTCAACGGCTTTTTCGCGCAGCACTGGTTCCACGACTATCCGTGGCGTTCGCCGCAGGAATACTTCGCGCGTTCGCCGATCAATCTCGTCGACAAGGTGAAGACACCGGTACTCGTGATCCAGAGCGAGCAGGACTATCGCACACCGCTCGATCAGGGCATCGGCTACTACAACGCGCTCAGGATGCAGGGCAAACCGGCGAAGCTCGTGCTGTTCCCGACCTCATCGCACGGCCTGTCGCGCAACGGTCCGCCGAGCCAGCGGGTCGAGCGGCTCGGGATCATCCTCGACTGGTTTACGACGCGGCTTCGGCCGCCGCCCGCTGCTCCGCGTTCTGCAGGCGGCTGATCATGCCGCGCAGGAACACACGGTTGAAGCGCAGCTGACACGACGCGGAGACCTGCTCGAGCAGCGTTGAACTCACCTTGAGGACGGTCACCGCGCCGTTGGCCTTGACCGTCGCCGTGCGCTTCGCGCCCTGCACATAGCTCGTCTCGCCGAAGCAGTCCCCGCTCTCGAGCACGCCGAGGCGCCGTCCATGGCGCTCCACGACGCACTCGCCGGCTACGACCACGTAGAACCGGTCATCCATCTCGCCTTCCTTGACAATTTCTTCCGTGCCCGCGTAGTCCTGCCAGTTGCTCGCGCGCAGCACTTCCCAGATCTCGGCGTGCGAAAACTCGTGGAAAAACTTCAGGCGGCGCAGCGTCGCGAACTGTTCCTGCTGGTCGATGCGCGCATAGCGTTGCCGCAGCTTCTGGTGCACGCGCGTCAGCTCGGCCGCGAGATCGAGGCCGCTCTTGTAGCGCTTCTCGGGGCTTTTTTGCAGCGCCATCGCGACCACGGCCTCGAGCTCCTCCGGCACGTCGGGGGCGAGCGTGTGGATGGGCGGCGGCGTTGCGTAGACGATCTGGTGCAGCAGCTTGGCGAGGTTGCCCGCGCGGAACGGGCGCACGCCCGACAGCATTTCGTACATCACCGCGCCGAGCGAATAGAGGTCCGAGCGGTTCGTCAGCTCGAGGCTTTGCACCTGCTCGGGTGACATGTAGGACGGGCTGCCGGCGATCCCCTCGATGCGCGAGATGTCGGAGTCGGCAACGAGCGCAATGCCGAAGTCGATGATGCGGACATCGCTGTCCTGCGTCAGCATGATGTTCGAGGGCTTCACGTCGCGATGGATCACGCCGCGCGAGTGTGCGTAGTTGAGCGCCTTGGCGCACTTGTAGATGATCTCGACCACGTCGTCGATGCGCAGCAGGTTGTCGGCCTTGCAGTACGCCGCGAGTGTGCGCGCGCCGTGCACGTGTTCGGTCACGATGTAGCAGTGGCCGCTCTCTTCGCCCGCGTCGTAGATCGGCAGGATGTGCGGATGCTGCAGCATCCCGACCATGTGCGCTTCCGAGAGGAACATCTTGCGCGAGATGCGCGCGCGCTCCTCGTCGCCGCCGGCGTCGATGTTGTAGACCTTGATCGCGACGTCGCGGCCGTAGTACGGGTCGTGCGAGAGGTAGACGGTGCCGGTGCTGCCCTTGCCAACCTCGTTCACGATGACGTACTTGCCGATCTTGTCGGGGATCCTGGCGGTGGGAAGCGCTTGCTGGGCCGGCGTGGACATCGCGGCCCAGAATAGGTGCCGCCCCGGGGGCGATCTGTGATGCGCCTCGCGGATCGCCCCGGCGTCAGCCGCCGAAGTGATCGAAGCCGGAATGCGAGAACTCGATCACACTGCCACCGCGGCAAACGGTCACGCCGCGGCCCTCGACCAGGCGGCCGATGGCGGTGCACGGCAGGCCCGCGAGAGCGGGCGCGAGAGCGGCCGGCACCGAGAAACACAGTTCGTAGTCGTCGCCGCCGGTGAGCGCGAAGTGCTCGGCCGCGGGGCGTTCCGCGGCGGCGAGCAGCGGTTCCGAGAGCGGCAACTGCGTGATATCGACGCGCGCACCGCAGCCGCTCGCGTTCGCGAGCTTCGCGAGATCGCCCGCGAGCCCGTCCGAGATGTCGATGCAGGCGTTCGCGATACCGCGCAGGCCCGCACCGATCGCGCAGCGGGGCGTCGGATACAGGAATCGATTGCGCAGCGTATCGAGCGCCCCCTCGGCGCGGGTGGCCGGCCGCAGGCGACCCTGCAGCAGCGCGAGCCCGCAGGCCGCATCGCCGGGCGTGCCGGTGACGTAAACGAGATCGCCGGGCTCGCCCCCATCGCGCGGCAGCGCCTCCCCACGCGGCACGATGCCGAGCACCTGCACCGTGACGCACAGCGGCCCCGACGTGGTGTCGCCCCCGACCAGTTGCACGTCGTGCGCGCGCGCGAGCGCACTGAAACCCGCCGCGAACTCTTCGAGCCAGGGCTCGTCGGCGCGCGGCAGGGTGAGCGCGAGCAGCGCCCAGGCAGGCGTGGCGCCCATCGCCGCGACGTCGCTCAGGTTCACCGCCAGCGCGCGATGCCCGATCGAACGGGCGGGCGAGCCGGCCGGAAAATGCACGCCTTCGACCAGCGTATCGACCACGGCGACGAGATCGTGGCCCGCGGGTGGCGCGAGCACCGCGCCGTCGTCGCCGACACCGATGCGAACGTCGCGCCTCGATCCCAGGTCGCGAAAGTACCGGTCGATCAATGCAAATTCGGTGAGCGGCATCGCGGCGCCGGGGTCAGTGCTCTTCGCGCCGCAGTTCCCTCGCCGCGCGGTCGAGCACTGCGTTGACGTACTTGTGTCCGTCGGTCGCGCCGAAGCGGCGCGCGAGCGCGACGCCCTCGTTGATCACGACGCGATAGGGCACGTCGGGCCGCTCGGTCAATTCGAAGAGGCCGATCAGCAGCACCGCATGTTCCACCGGATCGAGCCCGGCGGGCGCACGGTCGGTGTAACGCGCGAGCGCCGCATCCCAGTCCGCGCCTCGCTCCGCGACGCCACGCACCAGCGCGTCGAAGTATTCCCTGTCGGCCTTCGGCATGTCCTCGGCGCTCTCGAACTCGAGCAGCAGGTCCTGCCAGGGCCCGGCGTTGACTTGCCAGCGATAGAGCGCCTGCACGGCGATCTTGCGCGCGACGGCGCGGCGATTCGACGCCGCGCGCTGCCCTCCCCGCGGCTCGCTCATGCGAGCCTCGGCAGCAGGTTCGCCATTTCGATCGCGCCGCACATCGCCTCGCCGCCCTTGTTGCCGGCGCGCACGGCGGCGCGCTGCACCGCCTGCTCGACGGTTTCGACCGTCAACACGCCGAACATCACCGGCACGCCGGTATCGAGCGCCACGCGCGTGAGGCCGCTCGCGCACTCTCCCGCGACGTAGTCGAAATGCGCGGTGTCGCCGCGGATCACGCAACCGAGCGCCACCACCGCGGCGAAACGCCCGCTCGTGGCGCAGTGGCGCGCGGCGACCGGCAATTCGTATGCGCCGGGCACACGCGCGATGACGAGACGCTCGGCCGCGCCACCGTGCGTCGCCCAGGCTTCAACCGCGCCGCGCAGCAGGCTCGCCACGATGAAATCGTTGAAGCGCGCAGCGACGATCGCGACCGAGAGATGGGCGGCCGAAAGCTCGCCAGTGTGAACAGGGGGCATGCGCGCAGTATAGCCCGCGCGCCGCGTCATCCGTCGTGGTCGACGTAGCCATCGACCTCGAGGTCGAACGCCGAGATGCCGTGCATCTGCTTCGGCGCCGACAGCACCTGCATGCGGCGCACACCGAGGTCCTTGAGTATCTGCGCCCCGACACCGAAGGTGCGCAACACTTCGCCCTGCGCGGCCGGCGGGGGTGGTTCGCCGCCGTGGAACGCGGCGAGCAGCTCGCGCGGCGTCTCGTTCCGGCGCAGTACCACGACGACACCGCAGCCTTCCCTCGCGATGCGCGCAAGCGCGGCGCGCAGGGTCCACGCGCGTGGCGGACCGACTTCCGCGCCGAGGAGATCGCGCAGCGTATCGGCGAGGTGCACGCGCACGAGCGGCACGCGGCGCCCCGTGACGTCACCGCGCACGAGCGCCAGGTGCACGTCGCGCTGCACGCGATCCTCGTAGGCGCAGAGCCGGAACTCGCCGAATTCCGTCGAGATCGTGCGCTCGGCGATGCGCTCGACCGAACGCTCGTTGCGCAATCGATAGCGGATGAGGTCCGCGATCGTGCCAATCTTGATGCCGTGCAGGCCCGCGAACGCCTCGAGCTGCGGCCGTCGCGCCATCGTGCCGTCGTCGTTCATCACTTCGACGATCACCGCGGCGGCCTCGAAACCGGCGAGGCGCGCGAGATCGCAGCCTGCTTCGGTGTGCCCGGCGCGGGTGAGTACGCCGCCCGGCTGCGCCATGATCGGGAAGATGTGGCCGGGCTGGCGCAGGTCTTCGGGGCGCGCGTCCGGCTTCACCGCCGTGAGCACCGTGTGCGCGCGATCGTAGGCCGAGATGCCGGTGGTCACGCCTTCCGCCGCTTCGATCGACAGCGTGAAATTGGTGCGATGGTCGCGCTGCGTGCTGCTGACCATCAGCGGCAGGCGCAATTGCCGGCAGCGATCGGCGGAGAGCGTGAGGCAGATGAGCCCGCGGCCGAAGCGCGCCATGAAGTTGATGTCCTCGGCGCGCACTTTTTCGGCCACCATCACCAGATCGCCCTCGTTCTCGCGATCCTCGTCGTCCATCACGAGCACCATGCGCCCGGCGCGCAGGTCGGTCAGTATCTCGGCAATGCTGTGCAGTTCCATCGATTATCTTCCGGTGAGCCGCTCGACATAGCGTGCGACCTGGTCCACTTCGAGATTCACACGCCGGCCCGGCGCCCAGGCGCCGAGCGTCGTCACGGCCTGCGTGTGCGGCACGAGGTTCACGTCGAACACCTCGCCCTCGACGCTGTTGACCGTGAGACTGACTCCGTCGAGTGCCACCGATCCCTTACGCGCGATATAGCGCGCGAGCGGCGCCGGCACGCGGATCGAGACGCGCACGGAGCGCGCGTCGGGCGCGATCGTGAGCACTTCCGCGACGCCATCGACGTGGCCCGAAACGAGATGACCGCCGAGCGCGTCGCCCGCTCGCAGCGCCGGTTCGAGGTTGACGCGCGCGCCCACCGCAAGTTCAGCCAGGGTCGTCACGGCGAGTGTCTCGCGCGAGACGTCGGCCGCGAACCCGCCGGCATCGATGCGCGTGGCCGTCAGGCAGACGCCATCGACCGCAATACTGTCGCCGGGCTTGAGCGCGGCGAGCGCCAGTCGATCGACGGCGACGACATACTCGACATCGCCGCTGCGCGGGGTCACCGCGCGCACGGCGCCGACATCCTGGATGATTCCTGTGAACACGCTCAGCCCTTCCCCGGAACGAGCCGGATGCGCAGATCCGTGCCCAGTGTCACCACATCGCCGATCGTGAAGCGGCGCGCGGCATCGAGACGCTCGAGCGGCGGCAGTGCGACGAGCGGTCGCGCCGCCGGCCCGAGCAGTGTCGGCGCAAGATAGTGCAGCCATTCATCGACGAGCCCCGCTTCGAGCAGCGCGCCGGCGAGCGTGGG
>CADEFQ010000012.1:7018-84154 GCA_902826635.1 uncultured Pseudomonadota bacterium
AGTGCAGCCATTCATCGACGAGCCCCGCTTCGAGCAGCGCGCCGGCGAGCGTGGGCCCCGCTTCCACCCACAATTCGTTCATCGCGAGCTCGCCGAGGCGGCGCATCGCAGCCGCGAGATCGACGCGGCCGATCGACGCGCCGGGCGCGGCCGCGGCCACTGCCTCGACGCGCGCCCCGCGCGCAGCCAGCACCGCGCCCGAATCCAGCGCGGTGCGCCCATCCGCCGCATGCAGGATGATCACCTCGCCCGGCGCGCCAAACAGGCGCGCAGCGGACGGCATGCGCAGCTGCGAATCGAGGATGATGCGCGCCGGCGCGCGCACGAGCGGCACGGCACGCCGTACGTCGAGCCGCGGGTCATCCGCGAGGACCGTGCCGATGCCGGTGAGCACCGCAGAGCTGCGAGCGCGCCAGTCGTGCACGTCGGCGCGCGCCGCGTCCCCCGTGATCCAGCGGCTCTCGCCGTTCGCGAGCGCCGTGCGACCGTCGAGGCTCGCGGCGGTCTTGAGGCGCACCCACGGGCGGCCGCTGCGCATGCGCTGCAGGAAGCCGGCGTTGAGCGCCGCCGCTTCCGCGTCGAGCAACCCGCTCGCGACCGTGATACCGGCTGCCGCAAGCCGCGCGGCACCGCCCCCGTCGACGCGCGGGTTCGGATCGCGCACCGCGTAGATCACGCGCGCAAGCCGCGCTTCGATCAGGGCATCGGCGCACGGGGGCGTGCGGCCGTGGTGGCAGCAGGGCTCGAGCGTGACATAGGCCGTGGCGCCCACCGCGCGCGCGCCGGCCTCGCGCAATGCGCCGACTTCGGCGTGCGCCTCACCAGCGCGCACATGCCAGCCCTCGCCTACGATGGCCTCCCCGCGCGTGATCACGCAGCCGACGCGCGGATTCGGATCCGTCGTTTCAAGCCCGCGTTCCGCAAGCGCGAGCGCGCGGCGCATCGCCCGCTCGTCGAATGCCGTGAAGCCGCTCATGGCTTGTCGTCTTTCGCGCCCCGCGCCTCGCCGCCGGGCAGCAGCGGCAGCTGGTCGCGATTTTCCTCGCGCTTGCGGCGGTGATGGCGCAGTTTCTCGACCTCGTCGCGAAACGCCTCGACGTCCTGGAAGCTGCGGTACACCGATGCAAAGCGCACGTAGGCCACTTCGTCGAGATGCCGCAGTTCCTCCATCACGAACTCGCCGATGCTGCGCGACGGCACTTCGCGCTCCCCGAGGCCGAGCAGCTTGGTGCAGATGTGGGTCACTGCAGCCTCGATCGCTTCCTGCGACACGGGCCGCTTCTCGAGCGCCTTGACGATGCCGTGGCGCATTTTCTGTTCGTCGAAGGGCTCGCGGCTGCGATCGGATTTCACCACGAGCGGCAACACGAGTTCGGCGGTCTCGAAGGTCGTGAAGCGCTCGGCGCACCGGAGGCACTCGCGGCGGCGGCGGATCTGGCGGCCCTCGCCGGCGAGCCGCGAATCGGTCACCTTCGTCTCTTCGTGGCCGCAAAAAGGGCAGTGCACGCCACGCTCCGCGCGCGATCGTCAGGGGCCGTAGACGGGGAATCGGCCGCAAAGCGCGAGCACATCCGCCCGCACGCGTTCAACGACCGTATCGCTGCCGTTCGCGTCGAGCACGTCCGCGATCCAGCCGGCGACGGCTTCAACCTCGGCTTGCCTGAAGCCGCGCGTCGTCGCCGCGGGTGTGCCGATGCGCAACCCGCTCGTGATCATCGGCGGCCTGGGATCGTTCGGTACTGCGTTCTTGTTGACGGTGATGTTGGCACGGCCGAGCGCAGCGTCCGCCTCCTTGCCGGTGATGGCCTTGTCCGACAGGTCGACGAGGAACAGGTGGTTGTCGGTGCCGCCCGAGACGATCCGGTAGCCGCGCTGCGCGAGCCGCGCACACATCGCGCGTGCGTTTGCGAGCACCTGCTTCTGGTATTCCGCAAACTCGGGCTGCAGCGCCTCGAGCAACGCGACCGCCTTCGCGGCGATCACGTGCATCAGCGGCCCGCCCTGCGTGCCGGGGAACACGAGCGAATTGAACTTCTTCGTGAGCTCCGGGTTTTCGCGCGCGAGGATCAGGCCGCCGCGCGGGCCGCGCAGGGTCTTGTGCGTCGTGGTCGTCACGGCGTCCGCGTGCGGCAGCGGGTTCGGATAGAGGCCCGCCGCGACGAGCCCGGCGACGTGCGCCATGTCGACGAAGAAGTACGCCCCGACCTCGTCGGCGATCGTGCGAAACTTCGCCCAGTCGATCACGCGCGAATAGGCCGAGAAGCCCGCGACGATCATGCGCGGCTTCTCCGCCCGCGCGATGCGCGCCACCTCGTCGTAGTCGATCTCGCCGTTGTCCGGGCGGATGCCGTACTGCACCGCGCGAAAGAGCTTGCCGGAGAAGTTCACCTTCGCGCCGTGCGTCAGGTGGCCACCGTGATCGAGGCTCATGCCGAGGATCGTGTCGCCGGGATTGCAGAGCGCGAGGTAAACCGCCGCGTTCGCCTGGGAACCCGAGTGCGGCTGCACGTTGGCATACGCCGCGCCGAAGAGCTGCTTCGCCCGATCGATCGCGAGCGTCTCCGCGACGTCGACGTACTCGCAGCCGCCGTAGTAGCGCTTGCCCGGGTAACCTTCCGCGTACTTGTTCGTCAGCACCGAACCCTGCGCCTCGAGCACGCGCGGACTGGCGTAGTTCTCCGACGCGATCAGTTCGATGTGCTCTTCCTGGCGGCGGCGTTCGTTGTCGATCGCCGCAGCAAGCTCGGGATCGAAATTCGAGATGACCATCGAGGTCCGGAACATGGGCGGAGGCTTTCGGTGCGGCGGGAGACCCGGGGAACGCCAAATTCTACCCGAACGCGGGTTCCGGGGTCAGGCCGCAAGGCCCTCGATCACGTTGTTCCACGCCGCAGCGAGATTGGCGCGGTTGTAGCCGCCGCCGCCGAGCGCCACCACGCGGCCGTGCCCCAGGCGATCCGCCAGCTGCGACAGATCACGCGCGGCCCGGCCGTGCACGGACGGCGAGAAACCAAGATGCGTGATCGGGTCGCCCGCGACGCTGTCCGCACCACACTGCAGGATGATGAACTCGGGGCGCGCCGCCTCGATGAACGCGAGCAACCGCGGCCAGGCGAGACCGAAAGTTTCGTCGTCGGCGCCGGCGGGCACCGGGATGTTGAGCTTCGTCCCTGTCGCCGCGCCTTTGCCCGTTTCGCCCACGGCCCCGGTGCCGGGATAAAGCGTGCGGCCATCCTCGTGGATGTCCGCGAAAATGACCTGCGGATCGGCCTCGAAGGCATAGAACACCCCGTCGCCGTGATGCGCGTCGATATCCACGTACGCGATGCGCGCGAGGCCGTGTTCCCGCCGCAGGACCTCGATCGCGACGCCGATGTCGTTGAACACGCAGAAGCCCGCCGCGTGATCGCGCGCCGCGTGGTGCAGGCCGGCGATCGGCACGAACGCGCGCTGCGCAGCGCCCGTCATCACCGCGCGCACCGCGACGAGGGTCGCGCCGACAACGCTGGCCGACGCCTCGTACACGCCGCGAAACGCGGGCGTATCGCCGTCATCGAGACAACCCTGCCCGGTCGCCGACCGTTCGCGAACGAAATCAACGTAGAGCGGCGCGTGGAACAGCAGGATTTCGTCGCTTTCCGCCGGCACGGGTTGCGTCACGCGCACCCGGGAATCGAAGCCGCGCGCGTCGAATTCGGCGGCAAAAGCGTGATGGCGATCGACGCCGAACGGGTGGCCTTCTGGAAACCCATAGCGGGCGATCGTTTCACCCATGACGACGAGCACCGATGCCACGGTCGGGAAGCCTAGCACAGGGCCTCCCGCTACCCCATAATGCGCGCCGTTTTACTCCCACCGACCGGTCATGGCGCAGTACATCTACACGATGAATCGCGTCTCGAAGGTCGTGCCGCCGAAGCGCACGATCCTGCGGGACATCAGTCTCTCGTTTTTTCCGGGCGCCAAGATCGGCGTGCTGGGCCTGAACGGGGCCGGCAAGTCGACGCTGCTCAAGATCATGGGCGGCATCGACACCAACATCGAGGGCGAAGCGCGCCCGCAGGCCGGGATCAGGATCGGCTACCTGCCGCAGGAGCCGCAGCTCGACCCGGCGAAAACCGTGCGCGAGGAGGCCGTACTCGGCCTCGGCGCGGCGTTCGCCCAGCTCACGCGCTTCAACGAGATCAGCGAGCAGTTCGCCTCGCCGATGTCGGACGACGAGATGACGGCGCTGCTCGACGAGCAGGCGAAACTGCAGGACGCGATCGACTCCGCGGGCGGCTGGGAAATCGAACGCAAGCTCGAGATCGCCGCCGACGCGCTGCGCCTGCCGCCGTGGGATGCGCGGATCGACAAGCTCTCCGGCGGCGAGAAGCGTCGCGTGGCGCTCTGCAAACTGCTGCTGTCGGCGCCCGACATGCTGCTGCTCGACGAGCCGACCAACCACCTCGACGCCGAATCGATCGCGTGGCTCGAGCGCTATCTCGAGGAGTATCCGAGCACCGTGATCGCGGTGACGCACGATCGCTACTTTCTCGACAACGTCGCGCAGTGGATCCTCGAGCTCGACCGCGGCCACGGCATCCCGTGGCAGGGCAACTATTCGTCGTGGCTCGAACAGAAGGAGAAGCGGCTCGCCCTCGAAGAGCGCGAGCGCGATGCGCTCAGGAAGACGCTCGAGCGCGAACTCGAATGGGTGCGCCAGAATCCGAAGGCGCGACAGGCGAAGAGCAAGGCGCGTCTCGCCCGCTATGAGGAGCTCGCGTCGAGGGAATTCCAGGAGCGCAACGAGACGAACGAGATCTACATCCCGCCGGGGGAACGACTCGGCGATCTCGTGATCGAGGCGAAGAACCTGCGCAAGGCCTATGGCGAGCGCCTGCTGATCGACAACCTGTCGTTCAGCCTGCCGAAGGGAGGCATCGTCGGGATCATCGGCCCGAACGGCGCCGGCAAGACGACCCTCTTTCGCATGCTGACCGGCGGCGAGGCCGCCGACGGTGGCGAGATTCGCCTGGGGCCGTCGGTCAAGCTCGCCTATGTAGACCAGTCGCGGCATTCGCTCGACGACAAGAAGAGCGTGTTCGAGGAAATCTCGGGCGGCCAGGACATCATCCGGGTCGGCAACTACGAAACCGCGGCGCGTGGCTATGTCGGGCGCTTCAACTTCCGCGGCACGTCCCAGCAGCAGCTGATCGGCGAACTGTCGGGCGGCGAGCGAAATCGCGTCCACCTCGCGAAAGTGCTCCGTTCGGGCGGCAACGTCCTGCTGCTCGACGAGCCGACGAACGACCTCGACATCGAGACGCTGCGTGCACTCGAGGAGGCGTTGCTCAATTTCCCGGGCTGCGCCGTCGTGATCTCGCACGATCGCTGGTTCCTCGATCGCATCGCGACGCACATCCTCGCGTTCGAGGGGGACTCGCAGGTGGTGTACTTCGAGGGCAACTATCAGGAGTACGTCGAGGACTTCAAGCGCAGGAAGGGCGCTGAAGCGGCGCAGCCGCATCGCATTCGATACAAGCCGCTGACCCGCTGACCCGCGCCGCAGCGCGGCGCGCGTCAGCGGCGAACAGCGAAGGGCTAACAGCCAGGCCGTTGGCTCGGCCCGCGCGGCTGGCCAGCCGTCGCTCCGGCTATCCACTGACGTGCACGCGCCAGCGAGTCACACGGTGCAGCGGCGAAAGCAAAAGCAGAGCGTCACGATGCGCTCTGGCCGTTCGCCGTTCGCTGTTCGCTGTTCGCTACTTCAGCCATCGCGTATCCTTCCCCCATGTCATCCACCTCCCTCGACGGCCGCTCCCTCACCCTCCAGATCCTCGCCAACGACGCCCACAAGGCGCGCGCCTTCGTGCTCGCGCCCGAAGCGCACGTGCGGCTCGGCGAATCGGCGCGACAGGTCGCCGCCGCTGCGCAGGGCGACGCGGCGGTGTACGGCATCAACACCGGGTTCGGTGCCTTTGCCAACCGCCGCATCGAGCGCAGCGCCGTCGCCGCTTTGCAGGTCAACCTCGTGCGCAGCCACGCCTGTGGTGTCGGCGAGCCGCTGCCGGACGCCATCGTGCGTCGCATGATGATCCTCAAGGCCAACAGCCTTGCGACCGGTTGTTCGGGTGTGCGCCCGGAAGTGGTCGACGCAATCCTCGCGCTCGTCGATGCGAACGTGCTGCCGATCGTGCCGCGCTTCGGATCCGTGGGCGCCTCGGGCGACCTGGCGCCGCTCGCGCATCTCGCGCTCGCGCTGATCGGTGAAGGTGAGGCGCGCCATCGCGGCCGCATCGTCAGTGGCGCCGAGGTGCTGCGCGCCGCCGGCATCCAGCCGATCGTGCTCGAAGCCAAGGAAGGTCTCGCGATCCTGAACGGCACGCAGTTGTCCTGCGCGCTGGCGATCGAGGGCCTCTTTGCCGCGCAGAACGTGCTCGCCTCATCGATCGCGGCCGGCGCGCTCACGGTCGAGGCGCTCGCGGGCAGCCACACGCCGTTCGATGCCCGCATCCACGACGCGCGTGGCCTGCCCGGCCAGATCGAGGTCGCGCATCGCTTCCGCACCTGGCTCACCGACAGCGAGATCCACCGCAGCCACGCCGACTGTGATCGCGTGCAGGACCCGTACGCCGTGCGGTGCATGCCGCAGGTGCTCGGCGCCTTCGCCGACACGCTCGCGCATGCGCGTTCGGTGCTCGAGCGCGAAGTGAACGCCGCGACCGACAATCCGCTCGTCTTTGGTTCCGACATCCTGTCGGGTGGCAATTTCCACGCCGCACCGCTCGGATACGTCGCGGACTTCATGGCGATCGCGACCGCCGATGCGGCCTCGATTTCGGAGCGGCGCATCGACCTGCTCGATCGCCGGGTCAACCCGCGCCTCACGATGTTCATGGCGGATCACCCCGGGCTCGAGTCGGGTTTCATGATCGCGCACGTCTCGGCCGCGGCACTCGCTTCGAGCGTCAAGGCGCTGGCGCACCCCGCGTCCGTCGATTCGATCCCGACTTCCGCCGGCCAGGAAGACCACGTGAGCATGGCGCCGTGGGCGGGAGAGAAGCTGCTGACGATCTGCGATCGCGCCGCCTCGGTGCTCGCCATCGAGTTCCTCGCGGCAGCGCATGCGATCGACATGATGCGCCCGCTGCACTCGAGCGCGAAGCTCGAGACGCTGCACGCCCGCATCCGCGAGCGCGTGCCGTTTCGCCGCGAGGATCACCGCCTCGATCGCGACATCGCGGCAGTCGGCGAACTCGTGCGCTCGGGCGCCCTCGCCTCGTAGGGCGACGCGGCCTCAGCCGACCCAGGCCCGCGCGTTGCGGAAAAGGCGCATCCAGCCGCTCGCTTCGCCGACTCCCGACGGATGCCACGAGTTCTGCGCATAGCGGAATGACCGCTCCGGATGCGGCATCGTGAGCGTCACGCGGCCGTCCGCGCTCGTCACGGCCGCAATGCCGCGCGGCGAACCGTTCGGATTCGCCGGATAGCGGTTCGCCACCGCGCCGTGATGGTCCACGTAGCGAAAAGCCGTGAGCCCGGCAGCAACGAAAGCCGCTTCGGCTTCCATCGATGCGAACTCCGCGCGCCCTTCGCCGTGCGACACCGCGACCGGCAGGCGTGACCCCGCCATCCCCGCGAGCAGGATGGAAGGCGACTCTACCATTTCGACCAGCGAGAAGCGGGCCTCGAACTGTTCGCTGCGGTTTCGGACGAAGCGCGGCCAGTGAGCCGCACCCGGCACGAGTGATTTCAGCGCCGACAGCATCTGGCAGCCGTTGCACACGCCGAGCGTGAACGTATCCGGCCGTGCGAAATAGGCTTCGAACTCGTCGCGCACGCGCGGATGGAAGAGGATCGACTTCGCCCAGCCTTCACCCGCGCCGAGCACGTCGCCATAGGAGAAGCCGCCGCAGGCAACGAGGCCGCGGAACTCCGCGAGCTGCCGCGCACCGGACAGCAGGTCGGTCATGTGCACGTCGTGCGGCTCAAAGCCGGCGCGATCGAGCACCGCCGCCATCTCGACCTGGCTGTTCACGCCCTGTTCGCGCAGCACCGCGATCCGCGGTCGCGCGCCGCGCGCCACGAACGGCGCGGCGACTTCCGCTTCCGGATCAAAACCGAGCGCCACCGTGAGCCCGGGGTCGGTCGCGTCGCAGCTCGCCGCAAATTCCTCTTCCGCACAGGCGGGATCGTCGCGCAGCTTGCGCATCTCGTACGACGTACGCGACCAGGCTTGCCGCAGTTCGCGCCACGGCAGGTCGAGCACGGTGTCGCCCACGGCGATGCGCAGTTGCATGCCGGACGCCGGCGCACCGATCACGCGCAGATCCCCCGCGAGTCCGTGTGCATCGAGCACCGACTGCACGCGCTCGAGCGCCGCGGCGGGAACCTGCAGCACGACGCCCGGTTCTTCCGCGAACAGCTGTGCGACCGCCGCGCCGTCGCCCGGCGGCAGCGTCACGTCGAGCCCGCAATGGCCGGCGAACGCCATTTCGACGAGCGTCACGAAAAGACCGCCGTCGGACACGTCGTGGTACGCGAGCACCTGCCCCGCTGCGCGCAGGGCGCGCAGCGCCGCCGCGAACTGCACGAGGCGCGACGGATCATCGAGATCCGGACATTCGTCACCGAGCTCGCCATGCACCTGCGCGAACACCGATCCGCCCAGGCGATGGCGACGCCCGGCAAGGTTCACGTGCAGCAGGCAGGTATCGCCGGCGTCGGTGCGCAGCACGGGAGTCAGCGTTCGGCGCGCGTCCTCGACCGGCGCGAAGGCCGAGATGATCAGTGACACCGGAGCGACGACCGCGCGCTCGCTGCCGCCGCCGCCCGCGGGCTCGCGCCACGCGGTTTTCATCGACAGCGAGTCCTTGCCGACCGGGATCGCGATACCGAGGGCCGGGCACAATTCTTCGCCCACGGCGCGCACGGTCGCATAGAGCGCCGCGTCCTCGCCCGGCTCGCCGCAGGCCGCCATCCAGTTCGCGGAGAGCCGGATATCGCCGAGCGCGCCGATGTCAGCCGCGAGGATATTGAGCACGGCTTCGGCTACCGCGAGGCGCCCCGATGCCGGCGCGTCGAGCACCGCCACCGGCGTGCGCTCGCCCATCGCCATCGCTTCGCCGCGGTAGCCCTCGTAGTCGGCCAGCGTGACGGCGACATCGGCCACCGGCACCTGCCACGGGCCCACCATCTGGTCGCGGCTCACCATGCCGCCGACCGTGCGATCGCCAATCGAGATCAGGAAGGTCTTGTCGGCCACCGCCGGGAACTGCAGCACGCGCAGCGCCGCCTCGCGCAGCGCCGGTGACGCCGCGAGAGCGCCGGCCGCGAGCGGTGCACGCACCGGCGCGACCGTGCGGACATCGCGGAGCATGCGCGGCGCCTTGCCGAGCAGCACTTCGATCGGCATGTCGACGACGTTCACGCCCGTGAGGCGATCGTGCACGACGAGCTGCCCGCTCGCATCGATGTCGCCGATCACCGCGTACGGCGCACGCTCGCGCACGCACAGCGCGTGGAACAGCGGGAGGTCGCCCGGCGCGATCGTCAGCACGTAGCGCTCCTGTGCCTCGTTGCACCAGATTTCCATCGGCGTCATGCCGGGTTCGTCGTTCGGCACGTCGCGCAGCTCGATGCGCGCGCCGCGACGGCTGTGCGCGACCACTTCGGGCACTGCGTTCGAGAGCCCGCCCGCGCCGACGTCGTGGATGAGGAGGATCGGGTTCTCCGCACCGAGCGCCCAGCACCGATCGATCACTTCCTGGGCGCGTCGCTGGATCTCCGGATTGCCGCGCTGGACGGACGCGAAATCGAGCGCCGCGCTCGACGCGCCGCTACCGACCGACGACGCCGCGCCTCCACCGAGGCCGATCAGCATCGCGGGGCCGCCCAATACGACAATCTTCGCGCCGAGCGGCACTTCGCCCTTCTCGACGTGCGCGCGGCGCACGTTGCCGACGCCGCCCGCGATCATGATCGGCTTGTGATAGCCACGCACGCGGCCCGCCGGATCCCCGGCGCCCTGCAATTCGAAGTTGCGGAAATAGCCGCAGATATTGGGACGGCCGAATTCGTTGTTGAACGCGGCGGCGCCGACCGGCCCGTCGAGCATGATGTCGAGCGCCGACGCGATGCGATCCGGCTTGCCGAACGGCGTCTCCCAAGGCTGCGGCAGGCCCGGCAGGCGCAGATGCGACACCGAAAACCCCGCGAGCCCGGCCTTGGGCTTGGCGCCGAGGCCCGTCGCGCCCTCGTCTCGAATCTCGCCGCCCGCGCCGGTCGCGGCGCCCGGGAACGGCGAGATGGCCGTCGGATGATTGTGCGTCTCGACCTTCAGCAGGATGTCGATCAGTTCGACGCTGCGCCGGTAGGCTCCGCCGTGCGGGCCGGGAAACCAGCGCACACCCTCCGCACCCTCGAACACCGCGGCGTTGTCGCGATAGGCGGAGAGCACGCCGCGCGGGCTGCGCGCATGCGTGTTGCGGATCATCGCGAACAGCGACTTCGCCTGCGGCACGCCGTCGATGATCCAGTCGGCGTTGAAGATCTTGTGACGACAGTGCTCGGAGTTCGCCTGTGCGAACATCATCAATTCGACGTCGGTCGCATCGCGCCCGAGGCGGTCGAACGCGGCCAGGAGGTAATCGATCTCGTCGTCCGACAGCGCGAGCCCGAGTTCACGGTTGGCGCGTTCGAGCGCCGGCTTGCCGCCCGAGCGGGGCACGGTGCGCAGCGCCCCGGGCGCCGCGTGCGCGAACAGCGTCGCGAGTTCGCCGGCGCCCAGGAACACCGCTTCGGTCATGCGATCGAAGAGCGGCGCGGCGAGGCGAGTGAGCGCCGCCGCATCGAGCGCCTCGACGCCACCGATCCGGTACTCGATGCCGCGCTCGATCCGGCGGACCGGCTCGAGCCCGCACACCTGCGCGATGTCGGTGGCCTTGCTGGCCCAGGGCGACACCGTGCCCGGGCGCGGAGCCACGATGACCACGCGCGCGCCCGCCGCGGGACTCGCCGCGGGTGCGCGGGGCCCGTAGGTCAGCAGCGTCGCGAGCAACGTGCGCTCCGAAACCTCGAGCTCACGGGCGGCATCGACAATATGGATGAAACGCGCCTCGAGCGCGCGCACCGCAGGCTCGATCGCACGCAGGCGATCGAGCAGCTTCGCGAGTCGAAACAGGGAGAGTGCGGGAGAGCCTTCGATTATCAGCATCGTGCGAGCGACCTACTTGCGCGGTCCCTCGCTGCCCGGAGGCGGTGACCAGATCGGACCCGGGAAGTGCGCGACGTTGCCGCCCTCGATCGCGGTGATCTTGCTGACGCCCTGCTTCTTCACCTCATCGATGCGCAGCACCGAGTGCAGCGGCAGCCAGGAGCGCTTGACCCCCTCAAACTCGCCTTTTACCCGCTCTTCACCCGGGTCGAGCACCACGGAACTGCGTTCGCCGAACACAAGTTCTTCTATCTCTATGAATCCAAAGATATTTCCGTGGTGGACCTTACGGGCGTACACCTCGTAGACCTTGCCCTGATTCACGAACATGACTTTGAAAATGTGACTGGCTGCCATCGGGATCGGACGATCGCTTGTTAATTTAAGCCTCCCATTATATGTCTGTGCGGCCCCCGCAGCGGGTCCGTACGAACGGTCGTTTGAACCATGGCGCTCAGACTGCGTGTCGTCAGCTCCCAGCGTCGCTCCCTTGGCGACCGAAGCACGATCGTGTTCGGCGTCGGCGGCGGAACGATCGGCCGCGCGGCCGACAACGACTGGGTGCTGCCCGACCCGCTGCGCTATCTCTCGAGCTGTCACGCCCGCGTCCACTTTCGCAAAGGTGAATGGCTGCTGGAGGACCTGTCCACGAACGGCGCGTTCGTGAACGACAAGGACCGCCCGATCGGCAAGCACGCCACGCACAAGCTCGCGAACGGAGACCTGATCCGTCTCGGTGAGTACGAACTCCTGGTCGCCGTCGATTCCGCGACTGATTTTCCGCCGACCGACAGCGCCCGGGTCGCGCTTGACGTCCTCGGCGCGAGCGCCGACCCGGTCGCGACCGACGGCGATATCGGCGCGTCGATCAACATGGTCTCGCTGCTCGCATCCGATGTTTCGCCGAGCGACAGCTTCCGCGCCGTGAACGCGTTCGGGCAGGCGGTGGCCACGCCGCTCGATCCGGCGCGCGACTCGAACATCGCGCGTCAGGCCGAGGCCGAAGCGGTATCGCGGCGGATGACCCGGCTCGCGCGTGCCGCGCGCGCGAAGGACGCCGCGCGGCCCGCCGCGCTGTACGACGTGCAAACCGGGCTCGCGGCGTTCTGCCGCGGCGCCGGCATCGATCCCGATCGCCTGCCCGCCGAGGCGCAGACACGGATGCTGCATCTCGCGGGGCAGATGTTCCGCGAGGCGCTGCTCGGCCTCAAGGACCTGAGCCGCCACCACCACGAAGTGCGCAACAGCTACCGCATCGAACTGCCGGCCGCGGCGGCCGATGAACCGTTCCCGCTCGATCGCGGTGCCGTCGACGACCTTGTGCTGAGCGTGCTCTCGAGCCACGACAGCCGGCGCATCGATGCGGTGCAGTGGCTGCGCGAACGCTTCGACGACATGCGCGGCCACGAGAAGGCCGCGGGCGCGGCGTTGCGCGCGGCGTTCATCGAATTCATCGACCGCCTCGACCCGGCGGAACTCGAAAGCCGCTTCGATCGCGCGCTGAAAAAAGGCAAGCTGTCCGGTAGCCAGCGCGCGCAGTACTGGGACCTCTACGCCGATTTCTACCGCAACGTAACCGAAATGCCCGCGAACCAGCTGCCGCACGTGTTCGTCGAAGCGTTCGCCCGCGCGTACGCCGAAGCGCGCGTCGCCGCGAAAAGCAGCGGCCGGGGTGGCAACGACTGATCGCGCGAGCGCGGCGTCAGTCGACCGATTTCTCGTCGGCAAAAATGGCCGTGCGCGGCGCCTCGCCGGCCGCGACCCTGCCGCGATACATGCCGAGGTCGTTGATCGCGAAGGCGGGCCTGCCGTCCGGGCCCATCGCAATGAGCCCGCCGTCGCCGCCGATCGCGCCGACTGCCATGATCGTGTCGTGCGCGGCGACGCTCGTGCTGTCACCACGCCATCGCACCCGATCGCACACCTGGCGCGCGGCGGATTCGCGGATGAAATACTCGCCGGATCCCGTGGCGGAGACCGCGCACGCGCCGTCCATCGCATAGGTTCCCGCGCCGATGATTGGCGAATCGCCGATGCGGCCCCAGCGCTTGCCGGTCATGCCACCGGTCGACGTCGCCGCGGCAAGATGCCCTGCGGCATCGAGGGCCACGGCGCCGACCGTGCCGAACGTGTGGGTCGGGTCGGCGACGTACGCATGGTCCTGGCGCCACTTGAGCAATTGCTGCCAGCGCTCTTCCGTGCGAAACCACGCGGGATCGGCCTGTTCGAGCCCCATCTCGACGGAGAAGCGGTCCGCGCCCTCGCGCGCGAGCATGACGTGCGGTGATTTTTCCATGACCGCGCGCGCGAGGCTCACCGGGTGGCGCGTGCGGGTCACACCGGCGACCGCGCCGGCTTTCAGCGTCGCGCCGTCCATGATCGCAGCGTCGAGTTCGTTGCGGCCCTCGGCCGTGAACACCGCGCCGCGGCCCGCATTGAACAGCGGGTTGTCTTCCATCACCTTGATGGCCGCCTCGACCGCATCGAGCGCACTGCCATCCTTGTCGAGCACCGCGGCACCGGCGCGCATCGCGGCGTCGAGCCCGGCACGGTAGTCGCGCTCTTTTTCCGCGGACAGGCTCGCGCGTTCGATTACGCCTGCGCCGCCGTGGATCGCGAGCGACCATCGCGGCACTTCGGCGAGCAGGCCGCCGGCCACGGCGTATGCCCGCCTGAAAGACGGCGCCTCCACGCGGCGCTCGGGCAAGTGCAATACCGAACCGTGGCCGATGCCCGTCACTTCGACACGACCGAGGTGCAGCGCCTTGCCGGCGGCCTGCGATTCGGGGAAGCCCCCCTTGACGAGCCAGGCGCCGCCGTCCGGTGCCGTGGCATAAATACGAGCGGTGCCGTCGGGCTCGACAGCGAGCGCCGCACTCTCATCGACCCCGAGTCCCCACAGCGGCGTCGTGGCCGACCCGCGCAGGACCTGCGCCTTGGCAAGAAACGCGAACAAGCGGCCGAGCCTGTCGCGCTCCTTGAAATGCGTGTCCGTCACGATCCCGCGCAGCGCCGGGAAATGCAGGAAGTCACCCTCGATCGTATTCGCTGGTCCCAGTGGATCGGCCATCGCGGCCGGTGACGTGATACTGCCGCCGTCCATCGCGCCGTAGAGGTATTCGCCCTGGATCGCGAGACCGGCACTCGTGCCTCCGAGCGGCTTGCCCGCCGCGACATGCGCATCGAGCGCCGTCGCGACCGGTGTGCCCTTCCAGAAACGCACGTAGCGCGCCTGGTCGCCGCCGGCGATGAAAATGCCGTCAGCCTTCCCGAGGCTCGCGAGGACCCGCGGATCGGTCGCGGCACCGCGGCCCGTGAACACGAAAGTCTCGACGGAAGCGACGCCACCCACGTCGTGAAAGAACTCATCGGCGACTTCCGCGCCCTGCGACGCGCGCAGCACGACGAGGTGGCCGTGCCCGGCTTTGGCGATGAACCAGCGCAGCGCGTCGTAGTTGCGATCGCCGCCGCCCATCAGCAGGAGGCCGCCACTCACGGGGCCCGGCGTGGGCGCCGCCGGATTTCCGACGAGATAATGCCGATAGTCGGCGCCGATGGCGGGCGCCGCCAACGCCGCGGCGAGCGACACAACCAGGATTTTCCAGCCCAACGCCAAGCTTCGCGACATGGCCTTCCTCCGCAAGAATCGTGCGCCGGGCGCTACCCTATCAGAGTCCCGCCAGGAGCTCGCGCGCGCCGCTCCACAGCACCTGCACCCCGATGCAGAAGAGCAGGAACGCCGACAGGCGCATGATGATGTTCGTGCCGGTGCTGCCGAGCAGGCGCGAGACCCGGTCGGAATATCGATACAGAAAGTAGATCAGCGCCGAGATCGCGAGCGCCGTGATCGCGACCTCGACGACGAAGCCGAGGAAGTGCAGGTGCCCGATATCGCGCGGCCGGCTCGTGCCGAGGGAAATCGCGACCGCGATCGTTCCGGGCCCCGTGGTGAACGGCATCGCGAGCGGATAGAACGCGATCCGCCTCACTGTCTCGCGTTCGACCAGCGCCGCCGCGGCGCTCTCCGCCGCGCGTTCCTGCATCGGCGCCACGTCATCCGGCGCGTTGAGCATCTTCCAGGCGGCGAGTGCGATCACGATCCCGCCCGCGACGCGCAGCACCGGGATCGAGATGCCGAAGAACTCGAGCACATACGCGCCGACGTAGACCGAGCCGGTCACGATCGCGAAGCTGTAGATCGCAACCCAACGCGCGAGCTGCGCGCGCACCTCGCGCGGGTAGTGGTCGGTCGCCGACAGGAAGACGAAGCTGCCGCCGAGCGGATTGATGATGGAAAAAAGCGCGGGAAAGGCGATCAGGATGAATGACACGGCGCTATCTTACCGGAGCCGTTCCCAGGCCTCATCGGCGTTCGCCGCGAAGCTGAAGAGCCCGAGGTCCGCGTCGCTCACCATGCCGTGCCCGGCGAGGGCGCGGAAATTGATCACCGACGTCCAGTACGCCTCGTCGACGAGCACCGTCGGAATGCGCGGCGCCTTGTTGGTCTGCTGCAGCGTCAGGATCTCGAACAGTTCGTCGAGCGTGCCGAAGCCGCCCGGAAAGACGACCAGCGCCTTCGCCCGCATCGCGAGATGCATCTTGCGCATCGCAAAGTAGTGGAAGCGGAAAGTCAGCTCGGGAGTCGACCACGGATTCGGCTCCTGTTCCATCGGCAACGTGATGTTGAAGCCGATCGAGGGCGCACCGGCGTCGGTCGCACCGCGGTTGGCGGCCGCCATGATGCCCGGTCCGCCGCCGGTTGCGATCACGTTGTCGCGCTGGCAGCCGTCGGTGCGCAGCGCGCCGCCGCGCTCGGACGCGATGCGTGCGAAGCGCCGGGCTTCCGCGTACCAGGCGCCCGGGCGACCTGCGTCGTGTTCGCCCGCGCGTGCGGTGCCGAACACCACGATGGTCGAACGCACGTGCCAGCGGCGCAGCACCTCCTCCGCTTTCGAATACTCGAGGAGAAAGCGCACGCCCCGCATCGAATCGCCGAGGATGTAGTCCGCGTCGCGTGCCGCGAGCCGGTAGGAAGGCGATGCCAGTTGCGCCGCGTTCGACGGCGGCTCGAAACCTTGTTGCATCCGTGCACGATATCGCGATGGAGTATCGTTGGCGACCGGCCATGACCCCGCACCCGAACCCACGCATCCTCCTCGTCGACGACGACGAGGGCCTCGCGGCCCTGCTCGGCGAGATCCTGCAGCTGCACGGATTCGAGGTGGCCCGCGTCGCGAGCGGCGAAGCGGCCCTGGAACGCATCGGGGCCACGCCTCCCGATCTCGTCGTGCTCGACGTGATGTTGCCCGGTATCAACGGCATCGAAGTGCTCACGCGCCTGCGACGCAGCTCGGACGTGCCCGTGATCATGCTCACCGCGCGCGGCGCCGAGGCGGAGCGCATCGAGGGGCTCACGAGCGGCGCCGACGACTATCTCGCGAAGCCCTTCAACCCGCTCGAACTGACGGCCCGCATTCGCGCGATCCTGAAGCGCGCGCCGCGGCGCGACCCCGACGCCGGCGCGACCGACGAACTCGTGATCGGCGCGCTGCGCCTCGACCTCAAGCGGTTCGAATTGCGGGCCGACGATCAGCCGATCGCGCTGACCCCGGCGGAGCTGCGCGCCATCGAAGTGCTGATCCGCCGACACGGTGAAGTGCTGTCGCGGAGCGAACTCACCGAGTTCGCGCTGCAGCGCCCGCTCGAGCCGTACGATCGCAGCATCGACACGATCATGAGCAAGTTGCGACGCAAGCTCGCCGAGGCGCAGGTCGCGAGTCCGCGCATCCACGGCGTGCGCGGCCACGGCTACGTGCTCGACGTCGGCGAGGCGACGCCGTGATGCTGCGCCCGCCCGGTTCACCGCTGTACTGGCGCCTCTTTCTGACCGTCGCCGCGGCGATCGTGCTGTTCATTGCGCTCGCGCTCGTCACCACGGCGATCCTCGTGTCGCACGAGCTCGAGGGCTATGTGCACGCCCGGCAGAGCCAGCTCGGACGCGAAGCGGCCGATGCGTTCTCGGCCGGCGGCGTCGAGGGCCTGCGCGCGTGGCTCGAGCGCGGCGACACCGGCATTCCGAGCGACGTGACCGTCTACATCGTCGCGCCCGACGGCTCCGAGATACGCGGCCGCGAATTGCCGGGATGGTCGGCGCGCATGATGCGCGCGATTGCCGCGCACGGCGCGACACCCCATCCGGACAACTACCGCCCCACCGTGCTGGCGCCGCTACTGATCGGGCCGGGCGGTGAAGTGCTGTCGATGTTCGTGATGCCGAAGAACGTCAGCCCCTGGGGCAGCGGCACCACCACGCTCGCACTCCTTGCCGTGGCACTGCTCGTGATCGCGGCCGCAGCCTGGCTCGTCGCCCGCGCGCTCACCCGGCCCATCATGGAGCTGCAGCTCGCCGTGCGCGGTCTTGCCTCCGGACACGTGGATGCGCGCGTGCCTGCGCGCATTGCGCAGCGCTCAGATGAGCTCGGCGCGCTAGCGACCGATTTCAACGCGATGGCCGAGCGCCTTTCGACGCTGCTCGAAAACCGCCAGCGCCTGTTGCGCGACGTGTCGCACGAACTGCGCTCGCCGCTGACCCGCCTGCAGGCGGCGACGGTGCTGTCGGCTCACCGCGATGCCCTCACCGCGGCCGATCGCGACCGGATCGAGCGCGAGATCCGGCGCATGGACGTGCTGATCGGCGACATCCTGCGCTATTCGCGCCTCGACGACACGGCTTCGATGACGCGCAGGCTCGTGCGCGTCGAGGAAATCTTGCGCGGAATCGTTGAGGACACGGAAGTCGAAGCCGCGAGCCGTGGCGTGCGGCTCGCGTTGAACGCGGCGCCCGAGCTGCTCGTCGTGGGCGACCCCGAACTCCTGCACAGCGCGCTCGAAAATCTCGTGCGCAATGCCGTCCGCCACAGCCCCCGAGGCGGCCTCGTCGAAGTCGCGGCCCGCGGTGGCGACGAAATTCACGTTGCAGTCGCGGACGCCGGCCCCGGCGTCCCGGAGGAATTCCTCGAACGCATTTTCGAGCCGTGGTTTCGTGTCCCGCAGATCGGCGCGCAAGCCGCGCCCGGCGCCACGACGGCGGGCACCGGCCTTGGACTCGCCATCGCGCGCCGCGTGTTCACGCTCCACGGAGGCGAGGTGGCCGCCCACCGTCGCGAAGGCGGCGGCCTCGTTCTCGACGTGCGACTGCCGGCAGCCGAGGTCAGTTAGCCGCCCATCGCGGCCGACAGGCGGACACCCCGACCTACAGCACGGCCGCGCATGGCTCGTTGACGCGCCGTTGACACACGGGACATGGCACCCTGCCTAGACTCGGCGAGACAAGGAGGGCCCCGATGACCCATGTCGTGACCGAGAGCTGTATTCGCTGCAAGTACCAGCACTGTGTCGAAGTCTGCCCTGTGGATTGCTTTCACGCCGGGCCGAATTTTCTGGTCATCGATCCAGCCGAGTGTATTGACTGCACGCTTTGCGTGCCCGAATGTCCCGTCAACGCCATCGAGGCCGAGGACGACCTGCAACCCTCCATGATTTCCTTCGTTTCGCTGAACCGTGAGCTCGCCGCCGTGTGGCCGGTGATCGCACGCAAGGGCGAAATTCCCGCCGACGCCGCCCAATGGGACGGTGTCGAAGCGAAACTGCAATATCTCGAAATGCCGGAGAAAAGAGTATGAACGCCGCGTCGAATGAGACCGCCGCTCCCCAGAGCGCCCTGAAGCGGTTGCTGTACCGCCCGCCCTTCATCGGGCTTCTCGCCTTCGTGATCGTGTTCGTCGTCCAGGCCCTCGGCCACACGGTCATGATCCTGATGGAAGACGTGTTCGGCGAGCAGTACGTCTACCAGTCGGCCTTCGCGATGGGCCTGCTCGGCGCCGTGCTGCTGCTCGTCGGCATGCGCAAGACGAACGAGGTCTCGGCCACCTGGTACGGCTTCTGGGCCGGCACCTTCCTGTGGTCGGGCTGGGTCGAGTTCTCCTTCGTCTGGTCGGCGCACACCCTCGGCGTGCCGGACCTGATGGACCCGCGGGTCCCGGACCAGATCGCGACCAAGGCTGAGTATCTCGTGATGATGTCCTCAGTCGGCGTGCTGATGTCGACGCTGGTGTACTTCCTCTTCAACAAGGAGACGAAGTGCAACATGTTCTTGTGGATCCAGCGCCACGGGCACATGAAGACCGGCAAACCGAACCCGGCGCACCAGCGCAACTTCGCGGCGATCACCGCGCTCGAGACGATCTACGTGATCTGGTTCTGCTACCTGCTGCTCCTTTTCATCTACGACGAGAACATTCTCGGCGACCACCACCCGGCGACCTACGTCATCTTCTTCCTGATGGTGATCTGGGCGGGTTATCTTTTCCTGCGCCTGATCAAGTTCTGGAAGGTGACGACCGCGATCCGCTACGGCATTCCGACCGCGATCATCGCGTGGAACGCCGTCGAGATCGGCGGGCGCTGGCATCTGTTCACCGAGTTCTGGGAGAAGCCTTGGGAATACGGCCTCGAAATGAGCCTCTTCACCGTCGGTCTGATCATTGCGGCCTGGCTCGCGGCGCGCACGCCGGCGCACGTGAAGGCCGAGTTGTCGCGGCAGCAGCTCGCGGCGGGCGCTGCGGACAAGCCGGAGGCGAAGCAATAGCCGCCGCCGGCGCACTTCGATGAGTCACACACAGTACGAGACGGTGCCGCTCACGCGCGACGAGATCTCGCTTTGCGTGGTCCAGTCGCGCGTGCGCGCGGTCGACGTCAAGAACCGGGATGCGGGCGTCGCCGAGAACCTGGCGCACATGCTGGGCCTGATCGACGCCGCCAACGGCTGGCTCGGGCCGAAGGACCTCGTGATGTTCCACGAGTTCCCGCTCACGGGTTTCGACGCGCGCTGGCGGCGCGAGGACCTGCTCAAGGTCGCAATCGAAATCCCGGGCCCCGAGACCGAAGCGATCGCGGCGCGCGCCAAGCGCTACGGCTGCTACGTGGTGTTCGGCTCGTACGCGCGCGATCCGGCCTGGCCGAACCACATCCTCTCGATCACGACGATCATCGATCGCGAGGGCAAGATCGTCGGCCGGCACTGGAAGGCCCGCAACATCAAGGGCCTCTTCGGCGGCGCGTTCGAGATCTTCACGACGACGATCTACGATGCGCTCGACCAGTACGTCGAGATGTACGGCGCCGAGGAAGCGGTACCGGTCACCCGCACGCCGATCGGCAACCTCTGCACGACCTCGACACAGCTCGAGCCCGAGATCATCCGGGCGTTCGCGCTGCGGGGCGGCGAGATCATGCTGCGCACCGCGACCGGCGGCTTCGACGAGTACGACATTCGCGCGAACGCGCGCTACAACCAGATGTATACGGCGATCGCGAACAATGCGATCTCCCCCGGCAACCCGGGCTCGTTCGACGACATCAGCTCGGGCGGCAGCGCGATCTACGGTCCCGACGGCGCGCAGCTCGCAAAGGCAAACTCGGCCAACGAGGGCCCGGTGGTTGCGCGCATCCCGATCAAGGCGTTTCGCGAGAAGCGGCGCCTGCCGAACATCCATCCGTCGCTCTACAAGGATCTCTACGCGAACTACGTCGAGACCTTCCCGCCGAACCTCTACACGCATTACCAGCCAACCGACGGGCGTGATGCCGCGCGGTATCTCGCCGACCGGAGCCTCTGGAAGAAGGGATGACACCGTGTTGAAATTCGCACCGGCCGCGCTGACGCTCACCCTCTGCATGGGGCTTGCCACGCCCGTGCTTGCCGACAACTTCTGCGCCACACCCGAGCAGGTGAAACAGGTGCAGGCGTTCTACGCTGCGAACCCGGGCGCCATGCCGCCAGTCGCGGCGACCCGCCTGAAGTTGCCCGAAGCCACCGTGGCGAGTGCGCTCGGCGCCGACCGGGCAGCGTCCGCACCCGGTTCGGACTTCGCCGAAATCTGGGCCGCGATCGGCACCTGGAAAGAAGCGACCTTCCTGATCATGAAGGGCCCGAACGTCTTCGAGATCCGAAGCGCAGCCGGCAAGGGCACGCCGTCGAAGACCAGCAAGTATTTCAACATCGAATACACACACCCGCTGCGCGGCCATCTTCGCCCCGACCTCTTCGCTTCCATCTACGCCGTGTCACTCAAGGGCAAGGATGAGGGCAAGGACAAGGTCAGCCCGCGCGGAATCCTCTTCTACGACAACGAAGGCGCCTCCGTCTTCGGCGCGTTCATGGGCGGCGACGGCCCGACGCCCGATGCGGCCGATCTCGCGAAGTTCGACGAACTGATGAAGCTCGTGCGCGCGAAGTCCGCGGTCTGCCCGCGGGAGTAGCCGTCCGCCGCGGGCGCGCGTCGCATCAGCGTCGTCTTGCCGAACAGCGATTCGATCAACTCCACGGCCAGCGCCGCGGTCTGGTTGCGCACATCGAGCGCCGGGTTCAGCTCCACGACATCGAGTGAGCCGAGCCGCGCGGTGTCGGCAATCATCTCCATGCAGAGCTGCGCTTCACGGTACGAAGGACCGCCCTGCACGGTCGTGCCGACGCCGGGGGCATTCTGCGGGTCGAGGAAATCGACGTCGAAGCTCACGTGCAAGTGAGTCTCCGCATCCATGCCGGACAGCGCGAGCTCCATGGCCCGCCGCACCCCGATCTCGTCGATGCAGCGCATGTCGAAGACTTCGAGCGCCTGCTCGTGCACGAAGCGGGACTCCCCGGCATCGACGCTGCGAATGCCGATGAGGCGCAGCCACTCCGGGCGGATCGCAGGTGCGACGCCGCCGATTGACACCAGTTCCTGCGGGCCGAAACCGCACAGGCACGCGAGCGGCATTCCGTGCAGGTTGCCGCTCGGTGACAGTTCGGGCGTATTGAAATCGGCATGCGCGTCGAGCCACAGCACCCGCAGTTTGCGGTTCGCTTCACGGCAGTGCCGGGCGACGGCGCTGATCGAGCCGATGCCGAGGCAGTGATCGCCGCCGAGCACGATCGGCATACGATGCGCGGCGAGCTCCGCGTACACGGCCGCATGCACACGGCGATTCCACTCCACGACCTCGGGCAAGTGCCGATAGCCGTCGTGCGGCGGCTGGCAGGGATTGGCCGGTCCGCTCAGGTTGCCACGATCGACGACATTCACCCCGCGACGGGCCAGCGCCTCGCGAATGCCGGCGACGCGCAGCGCCTCGGGGCCCATCGACGCGCCGCGCGCACTCGCGCCGACGTCGGTTGGCACACCAATCAGACTCGCCGCGACCGGCGGCGCCTGCACGATCATGCCCGCGCGCGCTCTGCGCCCGCGCTCCGGCTCGAAAAGAGGTCCTTCGGATCAGCAAGATCCGGCACAAGATCGATCTCGCTGCGTGCGCCGCCCTGCTCGCGGTTCAGCCGATGCAGCCAGCGCAGCGTCGAAAAGTCCTCGAGCGCGAAACCGACCGAATCGAAGACCGTCACGTCCTCGCGCGAGACCCGCCCGCGCACCCGCCCGGCCAGCACTTCGCTCAACTCGGTGACCGTGAACGCCGACCCGAGCTGCTGGATCTCGCCTTCGATGCGGGCCTGCGGCTCGAACTCGACGAACACGCGCGCATCGGGGCGTCGCAGGATGTCGGCGTGCAGCTCGGTCTTGCCCGGGCAATCGCCGCCGAGTGCATTGAGGTGCATGCCCGGCTCGATCGAATCCGGAGCAAGGATGACGGCGTTGCGCTTGTCGGCCGTCACCGTGGTCACGATGTCGGCTCCGCGGGCCGCTTCGGCCGCCGAAGCACAGCGCACCAGCCGCAGCCCCGGGAGTCGTTGCGTAGCGAGGTTGCGCACGAGCTTGTCCGTCGCGCGCGGATCGGTGTCGAAGAGCCGCAGCTCACGGATGCCAAGCATCGCGTGAAAGGCGATCGCCTGGAATTCGCTCTGTGCGCCGTTGCCGATCAACGCCATCCTGGTGCACGCCGGGCGCGCGAGCGCACGCGCCGCCAGCGCCGACGTGGCGGCCGTGCGCAGCGCGGTCGCGTACGTCATCTCGGAGAGCAGCAGCGGATAGCCGGTGTTCACGTCCGCCAGCACGCCGAAGGCGGTGACCGTCAGCAGGCCCTCGGCCGTGTTCTTCGGGTGGCCGTTGACGTATTTGAACGAGTACAGCTTGCCGTCGGCGGTCGGCATCAGTTCGATGACCCCGACCGCGGAATGAATCGCGTGCCGCGCTGATTTCTCGAACTCGCCCCAGCGCAGGAAATCGGCTTCGATCTCTTTCGCGAGGCCGGTGATCAGGCCGGCCACGCCCACCCGGTCCATGAGCGCCTGAATGCGCGCGACACCGATGTAATCGACCATGGCACCTCTCCCACCGTTGCGTCCGCCCATGGTGTTCGCGCGGCAAGGCATTGAATAGACAGACAACCGCTCGATTTGGCGTGATGATTGAGCATTTCGTCATGCATCGCTGACGTTTTGGCTAAAATGGCCGGCGAGCCGCACCGGAGCCACCATGGACGACATCGACCGCAAGCTCATCGCGCTGCTGCGAGACAACGCCCGCGCCTCGATCGCCACCCTCGCGCAGCAGTTGCGCGTGGCGCGCGGCACCGTGCGCAACCGCCTGACACGGCTCGAGAACGCGGGGGTGATCGTCGGCTATTCGGTGCGCCTGAAGCCCCAGGTCGAAGAACAGCGCATCCGTGCGCTGATGACGGTCCTCGTCGAGGGCAACCGGACCGAGGCGGTGATCAGGGCGCTGCGCGGCGACCCCGCGGTCAGCGCCCTGCATTCGACCAACGGCCGGTGGGACATCGTGGCCGAACTGCGCGCCGAGAGCCTCGAGGCATTCGACCGGGTGCTCGCCCGGATCCGGCTCGTGGAGGGCATCTCGAGCACCGAGACGAGCCTGCTCCTTTCGACGCACAAGCTCTGAACGCGCAGGTTGCACGGCCGGCCGGCGGAGCGTTGCGCGTAGCGCTCGAGCTGCCCGATGGAATTGAAGATGATCTTGTCGGCGTGCGCCACGCCCGCGTCGATCTCGCCATCCGCGTAGGTCACGCTGTAAGCGTGCGTTTCGCCGCCGAACTTCTCACGCCTGAGCCGCACTTCGTAGGCAGCACGCGCACGCCGGCACGTTCGCGCACGACCTCGATCAGTAGCAGGTTGCGCAGGAGTCCCGTCTCGTCGACGAGGTAGTAAGAGATTCCAATCATCGCAACGCAGGCGTGTGGGTGTTGCGGGAGCGTGGGATACGACCACGCTGGGCCGCGGGTCCGAGTGGGAAGTACCGCGGGCATTTTGCCGCTTTGGTTCAGCGCGGGCCGGCCGGCACTTTCACGCCGATCGAGCCTGCTGCGCACGGTGCGGTCACTCGCCGCGGGAGCCACAACGCCCCGGTTTGCCGTGGCATGATCGGACGCGAGTATGTTTGCAACCACCGTCGTCGGCATCTTCGTGATGCCGGACCATCTACGTAAACGGAGCAGAGTCCCCATGTCCACGAGAACCAGCGTCACCCTGCTTGCCGCGGCCTTTGCGCTCGGCACTGTGACCGCGACCGCGATCGCAGACGAAGCGAAGAGCCCCGAGCTGCCGGTGCGCCTCATTCCGAATGTGCCGAAGAATGCCGAGGCTTACTACGCGACCGACAACCTGCACATCATCTCCCAGACGCAGGACCCGGCCGCCAACCACGCGCCCGGCCGCGAAACGGGCGCGCTCACCTACACGTTCAAGGACGACGGCACCGACGTTCGCCGCATCAACGACAAGGGCCAGGACGCCTGCTCGTACTTCTTCCCCGACATGAAGCGCATCGTCTGGACGTCCACGCGGGACAACCTCGACATGCCGGTCGGCAACTGGTCGGACTCGAACGACTACCCGCAGGGCGCCGAGATCTACACCTCGGATCTCGACGGCAAGAACATCAAGCGCCTCACGAACAACAAGTGGTACGAAGCCGAGGTTTCCGTCTCGCACGACGGCAAATGGCTCGTCTTCGGCCGCCAGATCGACGGCAAGATGGACCTGTGGCGCATGCGCCCCGACGGCACCGGCGAGCAGCAGATCACCTTCACGGATGACTGGCAGGAAGGCGCACCCTTCTTCCTGCCCGACAACAAGACGATCCTCTACCGCGCCTGGAAGCGCAGCGAGTACGGCAAGATCAAGCCGACGCCGATGACCGTCTTTACCATCAAGGCCGACGGCACCGACCACACCGTGCGCACCTTCGACCATGACATGAACTGGGCGCCCTACCCGGCACCGGATGGCCGCCACTATGTCTTCGTGCGCGTGGTCGATGGCAACAACTGGGAGATCTTCCTCGGTGACCTCGCGGGCGGTGCGCCGAAGCGCCTCACCTTCAACGCCGGCTTCGACGGCTTCCCGTCGCTCTCGCCGGACGGCACGAAGATGCTGTTCGCCCGCAGCACCGGCGGCGGTTTCATGTCGAACCTCTACACGCACGTGATGGATGTTTCTTCGCTGAACCTCGGACCGAAGAACTACAAGGGCGTGCCCGGCATCAAAGCGCCGAAGCAGTAACTGATGATCGGCCGGCGGCTCGCCGAGTCGTCGGCGCCCAGGTTCCTCGCGCTGGCAGCGTTGATCGCGCTGCCAGCGCAGGACGCGCGCGCGGATGCTCCACGCATTCACGCGATCACCGGGGTACGCATCGTCACGGCGCCCGGTCACGTGATCGAGAACGGCACGATCGTGCTGCGTGACGGGCTGATCGAGGCGGTGGGGCCGAAGGTGCCCGCACCCGCAGACGCCGAAGTGATCAAGGGCGAAGCGGGCTGGACCGTCTACCCCGCATTCATCGACGCCGCCTCCTCCGTGGGCCTCGACACGGAAGCGACGGCCGGCGCACCGCGCGGTGGGCCGGCGCCGAAGCGCCTCGGCGCACGGCACGAACTAAAATCCGTACACCCCGAGGACGGCATCGTCGATCGCGTCGACGTGAGCCATGCAAGCGTTGCCCGCCATCGGGAGATGGGTTTTGCGCTCGCACAGGTGCTGCCGGACAAGGGCGTGTTCCGCGGCGAATCCGCGCTGCTCGCACTGCGAAAGGCGCCCGCCCCGGAAATCGTGGCCAGCGCCCGCCTCGCCCAGGTGATCGCGCTCGAAGCCTCGAGCTTCATGGCGGGCGAGTATCCGTCCTCGAAATTCGGCGCCATGGCGACCGTGCGCCAGGTGTTCCTCGATGCGCAGCGCCAGGGCGAGTGGAGCGCGCGCTACGCTGCCAATCCCGCGGGCATGGCGCCGCCGGAGTTCCGCACTTCCGACGCGCCGCTGCTCGCGCTGCTGCGCGGCGAGCGCCTGCCGATTTTTGTCACGATCAACGGACTCGATCCGGGGCGCTTCGGCAACCTCACGCGCGAGTTCGCGCTCGGTGGCGCGATGACCGTCGCGCGCGGACTCGGCGATCGTGCCGAAGATCTCGTGGCCGCCGGCATGCCGGTGCTGCTACCGCTCGAGCTGCCGGCGAAACCGAATCTCACGACGGACGACGACCTGGTCGAGACCGGGCTGCGCCAACTGCAGGAGTCGCTGCTCGCCCCCAAGCTGCCGGCGGCGCTCGAGGCGGCAGGCGTGAAAGTCGCGTTCGTGACGCTCGGCATGAAAAATCCGCGCGCCTTCACCGAGAATCTCGCGGCGATCGTGAAAGCGGGCCTGCCCGCCGACGAAGCGCTCGCCGCCGTCACGACGACGCCCGCCGCGCTGCTCGGACTCTCGCGCAGCACCGGCACGCTCGAGCCCGGCAAGCAGGCGAATCTCATGGTGGTGGACGGCGAGCTGTTCACCGCGAAACCGAAGCTGCGCCACCTCTTCGTCACGGGCTACCACGAAGAGATCGAGCCCGAGAAGGCCGTGGGTGATCCGAACGCGGTGATGGACCCGCGCGGCACGTGGACGATCACCTCCGAGGTGATGGGTCGCGCGTCCGAATCCACCTGGATCATCACGGGGACCACGGATGCCGACGGCCGCAAGCGCTACGCCGGATCGAGCGACGGCGCGCGCGGCAAGCGCGACTTCGCGAGCGTCGAGGTCACCGGCAACGCCCTGACGGTGGTGAGTGCCGGCCAGGGCGGCGAATTGAAGACGACGGTGATCGTGAGCGGCGAAGCGCTCTCCGGCGGGGCGACGATGCAGTCCGAGCGCGGCGCCATGGAAATGAAGGTGACCGGGCGACGCGTAGCGCCGCCCGAAGGGGGCGCGCCGTGAGGAGGATGCTGGTCATTCTGGCGAGCGGCGCGCTCGCGGTAGCCGCGCACGCGGAGATGAAGCTCGATGCGGCGCTCGCGACGCAACCCTACCCTTCGCCGCCCGAGACCCCCTCCCGGGTGCTGATCCGCAACGGCACGGTCTGGACCATGGGCCAGGGCGGCATCGTCGAGCAGACCGACGTGCTGATCGAGAACGGGCGCATCGCCGCCGTCGGTCGCGGCCTGCACGCCGGCAGCGGCGCGCTCGTCATCGACGCCGCCGGCCAGCACGTCACACCCGGGATCATCGACGCCCACAGCCACAGCGCCACCGAGCAGCTCGACCTCAACGAAGGCGTGAACAGCATCAGCGCAGAGGTGCGCGTGCGCGACGTGCTCGACCCTCGTTCACCGCAGATCTATGAGCAGCTCGCGGGCGGCGTGACCGTCGCGCACGTCCTGCACGGCTCGGGCAATGCGATCGGCGGGCAAAGCGCCCTCATCAAGTACCGCTGGGGCGTGAAGACGCCCGACGAGCTGGTGCTCGCGGGCGCGCCACCGACGATCAAGTTCGCGCTCGGCGAGAACCCGACGCGGGCCGCTTTCCGCGGCGGCATGCCGGGTGGGGCGGGCCTGCGCTACCCGGCGACGCGCATGGGTATCGCGGCCTTCATCCGCTCGAACTTCGAGCTCGCCCGACAGTACCAGCGCGACTGGCAGCGCTACGAGGCGCTCCCGAAGCGCGAACAGGCGCGCACGCCGCCGCCGCGCCGCGACCTGCGGCTCGAGCCTCTGGTCGAGATCCTCGATGGCAGGCGCAGCATCCATTCGCACAGCTACCGCGCCGACGAGATCCTCATGCTGATGCGGCTCGCCGACGAAGTGGGCTTCAAGGTCGGCACTTTCCAGCACGTGCTCGAGGGCTATCGCGTCGCCGACGAGATGGCCGCGCACGGCGCGGGCGGCTCCACGTTCTCCGACTGGTGGAGCTTCAAGATGGAGGCCTTCGAGGCCATCCCCTGGAACGCCGCCATCATGGAGGAACGCGGCGTGCTCGTGAGCCTCAACTCCGACAACTCCGAACTCGCGCGCCGCCTGAATCTCGAGGCTGCGAAAATGCTCCACTACGGCGGGCTCGACCGCCAGCGGGCGTTCGCGATGGTTACCCTCAACCCCGCGAAGCAGCTCGGCATCGAGCAGCGCGTCGGCTCGATTGCGGCCGGCAAGGATGCCGATGTCGTCGTCTGGAGCGGCGATCCGCTCAGCGTTTACACGCGCGCCGATCTCACTTTCGTCGATGGCCGCCTGCGATTCGATCGGCAGCGCGATGTCGCGCATCGTGCCGAAGTCGCCGAAGCGCGCACGCGGCTCGCGAACGAGTTGCGCGGCCCCGGCACGAAAGTGACGGCGCCGCCTGCGGGCGACGCCGGGATCAACGCGCCCGCGCCGAAAATCGAGTACCACTGGGCGCAAGGCGCGCCGGCCACGCCGGTCGCGATCGTCGGCGCAACGGTGCATACGCTCGAGGGCCCGGCGATCGAGAACGGTGTCGTCGTCTTCGCAAGCGGACGCATCACCACGGTCGGCGGCCCGGACACCGCGGTGCCCGCGGGCGCGAAGCGCGTCGACGCCCGCGGCAAGCACCTCTGGCCGAGCCTGATCCATCTCAACACGGTGCTGGGCCTGAGCGAAATCGACAGCGTGCCGGGCAGCGTGGACGTCGCGGAGACCGGCGAAATCAACGCGGATGCGGATTCCGCTGTGGCGATCAACGCCGCGAGCACGCACTTCCCGGTCGCGCGCTCGGGCGGCATCAGCCACGCACTCGTCGTGCCCTCGAGCAAGCTCGTCGGCGGCACGACGACGCTCGTGCGCACGGACGGCTGGACCTGGGAGGAAATGAGCGCCGCGCGTCAGAACGCGCTCGCGATCCGCTGGCCCGCACCGCCGCCCCCGCAGTATCAGATTTTCCTCGGTCCGCCGAAGTCGCTTGCCGAGCGCAAGAAGGAAACCGATGAGCGCGTGAAGACGCTCGACAAGCTCTTGGGCGATGCCGAGGCTTATGGCCGCGCGAAGGCGGCTGCGCAAAAGAATGGCAAGTGGCAATACGACACGCAGCTCGAGGCCCTGCAGCCGGTGGTGCGGGGCGAACGCCCGCTCTGGGCGGACGCGCGCGAGAAGTACGCGATCGAAGCCGTGGTCAACTGGGCCGTGAAGCGCAAGCTGCGCGTGGTGATCACGGATGGCCGCGACGCCTATCTCACGGCCGACCTGCTCGCGCGGTACCGCGTCCCCGTCGTGCTCACCAACATCGTCGGCGAAGCACCGCGGCCGGATGATCCCTACGACGTGCTGTATTCATTGCCGGCAAAGCTCGAGAAAGCCGGCGTGCTCTTCGCCATCGCGAGCGGGACGCGCTCGGGCGGCTCCGGCAACGCGCGTCACATCAGCCTGTTCGCGGGCATCGCCGCAGCCTACGGCCTCGACCGCGAGGCCGCGTATCGGTCGATCACGCTGAATCCCGCAAAAATCCTTGGCCTCGAGTCGGTGCTCGGCTCGATCGCGCCGGGCAAGAGCGCGAGCCTCGCGCTCACGGACGGCGACCTGCTCGAGCCTGCCACGAACGTCGATCAAATCTGGATCGACGGAACGACGCCCTCGATGGACGACGTGCAGAAGGCAGCGTGGCGGAAGTGGAGCGCGCGGCCGCGGCCGTCGGCCCCCTGATCAGAAAATGGCGGAGAGGGTGGGATTCGAACCCACGTGCCGGGATTAACCGACCATCCGATTTCGAGTCGGCGCCGTTATGACCACTTCGGTACCTCTCCGGGTGTGCTGGTTCCAGACGTAGGGCCGGAATTCGAAATAGTGCGCAATTCATTGAATTTGCGCATATTTGCGACTCGCCTCACGGCTTGATGCACGGTGCGGGACCGACCCCGGATCTCTCCGCGGCGGGCTCGCTGAGCTTGGTATTCTAGCGGAAGTTTTCCTTCCCGTGAGGTGGCTTGATGCGCCACATCGGCGGCCCGTCGCGATGGCGGGCCCTCAGTGTGCTGACCACCCTTGCGGGGCTGGCCCAATGCACCGCCCCGCCTACGACCCTCGAACAAATCCGTGAGCGCGGCGAGCTGCGGGTCGCCACGCTCAACTTGCCGACGACCTATTACTTCGGTTCCCAGGGACCCGAAGGGCTCGAATACGAGCTCGCGCGGGACTTTGCACGCTCGCTCGGCGTGCGCCTCGCGATCACGCCTTACGAGGACGAGCGGCACGTGCTCGAGGCCCTTCGCAAAGGCAGTGCCGACATCGCAGCAGCGCAGATCACGTATCGCGGCCCCTGGCGCGCCTTCGCGCTGCCCTCGCGCAACTACGACCAGATTGCGCAGCTCGTCGTTTACGCCCGCGGCACGGTGCGGCCCCGGAATTCCAAGGCGCTCGTGGGTCGACGCATTGTCGTCAAGGCAGAAAGTCCGCAGGCCGACGAGCTTGCGGCGCTGCGCTCATCGCTCGGCCATGCGCTTGAATGGCAGGAACTACCCGTCACCGCGGTCAATCGCCCACTCGATGTGCTCGCTGCCGGCGAAGCCGACGTCTCGCTCGTCGATGCCCCCGCATTCCGTTTCATCCAGCAGGCGTACCCGGAGCTGCTCGCCGGTTTCGAGCTCGAGCGCAGCCGCTCCGTCCAGTGGATGGTGCGCCGGCGCTCGAACGCGCTGCTCGCCACGATCGATGCGTTCCTCGGCTCCGATGCGGCGATGCAGCTGATCGCGGCGGCCGCCGTCGAGCCGGTCGAGAAATCGCCGCGCATGCAGCTCGAGATGGCGCGCAGCTTTCGCAACCATATCGAAACACGCTTGCCGCTGTTGCGGCCCTGGTTCGAGGAAGCCGCGCGTGAAACCAACCTCGACTGGCGCCTGCTCGCCGCGATCGGCTACCAGGAATCACAATGGGATCGTGACGCGCGTTCCTTCAACGGCGCACTCGGCGTGATGATGCTGATGCCGGCGACGGCGACCTCGGTCGGGGTGGAAGACCCCTTCGATCCGCGCGAAAACATCCGGGGCGGCGCGCGCTACTTCATCGAAGTGCGTGACAAGATTCCCGCGCGCATCCCGGAGCCCGATCGCTCATCGATGGCGCTTGCGGCCTATAACGTCGGCTACGGCCATCTCGAGGATGCGCGCGTGATCACGCAGGCGCGCGGCGGCAATGCGGATCGCTGGTCGGATGTGCGCCAGAACCTTCCGCTCCTTGCACAAGAGGGCTGGGCCCTGCAGGCGAAACGCGGCTACGCGCGCGGCTGGGAGCCGGTGCAGTTCGAGCGCAGGGTGCGGCAGTATCTGAGCGTGCTCGAATGGCAAACGCTGCCGTCGATCGAGACGGTGCTGCAAGCGGAAACTGATTTGTTGCCGCCCCCTGCGATCGCGACCGAAGTCGCGACGCAGTGAGCAGACAGAGGTCAGCCTGAGGGATCAGGCCTTCGCGCGACGGCGAACGAACGCCAGGCACAGCAGGCCGAGGCCGAGCAGCGCCAGGGTGCTGGGCTCCGGAACGCGCGTTGCCTGGGCCACGAAGCGCATGGTCCCCGCGTAGCCGGTGAACAGCCCACCCGCCGTGCCCGCCACGAACAGCGAGTACGCGCCGGCCGTCAAGCCGGAGAAGCTGAACGTGCCCGGCGTCAGGTCGAAGTTGAAATACGTGTTCGACGCGAGCGCGACCAACTGCACGTTGGTTTGTCCCAGCCACCAGTCACCCTCGAGGATGACGCCGAAGACACTCGCGCTGTTGGTCAGGTCGAACGCGAATTCGTCCGCGAACACCGCCGGCGCGACAGTCCACGAGTTGCCGAAGTGAACGGTTTGCGGCGCCGTGACGGTGCCGAGGTCGATGTAGTCGGCCTGCGCGGCGCCCGAAGCGGCAATCGCGATGACAGCGAGTGCGAGTCGAAATTTCTTGGTCATTTTCTCTCTATTCCTCTGGCGGACGCCTCTCAGAGGAGCAAGATGCAGGCCACGAACCGTTACCCGTCTTGAAACAATGACTTAGTTGTCTTGCGAGCCGTCGAGGCTATGAATCTGTAAAGAAAGCCGACGGTGAAGGCAATTGCGGCACCACCCGAAGCAGCGCGCGGATTGCGGGCCGCAGGAAACCATCCCGCGTCGCTCGATCGAGGAAATTGACGATTTCGTCGTAGTAGCCGTCCGTGTTGATCAGCGCGCAGGGTTTGGCGTGCAGGCCCAGCTGCGCCCACGTCCACATCTCGAAGAGTTCGTCGAGCGTGCCGATGCCGCCCGGCAACGCCACGAACGCATCGGACAGCTCGGCCATCTTCGCCTTGCGCTCCTGCATCGATTCGGTGACGACGAGTTCGGTGAGTGCCGGGTGTGCCAGTTCCCGGCGCATCAGGATGCGCGGCATGACGCCGATGACCTGGCCGCCGGCCCCAAGTGCCGCATTGGCGACCACACCCATCAGCCCGACGCTCGCGCCGCCATAGACGAGCGTGAGCCCATCGCGCGCGATCGCCTCGCCGAGCGCCGCCGCGGCGCGCGCGTATGACGGCGAGGCTCCCATCTGCGAACCGCAATAGACACAGACGCTGCGGATACTCATGCGCCGCGCCTCGCCGCAAAAAACCGCGTCAGTCGGTCGCCGCATTCCTGCTCGAGCACTCCACCGAAGACATCGACGCGATGGTTCATCGCGGGCAGCTTGAACGCGTCGATCGTGCTGCCGGCGGCGCCCGCCTTCGGGTCCCAGGCGCCGAACACCACACGCTGCACGCGAGAATGCACGATCGCGGCCGCACACATGAGGCAGGGCTCGAGGGTGACATAGAGCGTGCTGCCCGTGAGGCGGTAACCGGCCTCGGCGCGGCCCGCGGCCCGCAGCGCCTCGATCTCGGCATGCGCGGTCGGATCATGCGCACCGATCGGCCGATTGAAGCCTTCGCCGAGAATTGAGTCCCCTCGCACGAGCACCGCTCCCACCGGCACTTCACCGTGGCCCTCCGCCTCCGCCGCCAACGCGAGCGCGCGCTGCATGAAATCGACGTCACTGCGCGGCGACATCAAATCGTTCCTGCGCGAAGCCGGGCAGCGAGCGGCGCGAGCTGGCGCGCGTAATGCGCCGCGCGTCCGGACGAGGCCTGATGGATCGGTTGACGCACCTGCCACACGCTCGCGGTCTTCACGGCGCCGGTGGCGCGTTCGGGCGTGAGGCAGGCATCGTCCCAGTCGAGCCCGCAGAACGCGAGCAGCCGCTCGATCGCAGGCCGCGGCGCATGCACGAACGCGTCGTAGTCGAAATCGAGGATGTCCCCGGCATACAGCGACTTCCAGTGCGCCATCAGGCGACGGTATTGGGTGTAGTGATGGCCCGTGTCCATCAGGTCGAGTGCGTAGCTCATGCGCTGATCGAGGTGCAGGAAAAAAATCGAGAGGCAATTGTCGAGTGGATCGCGGGTCGTATGGACGATCTTCGCATCGGGGAACAGCGTCTTCACCAAGCCGATGTGCTGGAAGTTGTCGGGGCGCTTGTCCGTGACGAAGTCGGCGCCGGGGAACCGCTGCCCCAGTGTTCCGAGGTACCGGCGCGCCAGCTGCGCCTGCTGATGCGGCGAAAAGCGCGCCATCGATGCCGGATACGGCGCCAGTTCTTCGCGCACGAGCGCCGGCAACAGATCGAGCTCGCCTCCCGCAATCACGCGCGGGTGGCGAGCGAGCACCTGCTCGGCAAGGGTCGAGCCCGAGCGGAACATGCCGCAGATGAAAATCGGCTGCGGGGTCCCCACGCACGACGACTCGCCCGGCTCGTGCCTGCGTGCGCGTCCCGCGAACGCTGCAATCAGCGCATCGACCTGCGCTTCCGCGCGGCGCCGGTCATAGCGGGGTCCGTGCGGGGTCGTGCTGGCGCGGCTTGCGCGATTGGCGGCTTCATAGGCATCGAAGGCCGCGTCGTACGCCCCGCAGCCGTCGAGCACCTTGCCGAGTGCAAAGCCGAGACTCGCCTGATCGGCAGCGCCCACGCCGCCGCGCACGATGGCCGCGCGCAGTTGCACGACCAGCGGGTCTTGCACGCTCGTGACTCCCTTGAGCGCGGCGTAACGCGCGAGCGCCTCGCAGTGCTGCGGGTCGATTGCGAGCAGGCGCTCGTAGGTCTCGAGCGCCGCATCGCGCCGGCCGAGATCTTCCTGCAGGTTCGCGAGGTTGAGGAGCGCCGGCACATAGCGGGGGTTCAGCGTGAGCGCGGCGGCGAGCTCGCCTTCGGCTGCAGCATCCTGCCGCAAATGATCGGCGAAAATGACGCCGCGATTGAGATGCACTTCCTCGGGTCGCGCGACGCCGCGATCGAGCGCCTCGCCGTAGGCTGCGAGCGCGGCCTCGAACTGCCCCGCCTTGCGCCGCAGGACCGCGAGATTGAACCAGCTGTCCGGTAGCGCGGGATGTCCGGCCAGCAGGCGTTCATAGGCCGCGATGGCCTCTGCGACTCGACCGGTATTCTCGAGCTGCACCGCCTCGCGCAGCAGCGCATCGGGCAAGTGCGCATTCATGCGCTCAATTGTAGCGGATGCGGGCAACCCGGATTGTGCCCTCGCCGAATGATCGCCATCCTTCGCCGATGGCTCCCACCCGCCTCGATCGCTGGCGCTCGCCACTCGTCGTGTTCACGCTCGCCGGATGGCTGTTCGCGCTGCTGTCGGGCTCGGTCCTGCTGTTTTTCAGCATGCCCGGGGCGCAGCGCGAGTACTGGATACTCGTGCACTGGCTGCTCGCGATGGTGGCGCTCGTGCCTTACGCGCTCTATCAGCTGCGTCACTGGCTGCGGGTGCGCGAGCACGCGCAGCGCACGCACTATCGCGTCGGCCTGCATGCCTTCTTCGTGATCTGCGGCACCGTGCTCACCGGTCTGCCGCTCGTCACGCCGCTCGAATCCGGCACGCAGGCCTACACGATCGTCGATCTCGCGCACATGTTCTTCGGCTTCGTGTTCGTGCTGCTCGTCTCCGCGCACCTGACGCTGGTGGCGGTTTTCACGGTCACGCAGGTCGCGCCCGACGAAGCGCAGGCCGCGCGCGCAGCGGTACGCTACATGGTGGTCGGCGCGTGCAGCATCGCGATCGTCGGACTCATTGCCGCGATCACAGGTAGTTGATCGCGTACAGCGCCCAGCCGCTGCCCACGCTCGAAATCCACAGTCCGAGGAATGACCACGCGATCGCCGGGTGATCGCGGAAGAAGTGGCGACCGCGTTTCCACGCGACGAACGCGAGATACGAATACACGACCAGCAGCAGGAACACGAGCAGCGACAGGATGCCGTGCGCCGCCATGAACGGCGCGAGCGGATGCGGCGCGCCCGCGGCCTCGTGCCCCGCCGACACTTCGCGCATGCGGAAGATCATGTACATCATGTTGACCGAGAACTCGAAGATGACCAGGCCCGCCGCGAGCCGCCACGCGAAACCCTTCTGCGCGTAGTTGTGCAACACGATGTAGAAAACGCCCGCCGTGACGAAAAGCTCGGCGATGGCGGAGAAAGTGCTGAATGCGGGTGCGTTCATCAAAACCCTGGGTCCTCGTGGGACGGCTGCGGCGGGCAAGGCGCGTAGCTTACACGAGGCGCGCGGCGTGGCCGTCGAGCCCGGTCAGGGCTCGCGATGTTGGCTGCCGGCGACCGGCGGGAGTATTCTCGCCCACTCTGGGCAGGCCGGTCGAAGGTCGCCCGGCAAAAATATAATTGGGGAGGCAGCATGGATCGCGATGGACCGATGATCGGAATGTTGATCGGCCTGGCCTGCATGACGCTCACGGGCGTCGCCCAAGCGGCGCAGGAAGTCAAAGAGCCGGTGATCCCAACCTGTGACTCGAAGATCGGCACGCTCGCAGTCACGGAACCCGAGAACAAGTGGTGGATTCCACTCAACCTCGAATCACCCGAGGCCTTGATCAAGGTGTTCGTGTCGCAGTCCAAGTGCTTCACGCTGCTCGATCGTGGCAAGGGCCTCGCGGCCGCCCAGCAGGAACGCGCATTGGCCGGCTCCGGCGAAATGCGCGGCGGATCCAACATCGGCAAGGGCCAGATGAAGGCGGCCGACTACGTGCTCGTCCCCGACGTCGTCAACCGGAATGCCAACTCCGGTGGCAAGGGCATCGGCGGCCTCCTCGGCGGCATGATCGGTGGCGTGGCGGGCGCGGTTGCCGGCGGCATCAGCTTGAAGAGCAAGACCGCGGACGTCGTGCTGACCCTCACCGATGTGCGTTCGACCGAACAGGTCGCGCTCCAGCAGGGCCACGCGAAAAAGACCGACCTTGGCTGGGCCGGCGGCGGCGGCGCGTTCTTCGGCGGGTTTGCCGCCGCGGGCGCCAGCGGCTACGCCAACACCGAAATCGGCCAGGTCGTGACGATGGCCTATCTCGATGCCTTCTCGAAGCTGGTCACCGACGTCAAGCAGATCCAGCCGAATGCCAAGGCAGACAACGTCTCGCAGTCAGTGACGATGGCCAAGCCCGGCAAGCTGTACGAAACGCCGAGCACCAAGGGCAAGGTCGTGCGCGACCTCGATGCCGGCATGACGCTCTACCCCTCGGGAGAGAAGCAGGGCATCTGGTGGAAGGTGTCCGACGAACTCGGCAACGAGGGCTGGGCGCCGTCGACGCTGTTCCAGCTGGCGAAATAGTCCGGGAAGCAGGCCCGCTGCCCGCGCGCAATCGTCACCGCGCGGCAGCGGATCGGATCGATTTGGGCGGCTGCAGCGTCTTGATGGGCCTCTCCGGCGTGCACCCGATCAATCAGCGCAAGCCGATCCTACAGTCAGCGAGCATGATCACTCGCTACCTGCTGCAGGGATCGGTTGAGACCGACGGGGCAACTCCTGTGGCGACGTCTCGGCAAGTCGAAATCGAAGACTACAACCGCCCCACTTCCCACCAATCTTCGCTTTGTCCGGCTTGCCGCTGCAGCCGTGCAAAGTCTCTCATTCTCGCCAGCGACTCGCCCGGGAAGGTCGGTGGAGCCGTGCACGGCGTTTCCGGCAAGCGGCGAACGGACGGGTCGCGCTGATGGGTGAGCAGGACGCCTGACAGGATGATGATTATCCCGACCAGCGGGGGTATCGGAGAGCGTCGAAAAATAAACATATGGGGCGTGCCGGGGTTCCAGGTGAGAGGCGGACCGCGGAGCCGCGTTGACCACCAAGTGCCGACATTGTGGGCGGAGCGGGACACGGCATCGCGACGGCCGGCGACACGAAGCAAGCAAAAACGGACATTAAGCCAGTGACACTGTGCGGACTCGGCCGTTTCTTGTTGCATACTGCGCCTCATGGGAGATGTCCGAAAATGCGCGCGCAGTCATCAATGATCGACCTGCTGTTTGTCATCGCGCCGCACTCGCTGCTGCTCGACATCGCCGGGCCGGCGGAGGCATTCCGTCTGGCCAATCTTCATCGCGCCGATCGCGGGCTGCCGCCGAAGTTCCGGCTGCGCTTTGCCGGCGCTTCGCAGACCACGGTGACCTCGGTGGGCTTGTCGCTCGACCATCTCGAGGTGCTGCCGAGGGTATTGCGATCACCGACCTGGACGGTGGTGGTGGGCCAGCCGAGTGCGTACGCACACAAGGCCACTCCGGCCATTCATACGCTCGCGCGATATCTTTCGCAGACGCTGCGCGGACACCTGCTGGCACCCGGAAGTCCGCACCGGCTGGTCACGATCTGCTCCGGTACCGTGCTCGCCGCACGCGCCGGGTTACTGGATAACCGCCAGTGCACCACGCATCACCATCTGATCGGGCTGCTGAGGACTCTGGCGCCCCGGGCGCGGGTGGTCGAGAACCGCGTGTTCCTGGTCGATGGACCCCTCGCGTCCAGCGCCGGCGTCACCGCGGGCATCGATCTCGCCCTGCATTTGATCGCGGGCGAATGCGGCGATTCGCTGGCTGCCAGCGTGGCCGAAGACATGGTGGTCTATCTGCGCCGCTCGTCGCTTGATCCGGAGTTGTCGCCGTTTCTTGCCCATCGGCGACATACGCATGCGGCCGTGCACCGCGTGCAGGATGCAATCAATGCAGCGCCGGAACGAGACTGGGACATGGCTGCCTTGGCTGCATTGGCTCATGTCACTGAGCGTCATCTGCTGCGACTGTTCGTTCTGCATGCCGGAGTATCACCACTGCAGTTCCTTGCAACCATTCGACTGGAGCGTGCGCGCCAGTCGCTGGAACACGGCTCGAACGTCACCGTCGCTGCCGAGGCCGCAGGTTTCTCGTCCGGATTGCGGCTGCGCCGCGCCTGGCAAAAAAAATGGGGCGGATCGCCTCGCGATGCGCGGGTGACCGCGGCGGTGTCCAGAGCGAGTTGACCACGGCCCCGGCGTCCCGGGTCCCGGCCCGAGTACCGTGATCGAACCGAGGTGTACATCGCGGTGATTGCTGCTCCGCGGCGCGCTCTTCGGCGCGTTTGTGCGATCCTTCTCGCGCACTGCGGTCCGTGCAGTTCGTCTCGCGCCGACGATCAACACAGGGGGCATTGGATGAGCGACTCACTGACCCGCAGAACGATGCTGAAGGCGCTCGGCGGCGCAGCCGCCGGGTCCGCAATCGCACCTGTCGCTGCGGCGAGGTCCGCGGAGGAGCGCTTGCCGCGCAGCGCGGTGCGCGAGTTGTCGTCTCCTCTGCATTTCTCGTCCGCCGCTGCGCTCGCCAGAGCCATTCGCGCGAAGCGTATGAGCTCTGAAGATGTGACGCGCGCATTCCTCGCACGCATCCGCGCGGTCAATCCAAAGATCCATGCCGTGATGCAGGTGCAGTGGGAGGCTGCGATCGTGCAGGCCCGGAACGCCGACGCGCGGTTGATGCGCGATGAGCCGCTCGGGCCGCTGCACGGCGTGCCGATCACCATCAAGGATTCGCTCGATACGGCGGGGATTGTCTCGACCGCCGGGACCAAGGGCCGCGCACAGTTCGTCCCGGCACGGGATGCGGCCGTCGTTGCGCGCCTGAAGGCCGCCGGCGCCATCGTCATCGGGAAGTCCAATACGCCCGAACTGACGCTGCACGGCTTTTCCGAGAACCTGATCTACGAGCGCACCAACAACCCCTACAACCTCGCGCGCAGTCCGATGGGCAGCAGCGGCGGCGCCGGGGCGATCGTCGCAGCGGGTGGCTCGGCTTTCGACATCGGCTCGGACACCGGCGGGAGCGTTCGCATTCCGGCGCACGTCAACGGCGTCTGTGGACTGATACCCACGGCCGGGCGGATTGCCAGGACCGGCCACATCATCACTTACGACACGTTCGATCAGTCTCTGACCACCCTCGGCCCGCTCGCCCGGTATGTCGAAGACCTCGAGACGATCCTGCCCATCATCGCCGGTAGCGACGGCATCGATCCGTTTGCCTACGACCTGCCGATGGGTGACTCGCGAGCCATAGACATCGCGCGACTGTCGTTTGCCTTCTATGTCGACAATGGTACCGCCAAGCCGGTCGCGTCGATCGACGAGGCTTTGCGGCAAGCCGCAAACCGACTCGCGGGTGCCGGCGCGCGGATCGAGGAGCGGCGGCCGCCGGGGACGGACGAGGCACTCGACCTGCTGTGGACGATCCTCGGTGGCGACGGCGGCTATGCGGTCCAACGGATACTCACTGACAGCGGGACGACGGAGGTCGCGCCCTACCTCGCAGGGGCGTTGGGAGATCCCGCGCGATTCGACAAGCCCGCGTTGTCGCACCGGCAGTTCGCAAACTTCTTCATGAAATGGCACGTCTACAAGAGTCGCATGACGCACTTCTTTGCCGACTACGACGTCATGCTGTGTCCGGCGTCCGCCATCGCGGCGCCGACGCACGACACGGATATCAAGTCACTCGAAGCGACGATGTTGTCGTACACGGCGCCGTTCAGCATCACGGGCTGGCCGGTGGCGGTGGTCCGGGTGGGCACGTCGGAGGAAGGGCTTCCGATCGGCGTACAGATCGTCGGCAAGCCGTTCCAGGAGCACGTGGTGCTGGCTGTGGCGCGATTCCTCGAGCGAGAGTTCGGCGGATTCGTCGCGCCGGAAATCTGAGGCTGGCGCGCTGCGTGACGTGCGACGCGGCGACGCGATTGCGCCCATGGGGTTCCTGTTGTGGGTACAACCCGAAGTTGTTGTGCAGGGCCGGACCGCCGTTGCAGAGTGTCCGCACTTTCTCTCAATCGTGAGTGCACATCATGGCCAGCCTTGCCGGAATCGAACACTGGGATGAAGAAGCGGACGTCGTGATCGTCGGCTACGGATTGGCGGGCGCGACGGCCGCGATTGAAGCGCGCGATCGGGATCCGGGCGCCGACATCCTGATCCTCGAGAAGTTGGGCGCGCAACATGCCGGCGGCAACAGTCGTGTGTCAGGCCAATCGCTGTTGATCTCCAAGGACAAGGAGGCGCTCAAGGACTATCAGCGCGCCCTGAGCCGACCCAATCCGATCCCCGAAGAGATGCTCGACGCGTGGGCGGCCCGCATGGTGGAACTGGAGCCTTACATCGAGGCTCGAGCCAAGGAAGCCGGGGCGCGCTATATCCACAGTGCCGGGTGGAGCGAACGCGGGCGCATCCTGGAGTTTCCCGAGTACGGTGCCGAACAGGCGGTGGCCCATACGGCCACGATTCTTCCGGTGCCGAGCGGTGTGTGGCTCGCCTTCGAGGCCTGCGTGAAGCGGCGACGCATCCGGATCGCCCACGACACCCCCATCGTCGACCTGGTGCAGGACCCTGACACGCTCGAGGTGTTCGGTGTCATCGCGCAGCGCGGCGAGCGGCGCATCGCCGTCAAGGCGAAGCGGGCCGTGGTGATGGCATGCGGCGGCTTCGAGAATAATCTCGACATGCAGCGCAACTATTTCGGCCTCGCGCACTGCGCGCCGCTCGGCACGCCCGGGAATACGGGCGACGGTATCCGCATTCTGCAGAAGGCGGGCGCGGCCCTGTGGCACTTGCGGAACCAGGGGCAGTCTGGCGGAATCTGGCCGGGCTTCCGCTTTCCGGGGCACGATACGGTATTCCTGCGCACGCTCTTCTGGCAGAGCTTCAGCTGGATCGACATCGCGAGCGACGATCAGCGCTTCTTCGACGAAACGGCCGAATGGCAACTCACCCACTACAAGCAGAAACTGCAAGGCGAGTACATCGACACGCCGCATCATCGCGTGGGCCGCATGCACATGCTGTTCGACGAGACGACGCGGCGGCACAACCGGCTGGTGACCGAAGTGATGACCTGGAACTCGGTCGTGGAAGGCTACGGCTGGAGCGAAGACAACGCGAACGAGATCGAGCGGGGCTGGATTGTCCGGGGCGAAAGCATCGAGGACCTGGCCGCGCGCATCGGGCGCGACCCCACTGCCGTGGCGGCGACGGTCGATCGCTACAATCGCGCCTGCCGCGAGGGCGTCGATACGGAGTTCGGCCGCAATGCGGCCACATTGCAACCCATCGCGGCGCCTCCGTATTACGCCATCGAGATTGTTCCTGCGATCGTCTGCACCGGCGGCGGCGCGCGGCGCAACATCGAGTCCGAGGTACTGGATCACGCTGGCCGTCCGATCGCGCGTCTGTACGAAGCGGGCGAGCTCGGTTCGATGTTCTCGAACCTGTACCAGAACGGCTCGTACCTGACCGAAGCGATGATTTCGGGACGCGCTGCGGGGCGAAACGCCGTCGCGCGTTCCCCGTGGTGAAACATGCGTGTCAAAACTCCGGCGATGAAGCTCGACGTGCAGCTCGAGAGCGCCCGCAAGCAGGGCGGCGAGCTGCAGTTCACGGGACTTGCGGGCCTGCTACCGTGCGAAGTGACGCTGGCGCCCGCCGAGTTGCGGCGCGTGCTGGCCATGGTGCTGAGGCCGTCGATCCTGGGCCTGCTGCTCAGGAAATGAGGCGGCCGTGGAGCTGAAGCAGCTGCGTTACTTCCTGGCGGTCGTCAGGCTCGGCAGTTTCTCCGCGGCTGCCGAGGAACTCGGGCGTACCCAGCAGGCCGTGAGCAAGGGGGTACAGCAGCTCGAGGAGCGGCTCGGCGTCCGGCTGGTGGATCGCAGCGCGCGGCAACCGCGTCCGACGGCTTTCGGCGAACTGCTGCTCAGGCACGCGAACACCGTAGACGCCGCCTTGCACGGGTTCGAACGCGAACTCGAAGCCATGCGTGCGCCGGACGTCGCGCCGCTTCGAATCGGAGCGAGCGCCACGGCGTCGAGCCGCATCGTATCCGCGGCTGTCATGAAGCTGCGCGAACAGCGACCCGGTCTCGCTTGCCACGTCTTCGGCGGCATCGACGTCGACCTGCTACCGCGCCTGGAACGCAGCGACCTGGATCTGGTCGTGGCTTTGCACACGCAGCCGGACCTGGGTCGCGACCTGAGCTCCGAAGTGCTGGGATACGAGACCTACGTGGTCGTCGCAGGGCGCGATCATCCGTTGGCGGGCGCGGCCACCCTTTCGGCACGCGATCTCGCGGCACAGGACTGGCTCGAAGGCATCAATCTGGGAGAAGTGAAAGGCGCCCTGCACGGTGCTTTCGAAGCGCAATCGCTCCCGCCGCCCGTCGCGGTACTCGAATCCACTTCGCCCGAGTTTGCCCGCAGCGTGCTCGCGAGCGGAAAGCTCGTCAGCGTCCTGCCCCTTTCACTGCTGGAATCCGACTTCGCGAGCGGCAGGTTGCGGCGCCTGCGGGTGCCGGGCTTCGAATGGTCGCGGCCACTGACGTTGTTTCGCCGGCGCGGGCCCGAGTTGCGTCCGGGCGTGCTGGCCTGCGTCGACGCCCTGCACCACGCCGCGGCGAGTCTGCCCGCCGCGCCGCGATTGCCGCTCGTGGAGGTGGTGTCGTGACGGGCGCGGCGAGCTGTCAGCTGTTCGCCGCTCGCTGGACAGGCTCAAAACCCATTACGCTCACCGGAATTCCGTCGGGATCGAAGAAAATCATCTCCGTGTAGCGTCCGGCAGGCATCTTTGGACTATCGGTCGGTTTGTCGTACCCCTGCGGGCGCAACACGAAGTCGTATCCTTGTGCTTCGAGGTCGTGCGCGATGGCGTCGATCTGCGATGTCGTCAGCACGATTGCCGCCTGACCAAACGACAGCCGGTCCTTGCGCGGCAGCGGCAGCGAATCGGGCGCGGGCTGCGCACCTTGCAGCGCATACAGGCCAATCCAGCCGTAGTCGGTGCCGGCGGGCGCGAGGTGCACCATGCGCATGCGACCGTCCTGGTAACCCACCATGCCCATGATTGCGGGGCCGGAGAGAGTCTTGTCCTCGACGACCTCGAGACCGAGCAAGTCGCGATACAGCGCGAGCGAACGGTCGATGTCACGTACCCAGATCGTGACGCGCTTGACGGGTCCGGTGCGACTCATGATGATTCCTTGGCGATGGAAATGAGGCAGTTGCGCCACTTCCTGGCGCTGATGGAGACGAAAAGCTACTGGCGCGCGGCGGAGTCATGCGGCATCACCCCGCAGGCGCTCAGCAAGAGCATCCGGCGCTTCGAGGAGCATCTCGGCGTGCGGCTGTTCGACCGCGACACGCGCTCGGTGAAGCCGACCCTGTTTGCCGGGCAGATCGCGAACTACGCGCGCAACATCGACGCCGAGGCTCGCAGCCTGCGCCGTTCGCTCGACACGTTGCTGGGCGCCGGCACCAACCAGCTGGTGGTGGGGGCGGGGGCGGCGGCCGCCACGAAGATCGTGGTCGAGGCGGTTCTCGCAGTACGCGCGCACAACCCGACGCTTGCTGTCACCGTGCTCGAAGGCACTTTCGAGGAAATGGTGCCGCTCTTGATGAATGGCAAGGTCGACGTGGTCGTCAGCATCATGACGACAGACGTCGTCGACCGACTGATCGACTATCGGGTTCTGCAGGTCGAGCGATACCACGTCTACGCACGCGCCGGTCATCCGCTCGCCGGTTGCAAGCAGGTTCCGCTCTCGAGGCTGCTGGAGTTTCCATGGATCGCGGGTGCCGATGAGGACCGTGTCTCCGAAGACGTGGCAGCGAGCTTTCGTTCGGTCGGGCTCGAAGCTCCGACGGCGGCGTTCCGCACGAATTCCGTGTCGTTCGCGATCAACCTCGTGATGCAATGTGATGCGCTGTTCCTTCTGCCTGCCGAGACGGTGAGTCGCGACGTCATCGCAGGAAGGCTGGCCGCGATCGACGTGAACGCCGAGCAGTGGACTCGTCCGACGGTCGCCTTCTACCGCAAGAACAGTACCCGCTCGCCCGACTCCATCCTGCTCCTGCAGGAATTGAAGCGCATCGTGGAGCGCAGCGCGTCCTGAGGCAAACAACTTCCGGTTGTCGATAAAGACCGGAAGTTGATGGCTCGGGCGATCTCCGGCCGTCGATACTCGGCCGAAAGGAGATCACTATGCGGTCACGCGGAAAAATTTCAAAGAGCATTGGTATTTCACTGACATTGTGTCTCAGCACGTCGGGCGCAGCGCTGGCGCAGTCGGCGGGCGATGCAGAACAGGGGGTACTCGCCGAAGTCACAGTCACCGCCCAACGGCGCAGTGAAAGCCTGCAGAGCGTGCCGGTGGCCGTGAGTGCGTTCGATCCCGCCGCGCTCGATGCTCATCAGGTGCTCACGCTGCGTGACGTATCGAACGTCGTGCCAAACCTGTGGATGGAGACCAACACTGGCCTCTCGAGTGGCTCACGCGCCGCGCTGCGTGGGGTCGGTGAGGACGAAAGCTTCTTCACTTCTGACCCGCCGGTTGGCATCTATATCGACGACGTCTACATACCGCGCCAGACGGGCGCTTTGTTCGACCTGTACGATGTCGAGCGCATCGAAGTGCTGCGCGGCCCGCAAGGCACGCTCTACGGACGCAATACATCCGCGGGTGCGATCAAACTCGTCAGCGTCAAGCCTTCTCCGGAGCGCCGCGTCATGGCGGAACTGACGGGCGGCGATTATGGCCGCTTCGACGCGCGAGCGAGCTTGTCGGGCGGGTTGTCGGAGCACCTGTCGGGTCAGCTCGCCGCGCTTTCGCGTCAACGCGATGGCTACGACAGAAACCTGGTGGATGGCTCGCGCGTCAACGACCAGGATATTTTCTCGTGGCGCGCTGCGCTGCGTTACCAGCCATCGGAGACGCTCGACATTCTGCTGTCTTTCGACCAGAGCCGTGAGCGCTCGACGCCAGGCTATGCGACCGGCGTACTGCTTCAGCCGCCCGGCGGTCTCGGGCCATGGAATCCTGACCAGCAGTACGACGGCGACACGAACGTGCACACACTGCGCTCGGACCTGCTTGACCCGCAGAATGATCTCGACCAGCGCGGCGGGAGCGTCAACATCGGTTGGGAGCTTGGCGACGCGACCCTGCGCTCGATCACGGCGTGGCGTGGCCTCGACAACACGCTGCTCCTGGATGCCGACGGGCAAGACACCTGCTTCGGACTCGCGCTACCTTGCCTGCACCTGTACCAGGACCAGAGCCAGGATCAGTTCAGCCAGGAGCTGCAGCTGCAGGGCAAGGCTTTCAGCGACCGGCTCGACTACGTCGCCGGTGCGTACTATTTCACCGAATCGAACTGGCAGCGCACCGAGAACATCATCCTCGCGCCGTTTGGCACCAATCCGTACTTCGACACTTCGCTCGACACCGATAGCATCGCGCTCTTTGGCTCGGCGACCTGGGCCGCGACGGAACGGCTCAATCTGACAGCCGGTGTGCGGTGGACCAGGGATTCAAAGGATTTCGGATCTGCGGTGTTCGAGGCTTCCGGTGCCGCGCAGCAAGTGTGCGTCTCGGCAGATCACACACAAGTTTACTCGGCCGGGCCTTGCACGATCGGATCGCCGGTCGGCGCGACTACCGATCGTCTTTCGCGCCGCTTCGATCAGTCTTGGTCGAAAGTGACGCCACGAATCGCGGCCGACTTCCAGCTGAACGACGACGCAATGATCTACGCCTCGATCAGCACGGGCTTCAAGTCGGGCGCGTTCGACGGCCGCGAATCGAGTACGGCGCTCTACACGCTACAGCCGATCGCACCCGAGACGACCCAGTCTTATGAAGTCGGCGGCAAGGCCGAGTGGTTCGGCCGGCGCCTGCGCACGAACCTTGCGCTTTTCATCAATGAGATTGATGACCTGCAGGGCACGGGCACGAACGTGGTGACCAATACCTTCACCCGGTTCTCGGTGGGTGATGCCGAGACCCGCGGCGCCGAAATCGAGATCACCGCAAAGCCCATCGCGCCACTGACGCTCACTGCGTCGGTCGGCCTTCTCGACACGAAGTACACGAAGATCAACTTCGACCAGGTCGTCGATTGCGGGCCGGTCGGCACGGGTACCACGGACCTCCAGCTCAAGTTCTCGCCGAAGGTCTCATCGTTCGTCGGCGCCGCGTGGCGCGTGCCGGTCGCCGCACTGAGCGGCGAGGTCGAGATTGGTGGCGACTGGACTCACAAGAGCAGTTATTTTCACAGCTCGTGCAACCCGGTGCCCAGCAAGGAAGACGGCTACAATCTCTTTAACGCCCAGATCGCTTTCGAGTCCGACGATGCGCGCTGGCGGATCGCCGCCGCCGTGCGCAATCTCGGCGACGAGGACTACTCGACGGGCCAGTTTTTTATTCCCGGACTCGGCTTCGACGCGATCTATTTCAACCCGCCGCGCAACTGGTCGATCACGGCACGCTACACGATCAAATGATGGATATACCCGAGTTCATTATTCGTGACGGCACCGTGCTCACCATGAACAGTGGGCGCGAAAGCTTCGAATCCGGTTTCATCTGGGTAAAGGGCGAACAGATCTTTCGCGTCGGAGACGTGTCCGAACTGGGCGATGTGCCGGCGGGGGTCAGCATCACCAGCGCACGCGGCAGGTTGATCATGCCGGGGCTGGTCAATGCCCACGGCCACCTTTCAAATGGCGTCCTGCGCGGAATCTATGACGAGATGCCGCTCAGTGTGTGGTTTTCGAAGGGAATGTGGCCGGTGCTGGAGGCACTGGATGCAGAGACCGGCATGGCGAGTGCCGAACTCGCGCTGATGGAACTGATGACCACCGGAGTCACAACCACGGTCAGCGCGGAGTTCGGCACACCCAGACGGGAGCTTCCGGACGCGGTGCTGACGGCCGTGCGCAAGTCGCGCGTGCGTGCGCTCGTCTCGCGGATGACGATGGACAATCCGGATGAGTCCGACCCGTCCCAGGCGGTTCCGCCCGCGTATCGTGAATCGGTCGCGCAGGCCGTATCCGAAGTCGAGCGCCTGCAGCGGGAGTATCGATCGGCGCTCGTGACCGTGGCCCCGGAGGCGCTCGGTGTCCTGCGATGCACACCGGAGATGGTATCGGGACTCCATGACCTCGCAGTGCGTAGCGACTCACCGTTCCTGATGCACATCGCGAGCTCGAGAGACGAGCATGAGTCGAGTCACCGTTTGTTTGGACATGGCAGTGTCACGGAACTGAAGCGCCGCGGTGCGCTGTCCGGGCGCACTTTGCTCGCGCACGCCATTTGGCTCGACGACGCCGAGATTCGGGACGTCGCGGCGGCCGCCACCGGGGTCTCCCACAATCCAGTCGCCAATGCCTACTATGCATCCGGTATCGCGCGCTTGCCGGAACTGCTTGCGGCCGGCGTGCGCGTCGGACTCGGCGTCGACGGGGCTTCGACCAACAACAGCCAGAATCTGTGGGAGACGATGAAGATGGCGCTGCTGTTCCAGAAGGAGCGTACGGCTGACGCCGGCTTCGGCTCTGCCGAATTGGCTCTTGAGCTGGCGACTCGCGGCGGCGCGGCCGCGTTGCACATGGAAGACCGGATCGGTTCGCTCGAGCCGGGCAAGCAGGCAGACTTCATTTCGATCGATACTGCGCGTACCGCGCTCGCGCCGCGTCAGACTCTCATTTCGAATCTCGTGTATTCGAACGATCCCCTGGCCGTCAGAGATGTCTACGTGGCCGGAGAGGCGGTCGTGGTCAATGGCGTGCATCGCTTTCTTGAGCGGGACGCGGTTTTGATGGCCGCCAATCAGGCGCTCGGGCGCATTCTGGAGCGATCCGGATTGAAGTCGTACCTCGAGTCACGGTCCGGCTGGCATTGGAGACGGTCATGAGACGCAGGCACTATTCGGGAGTCATCGAGGCGATCGGCGACTCAAAGGGCCTGCGTGGACTCGAGCGGTTCTCGGTTTCCGTCGCCCCCGACGGGAGTCGCACGCTGCACGCCACCTGCGAGATCTACGACCGCAACGTGTCGAAAGACATCGTCTATTCGGTCGACCGTGACTTCCGGCCCATCGATTCCTATGTACGCCTCATCAAGGACGGCGCACTGCTCGGTTCGGGGCGCTTCCAGTTTGACGGCAACGGAGCCGGCCTCGAGTGCGACAGCCGTGTACTGGGTCACGTCGCGCAGCGCATCGATCAGCGGGGTGGATTCCCGAGCTTCGGCCCGCACCCGCTCACTTGCGACATCTGGCACCTCGCGCGCTACGACCATGACAGTGGCGTGAAGGTGCAGTACATCGATTCGGCGCTGAGTTCGCTCGAGCACGACGGCTGTTCGGGACCCATGCTGCATCCGATCAGGTTCGGAATCGAGTTCCTCGGCCCGAAGACGATTACCGTGCCGGCGGGCACTTTCGAGACTCACCACTATCAGTTTCATCTCGAAGGCAGCCTCCCGCAGGAGCACCCGCTCGAGCAGCTTTGGTGCATCCCCGGCGACTTCATTTTCGTGAAGATCCGCGTCGATGGCTACATGTCGACGACCTATCAACTGACCGAACTGGTTCGTTGAGGGTGCCTGCGGCATGACCGGCGTTTACCTGCTGCTCGTTGTCGCGCACGTCCTCCTCTTCGCGTACTGGCTCGGAGCGGACTGGGGCGTGTACGTTACGTCGCGCTATGTCGCCGATCCGAAACTTTCGCTCGACGAGCGGCGCCGATTCCTGCAGGCCGCATTCCGCATCGACCTGTTGCCGCGCATCTCGTTCACGATGCTGCTGCCGGTCGGTGTGCAGATTGCCGCCTACTACGGCGCCTGGCCGTTTCACGCCGCGTTCATCCCGGCTGTCTGGGTGTTTGCGCTCGCGTGGATGATTCTCAACGTGGCGGGCTACCTGCGAGCCGGCACGCCCGCCGGCGATCGCATCCGCGGCTGGGACCAGCGCATCCGGGTCGTGATGGCGCCGGTGCTGGTCGGTACCGGGCTGTGGTCCATCTCAACCGGCTATCCGGTTGCGCCGCTTTTCATCGCCCTCAAGATCACGGTGTTCGGCATCATGATCATCGTGGGCCTCGTGCTGCGCGCGATCATGAAGAACTGGGCGGTGGGCTTTCGCCGGCTTGCGACCGAAGGGCCGAGTGAGGCCATCGACGTGCTCTTCCAGGGCTCCCTGAAGCGCGCGCGCTTCATCGCGTACTTCATGTGGTCGCTGTCAGCCGTGATGGCCGTGCTCGGAATCGTGAAGCCCGCGTGATCCGTGGCGGTGCCAAAGGATTCACGCGCGGCCAATGGTCGTGGGCGATGGCCGATTGGGCGCGCGAGCCGTTTTTCACCATCGTCCTGAGCCTGGTCTTTCCGCCGTACTTTGTCTCGGTCGTCGCCGCGGATCCCGTACGTGGCACGGCCCTGTGGGGATACGGCCTCGCCACGGCAAGCGCACTCCTGGTGGTCCTGAGCCCCTTTGCGGGTGCCGCGGCCGACAGCACGGGCCGGCGAAAACCCTGGATTGTTGGCTGCGTCATCGTGGCGGCGGCAGCTCTCGCGAGCCTGTGGGTGGCGACCGGGGCGCCGGGGCGCATCATATGGGTGCTCGCCTCGTGCGCGCTTGCACAGCTCGCGATCGAGCTGTCACGCGTATTTACCGACAGCATGGTGCTGCGAGCGGCAGCACGCGAGCGGGTCGGCGAACTCAGCGGGCTTGCCGTCGGGCTCGGTTTTGCAGCCAGCATTCTGTATATCTGCGCAACGCTGGTCTTCGATGGCGCCAGCGCCCGCACCATTTCGGCGCTGAGCGGCGCATGGCTCGCGGTGTTCTTCGTACCACTGCTCCTCTGGTGCCCGGACTATCCCGGAGAATTGCGCGGCTGGGCCGCGAGCCGCCGCGACAGCCTCGCGCGGTTGCGCAACTTGCTGCGCGACCTGGTGCTTGTGCCGCAGGTGGGGCGCTTTCTGCTCGCACGGATGATTTACTGGGATGGCATGATGGGCCTGTTTTCGTTCATCGCGATTCTCGCGTCTTCGCGACTTGAATGGCGCGCCAGCGAGATCTCCGCGTTCGGCCTGCTGGGCCTGATTGCCGGCGCAGCAGGCGGCATCTTCGGCGGCGTGCTTGATCGCCGCTTTGGCTCGAAGCGTCCGTTGATGGGAGCGCTCGTGATCATGCTCGCCGTGTCGATCGTCATGCTGATCGAGCTGCCTGATAACAGCGAGCGCGCGATTGATGCGAAGCTTTTTTCTTCAGCCGGCGACCTGACGTTTCTGTCGCTTGCGATCGTCGCAAGCGCCGGCGTCGGTGCGCTGCTCGCGAGCAGCCGCTCGATGATGGTGCGCCTCTCGCCGGCCGATCGTCTCGGCGAGTTCTTCGGTCTGTACGTCATGGTGGGTCGGGCGTCGAGCTTCGCGGCGCCATTGCTGGTCGCGCTCGCCACGACCGCATTTGGCAACCAGACGACCGGCGTGTTCGGCGTCGCGCTCACCTTCATGGCGTTCGGCCTCGTGCTGCTCGGCAGGGTGCATGAGCCCGCGCGCTGAGCGCCCGGACGCGCCCTGGCCCACCGCGCGCATCGCATGGAGCGCGGTCGTCGTCCTGACACTCGTCTACTCTATCGCCTTCGTGCACCGCATCGGTCTCGGGCTGCTCGTCGAGCCGCTGCAGAAGGACCTGCACTTCAGCGACACGGCGATTGGATGGCTCGCGGGTATCCTGTTCGCGGTGCCGTACACGCTCGGCGGGCCGTTCTTCGGCTGGCTCGCCGATCGGAGCAGCCGCCGCTCGCTGATCGCGATCGCCTCGGCGGGCTGGAGCGCGACGACTGCGGCGTTCGGCCTGCTGACGTCCTACCCGGCGCTGGCCGCCACACGCATCGCGGCGGGCCTCACGCAGTCGGCGCTGCAGCCGGCCGCCGCGTCGATGATCGCCGACTGCTTTCAGGCGCGCGACCGCTCCCGAGCCTATGGAGTCTATGTCGCCGGCACTGCGTTTGGCACGGCGATCGCGTACTGGCTCGGCGCCGTTGCGATCGGCGTCGGCGCGCTCATCGCGACGACGACCGGCATGAAAGACTGGTCCGCGGCTTTCCTCGCGCTCGCCGTGATCGGGCTCATCGCGCCGCTCGCCATGGCGTTCGTCCGCGAGCCCGCGCGACAGGAACGCGCCGGGGAAGCGGCCGCGAACTTGCGCGCGACCTTTGGCTTCATCCGCCGCGAGTGGCTGGTCGTCGGCAGCCTGAGCCTCGGTGTCGCGATCTGCTTCCTCGCCCCCTACGGCCAGCTCGCCTTCATGCCGGTGATGTTCTCGCGCAAGTACGGCTGGAGCGCCGGCGAGCTCGCGCTCGTCTACGGCGTGATCGCGGTATTTGCAGGCGGATCCGGCTCGGTGCTCGGTGGCTGGATCTCGGCATGGCTCGCGCGCCGCGGCCGTGCCGACAGCGACTGGATCATCTGCACCGCGGGTTCGGCAGGCAGTCTCGTGACCGGCGGCATCGCGCCGCTGATGCCGACCGCCGAGTGGAGTCTGTTCTTCTTTGCGCTCTCGGGCCTGTTCACGAACTGGCCCTCGGTGGGCGCGCTCGGCGCGGTGAACCGCCTGGCGCCGAACGAAATGCGCGGTCAGCTGACGTCGGTCTATACGTCATGCGTGGGTCTGATCGGCGCAGGCCTCGGCCCGGTCGCCATCGGCACGCTGTCCGATCGCCTGCCGACGGCGTGGGGCGGGGTGTCGGCGGCGATGTCGATCACCTTCTTCGGTTGCGCGGTGCTGTCCTGCGCATTGCTGGCCGTGGGGCAGCGGTCGTATCGCACGCTCGCGGCCGGACGCACCTGATCCCATAACCGCCCTCCCCATCCTTCCTTGACCGCGGTTCCGCGATGCGCTAGTGTCTTCTATATAGCTTTTCAAAAAGCAACCTGAGACGTATATGAAAGCCATCAGGCGAATTGGAATTGCAGTCGCAGCGCTGACGATCGGAATTGGACCGGCAGCCGCCCAGGAGGCTGGCGATGTTGCGGCGGAGGAGTCCGCCGGCGCACTCGAGGAGATTCTCGTGTCAGCGCGCAAGCGCAGCGAGACGCTGCACGACGTGCCGCTCAGCGTCTCCGCGTTCTCGTCCGACCAACTCGCCGCGATCGGCTTTCGCGGCCTAGAGGACGTCGCGCTCCGCACGCCCGGCCTGATGTTCTCGCAGCAGGGTGGTGCGATCCCGGGCCGCTACAACTGCGCGATCCGCTTCCGCGGCATGAACGTGTCGTCCGAAATGCCTTCCTATCAGGTGGGTGCACTGTTTATCGATGGCGTCTATGCGCTCTCCGGCTGCAACAGCCTCGGCGCCGAAGACATCGAGCAGGTCGAAGTCATCAAGGGCCCGCAGGCGGCCTATTTCGGTCGCAATACCTTCGGTGGCGCGGTCAACTACATCACACGCAGACCGCGCTCCGAGTTCGACATGAAGGCGTCCGCTGATATCGGCACCGAGGACGACCAGGAGTACCGGCTTTCGATTGAGGGTCCGGTCGTGGGCGACCATCTTGCCGGACGCGTGACGGGCCGTTTCTACGACAAGGGTGCGCAGTACATCGCATCTGACGGCGGCAACCTCGGCGCCGAGAAGACGAGGTCGATCGGCATTTCGCTCGCTACCGATCCGACCCGGACGCTCAGCGCGCGCTTTCGCGCTTTCTACTCGGAGGACCGTGACAGCGCGCCGGCGGGCGGCTTCATCTCCGGCACATTGTTCGATTCGTGCTCAGGGACCATCGGCCCGGACGGGATGGTGAGGGGACGTTACTTCTGCGGTCGAATTCCAAGCCGCGCGTCAATGGGTCCCGGCTTCATCAGCAGCAATACCTCGCTCGATCCACGCGGCTTTTCACCGGACCGCCCCAACTTCCTTTACGACGCGCTCGTCAACAACAGCTGGACGCTGCCCATCGGCGCTGCCAATCCGACCTCGGACCCGGCGCAGGATGGCGCGCTCGCGAGCGACTTCTTCGGCCTGAAGCGCAATGCGTTCCGCATTAGCGCCAGCGCGCGCTATGAACTGCCGAACGGCTGGGCGATGACTGCAGTCGCCGCGCGTAACGAGCTTGCGGCCACCTGGATTCGCGACTATGACCTGACGGATGTCGAGGTTTGGTGGTCACGCGACCCGCAGGACATGCGAGACACCAGCTATGAGCTGCGCCTCCAAGCACAGTCGGGCCGCCTCGACTGGCTCGCCGGCGTCTCATACTACGAGCAGGAGTTCACCGGTAACGGTGGAGGCGGCACAAGCGTGACGCGGTTTCCGACGGCCACCGGTTTCGTGCCCCAGGTCTTCACCAACGGCCTGAACAACAATGACGAGATTCGCAACATCGGCGTTTTCGGCGGGCTTACTTACGCGCTCAACGACCAGTGGAAGCTGTCGCTCGAGGGTCGCTATCAGACCGACGAGATGATCAAGGGCCAGGTGGCCGCCGAGCAGAGCAATCTACCGGCTGCGAAGCAGAAATGGGAGACGTTCCTGCCGCGCGTGATCCTGCAGTGGGAGCCGGACGCGGCCAACAATATCTATGCGTCGTTCTCGCAGGGCGTGTTGCCCGGCGACATCAACGCGAGTTATGTGTTCGGCACGGCTGGCATGCGCAGTGCGCAGGAAATCGCGTCGCTGCAGCAACAGGTCCGCGAGGGCGTGGCGGATCGCCCCGACCTCGGCGTCCCGGGAGGCACCGATCCGATCAGCGGCGTCGACATCTTCATCGACCAGGAAGAGATTCAAAGCATCGAGCTCGGCTGGAAGCGACAGTGGTTGAACGGGCGGGTGCAGACCGGCCTCGCGTTCTATGCGATGGAATGGGACAACCAGAAGGGCGGCGGCACGCGCTATGTCATTGACTTCAACGGTGGCACCGGCAATCCGTATGTCGCCGACAATCCCGCGGCCTGCGCGGGCCAGCCGAAACCGAGCGCGCAGCCGGGCGGGCTCTTCTGCGACGACGTTCTGCGCTCGATCAGCGTGAAGTTTCCGGGCTCCTCGCGACTCAAGGGAATCGAATTCGACGGGCGCTGGGCAGTGACCGACAACCTGACCGTCGACGGCGGCATCGAGTGGAACGACAACGAGTACACAGCGTACACCGTGAACATCGTAGAGCCGATCGCGGGTACGAACGACATGACCGGCAACCGCACGCCGCGCTATCCGGAATGGAAGGGTAATGCCGCCGTGACCTACAACGGCGTGCTGCCATGGAGCGACGCGAGCTGGTACACGCGCGCCGACTTGACTTACATCGGCCCGTACTTCATCGACGAATCAAACCTCGCGACCGCGCCGTCGCAGACGCTCGTCGGCGCGCAGTTCGGAGTGCGGTGGGACAAATTGCGCCTCGAGCTCTACGGTAAGAACCTGACCGACGAGGACAACTGGGCCGCCGCGTCGCGCTGGTCCGACTTCACCATTCCAGGCGTGTTCTTGTTCTCGGTAAACCAGGGCGCGTCGGTGTCGCCGCAGCCGCCCCGGCGCTTCGGCATCCGCCTCACCTACGAATACTGATTTTCATCATGACGGGAGTCTCTGCAATGCGAAGTCTATGGAGTGTATCGGTCGCGGTTTTGCTGCTGGGTGGACTCGCCTCACCGGCTTTCGCCGACATCACGGAATGTGACTGGGTAGCAGGCCACACGACGATGCCCGAAAGGCAGACGCCAGGCGTGCCCCCCAAGATGATCCGGTGGAAGGGTGCGATCTTTGCCTGTGAACGGGACCTGGCGGCCGACCCGCAGAATCCGCGCCTGATGTATTTGCTTGGGCACGCGCTGTACTTCGACCACCCGTGGCAGGACCGCAAGCGCTCGATTGAGCTGATCCGTGCTGCCGCGGACAAGGGCTACTCGCAAGCTCATTTCGTGCTAGGACTGTTCTATTCGAATGGCGAACTGGGCGAGGTGCTGCCGCAGAACTGGTGCGAAGGTGCGAAGCATCACCTGATTGCCGCGCGCTGGGGCCGTTACGCCTCGCTGATCAGCTACAGTCGCTTCGCCCTCAAAGGCCGCTACGAGAAGTGCACCGAGCCGGTCGACTGGAACGAGGTTGCCGGCTTCCTGGACCTCGCGAAAGGATCAGCTCAGTACGACTGGTATGACGGGTTGCTGATCGAGGACCTCGAGGAGCAGCTGGCGAAGAAGCTCCAGCACTGACGTAACGCTGAGTCGCGCGGGCATCCTGCGTTCTGTACGAGCGCAGTGTGCCCGCTCAGCGCAATCCCTCCAGGATCGACGCGCTTACCGACCCGGACTCGAAACGTGCGACGAGCGTGCGCAGCGTGGCGTAGAGATGTGCACGCTCGGCTGCCGGCAGCGATTCGACGTGCGCAAGCTGGTTGGCACTGATCGCGCTGAGCGCCTCTTCCGCAAGCTTGTGGCCTCGCGCCGTAATTTCGACGCGCACCCCGCGTCCGTCGCGCTTCGATGGGGCGCGCTTGACCAAACCGCTTTTTTCCAAGCGCCGCAGCAGGTTCGACAGCCCGCCGGTCGACATGCCGATGCTCTCGCTGATGGAGGTGGGCGACATGGTCCCCCGGGGGCCGCTTCGACGTAGAGTGGAAATGACCAGGTACTCGCCCCAAGACAGGCCGAACTCTTCCAGAACGCGCCCGCCGGTCCGCGAGAAGTGATTTGCCAAGTAGAAGAACGAATAGACAATGCCCTTCGCAGTACCGTCGATATTGGGGAATTCCCGCTTCAGGTCGATAAGCGCGCGGTCGATGATGCTGGTCTGCATACTTTTTTTTCACTGATCGGAGGTACGGTGTAGTGTCTGCTAACCCCGCAAGTCGAGCAAGAGTAGCGCCATGAGTCGAGCGAAGAACTCCGATGCCTCCTATCCGCGGTCAGTCTATTCTTGGTACGTCGTCGGCGTATTGCTCCTAGCGTACATCTTCGCGTTCATTGACCGCGACGTGATCGCGCTGCTGGTGCAGCCGATCAAGGCGGACCTCGGCATCAGCGACACGCAGATGAGCTTCCTGCTCGGGGGTGCGTTCGCGCTGTTCTATACCTTCTTCGGCATGCCGATCGCGTGGCTCGCCGATCGCAGCAGCCGACGCCGGATCATCTCCATCGGCGTGACGCTGTGGTGCGTCGCGACCGTCTTGTGCGGAACGGCCGGCAGCTACTGGGCGCTGTTCGCGGCGCGCGTCGCCGTCGGTGTCGGTGAGGCGGCGCTGAACCCGCCCGCACTGTCGCTGCTGAAGGATTACTTTCCGCCGCACCGGCTCGGCCGCGCGGTCGGTCTTTACACGGCCGGCATCGCCTGCGGCAGCGGCGTCGGCAGCTTCCTGTCGGCGACGGTGTATCCATCGATCGACGCGCACGGCGCCTACACGCTGCCGCTGTTCGGGCTCGTACAGCCCTGGCAGTTCATGTTCATCCTTGTGGGGATGCCCGGGCTTGCCGTAGCGCTCCTTACCCTGACGATTCGCGAGCCGGTGCGCCGCGCGAGTGCGTCCGTGTCGCAGCCGCTACCCCTATGGCGATCTTTCGCGTTCGTCGCGAGCCGCCGATCGACCTACGTGCTGCTGTTTCTCGCGATCTCGGTGACCGCAATCACCAACTACGGCGTGGGGTACTGGGTGCCCGAATTCCTGCGCCGAACATACTTGCTCGACGTTCCACAGATGTCGTATTTCCTGCAGGTGCGCGGCGTGGTGCTGATTGTCACCGGCCTCGTCGGCGTGCTGATCGGCGGCTGGCTGTGCGATGTACTGAACCGGCGCTACGACGACGGTTATATCCGAGTCGCGCTGATCGGCTTCGTGCTGCTCTTTTTCGGCTACGTGGGTATGCCGCTGATGCCGACCCCCGAGCTCGCCATGGCGATGCTGGTGCCGGCGGTCCTCGGCGGCGCGATCCCGACGGTTGCCGGTATTGCCGCAGTGCTCGCAATTGCGCCGCCCAACATGCGCGCGCAGATCACCGCGATGTACTATTTCACGCTGAATCTCGTCGGGCTCGTGGTGGGCCCCACGATGGTCGCGGTGCTCACCGACCGCGTCTTCAGGGACGAGGCGGATCTCTACAAATCGCTCGCGGTGACGGCGTTCGTGAGCATCGCGATCGGCTTTGCGCTGCTCGGGTATTGCCGCCGTCATTATGCGGCCAGCATGCGCGAGTCCCGCGGCTGGGCATGAATTCGAATTCTCCAATGAAAGTGTGACGCCATGACTGCTTATAAATTTGCGCAATGGATGCACGTGCTCGTGATGGGTTACTGGATCGGCAGCGACCTCGTTGTCAACGCGCTGACGCACTACACCGCGCGAGCGTCCGGCCTCTCGGGCGCGGAACGCAAGCGGCTCTGGGATTTCCTGCTCGACGTCGACCAGCATCCGCGCAACGCGCTGATCTTCAGCGTGCCGCTCGGCCTCACGTTGGCGTCGATGCTCGGTCTCGTGGCCATTCATGGTGCTGGGCTCGTGGCTGTGTGGGTGCTGTGCGCGGCGTGGTTCTGGTTCATGTGGTTGACCCACTGGAAGCGTGACGCGCCGACCGGTCGCACATGGGCGAAATGGGACTGGCGGCTGCGCTATGTGCTGATCGCCGCCGCGGTCGGAGTCGGGCTCTGTTCGCTGATTGCCGGCCGGCCGTTTGCCGCGCCGTGGCTCGCGTGGAAGGTGCTGCTCTTCGGCGGCGTGCTCACCTGCGGCATCGGCATCCGCTACTACATCAGGAAGTCGTACGCGGCGTGGCCGCGCATCTGGGCGGAAAAGGCCGAACCGGGCGACGAAGCGATCGTGCGCGCGGCGATGTGGCACGGCACCTATGTGCTGTGGACGCTCTGGGCACTGCTCGTCGTCATCGGCTATCTCGGCGTTGCGAAGCCGGCGTAACGGCCGCGGGATGATTCCGCCTCAGCGGCCCGTCCGTCGCTTCAGCAGCGCGCCCGCCTCCCCGTAGTCGTTCGGCAGTTCCTCGAGGAAGGCGTTCGGTTTTACTGAAGGCTCATATTGCTGAAAAACCGGCAGGAACAGCGCCATCGGGTACTCGGCCGGTGCGCGTGTCCGGCGAAAATCCGCGATCGGAACGCGCGCCGTCACGATGTCTTCATGGTGGTTGGCCGAGGCGGCAAGCGTCGCGCCGCGCGGGTCGACAATCACGGTGCCGCCGTCGCGCGCGCCCACCGCTTCCGTGAAGCCCGGATTGTCAGGCGAAACCGAGTTGCCGACACCCACGCAATACGTTCGCGTCGTGCGAGCCGTCTGCGTAGCCTGCTCCGAGTTCGAAGCCCCGGTGACCGTGAGAATCAGGATCTCCGCGCCCTTCATCGCGAGTGCCTGGTAGAGCATGGGCTCGAGGCCCACCGCCGTCGTGGCGATGTTGCCGATGTCGGTGCGCGCAACGGGCAGCGTCGCATCCCAGCCGTACAACTCGACGTAGCGATCGAGCACGTCGTACACGGTCGTGCCGATGAGCCCGATGCCACCGAAGGCGCCAAGGATGTTGCGCGCCTTCCATTGCTTGCTGACGATGTCGCCCCCCGGCCCGACGATCACCGACATGTTGATGACGTGATTCGGCCAGTCCTTGTCGCGCGCGTAGCAGCCGAACGTGATGTAACAACCGTAGTGTTTCGCGCGCTCGCCGATCGCCGCCGATTCGGGGCCCGGCAGGTCGAAGGCGATCTTCTGCAGCTCCGCGCGATTCCATGGCTGCCAGCCCTGGATTGGAAACTCGTGCATGCACAGCAGGTCTTGTTTCGCGCCCCACCGGCGCTCGCCGCCCCATTCAGGAGCCGAGCCCTGTGCGTAGTCGATCAATTTCACGACGTGTGCGAGATTGCGCTTTGTGGTCGCATCGCGGTTCTTCAGGTCGACCGACATCAGTCGCGACTGGATCGCCGAAACATTGATCGAGTCCTGCCGAAGCGGCACGGTCGCGTAGACACCCTTCTTCATCACCGACACGGCATCACCGGATGCGCGTACCGACGCCGTGTCGGCAGATTGAGCGCCCAGCGCCGCCGGCGCGGCCAGCGCCCCGAGGCTCGCAATTCCTGCGCCTGCCAGCAGTTCGCGACGGGAAATGGGGTCCGGAGACGACTTGTGCTTCATCGGTGGCTCCATGATCAGGATCGCACGACCCTAGCACCTGAAATGGCGCGTGAACAACAACGAAACCGCTCGCGCCACAACCAGCCGTTGTGACGCGCCGCCTTCACTTCACGAGCACCACGGGCATGGATGCCAGCTGCACGACCCGCTGCGCGACCGAGCCCAGCGCCACGCTGCCGAGGAAACCACGCCCGTGCGTGCCCATCACCACCTCGTCGCAGTGCTTGCTGCCGGCGTACTCGACGATCACGTGCCCGGGGTCGCCGACGCCGATGTGAAACTCGTGTTCAATGCCGGCTTCCGACAGGCGCCCGCGCGACCCGGCGAGCACCGCCATGCCCTGCTCGCGGTAGTGTGTCTGCTGGCTCTCCTTGCTGATGAAGAGCTTGACGTTCACGCCGGCAATCGGAGTCTGCACGTTGAGCAGATGCATGTGCACGCCCTCACGCGTCGCGGCGGCGCGAGCCAGCGCGTAATCGACTGCGCGGTCGGAGTACTGTGAGCCGTCAACGGCAATCAGCAGGGTCAACATGGGTTTTCCTTCATTCACCGTCGTGGCGGGCGAGATCAACCGGCCCGGCTGTTGCGGGCGCCGTCGGACGACGCGCGGCGATGAACTTGCCGATCGTCACCACCAACAGCGCGCCGGCCACGGGCGCGGCATACACCCACTTGCCGGGCAGTAACGCCGCGGCGTAATCCTTCAACGCGACATCGTGGGCGATCATGTCGCCGGCGATCCAGCCGAGCAGCGCCGCGCCGGCGACGATGACGATCGGGAACCGGTCCATCAGCTTCAGGACGAACTGGCTGCCCCAGACGATGATCGGCACGCTGACGACCAGGCCGAATACCACCAGCCCGACATGATCCTTGGCCGCGGCCGCGATGGCGATCACGTTGTCGAGGCTCATGACCGCATCGGCGACGACGATCGTCCGGATCGCACCCAGCAGATGCGTACTGGCGTCGATGTCGTGGCCCTCGCCTTCCTTCTGCGGCAGGAGCAGTTTGACCCCTATCCACAGCAACAGGAGCCCGCCCCCGAGCTTGAGAAACGACACGCGCAGCAACTGCAGCGCGAAGTAGATCAGCGCCACGCGCAGCGCGACGGCGCCGAACACACCCCAGAAAATCGCCTTCTTGCGCTGCGCCTGCGGCAGGCGGCGCGAGGCGAGCGCGATGACCACCGCGTTGTCGCCGCCGAGCAGGATGTCGATGATGATGATCTGGCCGACGGCGATCCAGAACTCCGGCGACGTGAATTCCATTGCCTTCCCTTGTCTTGCGGAGCCGCAAGTGTACCGAAACAGGTCAGGCGGCTGAACTCAAGGGTGCGGCGGACTGCGCACGCGCCCACAACCGGGCGCCCCACTGGCTGGCTGGCTTGTGCGTCAGGCGCTCGGCCGTGTAGTGCCGGGCAAGGTTCGCGGCACCGCTGCGAAGCGCGGACTCGATCAGCGTGAGCGTGATCAGATCGCGTTGCGCATGGCTGCCGCCGAAACGATGCGCACCATCACGGATCGACTCGAGCCGCGCCGCTGCGTCGGCGTAGCGCCCATGCACGAATGCGGTGACGGCCTCCGTCAACGGCAGGCCGACGTCACGGGTCATTGCCGCGTTGGTGTCCCCCTGCCTTGTAGCGTCCTGCATGCGCAAGGTGAGCTGCGCCAGCGCGGACTCGCGCCCCGTCGCGGCGAGCGCCATCGCAGCATGCGCATCGTTGAAGGCATAGAAGCCGGCCTCACCATCGAGTCGCGCCTGCCAGTCGTCCGCCACCCTCTCAAAGCGATCACCGACATCCACGTCCTCCAGGTGCAGCCGCCAGAGCAGCGCTGTCGCATCAATCAGTGGCAGCAGGAACGAGGCCGGCTCGGGATGCACATGACGATCGAACAACGAGAGGGCGCGGTCATGGTGGGCGCCGTCCAGGTAGAACAGCGCGAGATGCCAGAAGTTGTGGAACGCGAATCCATTGCCTGGCGCCCAGTCGATTTCGCGTGTGACAAGGAAGTTGATTCCGTCCTCGATGCGGCCCCGCATCTCCATCACGTGCACGGCGGCATGCACGGCCCAGCCGTCCTTCGGCTGGATGGACAGGGCGCCCAACGCCGTCGCCTCCGCCTCCGGGTATTGATTCATCTCCTCGAGGCCGAACGCGTGCATCCCAAGCACATAGGAATAGCCCGGGAGCGATGCGTCCCAGTGCGGCAGCACGCGGGAGACCCTGTTGCGCAAGTTCAACGCGTCGCCGCAGTAGAAGTCCATGAGGTGTCCCACCTGCAACGCGAGAGCATCGCGCGGATGGTTCGCCAATACGTGATCAATCGAACGACTGGCTGCCTGCCAGCGACCTTCGATCAACAGCCCGGTGGCGGCGATGAGGCCCTGCTCCCGATCGTTGGCCTGCGCCGAATGGGCGCGGGCCGCTTCGAGCGCTTGCGCCGCCAACGGCACGAATTTGCGCTCGGCCAGCGTATACAGCACCAGCGCCTTCATCAAATGCCCGGCGATGAACCCGGGCGAGGCCTGCAATGCCTCATCGATTGTCGCAACGGGGTCGCCGACATAGCCCTGAAACTGCTCGAGCGCACTTTCATAGCGGTCCAGCGCGAAAGCGTCGGCGCCGATGAGGGGAATGCCGCGTAGATCCTTCTTCATGATGACCGATCCCTTGGATGAAATTGACAAACCCTGGAGTACAGGTGACAAGTTACGATGGCGGTGCCTGTTGGGCCAGGGCCATTTCGGCAACAAACCGGACGGATCGGCCATGACGAATTCACCTGTACCCGTGGACGTCGCGATCCTCGCGTTTCCCGAGACGACAGCCTCCGTGACCTACGGCATGTATGACCTGTTCATGGCCGCCGGTCGCGACTGGAGTCTTGCCGTCAGTGGCCGCGCCGGGCCGGAACTGATGCGCCCCTGCATCGTTTCCGCACATGCGAACCCGTTTGTCGCCGCCAACGGAGTGACGATTGCGCCGCATGCAACGATTGCGGATCGCCCTGATGCGCGCATTGTCTGCATATCCGAAATCGCGATTCCACCGAGTGAATCCTTGGGCGGCCGGTTCGACAGAGAGATTGCATGGCTGCGGCATTGCCACGCGCAGGGAGCGACGCTGGCCACGGCCTGCTCGGGTGCGATGCTGCTCGCCGAGGCCGGGTTGCTGGATGGGCTCGACGCTACGACGCATTGGGCCTACTGCGACACCCTGCACACACGCTACCCGACCGTGAAGGTCCGCCGCGAGCGCGCACTGGTCGTAGCCGGCGAGGGTCAGCGCCTGGTCATGGCGGGAGGCGGCACATCATGGCAGGACGTGGCGCTCTATATCATCGGACGCTACGTCGGCGTGGAAGCGGCGATGCAGGTTGCACGCATCAACCTCATCGACTGGCACAGCATCGGCCAGCAGCCTTTCGCGAGCCTCGCACGCTCGCGGCAGCTGGACGATGCACTGATCGGCCGCTGCCAATCCTGGATCGCCGATCACTATGACGAACCTGCACCGGTCGCCGCGATGGTTCGGCTCAGCGGCCTCGCGGAACGCTCGTTCAAACGCCGCTTTCACCTGGCCACCGGCATGTCGCCGCTGGAGTACGTGCATGCGCTGCGCCTCGAGGAGGCGAAGCAGATGCTCGAGGCCGGCGATCTGCCGATCGAGACCGTTGCCCACGAGGTTGGTTACGAGGATTCAGGATTCTTCAATCGGCTGTTCCGTCGACACGTGAACCTGTCTCCCGCGCAGTATCGCAAGCGGTTCGGTGCGCTGCGGCGGACGCTTGAAAGCCGCGACTCATTCACGCGCGCTACGGGCGTGCAGTAGACCCCACCGACCGCGCATAGTCGTTGGCGGCGACGTCCCTGAACACCAGCATCTGCGCGATCTGCGCCGATGAGGCGCCCTCGAAGCCGCTCTCGGCGACGAAGTCCTTCGGGTTGCGGAAGGTGCCGAAGAGGACGTCGAACAGCGGCAGGTCCGAGTAGTTGTAGTGATGGATGCCGCGCCCGTGGTGCACGCTGTGGCTCTCGGGACGCTGCACGATGTAACCCAGCCACTGCGGCGTGCGGATGTTGGTGTGCTGGAAGGTGGCGAGGAACATCGTCGCGTACAGGTACCAGGTGACGGACTGCGCGGGCAGTCCCACCACCGTCAACGCGAGGCTGCTGAGGAGGGCGAAACCGGCGACGTCGAGCGGGCTGAAGTAGAAGGCCCCGAAGCTGTCCACCCGTTCCGCGCTGTGATGCATCTGGTGAAACGCACGCCACAGCCAGTGGGATTTGTGCATCGCGCGGTGCCACGCCCAGACCAGCAGTTCAAAGATCAGGACCCCGATGGCTGCTCCGACCAAGGGGTGGATGGATTCGAGGTTGAAGAGCCGGAGCCCGGACAAGGCCTCGCCCCAGAGGAGCGGCAGGTAGGACGAGAGGAAGAAGTAGCAGGCGAAGACCACGAGCGCGCGGCTGCGCCAGCCGCGGACCACGGGCAGCGGGCGAGCCGGAAAGAGAGCTTCCAGCCCGATCAGCGCGGCGTAGATGGCCAGTACGGCCAGCGAGACGGGGTCCATGAGAATCTGTAGTGGCGTCGGCATGTCGATCTCCCCAAGTTGTTGTCAGCCCGAGACGCCGGTATTGTTTTCGGAACGGGGGACGCCTGCATGGCGCGGCGCTAATGTCTTGCTAACGATTCGATAACGATTGCCATCTGAAGGGCGTCGAATGCTGGCGATGGATGGCAGGAAGTACCAGGTCGGACAGTTCGTCATCGATACGGCCCGCTACCGGATCAACAGCGGCGACACGGCCGTGCCGGTGGAGCCCAAGGTCTTCGACCTGCTCGTGTTCCTGATCCGGCATCGCGACCGGGTGCTGACCCGCGAGGAATTGTTCGAGGCGGTGTGGGGCGGCCGCGAAGTCTCCGACGCCACGCTCAGCAATCACGTCAAGAACGCGCGCAAGGCGCTCGGCGACAGCGGCGAGCTGCAGCAGACCATCCAGACCATCCGCGGTCGCGGCTACCAGTTCATTGCGCCGGTTCAAGAGCTCACAGCAAACGCCTTGTCCGGACACGTCCCGGCGCCCGCGCCGCCAGCCGCCAATCCGGATGGGCTGCCCCGGCGCATTGGGCGCTTGCGCCCGTTGCTGGCCGTCGTCGCGTTTTTGGTTCCCGTCCTGTTTTTCGGATCGCGATTCCTCAGCGTGCCTCCCTCGCCGCCCGAGCACAATCGGCCCTACATTCTGGTCGTGCCCTTCGGTGTGTCCGACAATGCCACCGAGGACCACAAGACCTTTGCGGACCAGTTGACGCGGGAAGTCATCGACAACCTGCGCAAGATCTCGGGCTTGAGGACGGTGCCGCAGGCGTCGGCCTTCCAGTTCCGGGGCGACAAGACGCCCGAGCACATCCTGAAACGCCTGCCGGATGCCCAGTTCCTGCTCGATGGACAGGTCAGCGTGGCGCCCGATGGCACGCTGCGCATCACGCCACGGCTGGCCGATCTGCGCCAGGACCTGGATGTGTGGGGGAGCCCCTTCACGGTGCGAGTCGACGACCGGAATTTCTTCGAGACACCCGCCGAAATCGCCAAGGCCGTGGCGGCTGCGCTCAAGGTGAAGATCCTGAAGGACGAACAGCATGCGCTCGCGCAACTCCCGAGCGTGCCCCGGGCCTACGAGCCGTATGCAGCGGGCTGGCGCGAGATGGAACTGTTCACGCATGAATCGATGCAGCGCGCAGTCGCGTACTTCGACCAGGCCATCGCGCTGGACCCCGATTTCCTCGCGGCCTATCAGGCCAAGAGTGATGCGTTGCGTTCGATCTTCGCGTACTTCGAGTCGCCGCAAGAGCTGTTGCCCAAGGTCGAGGCGTCGCTCGCGGCAGTACTCGCGCGCGATCCGGATTCCGCCGAGGCCTTGTCGTCCCTCGGCTTGACGCAGGTGATGGCCTGGCAATGGAAGCCGGCCTGGGAAAACCTGAACAGGGCGAAGGTGCTCGACCGGTCGCTGACGCAGACCGAGTTGGGTTTCGCGCTTTACTACTCCGCCCTCGGCGAAAAAGCGAAGGTCAGGGAATCATTGGCCCGCGCGAGCGAGCTGGACCCGCTCAACACTGAACTCGCGGACTGGGGAAACTGGGCGCTGTTCATGGTCGGCGAGCAACAGGCGTCGCGCGAGTGGGCCGAAAAGCAGATGCGCCAACATCCCGACAACGGATTCGTGTTCTGTGGCGCGGGCATATCCGCCTATCTTCGCGGTGACGAGGCCGAGGGCGTCGCGCTGCTGGAAAAGGGCGTGGCACTGTCGGATCGCGCGCCCGTCGCGCTCATCATGCTGGCCCAAGGTTATGGTTATGCCGGACAAAAGGACAAAGTGTTGCCGCTGCTGGCGGAGGCGGAGCGGGCGAAGATCTACATGTGCCCCTACGAAACGGCCGTGGCCTATCTGAGCCTCGGCGACGAAGCGGGCAAAGCGAAGGCCATCGAGTTGCTGCATGAGGCCGTCGACAAACGATCCAATTGCCTCATCTTCCTGCGCAACGACCCGCGGATGAAGGCGCTCCGGGAAGATCCCCGCTACGCCGGCCGCTTCGAGAAATTGCTGGCCCTCGTCGGACTGGATGAGACGGCGGTGAGGTCCTACCAGAAATAATGCAGGCGCTCACACGATCCGCGGTTCGGGCGCCAGCTCGATGCCGAAGCGCCCGCGCACCACGTCGCGCACGCGCTGTGCGAGCGCCCACAACTGCGCGCCGCTCGCGCGGCCGTGGTTGACGAGCACCAGTGCATGACGATCGGAGATGCCGGCATCACCGTCGCGCAGGCCCTTGAGGCCGGCGCGTTCGATGAGCCACGCGGCGGAAACCTTGGTCTTGCCGGCGCCTCCCGGCCACGCCGGCAGATCGGCGTGTTCGCGGCGCAAGGCCAGTGCGAACGCCTCGTCGACCAGCGGGTTCTTGAAGAAACTGCCGGCATTGCCGATCTGCGCCGGATCGGGCAGCTTGCGCCTGCGCAGGCGCGTGATCGCCTCGGCCACCGACGACGGCGTGGGGCCGGCCACGCGCATGGCGGCGAGCTCTTCACGCACGCCGGCGTAATCCAGTCGCAGCGTGTGCCGGCGCGGCAGTGCAAAAGTGACGGCGGTGACGAGGTAGCGGTCGCAATCGCGCTTGAAAATCGAATCGCGATAGGCAAAGGCACATTGTGCGTTGTCGAGGCGTACCGCAGCGTTCGCCTCACGGTCCCAAGCGTCGACCGTCACGATGCGTTCGCGCACTTCGGCGCCATAGGCGCCGATGTTCTGGATCGGTGCCGCGCCGACCGCGCCCGGAATCAGCACCAGGTTCTCGAGGCCGCCGAAGCCCTCGGCCAGCGACCAGTGCACGAAGTCATTCCAGTGCTCGCCGGCCTGGACGCGGACTCGCGCGGTGGCACCATCGTCGTCGAGCACCTCGATGCCGCGAGCAGTCATCGACAGCACGACGCCGGGCCAATCGCGCGTCAACAGCACGTTGCTGCCTTCGCCAAGCACGAGCACCGGCCCCGCCCGGAGCAGGTCCGAGCCGAAGAGTCCGGTGAGCGCCCGCGAGTCGCGCACCTCCACCAGCGTCGCCGCGCGCGCCTCGACACCGAACGTGTTGCGGCCACGTAGCGAGGCGTTCTCGATCGTCGAGTAGCCTTCGTTCTGTGCGCGCGCGCCAACCACGCGTGACAGCAGATCAGCCGCGCGAGCCGAAGGTTTCGCGCAGGTTGCGCTTGGCATCACGCAGGCCCGAGGCAGCCGCCTTGCCCAGATCCGCCGACTTGGCTTTAGCCATCTCCATGACCTCGCGAGCACTCAGCGCCTCGCCGCGTGCGGAGGCAATCTGCTCGGGCGTGCGGGCCGCGGGCATCACGATCAGCATGACGAGCCACGCGACGAACCAGATGCCGGTCACGAACACCAGCAGCACGAAGGCGAGGCGAACCCAGACCACGTCGATATCGAAGTAGGCAGCAATGCCCGAGCAGACGCCGCCCATCATGCCCTCTTCCGGCAGCCGCATCAGGCGGCGTCGGCGCGCCCGGCCCAGAGTTGAATCAGCACCGGAAGCCGCAGCGTCTTCGGTTGCGGCACCCTCTTCGCCGCTGCCCTGCACCGACCCCATCTCGCGAATGATCTGCAGCGCCTCTGCCGCGCAGACCACGTCCCTGTGCTTGCCGAGGAATGTGTCGCACTTGTCGGCGATGGCCTGCTCCAGGTCGGCGAGAATCTCGGCGCGATCCGGGTTTGCGGCGAGTGCGCGCGAGGCGCGCTCGAGATACGCGGCCACCGCTTCGTGGGCTTCGTCCTCGAGCTGGTAGGTGTTGCCGCCGAGGCTGACCAGAGTGACTTTGCGCATGTCAATTTCCTATGCGATCGAGCGTGCGGGTGAGATGGTTCCAGTAGCCCTGCAGCTCGGAGAGGGCCTGCTGGCCGGATTTGGTCAGGCGGTAGTATTTGCGCGGCGGACCGGCTTCCGATTCCTGCCATGCGTAGTCGACGAGACTCTCGCGACGCAGGCGCGACAGCAACGGATAGAGCGTGCCCTCCTGCGTGGCGAACTCCGTGCCCGCGAGGCGCTTGAGCAGATCGGCCACGTAGAGCTCTTCACCGGCGATGGCGCGAAGCACCGCGAACTCCAGCAAGCCCTTGCGCACGGCCACGAATTTCTCGCTGAAGCCCATGGAGGGAAGTGTATCAAAGCTACCTTGCGTTAGCAAGGTAGCTGGCAGAAGGACAGATCCGTTGCCGGCCTGCGATCGCTCAGGCGGTGCTGGCTTGCGGCGTCGCCTGATCGCTGCTTGGGGAAGTGTCTCGCGCGCGGCGGTTGCGCTCCGCCTGGCTGAGCAGCGCCAGTGCGGTGGTGGGCGCGTCGCCGCCGGCGACGGTGGCAAGCCCGCATCTCAGGTGCACGTCGCTCGAGGCGGATTCGATGTTCCAGTGAACGAAAGCGTTGCGCACCCTCTGCTCGACGGCAGCGGCGCTCGATGGCTTGCTCTCCGGCATGACTACGACGAGGCGGCAGGAATACGCAGGCGCCGGCAGGCGCGCGACCCAGTCGAGCCTCGGACGAATCGCATCGTGTACGGCCGCGAGCAACGTGTTCGACAGCGACGAGTTGACATTGCAGCGCGCGAAGGCCAGTTCGTCGTCGGTATCGATGCCGATGCTGAGGACCTGCAGCGGCTCGCCGGTCCGTGCCGACTGCGCAATTTCCGCATGCAGGCGCCCGATCAGATGGCGCGCCGTATGCGCGCCGTTTTCCAGATCGACCGTCGCCGGTTCGTCGCCGCCGCCTGTCCGCAACGAGCGACGTCGGCGCAGGGCCACCATGCCGGCCTCTGCCTTGGCGGCAATTTCCCCGGGGAAGTTCTGCATCAGCAGGAACTGGTCGACGCCGGCGCAATAGCCGCGCTCGTGCTCGAGCGCGTCCGTGTTGCTGGTCAGAAGAATGATGTAAACGGGTGCGAGCGCGATGACGCGCAGTCTCGATGCGACTTCGAAGCCATCGAGCGTCGGTGTGTCGCGGCCGGCGAAGACCAGCGGGTACCAGTCGCGCGCGAAGATCGTCAGTGCTTCGGCGCCATCGGCAGCCGTGACGACCGTGAACCCCTGCTCCTTGAGCAGCGTCGCCGTAGTCTCGAGTGTCGCCCGGTCTTTGTCGATGACGAGGGCGCGGCGCGGTACGACACTGGAAATTGCTGGGCGCATGAGGCCAATCCATGGTCCCTGATTGATGCAGGGGTTAACGGCGGGAGGCAGGCAGGCTTGAATTGCTGGTCCGGCGGCAATGCACACCCTGTGGACTGGCGCACGTTCCGGCGCCACGTAGCGCGCGCGAGGCTCGCAGAATGGCGGACAATGCGGCCTCGGGCCGGTGGCCAAGGAGTCGCGTCATGCTGAAGTCACCCTGGATTGGAACCTTCATCGCCCTGGGTCTCTTCGCAGGCTTCGCCTCGGCCCAGACCGCGAGCGTCAAGGCCGCCGCGACCGCGGAGGTTGGCAGCAATCTCGCCGTCAAATGGACCGGCCCGAATGTCCAGGGCGACTTCATCAGCATCGACAGCGCGGGTGCACCTGACCACACTTACGGCCCGTACGCGTATCCGACCACCGGCAATCCCGTCTCGATCCTCGTCCCAACGGTTCCCGGCAAGTACGAGGTCCGCTATCACCAGGGCGCGGGCGGCTACCCGGTGCTCGCAAAGGCAACGCTGACCATCACCGACGTCGCGGCCACACTCGACGCGGCGCCGACGATCGAAGTAGCCGGCGCATTGAAGGTCACGTGGAAGGGTCCGAACAACCCCGGGGATTTCATCTCGATCGATGCGGTCGGCGCGCCCGACCGCACGTACGGCAACTATGCGTATCCGTCGACGGGCAACCCGCTCGACGTGCGTGCGCCGGACAAGCCCGGCGACTACCTGCTGCGCTACCACCTCGCGAACACCTATCGCGTGGTCGGCAGCCGTCCGCTCACGGTGGGCGGGGTCGCGGCAAGCCTCGCGTTTTCCGCCACGGCGCGCGCCGGTGGCACGCTGCCGGTCAAATGGTCGGGCCCCGGCAAGAAAGGCGATTTCATCAGCATCGACGCCGTCGGCGCGAACGACCGCACTTACGGCAACTACGCGTATCCGGAGCACGGCAACCCGATCGGCGTCCGGGTGCCGGACGATCCGGGCGACTACGTCGTGCGCTACCACCTCGCATCGAGCTATGGCGTCATCGGCAGCGCGCCATTGAAAGTCGAGGCGGTCACCGCGACGCTGACGGCACCGGCCAAAGTCGCTGCGCGGAGCGTGTTCCCGGTGACCTGGAAAGGCCCGGACAACCCCGGCGACTTCATCACCCTCGTCGCGCCGACGGCGAAGGAAAAGGACTTCGGCGCGAGCAACGGCTACACGCAGCGTGGCAATCCGGTGCGTCTCGAAGCGCCGCGCACGGCGGGCACGTACGAATTGCGCTACGTCACCGGGCAGAGCAATCGCACGCTCGGCAAGGCGGCCCTGGTCGTGACGCCGTCCGCCGAACCGGCCAGGTTGCGCGTGACGACAGACCCGAAGAACGCAACCGGTTCGTTCGGCGCCGTCGAGTTCGTGCTCGATGCCTCGGGCAGCATGCTGCAGAAGCTCGACGGCACGCGACGCATCGATCTCGCCAAAAGCGCGCTGACGGATCTCGCGAAGAATGCGCTGCCCGACGGCACGCCGTTTGCGCTGCGCGTCTTCGGCCACAAGGAAGCGGGATCGTGCCGCACGGACCTCGAGCTGCCGCTCGCGCCGCTCAATCGCCAAGCGGCGACGACGAAGATCCAGGGCCTCGGCGCGATGAACCTCGCGAAAACGCCGATCGGAGCGTCACTGCTCAAGATCAATGACGATATGAAGGGCGTACAGGGACCGAGGCTCGTCGTGCTCGTGACCGATGGCGAGGAAACCTGCGGCGGCGATCCGAAGGCAGCGATACAGGCGTTGCGCGCGGGCGGCGTTGACGTACGGATCAATATCGTCGGTTTCGCCGTCGACGAGGTCGTGCTGAAGGAAACGTTCCGGGACTGGGCGCGGCTGGGCAACGGCGGCTACTTCGACGCACAGAACGGCGAGCAACTGAAGAGCGCGCTGCGCGCGACATTGCGGCCGACCTACCAGGTGATGGCCGCCGGCAAGATCGTTGCGACGGGCACCGTGAACGGCGACCCGATCGATTTGCCCGCCGGTGACTACACGGTGCGCGTGCTCGGTGCCCAGGCGAAAGACGTCGGCAAGGTCACGCTGGAGGCCGGCGCGCTGCGCGAGACGAATTACTGATCGGGCGAGCCAATTGAAAGCCCCCATGCGTGTGCTCCGGTCCGCAGATCATGTGTTCAGCCCCTGGAAGAATGGTGGTGGCACGACTGCCGAGATCGCGATCGCACCGCCGGGAGCGACACTCGATTCGTTCGACTGGCGCATCAGCATGGCGCGCGTCGCCTCGGACGGCCCATTCTCGTCCTTCCCGGGCATCGACCGCACACTGGCGATCATCGACGGCGCGGCCCTGCGCCTCTCGGTCGACGGGCAGGCCGTCGAGTTGACGACGCGATCGAGTCCCTACGCATTTCCCGGCGAGGCTGCAGTGCACGCGATGCGGAGCGCGGGAGATGTCATCGACCTCAATGTCATGAGCCGCCGCCCGCACTTCGCGCACCGCGTGCGTCGGCTCAATGCGCACGGCACGCTGGTTCCCACGGAGGCGTCGATCCTCTGCCTGTTCTGCGCCGACGGCAGCGTCAAAGTCGAACGTAACGGACAAGAGGCGCATCTGGGTGCGAGGGACTCCTTGCTCGTCGAGCCGACCGCCGCACCGTTGCGGTGGGCCGGCAGCTCCCCGACGTCGCTGCTGATTGAAGTCCTGGCGGTGGCGGCACCGCGATTGCGCCCGCAACCCACTTCTGGGAAAGTGCGCCAGGATCTCCTGTTGCCCGGCCTTGAGAGGGAAGCATGAATTACAGCACACGGAGGTGCGTACTGAAGGCCATGCTGGCCGCCCCGACACTCGCGTGTCTCGCGCCCACGCTCCGCGCGAGCGGCGAAGACGAACCGCTCATCGCTTCCGCCGCCGACGCGCTCGACGTGTTCGACTTCGAGCGGCTCGCGCGCGCGAAACTGCCGCCCGCTCATTGGGGTTATCTCAAGACGGGGGTCGATGGCGACGCGACGCTGCGCGCCAACGACGCAGGCTTCGCGAACTACAGCCTGCGCATGCGGCGACTGGTGGACATTTCCCGGATCGACACGTCCGTCACTCTTTTTGGCCGAACCTGGCCGTCGCCGATCTTTCTCGACCCGGTCGGCAGCCAGCGTGCGTTCCACCCGGACGGTGAGCTCGCGAGCGCGAACGCGGCCCGCTCGAAGAAACACCTGCAGATTCTTTCGACAGTTGCATCGACCAGCGTCGAGGACGTGAACGCCGCGCGCGGCGAGCCGGTCTGGTACCAACTCTACCCCACCGACCAGTGGTCCATGACGACGGCACTCGTTCGTCGGGTCGAGGCGGCCGACTGCCCCGTGCTGGTGCTCACCGTCGACCTGCAGGGCGGCTCGAATCGGATCGCGCTCGCGCGCGCGAAGCGGCTCGATTCCCGCGATTGCACCGCCTGTCACACCAGCAGCCCCCGGCTCGCCGACGAAATCGCTCGCAAGCCCATGTTCCGCGCGCTCGACGTCCAGGCAGTCAACGATATAACGCCGCCCGACATGAGCTGGGACTACATCAAGCGCCTGCGCGACATCTGGCCGCGCAAACTTGTAGTCAAGGGCCTCGTCACGCGCGAGGACGCGCTGCTGGCCGTGGCGCACGGCATCGACGGCATCATCGTCTCGAATCACGGCGGGCGCGCCGAAGACAGCGGCCGCGCATCGATCGACAGCCTCGCCGAAGTCGCGCCGGCGGTGGCCGGCCGTATTCCGGTGCTCATGGACAGCGGCGTGCGTCGCGGCGCCGACGTCTTCAAGGCGTTGGCGCTCGGCGCCGATGCCGTCGGCATCGGCCGACCCTACATCTGGGGGCTCGCGTCGTTCGGCCAGGAGGGCGTCGAGCGCGTGCTCGAAATCCTGCAGTCGGAGCTCACCGGCAACATGCGCCAGGCAGGGACTCGCAGCATCGCCGAGATCACTGCGTCGCACATCGTCGACCGACGGCGGGCGTGATGGAGACTGCGATGACGCGCCGTGATCTCCTGTCGCGCCTCGCCGGCGCGGCGGCGCTCCCTTTCGCCTCGGTGTCGTTCGCGCGAGCCCAAGACTCACTGCACTACTCGAGCCTCGTCGACGTGGCCAAACTCATCGCGGGACGCGAACTCCAGTCGATGGCGCTGACGCGACGAATGCTCGACCGGATCGCTGCGGTGGATGGGCGCCTCCAGAGCTACGTCACAGTCATGGCCGATCAGGCGGTCGCTAGCGCTCGGCGCGCGGACGCCGAGATTCGCGCCGGCCGGTACCGTGGACCCCTGCATGGCGTGCCGATCGCGGTGAAAGACCTTTGCTACACGCGCGGCGTTCGAACCATGGCGGGCTCGAGGCTCCTCGCTAACTTTGTTCCGGATTTCGACGCCACTGTCGTGACCCGCCTGGAAACGGCAGGTGCCGTCATCCTCGGCAAGCTCGTCCTGTGCGAAGGCGCGTTCGGTCCATACTTTCCCGGCCTGCAGGTGCCGGTGAACCCGTGGGACGCCACCCGCTGGAGCGGCGTCTCCTCGAGCGGCTGCGGCGTGGCGACGGCAGCGGGCCTTTGCTTTGCGTCGGTGGCTACGGACACGGGCGGGTCGATCCGATATCCGTCGGCGACGAACGGCTGCGTGGGGCTCAAGCCCACCTACGGTCGGGTGAGCCGCTACGGTGTGTTCGGCCTCGCCGCCTCCATGGATCACATCGGGCCGATGACTCGCACCGTGGAAGATGCCGCGATCATGTTCGAAGCGATGGCCGGTCCCGATCCTCACGACTCCACTTCGCTACCGGACGCGGTGCCCGCCGTGCGCGCCGAACTGCGACGAGGCATCGCGGGCCTTCGTGTCGGGTTCGACTGTCGCTATGCCACCGAAAACGTCGACAACGATGTCGCAAAGGCGATGGATGACGTGCTCGCCGAATTGACGCGACAAGGTGCGACGGTCGTGACCGTTGCCATGCCGGATGTCAGCAAGGTCGGCAGCGCCTGGCTCGAATTGTGTTGTGTCGAGGCGCTTGCCGCTCACGCCAAGACCTTTCCGGATCGCGCCGGAGAGTATGGCCCGGGCTTTCGGGCCGCACTCGAATCTGGACAGCGCGTGACCCCGGCAGCCCTGGCCACCGCCGTGAAGCTTCGATCGGAAATTTCCGCGTCCCTCGAACGCATGCTGAGCACCGTCGATTGTTTCGTGTGTCCGTCGATGGCGAACAGCGCACGCGTGAGGGAGTCAAACCCGTTCGACGAAGAGACCGATGAATCGTGGAGCCAGCAGGTCAGGAATGACATTCACACGCAGCCGTTCAATTTCAGCGGCAGCCCCACGCTGTCCGTGCCGTGCGGCTTCTCGGCTGACGGCCTGCCGCTGAGCGTGCAATTCGTGGGTCGCCGCTTGAGTGAAGCGGTGTTGTGCCGCGTGGGTCACGCGTACGAGCAGGCGACCCGGTGGCACCTGCAACATCCAGTCATCTAGCTGCAGTGGCGCAAGCCGGCGGCCGATTCTGGTTGTCATTTGTGGGTAGCCCGAGCGTCGAAAGTGGCAATGATCCGGCATCAGTGCCGTGCGTCGCACGGGCCGTGGCACCGCAACGGCTACAACGCCGCGACGGGCTCCACGCTCGGGGCAGGATTAGTCAGCGCCCCCGCGCACGAACGCGGCTGCCAGTTGCACCGTGCGATCGTCGTTGCGGGCCTTGCGCAGAGCGGCGCGTAGGCGCGCCGGCGTGAGTCCGGTCACGCGTTGCAGCTCGCGCGTCGCGTGCGCCTGATCGGAGAATCCCGCCTGCGCGGCCACTTGCGCGAGCGAATCCGCTCCGCCGTCGATCGCGCGAATCGTCGCTTGCAGGCGCAGCACCTGCCCGAACGCTTTTGCGCCGAGGCCGACGCACGCCGCGAACCGCATCTGAAAGGCGCGCAAACCCATCCCGGCGGCGTTGGCGGTCTCATCGATCCGGCGCTGGCCGAAACCCGACTCGAGATACGCGACCGCCCTCTCGATGCGCTCATTGATGGCATGAGCCAGAAGTCGCCGCTCCAGGCACCGCCAGAACGATGGCGCTTCGTGATTGGCGGCGAAAGTACGCACCGTGCGACCGAACTCGGCGCTGAACGCGGCATCGAGGAGCGTGAGGTCCACCGTGCGCTCGGTGAACTCCTCCAGGCGAGCGCCCGCGAGCGCTGCGGACGCCGCGGGCAGCAGGCGCACGCCGATGCAATCGATGGTGCCGGCCGCGGCCAGTCGGATCGCCGCTTGGTGTTGACCGGCAAAGATGCATACCGATTGCGTTTGCCAGCCGCCGTCAGCCGCGAAAATGCGCATGGGCGCACCGAGATGCGCGATCACCTCGCACCGGCCGTCGGGATAGATCGTCTGCGGTTCCGTGGATGGCGTGGTATCGCGCAAGCGCCAGACACATTGCACGTGCCGGCGTAGCGCCGCGGAGGGTTGGTATTCCCGGTATTCCATAGAGCGAAGCTTGCGTGTTCTGCGTTTTTGTTCAAGCTGATCGCCCGACGCTCAGGCACCATGCGGCCATACTGCCGACGGGAGAGCCCCTTGAAGCAACCAAAACCCTTGCTCCTCATCACACTCGCCTGCCTGCCCCTCGCGTCTTCGTTCACGCCTTCGCTCCACGCTGCGGGTTCCACACCCGCGGATCCGTACGACTGGATCCAGGGCGACTGGTGCGGAGGCTCGGGCGACGAACGCATCGAAGAGCATTGGCTGCCCGCGCATGGCGGTCTGCGGCTCGGCGTCGCGCGCACACTCCAGGGCGCTCGCACCGCGAACTTCGAGTTCCTGCGGATCGATAGCGTTGCGGGCGTTCCCACGTACATTGCGCAGCCCGGAGGAGCGCCGCCAACTTCGTTCACGCGCACCGCCGGTGGCGCGAACTGGGTGAGGTTCGAGAATCCGCAGCACGATTTTCCCAAACGCGTCGAATATCGGCGCTTGGGCGATGCGCTGCACGCGGAAATCGCTGGACCCGGAAAGGACGGAAAGGAAGTCCTGATCGAGTTCGACCTCGACGTCTGCAGGTAGCCTCACAGCAGTGCAACTGTCGTTCATCCGGCCCGGGAAGCCGAACGAGAATGCCTACATCGAGAGCTTCAATGGCCGGTTCCGCGACGAGTGTCTGAACGAGCACTGGTTCGTCACCCTTGCGCAAGCCCGACGCATCATCGAAGCCGTGCGTATTGAGTACAACACCGAGCGCACTCGCAGCTCGCTGGGCAATCTGACGCCGCAGGAGTTTGCCGAAGAATGTGTAGCGAGGAAGAAAGTCGGGGAATCTTCAACCGCGGACTCCAGGCCCGGGCAGGACTAAAACGGGGTGCAGGTCGCAGCCGGTCCAGCTCGTTCTCGTTCATGCCATGCACGGCTGCGTATTCGCCGGCGCGTTGCAAGGCCTGACGCAGACGTTCGCGCGCCATGCGCTGCCGGCGGGCGTAGCTCTCGGCAGCTGCGACGCTTCGACGCTGGCGATGATCCCGAAACTGCCGCGGCTGCCACCGCGGCGAGTACGAACGACGCTATTGCGGGACCGACCCGGTCACCTGCGTCCACTGCCCATTCCAGTCGTCCAGCTCGAACCGATTCGTTTCCGGGAACCCCGGCGGGCGCAGGCGCTCGAAGCGTCGGTCGAACTCGAAATGGGTGGCAAATCGCGGCTCGGTGGCGGTCACCGAGCCGGCGCTGACGCTGCCGAGTATCGTCAGCG
>CADEFQ010000013.1:0-11391 GCA_902826635.1 uncultured Pseudomonadota bacterium
GGGAGCCGGTCAACGAACCCGTACTCGGTGTCCGGCTTCCAGTCCCGAGTGATCTCGGTGGCATCCCAGTCGATCGCCACCCCGGCGACCCGACTCACGTAGCCGATGTCCAGCGGGCGGAGCGGAGAGGTGTAGCGTGTCGTCACCATCGGGTTCGTCCTTCCTTGCGCGGGGCCTCACCGCCCCACACCCAGAGACTACACGAGAAACGCCCGGCGCGTCAATACACGCCGGGCGTTTCTACCCTGCCATGTTGGCAGCCTACTCGGTGGGTGCGTGCTCCCGGCAGAACGTCAGGACCGCCTCGGCGGGCGTCTCCCCGAGGGCGGCGCGGACGATCTTGGCTTCCTCCCCGGAGAACACGAGGGAGAGGCGGTACACGTCCACGTCCCGCCGCACCTGCTGGCGCTCCTCTTCCGTCGTCGCCTGCGCGATGCGCTGCTCCTGCTCCCGCAGAGCGTCCGCCGCCTGTGGCGTCGTGGAGACACGGACGGTTCCCGCCGCCGAGGACCGCTCCCCATCCCCGTCGTCCCGCTCCCCGGGCTGCCACGCCTCGCTGAACGACTCGCCCGCCAGCGCCTCGGTGACGGAGATGTCCTCCAGCAGCTTGTTGATCTCCGCGTCGTCGAGCATGAGGCTGTCCTGCGCCCAGTCGAGCGCGCCCAACTGCTGGAGGTCGCGGAGCACCTGCGCGGAAAGCTCCACGTCCTCCGAGCCACGCGCCCGGTTGTGCCGCAGTGTCGCGATGCGCATCTGCTCCGGCGTCATGTCCACGTGGACGACGGGCACCTCGGTGAAGCCCAGTTCCCGGGCGGCGCGCCAGCGGTGCTCACCGTCGACGATCGTGTTGTCGGGCAGCGCGACGATCGGCTGCGTGAACCCGTCCTCCTCCATGGAGCGCAGCAGTAGCTCGAAGTCCGTCTGCGACTGGCGGTTGGGGTTGTACGCGTTGGGCTTCAGGTCCCCGGTGGGAACGTAGACGACCTGCAAGCGCTCCAGCGTCTCGGTGTGCTTCTCGACGGCCTTGCGGCCCTTGTCGCGCAGCACCCGGCCAGCCGACGCCGGGTTGCCCTTCTCAATGGTCACGCGTGAAGTCCTCCCTGAACAATGCCGCCGGTGGTGTCCGGCTCACGATGTGCGGGTCGAGTGCACCACGATTCCAGTCAACGTGCCCGGTCACCGGCTGCCAGAGCCGCGCCCGCCGGTCCCTCCCCCCGTGCCCCATGACGCTCGGCCCCGGCGCGTGGTCCGCAAGGCTCGGCACGCTCACGTACGTGAGGCGCCCGATCGCGGCGAGGAAGCGCGCGTAGACCACATCGTCGTGGGGGTAGCGTTCCGAGACGTGCTCCCCGGTCCAGAGCAGCAGCGGCTCGATCAGGTCGGAGGGGAGGGCGAAGGCGATGGGGTTGAGGCTATAGGCCGTGGCGTACCAGCTTTTCCCCGCCTCCAGCGCCTCGGGGCCGTCCTTGGTGGCGGAGTAGAAGTTGACGGGCGTACCCGGGGGGATGGCGTTGAGCGCGCGACCGACGTGCGCGATCGCGTCCTCACTGAGCACCGCGTCGTCCGTGAGCAGCAGCGCGTACTCACCGGGGAGCGTCCGGGTGAGCAGGCCGGTCCACGCCTGCCGTGCGTTCCACCAGCACCCGAGATGCTGGTCATCCCGGTAGAGGACCGTGCCGATGCCCAACTGCTCCCGCAGCGCCTCCGCCTGCGCGATGCGCTCCGGGACCGTGATGATCCCGATGGCCGCGAGGGTCAAGCGGCGGGCTGCTTCCAGAGCGCCCGGCGCCAGTTCCCCTCGCGGACGACGTGACCGGAGTGCATCAGCCGCTCCATCCAGCGCGATACCGTCATGGCGTTCGGGGCGCCCCCGAGGTCCACGGCCATCTCGTCGGCGATCGCGTGGATGCTGTGAGCGCCGGGACCCAGCCGCTCCAGCGCCGCGAGAATCATCTGCTCGTCATTTGTCACCGGTCCGTCCTTCCCCGCACGGCCTCACCACCGTGTGCCCGGAGCCTACCAGAGCGAATGCACGCGCGTCAACGATGCTGGTCCGCCGGGTCCTCCACCCCGGACACCTTGCGGTTCAGCACGTAGCCGACGCGCAGCGTGTCCTCGGGGCGCGGCTCCCCGGGGCGCGACCACCGCGCCATCGTCCAGTACGTGTAGCCCGCGTGGTCGAGGTAGCGCCACGGCTTCCCGCGAAAGCGGAGGTCGTAGCCGTGCTCCTGAATGAGCAGCCGCATGGCGTGCCAGAGATCGTCCATCCCGGGCCACGTCGACATGATGTACTCGTGCGGCGCGTAGTAGTTCGTCTTGCGCCACGGAGCGGCCTCTAGCTCCGCGTGCACCGCCTCCGGGACCACCCCATTGAGTACCATGCTCGTCCTTCCGATATCCCGTCACTCACCATGACGGTTTGCCATCCCAACTACCGGCACCCTTCCTGAAAAACTCGGGCTCTACATACGGCAGTTGTCCGCTGGACTTTACGCTGAACGGATCGCCGTTGTAAAACGCCTTCGTCAACCCGCGCCATGAGCCGAGGTTATTGACGCAGTTGTAGCAGGGGGAGGTGTCCGGCAGCGGGGTCGTGGCGTGACGCGCGTGCGCGTGGAGCAGCCGGTCCCGCATCGTCGCCGCGCGCTCCCGGATCCACTCCGGCGCGTGCTCCCCGAGGCATTCCCGGTCAAACGTGTCGTGCCACGTCTCCCCGTAGCGCCGCCGCGGCTCGACCGCCCGGCGCCCGAACTGCGCGCCCAGCTTGATCCCGGGGAGCCGGTCGGTGACGCGCTTCCACCACTGGGGCCACGCGGAAGAGGCGGCGGCCAGCAGTTCGGCGCCGTCCGCGTTCATCGAGGGGGGCGCGATGCGCAGGCTGTTGCGCGAGATGCCCATGCGGTGCATCACGTCGTAGGCCCCGTTGTAGTCCCAGCCGTAGAGCTTGTGCGCGAGCCAGATGTCGGCGTCCGCCCCAGTCGTAGATGGGGCGGACGCCCCAGACACCGGAGTGCTCTTTGAGCAGGTGCCCGCCCGCCGAGAAGATCCCGTACATCCGCCCGCGGCTCTCCGAGACGCGCAGCCCGACGACGCTGTAGAGCCGCTTGCCCTCCTCCGGGGGGAAGCGCTCGGGGGTCGTCATCTTGTCGATCGTGAGGTCCGGTATGTCCTCCCCGAATCGGGGGAACGGGCGCACCCACTGCTCGGGGTCGAGCGCGGGGTCGAACACCCACCAGTAGGGCTCCCGGCGGTTGTAGACGTTGATGATGGGCTGCCTCGCGACGAGCCACGTCATCGATACCTCCGGGTCCTGCGCGACGCGCTCGGCGTACTCGTAGGTCCCGGGGAACATGATCTCCTCGTCGCGCAGCACGACCTCGACGGGCAGTCGCCCCGTCTCCCGGGCGGCGATCCGGCAGACCTCCAGACAGGCCCCGCTATCCTTCCCCGCCGAGAAGGAGACGACCACCCGGTGCCCCTGCTCGTAGATCTCCAGCATCCGCCCGACAGCGGCGTCGAACACGTTGACGCCCTTGATCGCCACCCGCGTCTTAGGCACGGCCACCCACCCTCAGCCACAGGAACCCGTCGTACTCGCCCATCGACCATTCTCGCCCCGACGCCACCCCCATGGCAGCCACTTCCTCGACGGTGCGGGGAGGGGCGAGCGGGGGGATCCCGTGGGCGAGCAGAACGCGCGGCCCCGCGTGGCGTGGGCCGTAGAACATGAGGAAGGCCCGCCCGTTGAGCGCGAGGTAGGGCGGCGCCAGCAGGCGCTCCGGGCGATCGATGTAGTTGACGGCGCCGAACAGCGAGATGACGAACGAAAACGGCTGCTCCGGGATGTAGTGCTCCGCGAGGGAGGTGACGACACGGGCGCCCGGGTGCTTGACCTCCAGTTGGTGCAGCATCCCCGGGGAGGGGTCGACGTTGACCGTGCGGGACGTTGCCAGCGGGAAGAGGTCGAGCAGCAGGCCCGTCCCGGCGCCCACGTCGAGGATACGGTCAGCCGAGGCGATGTCGCGCAGCACCTCCCGCTTGACCCAGCCGTTCTGCTCGATATCCCGCGGGGACTGGTACTCCCCGTCGTACACCTCGGCGACGGCATCGTAGGCCTGCTGAACGGTCAACCTCTGCTCCACCATGTGCGCCCGCGGTCCCCTCATGAACGTCCATCTGGTCAATCGTCGTATTCGCTCCGAGGGGCGCCGTCGATCCGCTCCTCCCAGCGCGTGGTCACGGTCGCCAGCGCGCACTCGACGCACTCGTACCACCAGCCGTCGCCCAGCTTGGGGCCGTACATCTCGACGAACCGCCCCAGCAGGCGGAACCGGTGGCACCGGCAGCAGCGCTGGTAGAGACGCCGGGTCGGCCCCGAGTAGCCCGCACCCACGGGCACGGAGTGCCGCGGGTGACGGCGATCGAGGTCAGCTAGCTCGCGGCGCAGCCACCAGAAGAGCGCGAGGCCCGGCGGCTCCCGGTAGGCGTGCATGGGGTTGCGCCCGTTGAGCAGCGAGAGGCAGATGTCGCAGTACGGCTCCTCGGCCCGCGTCGCCCGATGCTCGCGCGCCGGGTGCCTGCACAACTGGAGGGGCCAGAGGCGCACGATGCTCCAGCACACCGCCTGCCGCTCCATCCGGAACCCGTCGAGCAGGTTCACCCGTCGAGCGCTTCTGCCAGTCCCTCGGGAGAGACACCGGCGGCGATCGCCTCCTGCATCATCGCGGGGAGGCGCGTCAGGTCCGGCACCTCCCGCCCCTCCGCGCGCCACTGCGCCTCGACCTCCGCCTGCACGATCTGCTCGGGCGAGTAGGCCATGGCGGGGATCGCGGTGGTGAGGTCCACGGGGGCGGTGTGCATGTAGTTGGAGGGCAGGTGCGCCACCTCGGCGGCCCTCAGCGGCTTCGTCCGGTGAAGCGCGTAGGTTGTTAGCTGCCCGGGCTCGTCCACTTCCTCACGGTCGTCGTCGCCGCACCCGGTGAGCAGCTTGATCGCGAACTCCGCCGCGCGGCGCCGGTCCCGCCGGGTCCACTCGTCGCGCCGCTTCGTGCCGCCCCGTCCGTCATCGATGAGGACCGCGGCGTGCCAGAGGGGCGCGCCGTCGTACAGGTGGGCGTAGCGGATCACGACGAGGCGCCCCATCACATCACCGACGCGCTGCTGGTACCGCATGAGCAGCGTCTGGAAGAGCGTCCGGCAGGGGGAGTGGAGGACGGCATCTTGGAACGGGGAGAGCGTGGAGAGGGGTCGGTGGGTGGGCATCCTTGCCCCTTTCAGTTGCGGAACCGGGCTCCGAAGTAGCGGTCCGCGTGGCGCTCCGCTTCCGTGCGGCCACGCCGGTCCCACCAGTCGTACGCGAACGCCCAGATGATGACGATCGGGCTCACCAGCACGACACCCAGCACGCACAGGATGACGCTGGGGCGCTTCCTGACGATCGGCGCGAGGAACCGGAACTCACGGGCGAACTCCACGGTGGTCGTCAGCCAGCAGGCGACCGTCCAGACGCCCAGCAGGAGTAGGGCGACTTGCATCACTCGCGCACCGTGATCCGGCCCGACTGCTCCCCCTCGTCGACACGGACCTCGCCCTCCAGTTGGAACGTCGCGGCGCAGGCGGGGCACGTCACCTCACGCGGCGTCGCGCGCAGAGAGGCGGAGCGCCCCAGCACCGTGTAGAGCGTGATCCGCTCCTCACAGGACGGGCAGGCCATGAAGATCTCGGTCGGCACTCACGCCCCTCGGATGAACTGCCAGAGCCCCAGCGCGGGGAGCCCGAGGCGGGCGCGGAGCCGGTTGCGCTGCGCCCGCGCGGTGTAGATGAGCCCGGTGACCGTCATCCCGCCCGTTACCCCGGCGAGGAAGGCGCTCACACCCAGCACGATTTCCATCTCACTCGTCCTTCCCTCAGCGGATGCGCGCGGAGCGTACCGCGCGCGCCTCGCCTCCCGCTAGGCAACGACCGTCCCGTTGTCCATGCGCTGCTGGAATCGGCGGTTCACCGCGCGGGTCGTCTCCGCGTGGCGCGCGTTCTGGATGGCGTCTGCCGCGGCAAACACCGCGTTGAAGGCCTCGTTGGTCAGCGTCTCGGGCCACGTCGTGCGGCACTGGTCGCCGCAGAACTCGCGGACGTGGAACTCGAAGAACTGGGGCTCGTCCGCGTAGAGGCCCTTGTGCGTCTTGGTCGGCTCAAAGCCCGCCGCCTTCAGCATCGCCCGCGCCTCGCGGAGCCGGTGCGTCATCCGGTGGTCCTCAGGGTCGGACGTGTAGCCGCGCTTCAGGTACTCGCCGCCGGTCGTCAGGGGGGTGGGGTCGGTCATCGGGGTCGTCCTTCCTTCGTGGCCTCACTGCCACACCCAGAGACTAACCTAGTGGTGCAACCACGTCAACATGACAAGTTGGCAGGGGCGCAACAGAGGCAGCGCGGCTCCTCGGGCACGTCCACCGAGGGGCGGGGGACCCGCTGGTGCTCCCAGAACTGCGCGGAGTCGTAGCGGTAGCGACGCGCCCGCGCGCTACTCATGTGCGGCTTTGAGCCCGTGCCCTCACGGGGTGGCACGCCCCGGCGCACCTTCACCGGACGCCTCCCTCTTCCCCCGCATTCTACCCGTGGTAATGGTGATCCCGGCACCACGGACGGTGCGGGTCGCGCGCTGCTGCGCGGGGTTGCGGTGCGGGTTCTCGGGGAGAAGCCCCTTGCGGGCACGCAGGAGGTGCCTCAGGCGTGTCGCAACACGCTCCGACTGGTCGTCGTACGCCAACGTTCTCGTCCTTCCATCATCGGAACAGCGCCTTCACGATCCCGACCGGCGGGGAGTTCCGGGGAGGCGCGCCCGCTTCCTTGCGCGAGTCGGCCTCGGGGTCGATGAACTTGGGACGCCCGCGCACCCACTGGAGCCGGGCGTAGGGGAGCACGTAGTCGTGGAACCACGCGGTGTCGGTCCGCGCAGGGAGGATGGCGTAGACGAGCGCGCGGTTGCGCAGCGTCTCGTTCCGCGCCTTGCGCACGAAGTCGGGCAGCCCGTCACCCCACGGGGGGTTGAGGAACACGCGCTCGTCGCGCCACGGGAAGTTCAGCCCGTCGAGCGGCGAGATCTGCCGGGTACCGTCCGGGAGGGACGGCATCGTCGAGGGGCAGTTCGGGTCATGCGGTGTGCGGCGCGGGCCGATCAGGCCACCGGGGTCGGCGGGACAGGTGCACCAGCGCTGCCCGTTCCGGTCCCACGTGCCGTCTGCCGTGCAGTACCGGGGGAGCTTGGCGTTGAGGTGCGAGGCGGCGCCGTCGAGGGTGAAGTCGTAGAGCGCGTGGGCGGGCTGGAAGAGGGAGTCGGGCGTCCCCCACTCCGCGCTGGCGCTCGATGTCATCCCGCTCGTCAGCATCGTCATCCCTGACGCCTCCCCCACATCGCCCCGTCCCGCCCGATGTGCGGGCCGCCCTCCGGGTGTCCCGCGAGCCGCACGCACCGCCGCGCCCGGCAGCGGGGCCACGGCCTCGTGAAGTCGAACGGCATCACGTCCCGCGGACCCGCCAGTAGGCGGCTCGCTGCTCGTAGTCCCGCTCGACGACGATCACCTTGCCGTGCACCTTCGCCGCCTCATGCAGCAGGTCGCGCAGGCGCCGGAAGCCCATGCCATCGGGCAACGGCACCACCCCCGCGACGTTCCACTCCCCCGCCAGCACCTCGATGTAGGGGGCGATCGCGCGCTCGCGATCCCGCTCGCGCCCCACCTTCACGAGCGCCGGGTCCATGCGCCTAAACCGCGGCACCCCGGGGCCACTCCCGCACGCGCAGGTCCTCGGGCCAGAGGGCCGGGTCACCGTTGTGCCCGCGCCGTGCCACCGGGAAGTCGTCGCGCGGCGTGATAAGCGTGCCCTCCCCGAGTTGCTTCATGAAGAACGCGACGCCCGCTGCCGCGCACTGGTCGCGGATACTGCGCGCCCACGCGAGGTCGAACGGGCGCGCGTGCGGGCCGCTCTCGCCGCCGACGATCACCCAGTCGAGCGCTGGCACATCCGGATTCGGGCGCCCCATGTCCGTGTTGCGCCCCGTGAGCGCGTTGATCCAGTACATGTCGAGCCCGACCCGCTCCACGTCCATGTGCGTGAAGTCGATCGGCCCCAGCAGCGGCTCCGCGCTCACGAACCGCACGGCGGCGGGCGTGTCGAGCAGCAGCGGGATGCGCTCGTCGGCGCGCTGCTGATCCTCGGCGGACACCCCGAGCCAGACGTTCGGGAGCGGCTTCCCGGGGTGGAACTGGAACCCCACCTCGTCCGTGACCACATCATGACTCCACCGCATCGCGCTATCGATAGCGCGGAGCCGCGCCATGTAGTCACGCGGTGCGTCCCCGGGGCGCCAGACGCGCGCCGCTTCGGTCATGTCGCGCTCCCCGTTGAGCATCGCCCGCATGTACGCGCGCATCCGCTCCGGGCGCTTCGTGAGCACCATGAAGATGTGCCGTGACGAGAGGGCCATCACCGCGAACACGCGGTCGACGTAGTCGTCCGGCACGTCCTCGTGAAACAGGTCGGCCATCGAGTCGACGAAGTAGGCCCGCGGCTTCGTCGCGCGCAGCGGCTCCGTCAGGCGCGCCTTCAGCAGTTGCACCGTCGAGAACGGCACGTAGTATTGCGCGGGCGCCGTGTCGAACCGCCCGAGCTTCCACGCGACGTGCCGCTGGTCGTGAAGCTGGAACGCGTAGCAGTGGTCGCACCCGGGCGAGACGCGCGTGCACCCCACCGTCGGGTTCCACGTCTCGCCCGTGTACCCGGGCACCCACGTCCACTGGATACCGGTCGGCACGCTACGCCCCCGAGGCGATCGCGGACACCTCCCGGTGGAGGCTCGCGCGAGACACCACCCAGCCCTCGAAGCAATCCCAGCCGCAGAGGTTCACGGTGAACTGGCTGGACTCGTCCATCGGCTTGGGGCCGACGAACGTCCCGAAGGGGGTCATCATCTGGGGGCGGTCGTCCTCATCCTCTTCATCCTCCTCCACCGGGGGTGGCTCCACGTACCCCCGGAGTGAGATCCAGCCGATGCCCTTGCCGCGCGGCATGTCGCCGTCGGAGTCGATCGGCCCCACCGTCTCGACGCAGCCCGGCGCGTCGCAGTGCAGGTAGCTGGACATTCCTCGTCCTTCCTTTGAACCGTTTGAGCCAGCCTTTGGACCGCCTTTGGACCGCTAGAACGGTCCCTCCATGTCCGTCTCCACCGGGTCGCCCCGGTCCCCCCAGAGGGTCAGTTGCTCGCGCATCTTGTAGAGCCCGGGGGTCACGATCCCGAACCGCTCGACGGTCGAGTTGAACTCGCTCACGTCGGGCGGGACGCGCGTGATGATGTCGTTCGACACCTCCAGCGCCGCGAGGGCGCGGTGGATGTCGCGCTGCACGAGCAGACGGTGCACATAGCCCGCCGTCTCCTCCGCGCTCTTGGGGTTGCGCAGGTTCTCGAAGTGCTGCCAGTGCAGGTCGATCCAGAGCCGCGGGAAGTTTTCGATCCCGTCCCGCTTGGCCTGCCAGACGGCGCGTGCCGGAACCACCTCGACGGAGGCGTAGATGGGCATGTCGCCCCACCGGCCCTTGCGGAGCGGCGCCTTGTTCCGCCGCCAGCACAACTCGTAGGTGAGCGTCGTGACCTGCGACATCTCCGGCCAGCCCAGCAGCGTGTCCACGAGGGAGGCGCGCAGGTGCGAGTCGGCGACGAGCCACGTGGCGTTCGCGAACATCGCGCCACCCGGGGGGATGACCGCCCAGTCGGGCGCGCGCTCCACGAACTCCTGCTCGCGCAGTTCCTCGATCCGGTCCCCCTCGGGGAACTGGGGCGGGTCCTCCCCGTAGCCGGGGTCGTCCCACATCCCCTCGGGCGCGTCAGCCGATAGCATCACGCGCTCCCGGTCCCCCCACGCCTCCCCGCGCTCGCGCTCGTCCGTCTCCATCACCACGTCCCTGCCTCCTGATCGGCGCTTCCTGCGCCCTCGCCGTTGCGCATGAACTCAATGAACTCGCTGGCCTCCCAGACGGGGATGCCCGCCGCGGCGCACTTGTTCACCATGTCCTCGGTCCCGGACCCTTCGATGCTCGTGTGGAACCACACGCAGCGGTCCGGCCTGCCCTCTTCCAGCATCCGCGTGTTGCGGATGACGCCCGCGGGGTTCTTTCTCCCCGGCGCAGCAGGACGGTAGCGGTCCCAGTCCGCCGGGTACACCTCGATGTCGATGTCACCCCGGGAGGACCCGCCGCGGCGTCTCCCCACCGTGCCGTCGTGGCCGTGCACGCGGATCGCCCGTGCGCGCGTCGGACGGTTCCCCGTCAGCACACGCTCCACCATGGAGTCGAGGCCCCGCGCGTCCCCGTGAATCACCGTCGTCCCCGGGGGAAGCGCGTCGACGAACCGGCGCACCAGCGCCCAGTCGGTCCATTCCCGGGAGCCGGTGACGAGGTACCTCACCGGACAGCCACCCAGCAGTCATCGATTCGCTTGACATATTTACGCTGCTGCAACTCGGTGAGGAGCACCGTAGCCATGTCGATACCGACCGCCGCCCGGTTGGCGATGCTCTCGGTGAGCAGGGGGCTGGTCGCGGAATCGAGCACGGCGGCGATCCGCCGCGCGGAGTCGAGCGTGCGCAGCGGCGCCTCAAAGCCCCGGCGGGATGAGTTCATCTCGTCCGCCGTCAGAGGGCTGCGCATCCAGAGCAGGAGTCTCGATGGGCGCAAGGTCGCCCTCGGCACGGTCGTTGGCGTAAGTGCCGTCATCGTATTCGAGTACGTAGCGGTCATGTGCGGGTAGAACTCCACCGAACAGGTCGCGTTGTTCGGGGATGCGCGCCACGTGCCGGACGGTTGCCCTCTCGTTCGTCCGGCTGTCGGTGACCACGCTCCCCACCGGGAAGAGCGGCACCCCTACCGGTCGAGTGCGCTGTCTACGTCGTCCGACGGGGACGCAGCGTTGACCGCGCGGTCGAGGCTTTCCACCGCCGCGACCGCGACCGCCGCCACCTGTAAGAGCCGGAGCCGGTAGAGCGAAACGTCCTTGTTCCGCTCACCCTCGTGGATCGCCCGCCCCGTGTAGAGGGCAAGGATCCCGCCCCATTCGAGCACGGAGTGCGAGGAATCGTGCTCGTCGTCGTAGCCGAGCGTGCTCTTCTGACGCTCGCGCTCGTCCTCTAGCTCAATCAAAACCTGCGCCGTAGCCACCAGTTGTCGTCCTTCCATCCTTGGGCCGCGCGAGGCTACCCCAGTCGCCCCGCGGTCCGCAAGGGGGTGCAGGACACGTCGCAGGGGGCGCAGACCCTGCGCCCGATCCGATCTGATCCGCATACATAACCGGGAGATCCCTCTATAGGATCCTGATCTAGATCCTGATCGGGCGCAGAGCCTGCGCCCCCT
>CADEFQ010000013.1:11491-83701 GCA_902826635.1 uncultured Pseudomonadota bacterium
TCCCTCTATAGGATCCTGATCTAGATCCTGATCGGGCGCAGAGCCTGCGCCCCCTAGGCGCAGAGCCTGCGCCCCCTGCGACCATGACAATCTGACAGCAGTAGCACAGGCGTGCGGGAGGGGTGTAGCCTGTGCGCGCCGCACAAAGAAGCCCCCCCTTAGTGAGAGGGGGGGCCAGAGCGGCCACTGGAAGGACGACAACCGTGACCGCTGATCGCGAGACTAGCACGACGCGCGCCGTTACCACCACGACGGGGAGCCCGGCGCACCCCCAGCTTGCCAAAGGGTTGCCCCTCGCTTCTATCCGAAGCTGGGGACAACTCATGGCCGCCTCCGGGTTCTTCAAGGACGCCCAGACGGAGGCCGCCGCCGCCGTGAAGATCATGGCGGGCATGGAGTACGGGTTCGACATCGTGCAGTCCATGGCGGGCGTGCACATCATCGAGGGCAAGCCCTCCCTCTCCGCCCACCTACAGGCCGCCGCGCTCCGCCGCTCCGGCGCCTACGACTACGAGGTGGCGGACCTCACCGACGAGCGCTGCCTGATCCGCTTCTTTCGCATCCGCGGCCAGAACCGGGCGGAGATCGGCACGTCCGAGTTCACGCTGGATGACGCGGACCGCGCAGGCCTCCTCCGGGGCGCCAACTGGCAGAAGTACCCCCGCAACATGCTGTTCGCCCGCGCGATGACGAACGGGATCGGCTGGCACTGCCCGGACGCGTTCGGGGGCCGGGTCTACGACCCCTCCGAACTGCTCGACGACGACGCGGTGGACGCGGAGGGCGGCATCGTCGATGTCTCTCTCGTCGCCCCACAGGCGCCACCTCGCGCCGCGTCGCGCCCGCCACGGTCCACGCAGCGCCGCGCCAGCACCGACGCCCCGGCGGAGGCGGCCACGGGGGCAGAGGCGCGTTCTGGCGCCGCTGAGGGAATCGAGGCGATCCGCAACGTGGGCAACCTCATGACGTGGGCACAGAACACGGGCAAGCGCCTCAACGTCACGGTGGACGGCAAGATCGTCGCGAGCATCCTCAACGTCCCGAACGTGAAGGCGATCGCCGACCAGTTCCCCTCCGAGGAGCAGTTGCAGGGCGCGGCGCGCCTCATCCTCCGCCACCTCCAGCCGTCCGACCCGGCGGCGGACCTCGAAGCGCTCACCCCGGAGCAGATGGCGATCTACACCGATCACGTCACCGAGGGGATGGGACACGACGACGCGCTCGCGCTGGCGACGGCTGAGCCATTCCCGGAGGACGGCGCCACCGAGGAGATCCCCGAGGAGCCCGCCCCCGCGGACGCTCCGACCGAGGAGGCCCCGGAGGAGGTGAGCGGTGACGACGGAGACTCGCCCGAGTAGGACGATCCCCGCGATCGCACTCGTCCCCTGCCTCGTGCGGGGGTGCACATGCGCGGTCCCTCAGGGAGCGCTCAGTGACGGCGACCTCTGCGGCGGGTGCGCCGGGCGGGGCACGGTGGGGCGGGGGATCTGCGGTGCGTGCCACGGGTACGGCGTCCTCACCGTCACCCCCCGCTGGCAGTGGCCGGAGGGACGGAGCCGGTGACCGTGGAGCGCCTGACGTTCTTTGTGCGCGGGGACCCAACGCCGCAGGGCTCGATGGTCGCGTTCAGGTCGCCAAAAAACGGGCGCCCCATCATGCGCCCCTCCAACGCAAACGCGCTGCGCGACTGGCGCAAGGCGGTTCGCCGCTCCGCGCTGGAGGCGATGGAGAGCGCGCTGCCCATCAAGGGGCCGGTCCGCGTCTACGCTACGTTCGCGCTCCACCGCCCGAAGAGCCGCCGTGACCCCTACCCGGCGGGCTACCCCGACCTCGACAAGCTCGACCGGGCCATCCGGGACGCGCTCACCGGGGTCGTCTGGGATGACGACGGGCAGGTGGTCGATTCGCAGACGCGGAAGCGGTGGGCGGGGAGCACGGACGCCCTGCCGTGGCCGGGCGTCCGCATCACGGTCGAGCCGGTGGTCGACGCTCTAGCGGGGGCGCAGCAGGCGGAGCAGCAGGCCCTCTAGGCGCATCCAGAACGTGGGCACCGCGACCATCTCGTTGCTCCCCCAGTGGTGGGGGTCGTAGCGATCAGGCTGCACGCTCACTCGCGGTTACGCTCCAGCCACGCGGACGTGAGGACCGGTGGCCCCGCGAGCGCCGCTCGCCACAGTTCCACAACCGTCTCGTAGTTCTCCCGGACGGGCTCGCGGCAGGCGACGCCCGTCCCGCCCTGCGGGATGGGCGGCACATCCAGCACGATCATCGTCCGGGCCGTCGACCACGCCTCCTGCGCGGGGGTGGCGAAGAATGGCAGCACCATCAGGAACTTCCCCGCGTCCATCGTGATGGGGGTCCCGTTCACGTTCGTCAGTTCGATGAGCACTCGATCTCCTTCTCGAATCAGGGGGTGTGCGGAGGGGGCGTATCGCACTCCACCCCCTCCGCGTGCGCTTAGATGCTCAGCACCTCCCTCACCACCGCCTCGGCGCGCGCCTTCCACTGCGCGCCCGTCCCGATGGTCAGCGCCTCCATACGCCGCTCGCGCCGGGCGATCGTCCAGTCGTCGCTCACCACGCCGCTCCGCACGTGGTCGGCGTAGCCGGTCAGGGCCTGAATCAGCGAGTAGCCCGTCATCCCCTGCCGGGAGAACTCGGCCCCCGCGATCGCGCGGAACCGGTCGAACTTGCCCGCCACGATCTTGCCCATGTTGTCCTCGGGCTTCCCGAACACCTCTTCGACCACTCGGTCGTACTGGCGCTCGGTCAGCGGCGTCAGCGCCGCGCGCTCCAGATAGGCCTTCATGCGCTGGTGCGCCGCGCTCGTCATCGAGAACGCCTCGCGCGCCATGGAGAGCTTGTCGTCGAGGCCGCGCGTGTGCAGGAAGCGGAAGCGGTGCCCGTCGTTCTCCGCGAGCGCTTCGCCCCGGGTGTTCCAGCACACCACGCGGGTGTTCACCGCGCGGGGGAACACCGCGTGGGCGCCGTCGTGGCCGCTCGTCAGCATCAGGTAGTTGCGGTGGAGGTCCCCGGCGATCTCCACGTCCTCGGGGAAGCGGGCCAGCGCCCAGACGATCCGCCCGCCTTTCAGGCTCCCCGCCGTCTCGTAGACCAGCAGGCCGTCGGCGAACACGCTGTCGAGCCAGTCGAACACCTCGGCGTTCTGGAGCACCCGGTAGTCCTTCGTGACCACCCCGAGGATCGCGCGGTCGGTGCTCCGCGCCGTCACCTTGTGCGTATGGACCGGCACGGCGGGGGCATCCTCCGGGTACGCCCAGAGGGGCAGTTCCTCCACCTCCCAGTCGAGCCCCGCGGCCTTGCGCATCTCCTGCGAGGTCGTGCAGTCACCCACGGGGGTGCCGAGGCCATGCCATGGCACCCCTCCTGCGACCGCGTACGCCATCGTGTCCACTTCTGAGATCTCTGCTGACATCGGTTCGTCCTTCCGAATGTGCGCTCGGACCACCCGGCGCACCGAGCCCCCCGGAGTCTGCGGTCCCCGGGAGGCTCGGTGCGCCGCGCCTCCTAGCGGGCGGGTCGCATCCCCAGCTTCGCGCGGGCCGCTCGCTCGATCGCCTTCAGGTCGTCGCGCGTCTCGGGGCGCGGCATGTCCAGCGGGAGGTAGCGCACCAGCCAGTCGGCGTCGGCGTACGCGCGGTACTTGCTGTTCTTGCTCGGCATCGAGCGCTGCGCCTTCATCCACGCCGCCAGCACCACGGGGTTGTCGCGGTCGGCGGTCAGCGCGTCGCAGGCGGCATCCCAGCGGTCGGCGCGGCGGGTCCACGCGCTCAGGCGCTTCACGTGGCCCTCACCCATCTCGCGGATGGCGGGGCTGGTCGCGGCGGTCTGGGTGTCAGTGGTCATTCTGGTTCGTCCTTCCGGTGCCGGGGGCCTCACCGCCCCACACCCGGAGACTACCGGAGCGCGCGCAGCGCGTCAACCCACCTGAGGGCGATCCGGCCTGCCAATCTGGCAGCATGACGAACTGTCAGGGCCACGACCGTCGGACGACCCGCCGGTACACGTCCACCTCGACCTCGCGCTCCTGCTCTCGCAGGGGCCACGCCTCCGGGAGCAGCGGCTGACCGGCCTTCTCGGTGAGATCGATGGCGTACACCCGGGGGGCGCCCTGCTCGGCGCTGACCAGCGTCAGGAGGCCGTAGTGGTGGCATCCCGCGAGTTGGCAGCGACCCTCGGCGGCGTCGGCGAGCGTGCAGGTGAGCCAGCGGAGCACGTACTGTACCTGCCGCCGCGACAGGCCCGTCTCGGCGGCGAGCCGGGCGACCGCCGGGCGGCACTTGCTGCCGTCCCCCCAGTCCCCGTGACGCACAAGGGACCAGAGGACGGACTTGGCGTGGGGGTGCACGTCGAGCGTGGCGATCCGGTCCCAGAGCCGGATGAAGGGGTGCGGTCCTGACAAGGGGTCGTCGTCCTTCCGGGGGAGTCCCGCCGGTTGCGGACGGTAGCGCGAGGGGCAGGGTAGCCGCAACAAACGTCTGCCAACTTGTCATGTTGACGCGCCGCGTGAGCATGCTAGTCTGGGGTTGTGGCGGTGAGGCCACGCAGGGGGCAGGGGCCTCCGCCCGAAGGGTTAGGACGCGACGACTACGGTCGCTAAGCCGCCCGGGACGCGGAGCCCCCACCCCACAGGAAGGACGAACCGATGACTGAGCAAAAGCACGAGCGCACCCACACGATCGAGCGCCGGTCGGTGACTGGGGTGCTGGAGATGGTCGGGGTGCGGTGCATCTGCGACCGTGAGATTACGCGCGAGGTGGACGAGCACGGGATCGAGTTCGCCGAGGCCATGCTGCTGGAGGACGAGTCCCGACATCAGAAGCTGGCGCCGTTTACCACGCGGGAGGAGCGCCGAGCGCGGGTCAGGGCGGAGGGGATCGCGCGAATCCGCGAGATCGCCCGCGTGCTGCGGGTAGCCGCGGATCGTGTGGAGGGCCACGCCGTGGACGTGGAGAACGGCAGTGACCTGATTCTGGCCGTGTCCCAAACACAACTGGCGGTTCACGAGGCCATCCCACCGCACCTGATGCCTGCGCTGACCCGCTACGTGGCACTAGCCACGCTAGAGGTGGGCGCGAAGTAAGCGCGCGTCGAGGAAGGACGAACCGATGGCGACGCCGAAGCGCTGCCCCGCCTTTTCCAGCGGGAAGCACAACTGGGTGCACGACGGACCGACTCGCAAGCAGGACGCCACGGGCTCGCGGATCCCGACCGGAACGCACGGGCGCACCTGCCTGAACTGCAAGGCGAGCGAGCCCGACTACCCGCACTGCGCCGTGACGGTAGCCCGCTCGGAGGGGCGGTGGACCAGCTTCAACCGCTGCGAGCGCCGAGCCACGGTGTTCCGGGCAGAACGCACCTCCCACGTGGAGTACGGGATGCCTCCTCAGGAGGAGTACGGGTACTGCGCGCAGCACGACCCGGAGCGCATTCGGGAGAAGATGCGGGCGGCTCCTCCCACCCAGTGGGAGCGCCAGTCGCTGAGGAGCGCGCTGGAGTACCGGGTGCTCCGCGAGGTGGAACGGTGGGACCGGGACGAGGCCGCGACCGAGGGGTTCTGCGCCGATGACGTGCCCTGCGAGCACCACGAGTGCCACCTGCATCGCGCGCTGCTGGCCTACCGGGCGCCGCTGCCCGCCACCGGGGCGGAGGCGCGCGCCGCCTCCGAGGCCGCGTGGGCGAAGGGACGGGAACCGTGAGCGCGACGAGCGATGCGGTCATCGAGCAGTTCGTCGCGGCGCTGGGCCGTGTACTGGGGGCGCGTGGCGCGGCGACGGAGGTGCGCTGCGCGCGCGGCTGGTGCTACGTGACGGATGGCTCGGGGAAAGGGCCGATCATCTACCGTCGGGCGCAGATCGAAGCGGCGACCCGGAACCTCAATGCCGCCGCCGACAGCCTGATCGTCCCCCTCGTGGGGAACCCCCTGCTCGACATCTACCGGACGAACCTCGCGCACTCCGCGTGGCACCGGCTCACGTCGTGGCGCACACTCCCTCCCGAGGCCGAGCGCTGGTGCTTCGAGTGCTACCGGGCAGGGAACCAGCCCGCCGCCCCAGCGCCGCCGCCAGACGCGCCACCGTTCGTCGACATGCACGGTTACGACGACGAGCACCGGGTGGACATGCGGAGCGTCTACGCGTACGCCATCCCCGACGATGACGCGATCGCGGCGATCCGGCGTCACTCTCCCGGGGGCATCGTGGAGATCGGCGCCGGGACGGGCTACTGGGCCGCCCTGCTCGCGCGCGACCAGCCGGAGGGGTACGTGGCCGCCTACGACCTTAACCCGCCGGGCGCGAACGACAACTGGTGTAGCCCCTCGCCCCCGTTCCACCGGATCGAGTTCGGTGGGCCGGAAGTGGCGGGGCGTCACCCGGACCGCACCCTGCTGCTCTGCTGGCCGCCCTACGCGGCCCCGATGGCCGCCCTCGCGGTGCGCGCCTACCACGGGGCCGGTGGGCAGACGGTGGCGTACATCGGTGAGGGGCGGAGCGGCTGCACGGCGGACGAGGACTTCTTCCGCATCTGCGGCGGCGAGACGTGGTGCGAGCGTCACGAGTACCGGGACGAGTCCGAGGAGTGCACCTGCATCGCCGAGGGGGAGGTGCTGTTCACCGCCCGGGAGACGGTGGCGATCCCCCAGTGGAGCGGGCTGCACGACAGCCTGACGATCTACACCCGGGCCTGAGAAACCGAAAGGCCGGGGGAGCGTCCATGCCCCCTCGGCCCCACCGGCTGGAAGCGATCGCGCGGCGCTCCCGCCCGGGAGACTACCGCGAGCCTCCCGGCAACTCAATGACGCCTGACGGCTCCGCCCCGCGCAGTTGCTTCCACGAGTAGTCCCCCGAGGCCGTCGCCCCCATGAGGAACCCGGCGAGCACGGCGCGCGCGGAGATCTGCATGGTGGAGAGGTCGTGCGTTCCCGCCACCATGCCCCCGTAGTACATGAGGAAGGCGACGAGCACTCCGGAGAGCGCCACCGTGAGCGCTGCCCGGCGCCCGTCCCACGCGAAGAACGTACGGACCGCACTCGCCACGAACCCGGCGATCAGCGCGCCGGACGAGATCACGACCTCGGGCGCTATCTCCATCTCACCCTCCCAGTTGGGTACGCAGGAACTCGGCACGCGCGACGACCGCGCGCGCCTCCGTGACCATCCGCTCCGAGAGCGCGACGAGCCCTCTCGCCTCCCCCTCCAGTGCCCCGATCTGCTCGCGCAGCGCGTCGAGGTCCGGGCCGCCCGGGGCGGGCTGGGGCGGCGGCGGCGGAGCAGGGGCGGGCGTCTCCGTGCCCACCGGACCGATCAGCGTGAGCAGCCGGTCCCACGGGAAGAGGGCGCCGGGGTCGTGCTTCCCCAGCTTCCACCCGTTCGCCAACTCGTCGTGTCCGATGTGCCCTGCGGGCACGGGGCGGGACAGCGACTGGTCCCACCCGGTGAGGTGGACGGTGGGGATGGGGGCGATGCCGCGCTTGACCAGTTCGCCGTTGAGGTACCGGGCGAGCGCCGCGCAGGCGTCGATCACGTCGTCCCGGAAGGGCTCAAACTCGGCGTCCGGGTCCCCCACGTAGATCCCGTTGCGCAGCCCCGCGGGCTGCGCGACCTCGATGGCGATCCCGTAGCGGGCCGCCGGGTGGGTGCCGTCGGCGCCGTAGCCTGCCGACCACGTGGAGTAGGAGGTGAAGGGGTCGCCCAACTGGACGATCTTCACCTCGCCGTCGGAGCGGTAGTCCGGGCCGACCACGAAGTCAGCGGACGCGCCCCAGCCGCCGTTGTTGTTGCGGGGGTCGGACATCCAGTTCTCGGTGGCCGCGACCTGCCGGTCCATCGTGGCGGCGCCGCGCGTGGCGTGCCACTGGAACTGCACGATCTCCTCGGGGCGCCGCGGCTGGCGGAGGTGCGGGAGGGGTGGCCGCTGGGGTTCGTAGATGTAGTACGTCACGTGGTCTGCTCCGCGTGCGCAAGGATGTCGCGACGCATCCGGACGGCCAGCAGCGCCTCGACTTCGATCAGCACGACGACGAGTCCGCCCCACAGTCCCCAGTCGCTTTCCGGGGTGGTCATCGCGTTGATCGCGAGCCCCATCAGGATCCCCACCGGCATGGTGCGGAGGCATTCGATGAGGAGGGCGTGACGGGCAACGAGCAGATTGAGGCCGTTGCGCCCCGCGTACCGGACGGCGCGCAGGTCGAGGTGTGACTGGCGCACGATGTACGCCTGCCCGGCGAACCCGCCGACCGTCATGACCGCGATCGCAACCTCGACGAGTGTCACGGGTGGCGCCGCCGGTCGCGCTGGATCAGGTCCCCCCGGACCTCCACGGTGCCTGCGCGCGCGAGGTTCTGGCGACGCTGCTCCACCCGGCGCAGGCGCGACTCCAGCGCCTCGCGCTCCTCCAGATAGGCGTTGAGGTCGGGGTGGTCGACCGGCTCCTGCGGAGCGGGCGGAGGCTGGGGGGAGCGCCCGAGGAGCCGGGCGAGCCAGTTCACGTCGCCTCTGCCGTATCGACCGCCCGACGTAGCGTCGAGCGTTCCTTCAAGGCCGCGTCCCGCCACAGGCGTTCTCCCTCGATTGCCCGGTCACGCTCCGCCTGCGCGGCGCGGTACGCGCCGCCCATCACCCACCATTCGCGCATGAGGCCGATGATGAACACGACGAACATCCCGTAGGGGGCTCCGTCGCCTTGCAGGAGTTCGATCGCCCGAGCGAGGTCATCCACCGCGCGCCTCCATGCGCGCCGCTCATGGTACCGGAGGGCACCGGCTAGGGGATGACGAGAGTGATCCCGCCCTGCCCGGCGCCTGCCGTGACAGCCGAGTCGAGCGCTGAGTCAGCCGTCGTCGCCGTGTACGGGTAGTGCGCGGAGGGGACGAACGCACTTGTCGCGTTCTGCTCGTCGGCAGCGGCACCGGCGCGGAGGTCGTTGGCGATCAGGTCGATGATCGCCGAGCCTCCCACGGCGACGATCTCCGTGTTCGCGTGGCTCCCATCCGTCGTGGGATGGATCACGTTCGCCTCAGCGACCAGTTGGGAGACGCCTTCCACCTGCGCGCCGTAGATGCGGTCCGTCTCGGGCCACACGCAGTTGACGATGTGCGCCCACGCGCCGCCCTTCAGCAGCGGGTTGCGCTGCCACGCGTTCAGCAGGTTCCGGTAGAGCGTGAGGCGGGCATTGCGGGCACCCAGCGAGTCCTCCCCGCCAGCCGGGAGGTTGCCGCCAAAGAGGATGCCCTTGGAGCCGTGCTGATTCTCCCACTTGCAGTACGAGATGGTCGCGAGCCCCAGCGTGTAGCGGTAGTCGGGCCAGCCCCAGATCTCGATCCCCTCCGGCGTGTCGCTGCCGTCCGTCGGCCCGTTGGCCTCGATGGTGAGGTGGTCGAGCCACGCGTGCGAGACGCCCAGTCCCTGTAGGGTGACGGCCTTGGCGTTGGGGCTGGAGCCGGTGCCGAGCGTGAGGTTGCGGATCGTGTTGTGCCCGAAGGGGCAGCGCGTGAGCGACCACTGGATCCCGTTGGACAGTTCCCCGAGGCGCGCGCCCGTCCCCTCCCCTAGCAACTGCCCGTAGAGGCCCAGTTGCACGATCTGCCCGACCTCGATGTTCACCCCTTGTTCGAGGATCACCTGCGCCCCGTCCGCCGCGGCAGCGATCAGGTTCGCGCGGTTTGACGCGTCTCCACCGGTGATCCGCTGGCGTCCGTTGTTCACCCACAGGGTGGGGGAAGTGAGCCGCCCGAAGCCGATCGCGTCCGACGTGGGCGGGGGAGTGGGCGGAGGGGTGGGCGGGGGGACCTGCGGTCCCGGCGGCTCCGGGTCCCCGGGCTGCGGCTCCTCCGGCTCCGGGACCGGGTTCGTCTGGGGCGGGGGAGAGGGATCCTCCACCCCGAGGAAACAGATCTGTGAGTCCTCACGGGGGAGCGGGTCAGCGACGATCGTGGGGATGAACTCAGCATGGCGGGCACCCGCCACTACCTCGTCACCCCAACTATGCATGTCGGTGAGGGAGGTTCGCTGGAACACCTGCTGATGATCGAGGCTCGGGCTGCTCTCCGAGATCTCATCGGGGCAGCGCGCGTAGTAGACCACGACGGCGCCATTGATCAGGCTGATGGCGAGCGAGGTCACCGTGTCGGACTCCAGCACGGGCTCGTGCTCCGCCCAACTGGAACCGTACACATCGAACGTGCGCAGCGTGAGCGGCTGCGCTCCGTTTACCCCTCCCGCCCCCCAGCGGGCGACGACCTTGATGTGACCTGTCTCGCGGTCCAGCGCCGCGGCGAAGCTGTAGGGGATGAAGTCGGAGCTTCCCCCCATACCGGAGGATACGACCGTGGTCCGCGCCACCGAGTGCGCGGATGCGTCGTAGCGGGAGATGTGGAAGGCCCCCGCTCCGCTGTACTGATTGACCAGCAGGATCACGTCCTCGGGGTCATCCGAGGAGAAGTCCGGGAACGCCATCAGGCTGGAAAGTTGGGCGCTTGTGATCTCCGTCCCGGCAGGTGCTCCGAGCGCGGTAAATGACGACTCACCCACGCGCTTGCGGTAGACGGTCGTTGGGTCGAACGGCCACCCACGGAATACGAAAACAGTGCCGTTTCGGGCGACGGTGATCGCATGGCTCGCCGCGTTGTTTTCGACTGCCCCCAGCGTGCCAGTCACATCGATCTCGGTGCCCAGCGCCCCGTCGTCGTCAAGGTCGATCGTGCGGTAGCGGATACCACGCGGGGACGTGTCCCGGGCATACGCGATATGCACCACCCGGGCCGCGGCGAGGTCGTGCCAGCGCTCGTAGCAGACATCGAACCAGTGATGCGAACCACCGTCGGTGCCGTGCAGGGTGCGCTCTGACCACGTGGCGCCGTTGTCCAGCGACTCCGCCTCCCGGGGGGCGCCAGATTCCCCAAAGTAGGTCAGGAGGTGCCCGCCACCGAGATCGATCATCCGGTGTGGCGGGCCGCGGTACTCCGGCGCGTCGATGTTCGAGTGGTCAGCCTCGGAAACAAACACCGCGGCGTCCCGCCCGATGTACTTGTCGACCTGCTCGAACGTGCCCGTTTGCTCACCCCAGATGGGAAGGGTGTCGAACACCGGGACCTGCCCGGGGTCGAACGTCTCGATCTCCCAGACGGCACTCTCGTTCGACCAGCGCGCCTGCACGATCTCACCCACCGAGAAGGCCGGAATCCCGCCGGGCATTACCCTGCCCCGCCAAAGTAGAAGAACGTCTCGGTCCCGGAGCTTGGCGAGCCCGATGGGGTGGCGCGCATGACGAGACGCTCACCGGCGCTGGCCGCGTATGTCGCGTTCGTCGATTTCTCTTGTTCACCTTCTGAGAGAGTCACGGAAACGCCGGTGCCCACTCCATCGGCGAGCAGTTCCCATGTCCACGATCTGCCGCTCAGAATGACCGCATCCATGATCACAGTCAGACCGTTGATGTTTACGTCGGCTGGGAGCACCACTTCATTGTCGGCCTGCGTGGTGCTCCCGACGGCGACGAAGCTGCCATGCTGTGCCCATCGAAAGTACGTTGGGTTAGTGTTGCCAATCGCCATCGCCACGGCGTTGCCGAGTGAGTACCCCAACTCCGACTCGTAGACGGTGCAGTATCCGATCGTGTGAGACGAGCCAGCGGGGCGGGTGTGAAAATACGAGAGCATGTCCCCCACCGCGAAGGGCACGGCGAGCCCTTGCAGGCTCCCCCACTGCGCATCCAGTGAAACGACAACCCCCGGGACATCCGCCCCGTTCTTGCGGAGTTGCCAGTAGCGCGGCGTCCCCGTGGGAGTCCCGCTCTGGCGCACCCAGATCCCGGTCACGTATCCAGCGACCGCCGCAAGCGAGGCCTGAATGCGCGGGTCCAGTTCAGAGTTCTCCGGCTGCATCGTCCCGTCGAGGGTGATGGCGGCGCCGTAATCGCCGTTGCCCCAGCCGAGCCCGAAGGAGAAGAAGAACGCCTGCGAGGTGTGAGGCAGCAGGTTGATCAGGCGGCATCCCGTGCGCATCAGCACCGGGTCGGTCGGCGTGCCCGACGGCTGCACGCCCAGCGTCGCGTAGTCCCCCGGGAGGAACGTGACGGCGTGCGTCGTGTCCTGCGCCTGCGTCGCGGTGTCGGCGATCACGACCGAGAGGTCGGTGTTCACGCCGTTCTTGCGCAGCGTGACGGTCCACGACTTCCCCGCCCCGGGCGCCACATCGAGGTCGATGAGCAGCCGGTCCACCCGGCAGGGCGCCCCGATGGGCTGCGCGGCGAACCCCTCGCTGGTTTCGGCGCTCCCGTTTCCGAACGGCCCGGCGTAACGGATGGAAGTGGTGCTGTAGCCGCACATCGCGGCGTAGACCTGCGCGACGTTGGGGCAGGGGCCAGCCTGCGACCCCACGGTGGGCGCCCATCCGACTTCCGTGACCCCGTTGGGGGCGCCGAAGTCGAGCCCGTAGATCTGCCCCCGGCGCCAGCGGACCACCGCCTTGCGCCACCGCGGCTCGCGCGACGGGGTGTCGGTCGGGAAGGGGCGGAGGGTCGTCATGAGACGGGGCGGATCGCCCAGATCCCCGACTCGTTGCGCCACTCGGAACGCACCACATCACCCACCGCTAACGGCGTCGCCGCCCCGTACCAGCACACCTCCGTCGCCCCGTCGGGCGCCCCGAAGTCCACCCCGTAGGTGGTGCCCCGGCGCCAGCGGACCACGCCCTTGCGCGTCGTCGGGGAGCGCGAAGGCGTGTCGTCGGGGAAGGGCCGGTACATCGTCACGGGAGCATCCGGAGAATCGCGTCCACCCAGTCGACCGTCACGAGATCGAGGTCCACCTGCAAGCGGCGGTCCCGCATCCCGTAGGTGACGCCGTTCACCACCCAGCGCTCCGTGGACACGATCTCCGTGTCGTAGGGGTCGTCGATCGCGGCGATGTCCGTGACGCGCCAGAAGGGCTGGTTGTAGGTCTGGACCGCCACCTGCCTCCGCATCGCGTTCTCGCGGCGGTAGCGGTGGAACGCCACGCCGCCGAACATGTTGCCCCCGTCCTTGTCGACCCACTCGACGATGGGGCTGATCTCGTTCCCCTCCAGATAGGCGAGCGAGTCGTTGAGCACCCGGTCGTTCGGGGGGAAGGGGGCGGAGGGGAAGGTCCCCACCGTGGGGAGCGATTCGAGGCTCAGGCCGTACTCACCGACGACCGGCGTGTTCCCCCGGTAGTAGGCGCCCCCGGCTCCGTTACGTTGATTCTCGTTGAGGTCGATCCGCTCGATGTCGTGGATCCCCCCGGCGAAGTTCCCCCGGAGGGTCCACGCGGGCGTGTCGTCGAGCGCACCGAACGTCCAGCCGTTGACGCGGAGCCGCCCGTAACGGCCCGCCCCGCTCACCTCGTACTCCCGCCAGCACTCAAAGACGAGCCGGTCGCAGATCTCGGTGAACGTGGCCGCGAGGCTCTGGCCGCCGGAGGAGAGGGCGGCGGGCGTCACGTCCGGCCCCTGAATGTCCGTGTCGGTCAGCCCGGAGAGCAGCCCCCCGGCCACCGCTTCCGACACCTCGAACAAGTCCTGAAGGACCGCGGTGATCGTGTACCCGATGTTCGTCCCCTCGACCTGCCCGTCCGTCTCGTCCCCCTCGTCGCCGAGTGAGATGTAGGACCGGGAGATGAAGGTGTCGAGGCGCAGCATCGCGCGCTCGCGCCCCGCGAGGGTGATCGCCCCGCCTCCCCGGGAGACGTGCTCCACCTCCCCACACATCAGGCGGTACCAGCCCGTGGGCGCCGGGGCGAGGGGGTCGGTGTCGTCCACCACGCGGGTGTCGATCGTCACGATCCGCTTGTGCCAGTATTGCCCGGCGAAGCGGTTGCGGTTCGTCTCGTCCTGATAGTCCGCGAGGTCCAGCGAGATGCGGAACGTGTCGGCGGACTGGAGGCGGCTCTGCTTCGCCTCCCAGTTGAGGATGTTGCCGACCGGGAGCTTGGCCCAGACGAGCCCGTCCTGAGTGAAGCGCTCCCCCTCCCCCGCGGTGGTGAGCGTGCCTCCCACGTCCGGGGAGGTCCACGCCGGGTAGGTCACTTCCTCGTACCCGTCCCCCAGTTCGTAGACGGCGATGTTGTGCACTTGGATCAGGGTGGCGGGTGAGTCGGGCGTGCCGAGCGCCACCGGCACGTTCTCGTCCGCGTCCAGCCGGGTGTTCTGGATCATCCCGATCGCGATGTAGCGGGGCTGCACGGCGAACCCGTCGTCCGAGCCCTCCGCCATGATCACGCCGTCGCGCAGGACGGTGAGCTTGTGATTGCCGCTCCCCACCCCGGAGGCCGCGGGGCGCCACATGACCGAGTAGGTGTGGACGCTCTGGTCGTTCGCGACCCCCACGTTGTCGATGTCCGAGAGGCCGTCGACAAAGATGTTCCCGGCGAGCGCGCTGTAGACGGAGCCCTTCTGGATCACGCGCAGGGGCTCACCGATGTCGGCGAAGTTCTGCTCGATCCCCCCCACGGTGACGACCGCGTTGTAAACCGGATCCGTCTGGGGGAAGGTGATGTTCATGTCGACGCGGAACGACTTGTCGGCAGCGCGCGGGAACCAGTGGGGGCGGGTGATGACGAGTTCGCGGGGCGGCCCCCCGTAGGAACGCAGCACGAGCGCGCCACCAGTGACCAGCGGCGAATCTCCGCCGTACTGGGTGTACCAGAACTCCTCGGGGCTCAGTGCCGTGTCGAAGGACTCCAGCCGCTCCTCGGTCCACAGGCGGGGCACGATGGTCATGGCGACGCGGAGGTCGGCGTGATTGAGCCGCGACTGGAGCGTCGCGACCTCACCGCCCGGTGGGGCGGGCACCTAGAAGTCCTCTCGCTCGAATAGCTCCACGATCACCGGGTAGTAGAACCCTCGCTGCGTCTGCGACCACTGGGTGACGAGCTTACCGCGCAGCACGTTAGCGAGCCGCATGGAGCCGTCCGGCTCCACCCACTGGACCGTGAGGTTGAGCGGGGCGAGGTGCTGGCGGATCTCCGCCACGGCGTCGCTGAGCAGCGCCGTCTCTCCCCACTGGATCACGAACCGCCGCCCCATCTGGCGCGTGCCGCGGTGCCACCCGGAGCGCATGCGGCGGAGCGCGTTCTGGCGCGTGACCATCCGCACGGACACGGGCTGGTAGGCAAAGATGTGGCCGTTGACGGCGAAGTCGACGACGGCACAGTCGATATTCGGCCCGCCCGGCTGGTAGACGCTTCCCGGCGCCTCCTGCCCGGAGAGCAGCGAGGACACGGCGCGCCCGAAGCTGGTCAACCCCGGGAGCGTCCCGGCGCCGATCCCCTCCGGCTGCATGACGCCGACGACGGCGGCCAGCAGGGCCGCGAGTGAGGTGGCGCCGACGCCCTCGGGCTGCAACGTCCCGCCACCCCCGGAGATGAGCGAGGGGAGCGTGGGCAATCCCTGCCCGGCGGGTGCCTGCTCCCCCGCCCCGCCCGACAGCAGCGAGGGCAGCAGTGGCGCCCCAGAGCCGAACGGCGACTGACTAAACGTCATCAGGGTGTAGGTTTCGGCGGATGTGTTTACCCGGGCATGCGTGCCGACCTGCACATTTGTGGCGTCCATCGCCTGAATCGCGTTTGCGAAGTCGGCGGCTGAGGTCACGGGCAGCAGCGATGTAAGGTCGCCGACGTGGAGGCTGAAGCGCCCCACCATCTGCTGTGCGCTCGTCTGCGAGAGAATCAGGGCCAGCAGGGGGCTGGAACCCAGCCCGTGCGCGATATCGCGGTTATCGGTCGCGTTCCCCGTGTACTCCACGATGTTGAACGAGCCCGCCACCTTGGCGAGACAGAGTGCGTGGTACGTGGCACCGACGGAGTTAACCGTCGTGGTGCCCACCTGAAACCCGTCTGCCTCAAAGGCTTGGATCGCATTCGCCACGTTCGCGGCGTTGTGTTCCTGCGACTCGCCCGCCGGGTGCTCCACGGTGCGCCACCACGTGCGCGCGGTGATTCCCTCGGGGATGATCACTACGAGATCCGGCTGAAACCCCACCCCGGTAATCGACCGGTCATCCGCCCCGTTCCCGCTGTACGAGATGACGTTGCTGTCGACGCCATCCACCTCCAGCGCGAACCAGCGGTAGGTCACCAAACTGCCGTTTACATTTGACGCGTTCCCGACGACAAACCCGTCAGAGTTGAGCCCGGTTATTTGATTGGTCTGGAGATCGCCGTTCCCCATCGCCTTCGCCGAGGTGGCGGGCATCGTCGAGAACTTCCAGACGGCCTCATTCGAGTTTGATGCCTTGATCATCACCACGTCGGGCTGGAACCCGACGCCACTGATCACCCGCCCAGCACTGCCGTTCCCCGTGTAGGTCCCGGTGTTGATTCTCACGGGTCAGGCTGCGCTTCCATGAACACGAGGCTGAAGGGGCGGTAGAAGGGGGCCTCGAAGTAGCTCCACTCCGTCTCCTCCGCCTCGGGGATCGCCTGCGCGAGCGAGACGGTCGTGCCGTCCGGCTCGATCCATGAGAGCGAGTGCACGCCCCGGGCGTCCATGAGGGAGCGGATGTCGCCCATCAGGTAGGCGGGGAGGGCGCCCCACTCGACGCGGGCGATCCGCCCCTCCTGCGCGCGGGAGGCGAAGTAGCCACGCAGCGTCTCGCGCCGCTCCGGCTCCGCCTCGTGCAACTGCACGCTGAGCGGCTGAGCGCCGAGCACTACCCCGTCGAGCGTGAACCGGAGGTCGCAGGGGTCCGTCATGGTCAGCGCGAGCTAAACGCCGAGAGGACCCCGACCTGCACGCCCTGCATGATGTCCCCCACCGTCTGGGGCGCGCCGGGCGCGATGTTGATGTCCCCGAAGTTCACGGTCGTCCCGTTGCCCTGCTGCTGCGCTCCGCCCGTAGCGTACCCCGGGGGGAGGGCCACGAGCCCACCGGTCGGGTCGAGGCCGCGCCCGATCCGCCGGGCGATCAGGAAGCCGAGCAGGCCGCCGATCTCGTCGCCCTTCTCCGCCTCCTCCTCCGCGGCGTCCCGCATCCGGTCGAACATGTCGCGCAGCGACTCGGGGACGAGGATCCCCAGTTGCTTGAACTGGAGGAGGAGGCCGTCGAAGGCCGCGTCGTTCGCCGCCTGCTGAATCTGCACCTCCTCGCGCGTCTTGCCGCCGAGGCCGAGCGCGTGACGGATCACCGCCTCCGCCTGTTCCTGCAACTGGCGCTCGCGCACCTGCTGGGCGGCACGCGCGCGCTGGAGCAGGATCGGCTCACCGCCAAATGGCCGCTCGTCCGGCTCCTTCGCGGCACTGCCGCCACCGCTGCTGCCGCTGCCGCCACGCCGCGCCGCCGCCGCCTCGTCGCGGAGGCGGTTGATCACGTCGAGGCCGGTGTCTCCCCCGGGGAAGTCCTCGGGGGCACCGAACCCAGCGGCGTCGAGATTGCCCTGCTCGTCGGGGTCGAACACGGCCTCGAACGCACTCCGCTGCGCATCCGCCTCCCGCGCCACGTCCGCCATGGCGTCCGCGAGCGCGCGCTGCCCGGCGGCAGCCGCGTCGCTGTCGGCGGCCACCGCCCGGAGTCCGCCCGCCACGGCGTAGAGGTCACCGGGCAGTTCCTGCGAGATCCGCTGGAGGTCGCGCTGCGCCTGCTCCAAATCGCGTTCCGCCCGCTCCACGTCCTCGGTCGTGGCGGTGCTGGAGCGACGCACGGCATCGAGGTTGGCCTGCGCGCTGTTCACGTTGGCGATCGCGTCCGCGTACTGGCGGGAGGACTCGGCGACACGCTGCTGGGCGGTGCGCTCCGCCTCCGTCGAGGCGATCACCTGCAAGCCCGCCTGATAGGCCTGCTGGGAGGCGTTCGCCACGCCCAGTTGGGCGGCGGCCAGATCGTTCGCGGTGGAGAGCGCGTTCGATTCCACGGCGGTGAGCCGCGCGCGCGCCTCCGCGAGTCGCTGGAACGCCACGGCTGACGCCTCGATCGCGCGCTGGCGGGACTGGTCCGCCCCACTCCCACCGCGAGGCGCCTCCGCCGTCTCCGTCTCCAGCGTCCCGGCGCGCGCCCGTGTCTCCGGGGATGGCGCGTTGTCGCGCCGCGCGTTCAGGACGTTGAGCGCGCGCTGCTCCTCCGCGAGCGCCCGCGTGGACCCAGCGACGGCGATGAGCTTGCGGTCCTCGGCGGATAGCGAGTTGATGAAGTTCAGCCCCGCCTCGGTCACCCGGGTGGTGGACCGCTCCACCGTCTGCTGGGCGAGCGAGACGGCCAGTTCGGCGTTCGCGATCTCCGTGCTCGTCGAGCGGGAGTCGCCACGCACCCGGTTCAGTTCCGCCTCGGCGTCTCGCAGTGCCCGGAGCGCTTCACCCCGTCGCTCGATGCCGAGCGCTGCGGCCACGTCCCCCCGGGCAAGCTGCTGCTGCTGGGAGAGGTTGGGGTCGGTGATCTCCGCCCCTCGTCCGTTGAGGAGTTCCAACTGCTGCTGGAGGAAGCGCGCACGGTCGCTCTGGGCGCCCGTCAGCCCCGGTAGCTGCTCCTCCCCACTGGGCAGGCCACCCGCCAGCGCCGCCGCCGTCTCGTTTACCTCGTCGCGTGTGCGGCGTAGCTCATCCTGAAGCTCCCGGAGCTTCAGGATGACCGGCTCGAAGTCGCGCTCGAAGCCCCGATTGGCGAGCCGGTCGAAGGCGATCACCACCGCGCCCACCCCGACGGTGATGGCCGTGAGCGCCGCGAGGATGGGGTTGGAGGCGGCGAAGGCCGCGGCAGCGGCTCCGAGGGCACCGATCGCCCGCCCGGCGGCCCCGGCCTGCGTGGCGAATGCAGGGAATGCCGACGCAGCCGCGGCGGACGTGTTGACCGAGAAGGCCGTCATCGAGGCGAGTGCGGTAGAGAGCGCGAGCCCGAGGGTGCGGAGTCCCGCCACCGCGGTCGCCACCCCGCCGATCGCAAACGTGCGGAGCGCCGTCGCGGCGAGCCCGGCCTGCGCTCCCACGGCGACGAGCCCACCTCCACCGGCGGCGCCTCCCGCGCCCCCCGCACCCAGCCCACCGGCGATCGTGAGCAGAGAGCCCACGAGGAGGCCCGTAGAGGCCACTGCGACGGTTGCCGCGCCTCCCAGCACCAGCAACCCTGCGGCAACGGCCCTGACGGGCGCAGGGATGGCGGAGAAGGCGTCGACAAGGGCGCGCGCAAGGTCCACGCCCTGCCGGAACGCGGGGAGGAGAAGCGTGCCGGTGTCGATCGCGAGCCGCCGGATGTCGTTGATGAGGAGTCGCGCCTGCACACTCGCGGTGTCGAGGCGCCGGGAATACTCCGTCGTCAGCGCCGTGTTCTCCGCGTAGGCGTTCGCGCCGTTGACCAGTGACTGGCGCAGCAGGTCCCCGGCACCCGCCGCGGCGAGCAGGGAGCGGGTGAGGCGGGCGTCGTTGAAGGACAGTTCCTCCAGCACGGAGAACGTGCCCTCGCCCGCCTCCGTGATCCGCCCCAGCCCCTCGATGAACGTGACGGTGGCGGCTGCCGCGTCCGCCCGGAACGCTTGGGCGAAGTCGGACGCCGACTGGCCCGCGACGGTCGCGAAGCGCTCCAACTGCTCCCCGCCGAGGTCCACCGCCTTGGCAAGCTCGATGAACGTGCGGGAGATGGCGGTGCCACCGGCCTCCGCCTCGATGCCCACGGACGCCAGCCCGTTGCCGAAGGCGAGGATCTGGTCGGCGGACAGCCCCACGACCTTGCCCGCGCCCGCGATGCGCAGCGCGAACTCCAGAATCTGCACCTCGGTGGAGGCGCCCTTGTTGCCGAGGTCGACGAGCGCGGCGCCCACCCGCCCCAACTGGTCCTGCGGCAACTGGAGGATGTTGGCGAACTGGGCGAGGCCCGTCGCGGCCCCGTCGAGCGTGAGGTTCGTCGTCTCCACCAGTTGTGTGACGGTGCGCACAAACCCCGGGATGTTCTGGAAGGCGATCCCCAACTGGCCCGCGGCCTCCGCGACGCCCGAGAGGGCGTCCGCCGAGACGGGTAGCTCCTGCGACATGTCGAGGAGGGTGGTGCGAAGCTGCGCGAACTCCGCCTCCGTGGCATCGACCGTCTTGCGCACGCCAGCGAACGCGGACTCGAACGAGATGGCGAAGGCGACGGCGGCGGTCCCCGGCGCGGCCAGCCCGGCGCCGAGGAGGAGGGCCTGCGCGGACACCTCGCGGATCTGGGCGCCGACGGCGGTGAGGGAGGTGCCCATGCGGGCGGTCGCGCGCGTGACCTCAGCGCCCGCGGTCGTGAGCGCCCCGGCCATCTGGGCGGTGGAAGTCTGGGCGCGGACGGCGCCCGCCACCATGCCCGAGGTCGCAGCGTTGACCTGCTGGGCGTTCGCGACGTACTGCTCGGCGCCCGCGACGACTGCGCGAACGCCAACTTCCTCGAAGGGCATCCGTGCCCCGTCCCAGCCGTCCCTCGGGGATTATCTACCGACCGCGGGCGTTGCGCTGCTGGGCCGCCTCCATGTAGGCGTTCACGGCGTCCGAGCGGCCCATCTCGACCATCTGGGAGACGCGGTACTGGGCGATCCCCCGCACCCGCTCGTCACGCTCCAGCGCGCACCACTCGGTCCAGTTGTACCGGCAGTGCAGCGCCGCCTCGCGCTCCTCGTACTCAGGGACCAGCCCCGGATAGGGCGGGCGGTAGAGAATCCCCGTCGAGATCCCCCGCGGAGATCTGGATTGAGAGATTGGTAGCCCGTGACGCTCCACGCCGAAACGAATCGACGGCGCTCTGCACCTCTCCCTCGGTCACCGCGATCGAGGTGATGCATACCCGCCCGATGATGACCAGTTCCTCCTCGGTGGGGATCGCGTAGTTGCGGAGCCAGTCGAGGTAGCGGCGTCGCCCCGTGGCGGCGAAGTCCGGCGGCTCCGCCCCGATCGCCTCGAAGGACTCGACGATCGGCCCCTGCCAGTCATCATCGGGACCAAACAGCCCCTCGGGGACATACACGACGTTGGTACCCATGGAGAGCGCCATGTTGAAGGCGGCATCCGAGCGCCGCTGGGGGAGGTCCTGCAAGGCCTTGATGTAGTCGGGGTGGTTCGGGTTCTCCTCCTCCACATTCTTGGCCTCGATGAGCACCCGGGGGACCACCGGCTGGGGCACGGATGCCGCGGCGTCGGCGATCAGCTTGTTCGGGACGGGGCGCAGCGAGAGCACGATCCCGTTCGACAGGGTGATCTCGCGTACCTGCTCCGCGGAGGTGAACTGCCGGGCGTCGATGCGCCCCGGCGTGGCAGAGGCCGCCTCGGGGGCGGCCTCGTGAGTCTGGTCGTCTGTCGTCAAGCCCGCCGTCCTTCATCGCGGGGAGCCGTGGGTGATGGGCGGGGCGGAGCCCGGCGGAGCCCCCCCGCCCATCACCAGCAGCGTACTACGAGAACTTGACCGCGAACCCGTCGGAGGCGTCAGCGGCGAGGCCGACGCCGAAGCAGATGTTCGGGTCGTCCGGGCAGGGCGCCACCCGGTTGATCGCGTCGTTGGCCGGGATGGTCTGCCCCGCCTCTTCCGGCAGGACCACCCACGAGTTGCCACCATCGATGGTGCGCAGGATGCGGCCCGCGGCAGCCGCCGTCACGTGGGCCATGTAGCCGACGTTCTTGGAGGCGAAGCGGACGTGCCGGACGGTCCCGGCGCCCGAGCCCGGGAAGCTCTTGGCCGTCCACGTCGTACCGGCGTTGCGGGTGTAGTAGAGCGTCCCGTCGTTGAGGCCGACGATCCAGTCGTTGACCGAGAGCATCCAGACGGTGCGGATGTTCACACCCGGGGCCGGGCCGGTCACCGCCGCCCACGTGGAGCCGCCGTTGGCGGTGACGAGCACCGCGTTCGACTCGCCCACGGCGACGACGTTGTTGCGGTCCAGCGCGTGGATGTCGAGCAGGTTCTGGGCCGTCTGGGAGCCGTCTGCCTGCTCGGTGACACCGGAGCCCGGGTCGGTGGTGAGGTAGATGCGGCCACCGTCACCGGCGATCCACGTGCGGTCGCGCGCGACGCTGGAGATCGCGTTCGGGGCGCCGGAGCCGTCGAAGCCGGTCGCCACCTCCGACCACGACTCGGTGCCGTCGAGGATGTCGTTAATGTTCGCGTAGTGGAGGGAGCCGGAGTCGTTCGAGACGACCACGAGGTCCGTGCCCACCGCCGCGAGGCGCAGGGGGGACTCGGCAAGGCCGAGCGTAGTGATGACCGACGAACTCCACGTGGAGCCGCCGTCCTCCGTGAAGAGGACCTTCGGGGGCAGGCCGGGGGAACCGGACGTGTCCCCGACGAGGATGAAGGCGATCTGGCAGCCGTCAGAGACGCGGCCACACTGACCGCACGTCACCTGATCGGCGATGATCACGTCGACGGCCTCGTCGGTGAGGTCCGAGGACGCCACCTCCGCGGCACGCAGCTTCTTCACGTCGTAGACGCGCGCGAAGTTCACGCCCAGCGTCTCGGTCAGGGCGCCGTCGTTGCCCTCGTCGAACGCGCCGTGGTCCGAGCCGGACCACTGCTGGGGCTCCACGTCCTCGAAGATACGTACCGTGTCCCAGCCGTCCGAGAAGTTCTGCGGGTCCTGACAGTCCCCGAAGTGGACCTGCACGTCCACGGCGCATTGCTTGTTGAAGATGCGCAGCAGTTCGGAGACGGTGCCCAGTTCCCGGCGGGACTCGATGTTGACCGAGCCGGGGTCCGGGACGCCGCGGACGGTGCCCACGGTGAGGAATGACCCGTACCGGTTGGGGTCGGGGATGCGGATCTGCGTGGTCGAGCCACGAGATACCGTCGGGTTGGTGACTCGGGCGAAGCCCTTGTACTCCGGCGCGTTGGCCGGGCTCGCGCCGTTCTCAGTCAGCCACAGGCGGGCCTGAGAAGCGGTAAGCGGCTTGACTGCCGACTGGACCATCCTGTGGCCTCCATGCCATCAATGGTCGTCCTTCCTGCGCGAGTATATAAGCGCCTACGCGGTAGTGGCAGCATCACGGAAGATATCGATGACCTCCGTGGCGCCCCTCTTCCACACGGCGCGCAGCGCCTGCGCCACATCCCCGGGGCGCTGGAGCACGTCGCGGTAGGTCAGCAGGTTGCGATCGTGCAGCGCGTTGTGCAGCGCGACCTCCCACGCGAGCGGCAGCCCCATCGTTTCGAGCGAGACGGGGCCGACCGGGATCCCCTGCTCCGCCATGGCCTCGTCCCACGCCTCGGGGATGAGGGAGGTCCAGCGGCGACCCTGCATGTCGGACCAGACGACGCGTCGCATCCCGGATTGCGCGACGGGGGAGGGGGCGCGCATGGGCTCGATGGGCAGGGGTGGCGGCGGGGGGAAGTGGGCGGCGGCCTCGTCGGCCTCGTGGAGCAGGCGGTCGAACGTGGCGGCGAAGGCGTCTGCCTGCTCCTCCTCCAACCCCCGCTCGATCATCGCCTCCCGCTCGGCGGCCCACTTTTCCTCGTGCGCCGCGATCCCGCACTCGATCATCGTTCGCCCTTCCGTGATGGGGAGTGGGGTGCAGATTACGCCGAAACCGCCACGCGCGCGCTCGCGCGCAGCACCCGCTCCCACGCGTAGATCTCGCCCGCGAGGGTGCCGATCGGGTTGCCCAGCAGGCGCTCATCGAGCCGCCGGTTCGTCTTGGGCTCACTCACCGCGTAGTCGCGCTGCCAGCGGTTGACGAACCCGGAGGCGCAGTTGCAGACGGGGCGGTCCAGCCGGGCGGCGGCGAGGATCGCCACCGTCAGCGCCCACTCGTGGCTCATCTCGCCGTTGGGCGCCGCGGGGAGCCCGGAGCGGTAGTAGAGGCGGACGGCATCGGGCTGGCGGCCCAGCGACCGGCAGGTCGCCACGAAGGCGCTCGTGTCCCCGTCCCACGTGCCCGGGCGGTACTGCACGAACCCCATGCGGGCATCCGAGACGGTGAGTGCGGCGGCCTGCTCGGCGAGCGCCCCCGGCGCGCCCCCGTTCGGGGGGAGCCAGAGGAGAGCGGCCTGCGTGGCGCCGTCGTTGTAGACGCGGTACACGTCCACGGTCGTGAGGAACGGGTCGGCGCTCCTGCCGTCCACGGGCCGCATGAAGTTGGCGCCCGTCCCGATCCCCTCCTGCATGTCCGGGTCGATCGCAAGCTCGCGCCGGAACGTGATGGTCGCAGTCGTGCCCGTGATCGAGACGGACACGGGGCGGATCCGGTAGCGCTCATCCCCCTCCCGCCCGGGGCAGTAGACGGCGATCTCGTTCGCCGCCGTGCCCGCGGCGACTGTGACGGTGACGGTGGCCGTGTCCTTGTAGAGCACGGACGGCGGCGTGAAGTAGGCGGTGCTGGGGATCGAGTCCGTGTAGACGACGGCAGCGGCGTCGTCGATCAGCGTCTGGGCGCGCCGCCCCCCGGAGATCAGGTGCTTCCACTGCGTCTCGACGGACTGCCAGTAGCCGCGCGCGTTGAACGGGGAGTGCCAGACGGTATCGGGCCGCGCGGGCGGAGTGGCGATCGCTACCTCGTCCTCCTCCCACGAGGGGAGCAGGCGCGCGCGCAGGTAGTGCTCGATCTCGTCCTCCGCCTGCCGGATCTTCACGGCAAGCTCCTCGCGGGAGACGGCGGAGGCGTTTTGCCAGCCGTACTGGAACCACGAGACATCGCACGTGCCCTGCTGGATCTCCTCGACCTGCACGCCCATGACGTGCAGGGGGTTGATGCCCAGCAGTCGCGCCCAGTGGGGGATGGAGAGCTTGGTGACGGTTTCGGACTTCATGGGGCGCCTCCCGCGAGTGCTCGCGAGAGCATCGTACCCGCCCGGGCGCTAGGACTCAGGCTTCACCTGCGAGGAGGTGATGCGGTCTAGTTCCTCGCGGGTCATACGCAGGGAACCGCCGGGGAGGCGTACCAGCGTGATACGCCCGGCTCGATGCCAGTTCCTCACCGTGTCAACCGTCACGCCGCATTCCGCGGCTACCTCCGGGAGTGTCAGTAGAGGGATCATTCCGGGGGCGTCCCCCAGCCCAGCATCCAGCGATCGACGATCAGCGCGACGGCCCAGATGGCGGGCAGGTAGGACAGCACGGGGACGAGCAGCCAGACGCCGTAGAGTGCCGTCCCCGTCCAGACGGACGTGCACCAGATGCAGCCGAGCAGCTTGGCGAAGAACCCGGTCCCGAGGGGCATGCCCGTCCAGTCACGGACGCGTACGAACACGTCCCACGGGCCGTCCTCCTGCACGAGCAGGGAGGCCAGTCGCCACGCGCCGAGGCCGATCAGGATGATGTCGGAAAGCGTCACGATCTCCCCCGGGTGCCACCGCCGCCGCCCGCGGTGCTAATGCTGTTCGGCGGCGGTGGCGGGGAGACTACTGCGAGCCCGCGACGTTTGCACGCATCGCGACGACGAAAGCCGCGACATCGTGCGCGTTTGCGAACTGGGAGGGGTCAGGGTGCCCCAGTTCACGCGCCATGTCATCCAACTGGGGGCGCGTGTTGTTCCGCCGAAGCGAGCGGATCTCCGGGTTCTCCTGCGGCGCGCCCTCCAACTCGGCGACCGCGCGGGTCAGGTCGTTGGCCGGGAGGTCCGGGCGCTCCATCACGGCGACGGCGGCGCCGACCGGCTCCCGCTCCTCGCGCTCCGGGGCGGGCGGCGGCGCCAGCCGGGGCAGGCCCGACTCACCCTGCGCGCGTCCCGCCTCCGGGCGCGGCGGGCCGGAGGCGACGATCGGGTCGGAGAGCCCGCGCTGCACGGCGGTGGAGGGGATCCCGATCTCCTCCGTGGGGACGACGCGGAACTCGCGGTTGAGCGCGAAGAACTCCACGTCCTCTGGGCGCACACCCTTGCGGCGCTGCGTGGCCGAGAACCGGTAGGGGTTCTGGCCCGAGACGGACGACTTGTACTCGACCGCCCCCGCCTTGTTGCCGATGTACTCGACGAGCACCAGCCCGTCCGGCTGGGTGACCGCGGGGGCCATCGAGCGCCCGCCCATCGGCCCCACCATCATCGTGGTCGATCGCCCCGCGGGGCAGCTACCGCATGCCATCAGTTCGCCTCCAACCGTCTCTACGTGCTGGACCTGCCAGTCGCGGAAGCGCAGCGCGTTCTCCTGCTTCTCCGCGAGGTTCTGTTCCCGGCGCCGCCCCGTCCACTTGCGGTACAGGACGAGGGGAGCCGCGACGCGCCGGTGGCAGTAGCCACGGGACGCGCAGAGCAGGGCGAATGCCCAGTCCTCCCACGGCACGTCCTCCGGGAATCCTCCCACCTCGCGCCAGTATGCCACGGGCGTCAGGGAGGTCACGATCCACGGGATCCCCCGGTTGATCAGGTGGCGGGGGTCGTAGTCCTCCGTCTCGTAGATCTCGCGCTCACCGGGCTGCTTCTCGTCCCAGAAGTCCGAGTACACGATGGGCGCGCGCGGGTCCGCGCGGTGCGCGTGGAGCATGACGGTGAGCGCGTCCGGCTGGAGGTAGTCATCGGCGTCGAGGGGGAGGAAGAGGGGGGCGAGCGCCGCCCGGATCCCTGCGTTGCGCGCCGCCGCCGTGCCGCCGAAGCGGCCCAGCCCGGACCCGCCGCACTCCGCGCAGGCGCCGCCGTGCGTCACCTCGCCGGACTCGTCCCGCCGCTCCCATTCCCCCTTGCCCGCGCAGTGCTCGCAGGGCCGCTCGATCACCCGCACCCACTGGGGGAGCCGGGGGAGGGGCGCGCCGGAGTCGTTCACCACGATGCACTCCCAGAGCCGGAACGTCTGGGCGTCCACCGAGTCGACGGCATCGACCACCCAGCGCCCGTGCTCCGGGCCGACGGGGATGACGACGGCGATCTCGGGGTCGAGCGCCGGGAGCGGGATCTGGTCGGGCTTGACGAGGCCCCGATAGGCGGCGGCGGGGAGCGCGGCATGGTCCCGCACCCACGGGTACCACGGGCGGTGCTCTTCCCAGCCGACATCGCGCGACATGGAGCCCTCGCGGTTGCGGTACACCAGCGTGTCCGCCTGCGTGACCATCTCGGCGCGGAACCCGTAGGAGGTGGTGCGCAGCCACATGTCGCAGTCCTCCGAGGACCGCGCGCGCGTGCGGTACCCGCCGGTCAGCGCCCACGCCTCCCGCCGGAACATCGAGCAGTAGGGCATGGGCTGCCCGCCGTGCTGGCCCTTGAAGTAGCTCCCGTTGACGCCCTCCAGCATCCAGTCCAGCCGGAACTCGACGGGCCACCCGGAGTGGCCGGGCTCGTGCCCCCCGTAGCGGGTGAGCGTCTTGCCGTCCTCGTTGACGAACCGGACGTTCCCGTAGGCGATGTGGATGCCCCGGTAGCGATCGAGCATGCCCGCCAGCGTGGAGACAGCGTTGGGGGTGAGCATGTCGTCCCCGTCGAGGGGGAGGATGTAGCGGCCCCGGGCGGCCTCGATGCCCGTATTGCGGGCGCCCGCGAGGTACTGATTGAGGCGGTTGTGGATCACCCGGAAGCGCTCATCGCGCGCCGCATAGCGCTCGGCGATCTCGCCACAGGCGTCCGGGGAGGCGTCGTCGACGACGATGCACTCCCAGTCGCGGTCCTCCTGCGCGAGCACCGAGTTCAGCGTGTCCTCTAGGTAGCGCTCCAGCTTGTACGCGGTGACGACGATCGAGGTGCGCGGGGCAGCGCGGCGCTCCGCGAAGCGGTCCACCACCTCCTGATAGATCTCGGCGTACTTGGCGATCGACTCCGCGACGGGGAACTGCTCGGCGCGCTCGCGCGCGCGGATCCGTGCCTCCGGCGTCTCCAGCGCCCAGCGCACCCCCTCGGCGAGCCCCGCGATGTCACCCGGGGGCACCAGCCACCCGTCCACCCCGTGGCGCACGATCTCGCGCTGCCCGCCCCACGCGTAGCCGACGACCGGCACGCCACAGGCGAGCGCTTCCAGCGTGCCGATCCCGAACGTCTCGCGCGTCGTGCAGAGGTAGACGCCCGCCTGCCGCACGACCGCCTTCCCCTCCTCGAAGGGGAGGCGTCCCGTCACCGTGACGTTCCGCGGCGGAGCGATCCCGTCGGGGAGGAACGTGGTCATGACGGGGAGGAAGGGGAGCAGTTGCGCGAGCGCCGCCACGGGGGAGGGGTCGCAGATCGGGTCCACCCGCGTCTTGTTCCAGAGCACGTAGCTGCCCGGGGACTCCGGCGGGGTCCACTCCTCCAGATCGACGCCGTGGTGGACGACGCGGATGTCACGGTTCGAGTGGCGCCGGAGGGCCTGCGCGGTCCATTCCGAGACGGCGGTGGTGAGGTCAGCGGTGCGCAGGTTTTCGAGCACCTGCGCGTTGGCGTCGTACGCCCAGCCCTGCCAGTCGTAGTCGGGCGTCCAGTAGACGCCGTGATTGTGGACGACGAACGGCTTGGTGGAGCCATAGAGGTTCAGGTACGCGGGGGGCGTGGCGATGTGCGAGGCGATCACGTCCGCCTCCGCCGGGTCCTTCACGATCTCCCAGCCGTAGGCGGGCAGCCACGCGTACTGCGCGCGAATCACCTGCCGGATGCCGCCGTCGCCGAGGTCCGGGCCGTCCGGCAGCGGGGGGTAGATGTGGACCTTCATGCGCCGCTCCATTGCCAGTAGCCCCACTGGGGAAGCTCATCGAACACCCGCTTGTGCGTGCGCTCCAGCCGCTCGATGGAGGGGGCGTACAACTCCTCCCCCTCCATCCCGAAGTGAACCTGCATGGCGAGCCGCCGGATCACGCCAGAGGAGAACCAGTCCATCTTCAGCAGATGGTCGAGCAGGGTGAACTCGAACCCCTCGATGTTGAGCAGAAGCAGATCGATCCAGCGGATCCCGGGGGCGTTCATCCCAGCATCCACCATGGCGTGTTCAAAGGCGCGCATGCGTCCCGTCGCGACAGCCCCGCTGGAGCGCGCCTCGCCGCTCCGGTGCGTAACGAATGAGGCTTCGCGGGTCCCCCAGTCGTGCATCGTGAACTCGCCGTCGTGGACCCCCAGCGCGTAGGGGAACAGGCGGATACCGCGGTCGGTCTGGCCCACTCCCACCGCCCTGAGGACTTGAAGCCGCGCCGAAGCCCGCACCAGCGCGTCCACCTGCGGCTCAAACCCCGCGAGTATCCAGTAGTCGGGGTAGAGGCGGGCCAGCAGGTCCATCACCTTCCCCTCGTGCGCCCCGGCGACCACGATGTTCGCCCCGGGGGGCAGGTTGAAGAGGAAGCCCAGCGGCCACTCCGCGGCGAGCACGCGCAGGTCCTCCGGGCAGTGGGGATCGGCAAGCGCCGTCACGTCGAGCATCAGGCGCGCCTCTCCCAGCATGCCAGCGTGGACCCGTAGTCCCAGAGGATGTCGTGCGTCTCGGCAAGGATGGCGCGCACCCCGGCCTCGTCGATCGGCACGTCGTACCCGTCGTGGAACTGAACCATGAGGTGGTCGATGCGGGGGAGGATGCCGCACCGCGCCATCTCGGGGAGCAGCACGAACTCGTAGCCCTCGATGTTCATGCAGAGCACGTCAACCTGCCGGTCCCCGAACACCTGCGGCCAGTCGTCCTCCACGCGGCGCATCATCGCCATGTGGCGCGCGTTGCGCTGCTCCTCCGGCCAGCGCTCGAAGAACGCCTCGTTCTTCAGGAACGAGTTAGCGTCCGTCCCCCACCCGGCCATCTGGAACTGCCCGTGGGCCACGCCGAGCGCGTAGGGGTGGACGTGCATGTCGGAGCCGGAGCGGAGCGCCGCGCCCATGCGGCGCTCGATCCGCCCGTTCGCCCAGTCCTGCGGCTCGAAGATGTGGTACTCGCCCGGGTAGCGCTCCGCCATCTCCAGCACCCAGCGGCCCTCGAACCCACCGACCTCGACGACGAGCGGGCGCCTGCCGATCAGGCCCGGCCAGTCGAACGATCGCTCATCCCACTCGTTCATCACGCTTCCCGCACTTCCAGCACGCCTGCGCGCGCTTGCTGTTCTCCTGCACATCCACTGGGTTGAGCGACATGGCGGGGTCGCACTTGGGAGCAAACCGCACACCGTCGGGCGTCTCGTGTGGCACGATCATGTGCCGCATCGCCCCCGCCGGGGGGCGGCCCTTACGACTCACTGCCCGGCTGGTGCGTGTTGTACGCCTCCGCTCCGATGTGGGCGAATAACCACTCGGAGGGCTTGATCACGTCGAGCGGCCACGCCACCCCGCGGCGCGCGGCCTCCCGGTGCGACACCTCGAACTCGGTGGCACCCGCGGGCACCATCTCCGGCCACGCGCCGACGGACCGCTCGAACTGCCGCGTCTCCAGACGGGCGTGCCCGGCGAACACGTGCGGCTCCGGGCTGAGGGGGTCGAAGAGCAGCATCTGCCCCGCCGGGGTGGGGATGAAGCGGCCCCGTAGCTCCTGCGTGTACCCCACGTAGCCCATGCGGATACAGGCGACCTCGTACTTGCCCAGCAGCGTCTCGACGAGCGGGTCGAGGTGGAGAGGGCGCTGTAGCTCCCAGTCGTCCTCCAGCGGCAGCAGGATCTCCGCGATCTCGTGCGTGACCTGCGTGGCCCGGTTGTAGGAGGCGCCGTAGCCGTGCTGCTCACTGTCCGTGCGGGACACGCTCGCGGCCCACTTGGCCGCCTCCAGCATGAGGGCTTCCCCGTGCGGGGTGCCATCCAGCAGGGGCGGGGAGCCGTCGTCGGCGATATGGACGTGGAGCGGTCCCGAGTAGCGCAGGTTCTCGCGGAGCGCTCCGAGCGTCCGCACCGCGGTGGAGAAGCGCCGGTAGGTGAAGAGCATGATCGCGACCGGTGGGTAGTCCATCAGATGGTCGCAGCGTCCTCGACGATCAGGCGCATCTCGGCCAGCCCCATCCAGCCGCCCGGCGGGTCGTTGCTCACCACCGTGTAGGGCTCGGACGACGGGGCGGAGCCGGGAGGGGCGAGCACCATGTAGGCGTCGCGGTGCACGGTGCGGAGCGCTTCGTACTCGTGGACCAGCGCCTCGTGACGCTTCTCCCCGGGACGAGGACCGCGCACCACGACGCGCCGCTCGGGAAGCGGCAGGTCCTGATCGGGCAGCGCCCCCATGTCGTCGTACCCGAGCGCCATGCGCACGACGTTCGCCATGTCCAGCGCCTTCATGCGCGGCACGACCAGTTCGCCGTGGGAGGCGTCCAGCACGGCGAAGAGGATGGCGTCGATCGCCTCGTCGGCGCTCATCCAGAAGCGCGTCATCAACGGGTCGGTGAGCATGATCGGCATGCCCTGCGCGGCGAACTGCATAAACATCGGGAGCACGCTCCCCGTGGAGCCCACCACGTTCCCGTAGCGCACCACCGTGACGCCCGTGATGCCAGCGGGCGCGCCTTGGTACAGGCGCTCCATGACGGCCTTCGTGAGCCCGTAGGTGGAGGTGGGGGCGCACGCCTTGTCGGTGGAGAGCGCGACCAGCCGCTCCACCCGGGCGGACAGTGCCGCGTTGAGGACGCGCGCGGAGCCGTCGATGTTGGTCCGCACTGTGTCGGCGGGCGCCGTCTCGGCGCGGTCCACGTACTTGGAGGCGGCGGCGTGGATGACGACATCGAACCCGGTGAAGAGGCGCGTCATCGCGTCGAAGTCGAGCCCCGCCACGTCCCCCAGCACGCACCGCACCTCAGGGAACCGGCGCTGGAGGGCGGCATGCTTGGCGTCGTCGCGGGAGAGCACCGTGAAGTCGGCCTGCCATTCCTCCTGCTGGGCGCGGCGCAAGAGCGCGCGCCCGATGAAGCCCGCCCCGCCCGTGATGAGGACGTTGCCGTGCAGTTCGTTACGCATCCGTGCGTGCCTTCCATGGGGGGAGAGAGGTGACGACCGTGGGCCATGAGACGACCGACAGTCGCCACCTGACGCGGGAGCATACCGCGCGGTCAGCGATGCGGCTCCTCGGTGGTAAACACCCGCCCGAGCCAGCGCAACTCCCAGTCCTGAAGGTACGCCAGCGCCAACCGCTTGGCGTACTCCTGCTTCAGCCGCTCGGCCTGCTCAGGCGTCATTCCCGCCCCGCCTCTAGCTCCGCGATCCGCGCCACTAGCTCCGCGATCCGCCGTTGGCGCTGGATGGTGTGCCGGGCGTGCTGCACGCTGTTGAACACGTCCACCCAGACGATGTACTCCGACTGCTCGCTGTGCATCGCACCCAGCCGCCCCAGCACGTCCCCGAGGAGGTCGTGTATGCGTTCCCAGTCCTCCGCCGTCGCCATTGTCCTCGTCCTTCCTCCCGGCCCCACTAGCCGGTCTGCGTGATCCCCCCGCACGTGCGGTGAATCCACCCGTGCCAGCGCCGCTCGATGCCCTCGTCGTCGAGGTAGTTCACGTCGAGAGCGTACTGGGGCTCCATCGGCCAGTCGCACTTGCACCACCCGAATGCGGTCAGTTCAGCGAACACGCGCGCGGGGAGCGGGGTACCGCTCGCCCCGTGCTTGCGCGCGGAGCCGGGGGAGAACCGGCATCGGCAGTGCTGGCACTCCCACAGGGCCTCGCCGGGACCGTAGCTCGCGTGGAGCACGGGGTCGCGGCGCTCACCCTCCGCGGGGAGCCCGATCGCGCGCGGGTCGCACACGGGGCAGTAGAGGCGCGCCACGTAGGCGGCCTCGATGGGGTGCTGCTCGACCATTGGGGTTCGTCCTTCCAGAGCCCTCACCGGCTCCGCTATTCGCCCGACGCGCGCCTGATCGCAATCAGTGCTGCTGCCCGCGCTGCGCTGCGGGACTGCTCGGAGACAACGGGGCCATCCAGCAGGCCAGCGATCTCGCGAAGTGCAGTCAGCATGTCGGGAGCGGCGGCCATCAGGCGCGCGTTCGCCAGTTGGGTGTCTGTCCACTGCTCGCCGTTGTGGAGGAACGAGGCCAGCCAGCGAGTCCCCGCCATGATGGCGTAGTGGCTGTCATCACCGTCTGCGCGGAACGTCCATGGTCCGGGAGTGTGGCTCACTGGACTTCCTCTCGGAGAAGCGCCAGCCCCTCGGCGATCGCCCGGTCGTACTCCGGGTTCTCGCCGTCCTCGCTCCTCAAGGACTCCAGCAGCGCAGCGATCCGGGCAAACGTCAGCACTGCGGGTCGGCGAGTCGGCACTTTCACCACCGCGCGGGCGATCGCGTCGCGCACCCGCGCGTCCTGCTCGATCGTCATACCCGCCACCACGCAGTCCTCGTACATGAGGCGGCATGCGGCGAGAAGCGCTGGCGCCTCGGCGATCAGGCGCGCGTCGTCGTCAGTGCTTGCGGTAGCGATCGGGATGCTGTCGCCGCCCGCGATGTAGCGGACAACTTGCGTGGGGGCGCTTCGCGCCACATGCCATGGACCGGGGGTGTGTGCCATCAGGGTTCGTCCTTCCTTGCGCGGGGCCTCACCGCCCCACACCCGGAGACTACCCTGCCGGTGCGCCCTCGTCAACGTCCACGACCTGCCAATCTGGCAGGAGCTTGGCGTCGTGCGCGGCGGAGAGCCAGACGGCCTCACTGAGCGCCGCCGCGAGGTTGGCCGCGGCGGATAGGCCGAGCGTGATCGTGATCGAGCCGACGGCCTCGCCCTCCGGGTCCTCCCGGGCGTGCCAGAGGAGGCGCATGTACCCGTCGCGCTGCGTCGGGCCTTCGCCGTCGATCGTGTCCGCTGCCGCGACCTCGATGAGCAGTTCGTCGTCGTCCCGGAGCATCCGCTTGCCGTCGGTCAGGAACCCCAGCGGCTCGACGATCCGCGAGTAGCCAATGCGCACATCCATGTGGCTCGTCCTCCGGCGGGGAGCGTAGCACGGGGGTCGTGACGATCCACTTCCGGCTGGCGCGTTCTACCCACTAAGTCGCGTACCAGAACGCCGGTGGCACGCCTGCGCAAAGTGACCGGTGAACTGGGGATAGCAGGAAGGCCCTCTTGCGAGGGCCTTCCGTAATCGCTTCCAGTGCCTGAGGGCTACGCGCCCCAGAGCGGGGTGAAGTACGACGGGCCGGAGCGGGTCGTGACACCACCGCCAGCCACGAAGTACGGGTCGTCGGGGAACGGCGACCGGGTGTACTGGAGCGGCATGGCGACCACGTTCTGGAGTCGCCCGGCAAGCCATGGCGTCCGCAGGATCAGCCGCGGCTCGATCTTGGTCTGCCAGTTGAAGCACCAGATGGACCGGCGCGTGGTCGTGATCCACGGACCATCGACCGTGTAGGCGCCGGGCTCCAGCCCGGCGATCGCCGAGCGGATGTCCGGGTTGGAGTAGTCGAAGTGCTCCAGATAGGTGACCGCGCGGCCACCGAGGATGGACATCGGGATCAGGTAGATGTCCGAGGCGAACGCCCCGTTGGGCACGTTCCCGGAGCCCGTGCCACCCGACGTGCTCGTCTGCATCGGGATGCCGTCATCGAACACGACCTCGACCTGCTGGTCGTCGATCATGAGGTAGCGGCCCTCGCGCATCGCGATGCGGAGCTTGGTCTGCTCGTCGCCGGAGACGAGGAGGCGGGCCGCCTCGTTGTCGCCGAACGAGCACCGGTAGGTGAGGTAGGCGCAGGGCCACACCGCACTCACCTCGTAGAACAGTTCCTCGCGCATGACCAGCACCCAGCGGACCGGGGTGACGCCGGTGCGCTCGGCGAGCGAGCGACGCGTGCGGAAGATGTACGTGAGGGCGTTGACCAGATCGGAGCCCGCCGTCGCCACGTCGGCGTAGTCGAAGTCCTTGACATCGCTGTCGATGGACGGGCAGGACGTGTTGGTGAGCACGTCCGCGTGCCCCGTGTTGACGAGGATGGGGAACGAGGTGAGTTCCCGGTAGGCGTCGCCGTTATTGTTCGCGGGGTTGCCCGTCCACAACTGGCGGGAGAGCAGGCGGTGGAGGGAGACACCAAGCTCCCACATTCGCTGGGCCACCTCGTTCTGGAGGAGGTTGCCCGGCGTCCCCTGCGCGGCGGGACCGGAGAGGAAGGCGGCGCTGTCCGCGAGCGGCGTGCCGACGAGCCGAAGGTCCATCGGGTCCGAGCGGTCGGTGCGCTGGCCCAGCCGGTTGATCTCCAGTTCCGGGGTGGCGCGCTCGTAGCGCGCGAACACCGAGGAGAGCATGCAGGCCGAGAGGATGCCCGCGGTCGGCGCCGGGTCACATACCTCGGTCTTTTCGGCGCCGGAGTCGTCGCCGACGCCGGTGATCACCGAGAAGAGCGGGTTGGTGTCGCGCGCGGGCCGCACGGGAAGCTGCCCGAGGATGCCCTTCGCCCCCACCACCGTGTGGAACACGTCGGGGTCGACCCCCGGGTAGGAGAGGAGGCCGCCGGGGCCGTGGATGTAGCCGGTGCTCGTCGGCGTGCCCGACGCGTCGTGCTTGTAGCCGCGGGCAAGCGACTTGACTCCCAGTCGCTCCTCCAGCCGCTGTGACATGCGGTCGAGGAACCGATCCATGGAGTCGTCGGCGCCCTGCTGCGCGGTGGCGAGAGGAGCAGTGACCATTTGAGGCTTCCTTGCCTGTTCACTCGTCCTTCGTGGGCGAGTCTAAATCACGGAAGGGGTCTATGCACCTGCCCCGTTGACCACGGGCGCCGAATGGAGCCCCTGCATGTACGGGGCGAGCCACGCGGGCGAGCCCGACTCCTCCGGCTCCGGGTCCACCCGGGCCTTCACGGCGTCGACAAGCTCCCGCGGGATGACGTTGGCGGGCGACTCGCTGGCCGCCTTCGCGTCCGTGACGCCCACGCGGGGCCGGATGGCGCTCGCGATGCTGTCGAGGAAGCTGCGCTCGGCGTGCTCCGCGAGCGCCTTGTGGCCCGCCTCCAGCACGTCCATGCGCTCGACGAGCGGCGTCATCGCGCGCCCGATCGCCGCTTCCAGCAGGTTCACGAACTGCGCTTCCTTCGACCCTTCGTCCGTCGGAAGCGGCGCGGCGGCGGCGACACCGGGAGTGTCGAGGGGCTGCGTGGGCTGCCCGTCGACCGGGGTGTCAAGCGCACCGGGCTCGGCGGCAGCAGGCGCAGCGTCGCCCCCACCGTCGCCAGCCTCCCCAGTGACACCGGGTTCACCGCCATCGCCGTCCCCCTCCGCCGCGGGCTCACCCGACGGCGCCTCTTCCCCTGCCGGGGGAGCGGACTCTTCCGCGACGGCCTCGGCGACGGGTGGCGTCTCGTCCTTGAAGGACTCGGCCACTGCCTTGAAGTCGATGCCCTCTTCGCTTGCCTGCTTCGCGAGCGTGGCGATGCGGGACTCCACGTCCGCCATGCGCTCCTCGCCCAGCATGTCGACGAGGAACGTGCGCTGCTTCGTCGAGATGGTCATGTCGTCGGCCTCCCTGCCGGTGAACACGAGCCCGCCATCGGTCAGCGGGTTCGCTGCCGCATCCAGCGGCAGGATCGAGATCTCGAAATCGCGGTACCAGTCGAACTCGCGGTCGAGTCGATCGAGCATGTGGTACTTGAAGCCGTGGGAGCACCCCAGCGAGGCGGACTTACCCGCCTCGACGAGCCGGTCGGCCACGTCCTCGAACCCCGGGAGGAACGTCCCGGATGCCACCATGAAACCGTGGTCCGCGTCGTACGCGACCACATCGGCCTTGCCCACCGGGTAGGGGACGTGCCAGAGACGCAGGTCGGGGTAGTCCCCCGATGCGTCCACGTACGCCTCGTAATCCTTGTGGGCCGCGTCCTTGAAGATCTCCTGATCGCGGTCGCGGTACTTGTTCGCGTGCACCGTGATCCAGCGCGTCTGGCCCGTGCGGTCCTTCGATGCGGTGAACGTCCCGGCCATGCCGGTCGCGGAGGGAAGCTCCGGGCGCGCGATCGCCTGCACGGCGGCGCGCAGCGCCTTGAACGCTTCCTCCGGGTTGGCCGCGGCGTCGGTGGTGCGCTCGCTGTACTCGGCCACCAGCGTCGACATTTTGGCCGCCTTCTCGGCGGCGCTGATCTCCTGCTGGCGGATGTTGTCGAGCAGCATGTCGAACTGGAAGTTGACGTGCGCGACGGCATCGATGCGGTCCTGCTGGGCGTGCCAGCGGTCAAGCTCGGTGAAGCTGGTCGCTCCGCCCGCGTACTGCCACGGCGCCCCGACCTCAACGACATCCATCATCGGCGGCCCCCTTATGCCCCTACCGGGCATGAGGGTACACCGATCAGCAGTTTCAGCGTGCTAGAGGGAGCGGCGGCGGAGGCGTGGGTCCTGCTGGGTGATGATGCGCACGACCACCCCCTCGTGCTCCGCCCAGCGGCGCTGCGCGACCTCCGTGATGTTCGGCCAGTTCCGCGCCGCCATGACGGGCGTCTGCCGCGCACCCTCGGGGCCATCCGGCGGACCCTGCACGTAGACGGCGTACTCCGTGAGGTTGACCATCTCGACGCGCCGCTCCGTCCCGCGCCGCACGGTGCGAAGCGAGGAGGGGAGTCGCCAGCCGCGGCCCAGCGTGCCGGTGCGTCGCCCCCCGGCGCGCGGCCCCGTGCGCGGGGGACGGCTCGTCCACGGCTGCGCCGGGGGGTAGTTGGCGAGGTCGTTGATCACGTCCCGCGCGAATCCGAGCGCGCCGATCTGCGCCTCGACAAGCTCCATCGTGTTGTCCGCCATCGGGAGGCGGGATGGCTGGATCGCGATCAGGCGCAGGGGCATGACGCGATCCTAGCTCACCGCACCGCCAGCAAGAGGGCGACGGTCGCGACCAGCCCGAGCAGCACGGGGAGCAGGAACGCGGTGACGTTCCCCCACCAGTGGGACCCCACCGGGTGTCCCAGATCGGCCATGCAGGAGTCGCAGAGCGCGATCCCGCGGGCTCCGAGCGGCCCATTGCAGCGCACGCACATCACTCCGGATCTCCAATCAAGCGCACGGGCTTTCGGGGCTTCACGACGGTGCTGAGCGGCGCGCCGTCCGAGAAGCGGTGCTGGGCGCCAGCCACGTCGGGCGCCACCCGCTCTGGCCGCCCGTCGTCCGCGCAGGGGGAGCAGCGCCACACCACCCGGGCGGACGCCCCGACCGTCTCCACCGTCCCCACGTGCGCCGCCCGGGGATGGCCGCATGGCACACCCCCGGCGGCGAACCGGGCGCCGACGATCACCGCGCAGCTATCCACCGGCGCCTTCGTAGATCAGGCGCAGGCCGTCCAGCCGCTCGATCGCCTCCCGCAACTGGTCGTACTCGCGGGTCAACTCCGCCTCCCGCTCACGGACCGCGACCAGTTCGTCCGACACGGTGCGGTACCGGGCGCGCAGCGCGGTGAGCGCATCGGCCACGGCGGGGACCGCGTAGTCCGGCTCCCGGTTCAGCTTCTCGACCACCGCTGCCTCTTCCACTCGTTCCACTGGTTCCGCGACCGGTTCCCTATCTGGTTCTCGCGCCACCCCCACTGGTTCCGCGACCGGTTCCGGGCGGGGCCGCGGGTCGATGCGGTCCGGCCAGTCCCCCGGCTCGGCGTCCGGTGGCGCGTTCCGAAGCGGGATGCCCAGCGCCGCGAGGACGAGGTAGAGCATCCAGTTGGACTTCCAGCCGTACCGCTCCACGATGTCGTGCGTGTGACGCGTCTGGTAGCTCAGCAGGAACGTCTCGCGCTTCAGGCCCAGCCGGTCGATCTCCAGAAACGCCCGGCGCTTCGCTTCCTCACCGGCGTTATTCCATGCCCGGTTGGGCACGATCTCGTCACCGTTGGGGCCGCGCGGTGGATTGTGCAGCGCCGCGGAGAGACGCTGCGCGATCTCCGCCTTGGGCATCCCCCGGTTCGCGTCCACGAACTTGCCGTCCGCGAGGCTGGGGTCGCGGGCCACCTCCTCCAGCATCACAAAGGAAGAGGCGACGAGCGCGGCGTACTTCGCCGGGTCGAATGGCTTGCGGGCCGTCAGGTAGAGGTCGATGCAGAGGCGCCGCACCTCCGCGTCCGTGAGCCCCAGTTTCAGCACGTCCCCGTAGGGGACCGTCTCGTCCATCCAGAGCGTCGAGAACTCATGACGGGCTAGATTGACGCGCTTCAGGATCGCGTCTGTGTCCGCCACGCCCGCCGGGAGCAGTGGACTTCGCCCCGCGGTTGGGGCGGGTGGAGCGGGTGCCTCCGGCTGGGAGGCAGCATGAATCGCCGCCTCCACCTCGTCGTATCCGATCTCGGGCTTCAGCCGGTGGTTGCTCTTGTGGATGGGGTGACGCTCGTACCGGGTGAGCGCCCGGTCCGTGAATGGTGCCTCCGGGTGGAGGCGCCGCAGCGCCGCGGCCATGTCCTCGAAGGAGACGCCGAGTGCTTCACGGATATGGCGCAGCGTCTCTCGCTGTCTGTTCATCCCTCGTCCTTCCGACCCCGCCTCACCGCGGGGAGCTAGTTGGCTGAGCGCTCCGCCAGCGGGACGCCCTTGTAGTACGCCGCGGCGCACTCGCGCGAGTGGAAGATCTTGCCCGTGTAGCCCCGGGAGGCACGCTGGGAGTTCAGCGCGCTTTTCAGCCGCCTCACCATCACGTCACACCCGGCGCACTTGACCTCGATGTACTGGGGCTTGCGGGGGGAGCATCGCGCGCAGATGCCCGTCTGGACGCGCGTGCTTCGGTTGCACTGTCTGCACTTCCGCACCGGCGCCCGGGACTCTCGCTCGTACCCCAGCCGGTTCGCCACTGTGAACACCAGTTGCCGCGACACGCCGACCTCGCGCGCCACCTCGGCGGCGGCCCCGTAGGGGAGCCGCTTGTCCGGGTAGCGCTCCAGCAGCGCCTCGACCTCGCTTGTCTTACCTGCCATCCGTCCCCTTCCTCTCGGTCATGCCGGGAATCCACGTCCTGAGTGCTTGCACACGCAGCAACCGCGCTCCAGCCAGTAGATGCAATGCCGTCCGCGCCCGGCGTCATGCGTGCGCTTCGAGAGCCAGTGGCGGAAGCCACGGATCGTGCGCGCCAGCGCTCGACTCATCTCGCCCCCTTCTGCTCCGCCCGGCGCCGGATCGCGTTCGCGGCGTGTTGCCACGAGCGCCCGTGCACCGGGTGCCGCTTGCGGCGGCGCTCCTCGCGGACCTCTCGCTTGCGCGTGCGGTCGATCACTGAACCCACTCCGTCTCTCCGACTCGATCCACCGCGTGGAAGAGCCCTCCCGGCAGCATGTCGTACCGCCTGCATCGGATGAGCCCCATCTGCTGGGGCGGCGGGGCCGTGGGATGCACCGCGATGGGCGTGGCGTGCTCGCGCTCCACGTCCAGCGACCGGTACTGCCGGTGCGTCCCGCTCACAAACGGGCAGACCTGCATCGCGTAGCGCGCGCACTCCGGGTGCATGGGGCCGTCCCGGAACAGACCCGCCTCCAGCGAGTGCGGCCCGCCGATAAAGGCTGCCTCACCCCGCATCCGCTTGCCGCACATGCCGCACTGGCGCGCCTTGCCGAGCGCCACGCTCAGTTCGTGATTCAGGCTGGCGAAGTCCGGGGTGCCATTCCGGTCCCACACCACGTTCATCGGGACGGGCATGCCGTGCCAGAGCGGCCTATCCCGCAGCGCGCGGGGAATCTCCGTCACGCCGCACCGGCCTCAATGAACCGCCCGGGGCGGTTCTCCACCGAGGCCAGCACACCGGGGTCGTCCTCGTAGACAAGGATCCCCTCGGTGAGCCCGTCTACGAGCAGCACGGTCCACGCGTGCGCCGCGAAATCCGTGTCGATCACGCGGCGTGGGGCGGGGTAGCCCCGGTCGCCCGCCACGTCGGCAGCACGCTCCTGCGCCTGCCTCGCGAAGTCCGCATCGATCAGCTTCACCATCGGGCTCGTCCTTCCCTTGCGCGGCCTCACTGCCGCACACGGAGACTACACGGTTGGCGTGCACCTCGTCAACTACCATGCCATGTTGTCATGGTGTGTTGACAGTCGTGCGGCACTATGTTAGTCTCCGTGTGCTGGGGGGGAGTGAGCCCCCGAGGAAGGACGAGGCGATGGTGAACCTGCCGGACCTGCGCACTGTTGGAGACACGTTCGACCTCGACGACGGGGTATCGGTGGACGTGGCCGATCTCCACGGGAGCGGGCGCGAGTACCGCGCCTACGCGCCACGCGGCCACGTGTGGGCGGGGACGGAGAACCACGTGCGAGTCGTGCTGGGCTCCCGAGAGTTGCACCGCCTGCTGGCGGACGGCTACGAGCCCTGCCCGGACGCAGGGGCGGGCTGCAACGCCTGCGACGACGAGTAGGGGAACATGCGCCCGGTGAGGGGTGCTGGAAGGACGGACCGTGACCACCGACAAGTTTGACCGCATCTATGGAGCCCTCGAAGGGCTCCCGGGGCACCGGATGACCCGGCCCTCGACGGTGATGGACAGCCTGCCCATCGTGGGGAACGTGACGACCTACGTGGTGCAATCCGTGCGCCACGAGGAGGGAGTGCTGACGTTCCTCCAGATCGTCGATGACGACGGGCGCGCCCGGCTGATTCTCCCCGACAAGGTGAGCGCGGCGATCGCCGGGCAGCGCGAACGGCTCTTCGACCGCAGCACCCCGGACAGCCGGGCACGCAAGGCACGCCAGCGCGCCCTAGCCCAGAAGCGGAGCGACGACCACCGCAAGGGGAAGCACGACCCGGGCGCCCGCCGTGCGGCGGGGCTCCCCGAGCGCATGCGGGGATGCCCGCTCTGCGCTGCTGGCATCCGAGGCGTCGCCTAAGCTCCGAGCAGCGCGGTACGCTGCCGCCGCCGGGGGTTGGGTACGGCGCACGGCCCGCCCCCGGCGAACTGGAAGGACGAAACCGATGACGTGGGAGAACGTGACCGAAGAGTACCCACCGGATCTCTGCCGCCGCTGCGACGTGGCGTACTACGCGGACGACGACGCCGACCCTGACGAGCGGGTGAACGTCCGGCACGGGAACGGGCGGGTGCACATCGAACGCCTCCACCTCCCGGAGAGCGCGACGCGGTTCCGCGAGGGTGGCGTGCTGCTCGTCAACGGGCACCGCGTGACGTATTGCGGGCTGGACATGGGGCTCCGACTGGAAGCGGTGACACGATGAACGTACGAGCCTCGATAGGCGGCAAGGAACTCACGACCGACTCCATCTCGCCGGAGAAGGAAGTCATCGCCCACGCCCGCGAACTGGAATCCCTGATCGTTTGCGGCTTCCGCGTGCAGTGGCTGTCCGGGGCGTCCGGCAATCGCCGGGTCGAACTGGATGCCGGTGCGGGCATGGGGTCGAAGTGGCTGACGCTGACGATCTGGGAGGACGACAAGACCGTGTATCAGGGGGCCATCGACATGGACCAGTTCGCGCAGGACTGGGTGCGGGCGGTGACCCCGTGAGCCTCGTCGTCCTCGCCCTCTACGCCATGTTCGCCTCCGCGCTGGCGGTGACGGGCGGGCTAACCATGTACGGCCTGCTCGTCCACGACTGGGCCTACCTGCTGGTGGGTGCGCTGGGGCTGGTGCTGACACTGACCAAGCTCGCCCCCATCGTGCAGGACGTGGAGGCGGCGGAGGCGGAGTGATGACGACCGAGCGCACGGTGGAGCGGTCCCTGCCATGCGGGCACTCACGGGCGGGCAACCGGCGGCATCGCTACGGAACGCACACGCTTGAGTGCGTCCGGTGTGGACCGATGGCCCGCCCTCGGGAGCAGTGCGGGTCGCGGCGGGGCGACGCCGAATGCGTGCGGTTCCATGCGCACGACGGTGACCACGCCGCGCTCATCTCCACTCGCGACACGCGTGCGCTCTGGGTAGAGTGGCCGGGGATCGTGGTCCAGATCACGTACCCGGGGGGTGCGGAAACAGTGCGACTGTGAAGTGCCGGTGCGCCGGGTGCGGCGAGCCCTTTGACTACGAGCACCCGGCGCACACCGGCTCCCCCTGCTGGCACTACACCTGCTGGAGTAAGGCTCACCCCGAAGCGCTCCCCCGCTCGCGGGGGTGAAGCACCGCGGCGTCCGCAAGGAAAAGGCCCACGCGCTCTGCCGCGTCTGCTGGAGCGCACACTGCTGGTGGTGCGGGCGAGAGTACCGGGGGACGCCCCGGGACCCCACGGGGCTGACCCGCGAGCACGTCCGGCGCGCCGGGTCCGGGTACCGCGTGGTCGGCGCCCACGGCCTCTGCAACAACCGCCGCGTACACGCCGAATGGGTGCCCTACCACGAGGGACCACCGACGCCCGAGCAGGCCGAGGCGGCCCGCGCGGTGCGGGACCTGCTGCGCCGCCTATGGGAAACCGAACGACGGTGACGGCCCCGCCCCGGTAGCGGCGTTGGGGATCACGTCTCCCGCCGGGACGGGCCAGCAGCGGCATCCCACGTGCGCCCGCTCGAACTGCCGCGTCATCGGGAACGGCGTCCCGCCGTGCATGGGGTCGGAGTCGACGGCGAGCTTGGCGCACACGGGGTCGACGCGGGCGTCCCGGACGGTGCGCCAGATCCACGCGCCGAAGCCAGCCTGCCGGTACGTCTCCTGCGCGCCCTGCCCGAGCAGGTTGGTGACCTCCGAGACGGCGATCCGCTGCGCCCGCGTCTTGCCGAACATGGGCTCGATCTCGCGCATCACCTGCTCGATCGTCAGCCCCTCGTCGGCGGCGCGGCGGATCACGCGGCGCAGGCCCTCGCGCGTCGTGTCCTCCAGCGCGAGCCACCACCGGTCCGTGTAGGCGTCGATGATCTGGTCGCTCGCGGCGGCGATCGCCTCGAAGTCGAATGGGAGGACGGTGAGGCCGTCCGGCCCCGGCTCCGGCTGGAAGTCGGAGACGCCCGGGTAGTCGCCCGCTTTGTAGAGGATGGCGGCAAGCTCCACGGCGGGGAGGTCGGCGGCGAGGCCGATCAGCGTCCCCAGCGCGGACGCGCTCTTCACGGCGGAGATCGCGGCAGGTTCCTCGTTGGCGCCCAGCGCGGCCCCGACGAGGAACACTTCGCGGAAGAGGGGGCGGGCACGGCGCACGAGCGCGTCCCGGAAGGACCGCCAGAACGAGTCGTCGTAGAGGACGAGCGTGAGGTCCACCGGCTAGATCGCCCCGCTCATGATGAGGGCCAGCAGTTCCTCGTCCTCCTGCGCGATCACCCGGCGGCGCTCCAGCACCTCGGGGGGCCACTCGGTGACGAGAGCCGTGCCGCCCCCGGACAGGATCGGCGTCCCCGCGCGCGGGCGCTGGGGCCACGTGACGCCACCCTGACCGCCCGAGAACATCGCGGGCAGTGCTACCGCCCCGTTGGCGTCCGCAGCGAGGTGAGCGGCCCCTGAGGCCGTCAGGCCGGGCAGGTAGGCGGCGACCGCCCCGTCGCGCCGTGGCTTGACGCTCGCTCCGGCCCCACGCGCCCCGAGAGCAGCGAGGCGCCCGCCGCCGGAGGCGATCCGCGGGGCGGGCAGGGGGTAGGGCTCCGGCTGGCGCGTGTAGCCGCGTCCCTGCCAGCCACCGGCCACGGGTGCGGCGGGCTGCTGCGTGATGGGCGTAAACCCACTGCCTGATCCGGACATGCCCGGGAGCGTCCCGGCGCCTGCGCCCCGGGGGTGCTGGATGCCCGCCCCGGAGGCGGTCATGCCGGGGAGGGTGGCGTCGCCGTCCCCCTCCGGGATCCCGCTGGCCTGCTCCCCCGCACCGTCCGCGACGAGCGCGGGAAGCGTGGCGTCCCCGCTCGACGTGAACACCTGCGCGCCACTCCCGGCGGCGAGGAGTGCGGGGAGTGTGGCGTCCCCGGCGCCGTCCGCGGGCATGAGCCCGACGCCTGCTGCGAGCAGCGGGGGCAGCGTGGGGGCGCCCGACGCCGCGTGCGTCTGGAGGGCCGACCCGGACGCCGTGAGGCCCGGCAGCGTCGGGTCGCCCGCCCCACTGGGCTGCATGAGGGCCGAGCCGGACGCCGTGAGGCCCGAGAGTGTGGCCGCTCCGGTGGACGAGAAGCCGCTTGTCGCCTCCGCCCCGGAGACGAGGGAGGGAAGCGTCGGGTCGCCCGCCCCACTGGGCTGCATGAGGGCGGTGCCCGCAGCGAGCAGCGAGGGCAGCGTGGAGGCGCCGTCTCCCTCGGGGACCATGACGGCGGCGCCCGAGGCGGTGAGCCCCGGGAGCGTCGGATCTCCGGCGGCGGCCTGCGCGTGAACGCCTACCCCGGCGGAACCGATGCCCGGGAGCACCGGCGCCCCGGCGCCATCCGGGTGCATCACGGCGGAGCCGGAGGCGGTGAGCGCGCCGAGCGTGCCCGCGCCCGACCCGGGGAACGTGTTGACCCCGGTGCCCGCGGCGGACAGTGCGCCGAGGGCAGGGTCGCCGGAACCGCTTGGCTGCATGACGCCGCTACCCGAGGCGGTGAGGCCCGGCAGCGTGGCGGCGCCGCTCGCGGACTGCGCGTGCAGCGCGGCGCCCGCGGCCACGAGCGAGGGCGCCACGGGCGCGCCCGTACCGGAGGGCTGCATGACGCCCGTCCCGGCGGACAGCAGCGAGGGCAGCGTCGGGGCGCCGTCGCCCTCGATCGCCCCGGCGCCGGTGTGGTCACCCGCCCCGGAGGCGACGAGCGATGGCAGGGAGGGTGTGCCGCTCCCCACCTGCGCGAGCGTGATCAGCGGCGTCACGTCGTAGGTGTCGAAGGCGGTCCCGTCCGAGAGGACCAGCCGCAGTTCGTACACCACGCCACCGACCGCGTTGCCGGTCAGGCGGATGGAGAACTCGTCCTCGCGGACGCCCTCGCCCACGTCGACCGCATCCGCCGGGTTCTCGTCGTCGGAGATCCGCCCGCCGACGAACGTGCCCGTCGTGGTGGTCAGTTGCTCCGTCGTGTTCTCGCCGGACGCCGTGATGTGCGAGGAGGCGGCAAGCTCCACGCAGGGGAGTGCGCCGGGGACGATGATCGTCTGGGCCGCCCACTCCTCCGACGCTGCCATCGTGAACGTGCCGGGGTCGACCGCCGAGCCCGTGTCCACACCGGTCGTGGAGGAACCGACCGAGCAGGAGGCGGTGCCGGTGCCCGACTCCGTGTACGTGTTGGTGCCGTCGCTGTACGGGTAGGCGGAGGCATCGTCGTCGTCGTCCGCTCCGTAGCAGGCGATCGCCAACGCGACCATCGTGGACGCCGGGGTGACGGAGGGCGGGTTGGGGCTGTTGGACGTGCCCGTCGCGGTCGTGCCGACCTGAATGTCCCCGATGGTCCCCGTCCACGTGCCCGCCTGAATGCGGATCACCTGCGCGGCAGCCGTCTCGGAGGCAGCCCCGAAGGAGACGGAGACGGTCGTACCGTCCTCGTTGCCGACGGCGCTCTTCGCGAAGGCGCGGAAGTTGCTGGCCCCGGAGGACGACGAGGCCCAGAGGGCCGTCCAGTCCGTCACGTCGGAGATCGCGCCCGTGCCGTCCTTGGAGACGAGCATGATCAGCAGGTCGCCCGCGTTCACCGTGGCGGGCATGTTCACGGCGACGCTGGTGCCGTCCGTGTTGTCCGAGGTGGGCGTGACACTCAGGACGGTCGGGAGGATGCGCTTCCCGAGGAGCGCCCACACCCCGGAGGCGGGGCGCCACTGGCAGGCGAACGCCTCAGACGGCGGGTCCGCTCCGGTGATCTCGGTCCCGAAGCGGATACGGACCGGCGTAGAGACAGGTACGGCGACCATCAGTTGGTGTTCTCAGCGCGGAGCCACGTGGCCGCGTCCTCGTCGCCGTCGTCATTGCGCCAGCGGAAGGCGGTGAGCGCGCGCACGGCCCCGGCGATGTTCCCGCCGTAGGCGTTGTCGATGCGGACCAGCACCGATCCGTTGCCGTCCCAGTAGCCCGAGATCCCACCCTTGCCGGACGTGTAGGTCGAGTCCGTGGCGGCAAGCTCCGAAACGAGCGGCGAGCCCACCAGCCCCTCGTAGTTTGCCCCCTCGACGCGCAACTCCAGCGCGTAGGGTGTCCCGGGGAACACCACGAACGAGTCGAGGTCCGTGCCCGTGCCGGACACGTACTCGGACAGGTAGACGCCCGAGGAGAACTCCACCTGCAACGTCTGCCCGTTGATACCCGACGCCTGCAAGCGCACGGCAGGACCCTGCGAGTAGTTGCCGTCCAGCGAGGCATCGAGGCCGACGTACTGGTCGTCGTCCCACGTCTCGTCCCAGTACATGAGGCGAACCGTGTCGGTGCCGGGGACCTGCGCCTGATTGGACTGGATCGTCCAGTCGACGCCATCGGTAGGCACCCACAGGACGTTGTGGTCGGACAGGTCCGTCCCGTTCGTGTTGGTGAAGGCATCGGTAAACGGCAGCGCGCCACCACGGATGCGCGGCCCGATCCCGAGATGCACCCCGCCGATCAGGAGGTCCCGGTCACCCCAGAGAGCGAGCGCAGCGTCGAGGCGCACACGCGCGTCCGGCTCGTCCCGGAGCGCTGCCCACCGCCCACCGAGATCCGCGAAGCGCGTCCGGTCGGCGACAGCAAGCTCGCGCTGGAACTGCCCGTGTGCCCGCTGCGCCAGTTGCGCGACCTTGCCCAGCGAGCGCAGTGCGTCGGTCCCGCCGTCCGCGATCGAGAGTCCCGGTGGGAGCAGGTCGTCCCCCAGCACCGCGCGGATGCGAGAGCGCCCGGTCACCCCGATCCGCCCGCTTCCCACCTCCACCGCCTGCGCGCCGAACGCCTCCAACTCGGGCACCTCGGCGATGACGGCGAGGAGGCCCACGCTCGATGCCCCGAAGGGCATGATTCCCACTCGCGCCGCGGGCGCGCCATCCGGGTTGAGGCGCGAGCGCCAGAACGGGTGGGTACGGTGCGGAGGGCCGTTCCCGTGGAGCCTGCCGACGAGCAGTGGGGTGACGTAGTAGCGAAGCTCAGGCATGGACGGAGAGTACCCCCCGGACGCGCAGAGGGGCGGCCTGCCGCCGCCCCTCGCGAGGTCCCGTCAGCCCTCCCGGGCTAGTTCTTGAAGATGGCGCAGTCCACGAGGTACCACCGCTCGGTCGTCCATCCCGTCTCACCCACCGGCTTGGAGCCGCGCACCCGGCAGAGCCGCGGCGTCGGCGTGGCCGTGGGGGTGGCCGTCACGGTAGCCGTCGGAGTGCCCGTAGGCGTCGGAGTAGCCGTCGGGCTCGGCGTCGGACTCGCCGTAGGAGTGGCACTGGGCGTTCCCGTCGCGGTGGGCGTGGGGGTGGGGACGACGGTCGGCGTCGGCGTCACCGTGGTGGTTGGCGTCGGCGTCACGTCACCGATAAGCGCCGGGTTCACGGCGAAGTGGTCCCAGTGGGAGCGGAACACGATCCCGCCGACGCGCCAGAGGCTGTTCGACTGGTAGACGTACATGGGGCTGCCCAGCAACCCCGCCATGCTCGGCACACCGGTCTGCTCGAAGAAGCGCTGCCCATTCACGTCGATGCGGAACGAGGTGTCGCGCAGCGTCAGACGGAACGTGTTGCGGCAGAGCACGTCGGGGTCCTGCGTGGCGTTGCAGGTGCGCCACGCGCCCGGCGCCGCCTCCGGGTAGCCTCCGAAGGACGTAGCCGCGTGGTCCGTCTGGAAGAACGACGCCTCGAACACGCGCCCGCCGTTGCGGCGGTACTCGCAGATCGGGAACCCGCCCTCCTGCAACCGGCACCCGAACGTCTGGGAGTCCCCGAACGCCTCGTACGTGTAGAGGTCGTTGGTCGTCGGGGAGGCCCCGTGCGTTACGGTCACCTCCGGCCACACGTCCGGGCCGCCGCCCGCGTCCGCCACCTCCACCTCGACAACGAGGGAGCCGTCGGGCTGCCGGGTGAAGGTGCGCTTGGGCCGCATCATCGAGTGGCCCTGATCGGTCGGCCCCTGCTGGTCGACCATCCAGTGGTCGTTGTGCCGGAAGAAGATCGCGTCCGGGACGCCGATGTTGTTGATCTGGTAGGCGTCGGACGGGCCACCCATGGCGGCGTGCTGGTCGCCGTGGTTGAAGTCGTCGAGCCACGCGTTGGCGGCCTCGACGTGCGTGTCGTCGATCGCCCCGAGCGGCTGCGCGCACCACTCCGGCACGGCTGGGGCGATCGCTCCCCGGGGGACCGTCGTGTTGCACACCGCGGCTGACAGTGGGGTCCCGGGCTCCAGCCACGAGAACACGGTGAGAGAGGTCAGCGCGACGCCGACCAGCAGCAGCACCGAGAGCAGTGCCTTGCGCATGAGGAACCTCCGAGCAGGGGGGAGAGGCGGGGGGAGGGGTGGTGCGGTCACCCCTCCCCGTTGGGAACGGCTAGCTCTCCGGCATCGTGACGGTGAAGCTCGTGATGCTCACCGTGGAGCCAGCGGTGATCGACACCGTGTTCATGTTGAGGTCGGCGCCGGAGGTGCCCACCTCGCCGTCCGCCACGTCGTCGGCGCCGGTGCCGGTCGCGCGGATACGGAAGTACCCGGCGGTTCCGTTGGAGTCGGCGGACGAGTCGTCGGTGATCGTGTCGGCGGTGATGACGCCGCCCGGGCTGCCGTCGGCGGCGGACCCGAAGGCCGGGTCAGCGAACGTACAGGTGGCGAGCAGGGTGCCGGACGCCGCCGTGTCCGGGTCGGCAGGCTGCGCTCCCGAACGGATATCGATCGCCGCCGCGGTGCTGCCCTTGTTGACTTCATCGTCGAAGGCATCCGCGAGGCGGAGGGCCGTCGCGTTGGAGATGCGAAAGTTAAGAGCCGTAACTAGCCTCTTCCGCTACCATGCGAGGTGCATGGGAGGACGAACCCCTTGACCTGCTCGATTGCCGGATGTGGCCGCGTCCGGCTTGCTCGCGAGTTGTGCTCGCTGCACTACCAGCGCTTGATCCGCTACGGCGACCCGCTCGCCGCTCCGTCCACTCCGGAAGCCAAATTCATGGTCCGCGTCGACATCGACGAGGGCGGTTGCTGGCTCTGGGTTGGGCACATCGCAGCGAACGGGTACGCAATCTTCTCGGACGGCAAGTCGGTACTCGCGCACCGCTGGGCGTACGAGAGATACATCGGGCCGATTCCCGAAGGGTTCGTGATCGACCATCTCTGTGGGGTGCGGTGCTGCGTGAACCCGCTGCACCTCGAACCGGTCACCTTGGCGGAGAACGTGAGGCGCGGTGGCCTTGTCGCGAACGCTGGCGCTGTTAACCGCGCAAAGACGCACTGCCCGAGAGGGCACGCCTACGACGGCGAGAACACCTACACAAGCAAGGCGGGGAAGCGGCATTGCCGAGCGTGCGCGCGCCTGTTCGACCGAAGCGCCGCTCAGCGCATCCGTAACCTCGAAGCGGAAGTCGCATCCCTGCGAGCCCAACTCGGCCTCCAGCCGGACACGGCATCCATGCCGTGACGGGGCTCAGTCTACATAGGCCCGCCCTCCAGCGCACGGGACCTCTGCTAGATGGCTCGGTACACGTCGGCGTTTCTGCCCTGCCGGGTGGGGCGGCGCTCCCCGGACTTCACCACGAGGTTCGCCCGCTTCAGGTCGTTCATGCGAGCCGAGGCCGTCTGGTGCGTGAGCCCCAGCCCCACCTCCACCTCGTCCGAGGTGGCCCCGCCGTGCTCCCGCACGTAGTCGAGGACCTGCTGCTGGAGGGTGGAGCGTCGCCCCGACTGCTGGTGCACGTCGAAGGCCTGCTGGCTCGTCTCCTCGCGACCCCGGGGTACGTCGTCCTCCAGCGCCTCGGTGTAGACACCCTCGCGAGCACCGCAGGCACATGCCCGGATGCCCCCGCCGAGCACCCGGTACACGTGCCGCCCACTCATCGTAGCCGAGCACTCGGCTGGCCCTCGGCCCGTCATCGCTCCCCCCTATCCGAAGTACACGTGGTCGCCGTTGGCGATGCCCCGGGCGATCTGCGCGTGCACCCGGTGCCCGCTCGCCACGACGCGCAGGCCGGATGCCGCCACGCGCGCGTTGGAGCGGCACATCGCGGCGCCGCCACCCTCGTTCAGCACGCCCTCGCGCTCGCGGTCAAACTCACCGAGCGCGTGCATCATCGCGTAGCCCACGCCGTCGAGTTCGCGCTGCATGCTCCAGAACCGGGTGTCGGTCGTGCGGCCCCGGTAGACCCCGGCGATCGCGCTCCGGAGCCGGTCGGAGCACTCGCGCGCCTTCGCGATCGGGCCGAGCGCGCCGCGCGCCGAGGGCGTCTCGCCCCACTGCTCGATCTGGTCGGCCAGCGCGTCGACCTGATCGGCGTTGTACTCCAGCGCCTCCGCCAGTCGGCGCATCCGGCCCTGCTCCTCGGGCGTCTGGTACTTGGCGTAGCGTCCGGTCGCAGTCGTCGTCGTCATCGGAGTCGTCCTTCCTTGCGCGGGGCCTCACCGCCCCACACCCGAAGACTACCGTACGCCGTGCACCCGCGTCAACATGACAAGTTGGCAGGCTGGGAGAGTGCCGTATACAGACCCTCTCCCGCCCACCGAAGGGCAGCAATGTATCAGCGGCAGGGCTCCGGGAGGATGGACCCCACCTCGGCTACCACGTAGCACATGCCGGAGACGTGGTAGGTGACGATGCCGCCCTCGTGCGCGACGTAGACGCGCCAGCGGGGCGGGGAGGCGACGGACTCCTCGCGCGCCACGACCGTCCAGTCCTCGTAGCGGATGGGGCGGTCGCCCGACAGCCACCAGTACCCGAAGAGCGCCAGCACGCCCGCCCAGAGGAGGAGGACGAGCGCCGGGCGCCAGCCGTCGCTCACCGGGTTGCGCTCAGCGAGGCGGCCACGGCCTCATGGAGCACCGGGTTGGAGAGTTCGGGCACCACCTCCCCCCGTTCCTGCCGGGCGAAGCGCTCCTCCCAGTAGGGCGTGTCCTTGAAGGGGCCGGTGACGCGCAGGCCGTACCACGTGCAGCGCGGGAGACTGCCCGTCGGCGGCACGAAGTAGCCGTGCTGGATGATCGAGTCCGACACCTCCAGCCCGAACACGGGGAACGCGCCGCAGTTATAGGGGCGGAGGCCGAGCACCGAGGTGGCGTACGTCTCGGGCGTCTCGTGGATGGCGCACCCCGTCTCGGGGCCGTCCGCCCCCCCCGGGTACTCGATGAGCGCGCGGCAGGCGAACGACGTGTGCGGCATGCCGTCCGCGTCCCGCTCGAACCGCTCCCCCAGCCCGATCCCCCCATCGCGCATGACGATCGGGACGAACAAGGGGTACTCGTCGAGGCGGCCCCGGTAGCGGTCCGGGTCAGCCGTCTGGGACCGCGCCTCGTCCGCCGCCGTCTCCCGCGCCTCCCAGACGTGGAGGGGGAGGCCAGTCGCCTCGTCCTTGGCAACGCCGGGGCGCATCCCCGAGCAGCAGTCGCCGCACCGGTTGCACTCCATGGCGCGCGCCTCGCGCAGCGTGACCTCCCGTAGCTCGATCCCCGCCCGGTAGCCCATGGCGTCGACGGGCAGCACGTACGTCACCTTCCACCTCCCGGCAGCGTCACCCACGGGGCGGGCAGCACCGCGCTCAGCATCGGACCCGCCGCGTGGAAGCAGGCGGGCGAGCAAAAGTCCCAGCGGGCGCGGCGGTGCGTGAGCTTGATCCAGTCCTCCGCATCCGTGCGTCCGCAGGTGTCACAGACCCGCTGCGCCGTCATGGCACCCGCCGATATCCGGCCCGCGCGTCGAGGATGCCACCGCGCGTGTAGGCGCGTTCCTTCCACTCGGCGTAGTCCGGCTGGATCTGGAAGCCGCGGAGCGTCCGCGCGCGGTGCTCGCAGTCCCAGTAGCAGCCGACGGGGCAGAACCCCTCGGGGTCCTCCACCCGGTAGTCGGGCGCCGGGTCCTTCCCGCGCGGGATGAGGGGAGCATCGATCACCGGGGCGTCGCCGCCCCGGCGTACTCGTAGATGGCAGCGTTCGACGGGTTCAGCGGCACGCGGTACGGGTAGAGGGGTAGCGAGACGCGGCTTTCGTTCCACCCCAGTGTCCGCGGCGGTTCCTTCGCGTAGATGTTGCCGTCGCCGCGCCGGATCGCCGACGAGGGGTCGTCCGCTCCCGTGTTGTTGGGCTCGTGCGCCCGCGCCCAGTGGTAGCCGGTGTAGGCGTAGTCGCTCCGCTCGATGTAGGCGCGGGCGCCGTTGACGTAGCCTCCCGCCTGAATCCCCCAGCGAGGTCGGAGGTTCAGGGCTTCCCAGACCTCCACGTTCCCGTTGATGAACGGGTTGCGGAAGCCGCCGCCCATGACGTTCGCGTAGAGGCCCAGCATCGTGTGCCCGGCGCCCCCGGCGATCAGCGACCACGGGTGGTTATCGGCGCGTATCACCCCCATGCCGAGCATGTTGCGCTCGATCGTGACGCGCTTCCCGCCAACGAGCGGGTCGGCACCGTCCCAGATGTCGATGCACTCGTCGCCTGCGTCCGGGATCGTGCAGCGCATCACCATCACCTGCGTGGCGGCGCGCCCGTAGACGCGGATCCCGTCGTCGTTGCCGCCCCCCGGGATCGTGGGGAGAAAGATGTTGTCGACGATCGCCGGGCCTTGCAGGACGTAGATGCCCTGCCCGTCCCAGCGGCAGCCCATCCCCTCCGGCCCGTGCAGGATCGTCTCGGCGCCGACGGTGATCGGTCCCCCGGGATTCGTCACCCCAGCGGGAAGCTCGATGAGGTGCCCGCCGTTGGCCGCCACGTCCCGCAGGGAGGCAAAGTCGCCGTTCCACTGCCACGTCGCCGTGGGCTCCGGCACCCTCGTGACAGGCCAGATGGGCGCGTAGAGGGCGGGGGGCTCAGGGTCCGGCCCGGGCGGCGGGGCCGCCTCCAGCTTGCTGACCCGTGCCTCCAGCGCGGCGTGCTGGCGCTGTAGTTCTTCCAGCGCTGCCGTGATTGCCGGGTGCTCGTGTGCGCCGTCCGCCGTCATGCCGTCACCTCCGGTAGCCCCTCGGGCATGCGTGCCCCGTAGCGCGCGGCAATGAACGCCTCGACGCGCACGCGCTCCTCGTCATCGACGCGGGTCGTGCCATCCGCCCACGGGCGTTCCCCCCGCGTCATGTCCACCCGCTGGACAAGCTCGGCGAGCGTGAAGGGCACGAGGTCATCGAACCCCTCCGGGTAGTGGGACTGCCGGAGCGCGTGGATCAGCGCGTCGCGCGAGACGGCAATGCGACCGGAGATCACCTGCGGCTCGTAGGTGCCCAGCAAATAGGCGTCGGTGCGCATGCGCTCGAAGTCGTCGATGCGGGTCGTGCCGTCCGGCCACGGGCGCTCCCCCCGGGCCATGTCGACGCGCTCGGTGAGCACCGCCAGTTCCTGCCCGGGCCGCGTCGCGGCGAGGTCGCGCAGGTCCTTGAAGTGGTGGCCGTACAGGTGGAGGAGGGTCATCGCCTGCGCGCGCGCCACCGAGAGGTCGGGGCGGTCGCGGCGGGATAGCTCGATCTGCATGATGGCGCTGTGCACCAGCGCCTGCTCGGCCAACTCCCGGTCAGTCGGCGGCGTCGTCTCCTGCGTCATCGGGCTGTCCTTCCTTCGTCTCCCAGCCGGTCATGCGCCCGTCGGCGTCCCGGTATACCACGGAGACAAGCGCCCGCTCCCCGCGCCGCTGCTCCCATCCGGTGATGTAGCCCTTCTCGTCCCGCTGCACGATCCCGACGGTCCCGTCGGGCCGCTCGATCGCCGCCACACGCCCGGCGGCGTCGTACGTGGCGCCCGGGACCACCATCTTGGTGCCCGCCGCCTCCTCGAAGCGGTGGCGCAGGTTGCGGCGCACCTCGTCGAGCCCGCGGAAGATCGGCCCCGCCACCTCGTCCTCCAGCGCCAGCCGCGCCTCGTCGGGACCGGCCCGCTCCTCCGAGAGTGCCTTCAGCCCTGCCTCGACGATACGGTCCGCGTCCTCCGGGGCGACGGGGATATCCCACACGCCGGACTCGCGCAGCAGGTCCTCGAACACGCGCAGGGCAGGACCGATCGCGTCCGCCACGGAGAGGCGGTCGGCCAGTTCCGGGAAGTAACCGAGCGCCGAGGCGTCGTCCGCCGTCACCGAGTAGGCGCGATGCAGCCGGGAGGTGATGAGGGTCCCGAACGTCAGGCCGCCCAGCGCCTTGACCGCCCGGTCCTCCCCCTCCGCCACCGTCTGGGAGGCGCCGCGCGGACCGCCGGAGCCGCGGTCCTCACCCTCGACGGTCGCCTGCTGGCCCTGCTGGGCAGCCGCGAGGGCCGCGGCTTCCGCCTCCTCGCGCTGGCGGCGCAGTTCCTCGGCCTGCCGCTCCAGTTCGTCGAACTGCTCCTGCGTGAGATCCCCGTCGTCCAGCATGATCCGCCGGGCGATCTCCGGGGTGAGCACGCCGGACGCCACGTCGGTCGAGCGCGCCGTCGCGCGCGCCGCGCGCACCTCCGCCGTCTCCATGTCCGACTGCACGTCGGACTCGTCCCACGCGAACTCGACGCCCCGCGGGAGGATGCCGTGGAGGTTGATCAGGCGGGCGACCAGTTGCTTCCAGAGCGATTCGCCCTTGCCCCGTCCCTTGCGGTCGAGCACTTCCGACTGCGCGCTGCTCCCGAGGTTGCCGCCCGGCAGGGGGGCGAAGTCCTGAAACTCGCCACCGAAGGCGAGGGCCATCGCGGTGATGTACCACTTCAGCGCCTTCTCCTCGTCCCACCCTTCCGGGAGGGCGGCAAGGTCGAGCGTCGTGGCCTTTACGTCCGCCTTGGGGTCCATCGACCCCACCATGGCGGGCTGGATGTAGCGGGTCAGGCCCGCCTCGTTGGCAAGGATCTCCGCGGTGCGCATCGCGTCCCGCACCTCCTGCGCGGTGACGCCGGAGAACAGGTGGATGCCGCGCTGGAAGCGCCCCGAGATCTTCTCCTCGTTGTAGACGCCCACGTCCTTGGTGATCTGGGCGGCGCGGAGGATGCGGGTAAGCGCGCTGTACTGGATGCGCCAGAAGTGCCCCAGCCCAGCGAACGTCACGGGCGCGGGCATCTCCAGCATCTGGACGACCTGATACCACTTCAGCAGGTGGTACTTGGAGTCCGCGTCCTCGTAGATGACGGGCGTCTCCGGGATGCCGGTCGGCCAGCACCGCTGGGAGTCCAGCGTGACGGGCATGATCACGGGCGCCTCGGGGGAGTCCCCCTCCCGCACCAACTCGACGAACGCACCCTTGTCGGTGGTGAGCAGGTCGAGGGTGAAGCGGATCAGAAAGTCCTCCCACCCGGCGCCCCAGTTGGCGTTCTGGAGCATGTCGGTCGCGGCGAGCGCGGCGGCCTCGCTCTCGCTCCGGATGGACCAGTCGAGGGCGGCGCGGCGCTGCGCGATGGAGCCGATCGCCCCACCGAGGAAGGGTTCGGTGTGCCAGAAGCCGCGAAGCTGCTGGTCCCGCTTCTGGACGGAGGAACCCCACGGGATGAACGTGTCGGCGGCGTGCGCCATCTGGAAGAGCAGCGTGGTGCCGATGCCGCGCTGGGGAGATTCCGGCACTGCATCGGTGACGACCGAGCGGGACAGTTGCTCCAGCCCGGCGGCCTTCTCGTCAAGGGAAAGCTCGCGGGGCGTCCCGGGGGGCAGCCAGAGTGACCCATTGACCACGCGGAGCCTCCCTGCTCACCCGCGCCATTGTAGGCTGCGAGCAGTGAAGAACGAGCCCATCCCCTTCCCCTTCCAGACCGGCCTACCCGGCGAAGAGCAGCACCCCCTCGGCGAACAGCGCATCGCGAAGCTGGAGCAGGCGCTGCTCACCCCGGCGTGGGACGGCGGTTACCGCAGCGAGGTGGGAGCCCACGGGGTGCTCGCCTCGTGGCAGCGCGGGCGCAAGGCCGACCGTGCCCCGTTCCGGCGGCCCAGCGGGGCGTACGGCTGGATCCACTTCTCCCGTGCCGGGTGGGTCGAGGGCGGGTACATGCGCATGCCCCTGACACGCGCCGAGGCCGTGCTGGAAACACTGCTCGATGACGCAGAGCGCGCCGAGCGCCACCGCGCGGAGGTAACGGTCCGGTGCGCCATCTGCCAGCAGGAGACGGACGCCACCGACGTGATCCTTCGCTGGTACTCGTTCCCCTACCGCCGCCGCGCCCCCGGGGCGGTCCGGTCCGTGCGGGGTGAGCCACAGGAGACGAGACGGGCATGGCTGTGCGAGGGGTGCCAGCAGGCGATCGTCCGCGGGCGTGTCACGCGCAACCCGGGGTGAGCGACTGGGCGGAGCGGATACTGGTCGCGCGTCACGCGCGCACGATTACTCAACAGGTGCGCGACGGGCGAGCCGCTAGGGTGCCGAGCGCGGGGCGGATCCCAACCCCGCACCCCCAACCGCCGGGGGCGCCCCCCCGACCCCCGGCGACCTACACTGTCCCCGTCAGCCCTACCGCCATGGGAGACGAGATCGCGAATGCGGCGGCTCTACTGCGATCGTCCTGACGTTCCCCGCTCGTAGAAGATCTCCCGCGCCTCCACGGTGAGGCCGATCGCCTCGCAGGCCGCCTCCAGCCGTGCCAGCGTCCCGCCCGTCGTCCGCACGTCGTCGACGATCACCGCCCGGGTGGGCATGTCGTCGCCGGAGTGCACCCACGGCACGCCGTGGTCCTTGTCGAGCCAGAGGGAGCGGGGTACGCCGTAGAGGCGCGCGAGCAGCATCGCCCCAAACGTGCCGGTGCCCACCACGCGGAACCCCGGGCCGAACCGGCGAGCGTGCTCGATCAGGAAGCCTTGGAACGAGGCCGTCACCATCGAGGCGCACTGCCCGCAGAGCATGGCGGCGCGGATGTCGATGTAGGAGTCCGACACGATCCCGGAGGCCAGCGTGACGGGGCCGGTGACCCGGTGATGTGCCGCCACGTCCGCCCGGTACCCCACTAGCGCTCTCCCGTGGGTGGCGGGAGCAGCATCTGGCCGATCGTCTCGGGGCGCTGCGCCGCCTGCGTGATCAGGTGCGGCTCCTCGGCGAACGTGGAGCCCAGCGAGGTGACGAGGTGCGGCATGAACGCCACCTCGAACTCCTCGATGCCGTACTGGATGGAGTCGAACTTGGCCTTCAGCAGCCAGTAGAGCGCCCTCGCGGCCATCTCGGGAGTGGTGCCCGCCTTGCCCCCGCGGGTCCCGACCTCCGGCTGGTAGGGGACCGTGATGCGCACTCCGCGGGCATCCTCGCCCCGGCGCCAGACGAACTCGAACACCACGCGGCCCCGCGTCTCCTCGCCCCGCTCCCCCGCGCGCGCGGGCAGGCGCGCGGGGCGCACGTGCGTGTAGCGGGACTCGCGCACGCCGTGCCCGGTCAGCAGGCGCTCCACCTCCGACATCGACTTCTCGAAGCTGACCTGCGTGGTCCCGAACGCCGCCGTGAGCGTCACTGACGAAAGCTCCGCGTCTGCGCCCGCATGAGTGCCCAGTTGAGGTCGAGGCACTTCTGGTGGCGGGAGCGCCACCCCTCGATCGAGTCCGGCCCATAGAGCGCACCGGTGATCTCGATCTCCGCACCGCAGACACACTTCTCACGCATCGGACTTCTCCCTTCGCACCGGCTTGGCGAGCATGCGTGGCGCCGCTTCCGTGCGGACGTATCCGCTGGAGGACGACTCCACGATGAGGAGGCGCCGCAGCAGCTTGCGTCGCGCCTCCGGCATGTTGTCCTCCAGCCACCCGAGCACCTTGGCTGGGTCGAGCGTGACGGCGGCGTGGAGGATCAGGTCGTCCGCGAGGGTGCGCGTCAGCGCCTCCAGATCGACCGCCTCCTCCACGGCGGGGCGTGGCGCCGACCGCGTGGTGCGGCCCGCCACCGTCCACGAGTGCCCCATCTCGGTACGGACGGAGCGCTGCCCCTCTTCCGTGAGGAGACGATCGAGCGCGCGGTTCAGGATGCCCCGGCGCTGCTTCCACAGGGCCTCTTGGTCCACCGCGCCGAGGATCGCGCCTTGCAGGTAGGGGATGCGGTCGATGTTCCCCGGGGCCTCGACGATCTCGCCCGTCTCCTCGTCGATGGCAAGCCCGTCGTCAAAGACGAGCATGGTCACCCGGACGCCTCCACCGTGTCCCACGTGGCGCGCAGGGTAATGTCTATAGGCCGCCCGAAGCCGAACCCCAGACTGGCGGTTGGCGGGACGCCCAGAGCCAGCAGTTTGTTGAGCGTCTGCTGCAACCGCAGCACCGTCACGCCGTCATCGGAGGCGCCTTCGATCTCGATCTGGATCGAGCGTTCGACCTTCACTGCACGATCCTCGGCGGGAAGAGCAGCTTGCGGAGGATCGCCATCGTCTCCCGCTCGCGGAGCGCGACGAACTCCGCCTCGATACGGCTGGACGGGCCGAGCACTTGCAGGCCCTCGATAAACCAGCCGTTCTCCACCTCGCGGATCCGCACCTCGCGGCGCGCCGGGGGGTGCCACTCGGGAGCCGCCGTTTCCTCCAGCACCGTGGCCGCCGACTCGTCAAAGTGATCGCGCATAACCATTATGACGTCCTTCCATGGGGGAGTGGGGCGAGCGTACCGCGACCGTCCAGTTCGTTGCCGTACACGTGCGCGCGGAGCAGGTGCGCCGGGCAGAGGGTGAACGCGGACGCTCGCAACGCGTCGACGAGCCGTTCGGCGGACGGCTCGCAGACGATGCACGCCGGGGAGTGAGCGGGCAGCAGGTATACCTCGTAGGGCTGGTCTGCCACCCGGGGAGCCTACCGCGAGCGGACGCACTTCGCGCACCCCAGCCACCACCTTGAGCAGCATGTCCTTGGTCAGAGGGGCGGCCTTGGTGGTATCCACCTGCGCGAACGGCCCCGTAAGGTCGCCCACAAACATGCCGTCTAGCCACGCGCGGCTCACCCGCCACGGCTTCACCACTCAACTTCCTCCATCGGGCCGTCTCCCGCTTGGTCGATAGCCGGGAGGGCGCACCACGCCGGGTCGAGCCCGGCCTGCTCATCGATGGACAGCACGCGCTTCGCGTGCAGGGCCACGCCATTCGGGACAAGCCCGGTGTCGACGCTCGCCACCTTGGTGATGCCCTGCCCCACGTCACGCAAGAGCGCGCGCAGCAGGTGCTTCGCGTCGCGCACATCCCCCGGGGACCAGAGCGCCCTCGGGATGGGCCGGGCGGTGAGGCGGGAGCGGAGGGCCACAGAGGCATGCCACACGGGCAGCCCAGCGAACGCGTCCGCTCACTTGTTGACGGTGAGAATCGTGCTCCACGTCGAGGGGCCGCGTTTCATGAACGCGAGGAATCGGTCATCCTGCGTGTCCGTCGCCCGGGCGCACGGGTGCGTCAGGGCCAGCCGCTGGCGCTCCACGATCAGATCTCTCACCACTGCTGGTACTCCTTCTCCGGGTCACCGCCCGGCCTGCGCCGCCCCGTTCCGAGGTGGCGCATCCAGCCCTCCGGCTCCCCTCCGCCGCTCCATTGCGCGAGGGCCACGACCGCGGCCCATGGCTCGTCGTATCACCAGCCGTCGTCGAGGAGGTTGGAGTCGACGGGGCCGATGACGATCCGCGCGCGCCCGAAGGTGAGCGGGACGATCCACGCGCCCCGCCCGTCCGGCAGAGTGCGCCACGGCGCCTCAGTCGCCACGGGGTTCCTCGTCGCCATCCACCGGGGGGCGCCACTCCGCCATCGCCTCGCCGACCGGCTGGCGCATCTGCCGCGGGTGCGTCTCGACGGATACCTCCCACGTGGCGCGCACCCCGCCAGCGAGGTAGTCCCCCTCGACCTGCGCCTCGTCGGGAATGCGCTGCAAGTCGAGCCATGCCGCCAGCACCCGGATGGAGCCTGCGTTCCCGAGCGCGGTGTGCAGCCCCGCGATCGGGCCACTCTTCACCTCGATGGACCGCACCGTCGTGACCGTGCCAAAGTCCTGCCCTGCCTCTTGTGTCACCGCTTCGTCCTTCCGTCTCCTGAACGAGATCAGCCGCATGTCGTCATCCCCACGTGAGCAACGTAAGCTCGCGCAGTTCCTCCCCGGGGCGCAGGATGAGCAGCTTTCGCTCCGGGTAGGCCTTCACCTCCCGCTCGTACCAGACGCCCACGCGCAGCACATCCCTGACAAGCGCGGAGATGGATACCTCCTGCGCGGCGGCGAGGTCCTGCAAGTGGGCGTAGTCTCCGTCCCCGATCACGATGCTCAGGCGCTTGCTCACCGTCCTGCCTCCCACTGGCGGATCGCCTCGTAGTAGGCGTGGCGCTCCGCTGACTCGATGATCTCCAGCGGGTACCGGAAGAGCACCCGCAGGTGTGCCCAGAGGATGCGCCCCGTCCGCCCGTTCCCGTCGATGAACGGATGAATCCACTCGAACTCGTGGTGGAGGTCGAACAGCGCCCCTTCGCTGGGCGCCTCACGCTTGGCTACCAGCGTGTGCAGGCGCTCCACATACCGCGGGTACTCGACGCGCAACATCTTCACGTCCCCGCCCACCCGCACGTGCACCTGCCGTAGCTCCCCGGGGAACACCTCGGGCTGACTCGCCATCAGTTTCCGGTGAATCGCCGTCGGCTCCAGCAGGTTGCCGTACTCCCCGAAGCGGACGGCCAGCAGCAGCGTCTCCATGTGGTCCGTCCAGAGGGGGTGGGGCGGGTCGACGTGGATGTTCTCGATCGCGTTCGACTCGCGGACGAAGCGCGCGTAGTCCTCAGGCATCGGTTCCCTCCGGGAGTGGGCGGATGTGCACGGTGAACGCGGTCAGTGGACGGTTGGGGCGCCCGTCGAAGCGCATAGGGATGCGGGTCGACACCTGCTGGTAGCAGTCCCACGCCTCGGCCTGCGTCGGGAAGCGAAGCGCGTCCGCCGGGTCGTCGGATGCGTCCACCACCCCAACGCTCTCGTCGTCCCCCTCGTCGGGGTCGTAGCGCGTCAGCCACTGCTCGACAGGCTCGTCGTACAGGGTGAGGAGGAAGATCCCGTACGCCATCACCCCCTCCTCTCCCCGGCGAGGCAGGGGCAGTCGGCCTCCCCGCAGCGGAACGGCGGGTGCGGGGCGTGCCCGCAGAGGCGGCACTTCACGGCGCCCTCATGTCACGGTGGAACCCAGTGCTCGACTCGCAGTCGCCGGTGTGCCCCGATAAGAGCACGCAATCGATCGTCGCTCCCACCACGCACCGCGAGGCCTTCGCGTCGCGCAACGCCTCCCGGAGTACGCGGGCTAGGTCAGGCGGGCCAGCCGGGGACACTCCCAGACGCATCCTCCAGAGGAGACGCCTCAGTTCCTTCAACCACGGGGGCTCGACCCCCTCCCGCCATACCCGGCGCGCCTCGCTCTCGTAGGGGGCGACGCCACCGCGCGGCGCAGCACTGAAGTGCGCGCGGCGCCACTCGCGCCGAGCAGCGCTCTCGTAGCCGTGCGGGCCGGAGTACATGCGCAGGCTCCGCCGCACCTCCGGGTTCTCGAACGCCCACCGGCTCGTCATGACCACCACCTCCCAAACAGGCGTCCTTGCTCCTGCCCGTCGATCGGGCAGCTTCCGAACGCGAGGGCTATCTGCATTTCGTGGATCACTTCACTTCTGGATAGCGGGCGCTCCGGGCGCGTGGGCGCCGTGACGGCATTCGCTGCCATGGCGTCGTCGACCACGCGCATCCAGCGGGCGAACGGTTCCCCTGACAGCGCCTGCATCTGGAGCAACTGGTACTCGTACTCGGCGGCCCGCGTCGCCACTCGCAGCCAGTCCCAGCGACCACTGTTCACAAGGTTCACAGCAGGCCCAGCGGGTCACCGAGGGAGCCGTAGTGCTCGCCGACGGTGTGCGGGCCGGGGCAGTAGCGGCACTCCGGGTCGGCGTCGAAGTCGTCCCGGTAGCGCTCCACCGGGACCACGCGGCTCGACCACTGGAGGGTCAGGCACACCTCTTCCGCCTCGTCCTCGTACCGGAAGAGGCGCGCCGCCTCCGGGTAGTCGACGTACTCGTTGGGGGAGCGGTACCACTGGTCGGACCCGCGCAGCATCACCCCGTAGACCGTCTCGCTGATCGCCATCGTCCTCGTCCTTCCCCACCCCCCTCGTTCGTGGGGGTACCCCGCTAGTAGAGGGGCCACGCTCCCTCGATCACCCGGGAGGGCCACTCGATCTCGGCGGCCTCGGTCGGCACCGCGTCGATGACCACGCCGCCCAGCGCCTTCACGTTCTCGGTCACCGCACGGACCGCCGCGTCCGAGACGCGCACCGCGACGCCCTCGTGCTTGCGGGCGTTGTGGCCCTTGGCGCCCCGCGTCACAAAGAGCAGGTCGGAGACGGTCGGGTGCTCCAGCGCGGATGCCGCGCAGCCCGGGCAGACCCACCCGATCTGGTCGCCACCCACCGCCACTACTTCTGCTGCCATCGTCGTCGTCCTTCCGGGGGCCTCACCGCCCCACACCCGGAGACTACCCCGGTGGGATACGCGCGTCAACCACCACTGCCAAAGTGGCAGGGCTCACGAGTGGATGAACGCCATGCCCGGCGTAAACGGGTAGAGCGCGGCAAGCTGCTCGCGCGTCCGGTGCTCGTCGCAGAGCGGGACCACCTGAAAGTGCCGATCGAAGCCGCGGTTGCCGAGTGAGCGCTGCGTGGGGTTTGGACACTCCGGGATCGCGCAGGCCCTCCACGACACCATGTACTCGCTGGCTTCCGCGAGGCTCGCGTCGTAGTAGTGCCGCTCCGCCTCCTCGCGAGTGCCATGGGGGTCGCACGTCACCCACGCCTCCTCCCACGGGACAACCTCATCACCACGTCGAGCCTCGTTGTACCCGTCCTCCATCCTGAGGCGGAGCGCGACCCCTTCAGCCAACCGCAGGCACGGCCACGCCGTGTGCACGTGACCGCTGTTCATGGTCGTCCAGCGCCAGCCGGACCCATCCGCGAGACGGCGCGCCTCGTCGTAGTTCACGCGAGGGCGTAGACGAACGTGGTGAGCGCCCCGTGGCGCTGCGTCTCGGGCTCCCGGCGGGGAGAGACACGGCGCCGGGAGACGACGCGCTTGGCGGTGAGTGTCGCCAGTGCATTGCTTGCGCGGTCCCGCCGATCGACTCCCATGGCATCCGCCAGTTCTCGCGCGGTGAACTCCTGCCCGTCGGGCCAGTTCTTGCGGATGACGGCGAGCGCAAGGTCCTGCGTGGCCACCGCCCTCACTGGCCGAGGCTCGCGAGGTTGTACTGGAGGGCACGCTTCGTGCCCATCGAGGTGGCGACGAGCAGGTCGACCTTCGCCTTCGCCCCGCGCTTCTCGATACGCACGCGGTTCTCGTCCCCCGCGGGGACCTTGCCAGCCGCGCCCATGACGTGGCGGCGCATCACCGAGGACGCGTCATCCGAGGGGTTCACCGCGTGGGCGAAGTCCCGCTGCATCAGCTTCTCGTGGAGCAGCGTGTCCGCCTGCGTGCGCTCCGTGCCCTGCTGCATCGGCTCCATCCACGTCACCCGGTCCCGCGAGAGGCGCTGCGCCATATCCACTAGCTCATAGGAGTCGTAGACGATCTGCCGCACGTTGAGCCCCGGCATGTAGGCCCCATCGGCGCACGCCGGGCATGCTATCTCGGGACCGTCACACCCGCGGTGCCAGCCCGCCGGGATGTTGTGGGGGACGCAGAGCTTGCCGTCCCGCACCATCCGACCACGCTCCGGGTGGGGGTGCCCCATCTGGCAGCCTCCGAGGCTGATCAGGCGGATCCAGCGCTCCACCTCCCCGAAGTCCACCTCGGCCCGCTTCTCGTCGCCCACGATGTTCGTGTCCGCCGCGTTCCACGCGCGCCAGCGCCGCAGCGCCGCGCGCGTCGGGTGGAGCGGGTGGCGCCCGATGATCGCCGCGGCGAAGAGGTCGTTCGTGACGCCTGCGTCCAGCGCGAGGATGACGGGCGAGGGGTCGCCCAGTTCCAGCGGGGGGAGGGTGGGGTCGTAGCACGAGTCCCACACCTCGATCGGGATGTACGCGTCCTCTGCGCCACCGGCCAACGCTTCCTCCGGGCTCCGCGGCGCGAAGTAGTACAACTGGGAGAGGGTGGGCATCGTCGCCTCCGTCTCCGCGTACCATGCCGCCTTCGCGTCCAGTTCCCCGCGCTCCACACGCTCGATCAGGTCCGGGCGGGACGGGTAGCGGGGGCGTGCGTCCCACGCCTCGAACACCTGCACGATCGGGGAGAGGCCCGAGCCCGCCTGCTCCCAGAGGGTGGTCATGTAGTTGTCGGCGCCCTGCCCGCGGGACACGATGTGCATGGAGCCGCCGGGGGCGATGCAGGACGCCACCGCCGCCCACGTGTTCTCGGGCCACGGCATGCGCGCCAACTCGTCGACGTGCGAGTGGATGGCCGTCTGGTCGATCGCGGCGTTCTGCGTCGGCGGGTAGGAGACGACCATCCTGATGTCGTCCGGGCCGCCCCGGTACATCGACTGCTCGGTGGTGTCGCCCCCGGGAGTCCGGCCCATGATCGGGAACTGCATCCAGTCGGGCAGGCGCGCCATGCCGAAGCGCACGACACGCATCATGTTCTTGGCTGAGCGCCCGTCCATCGAGAAGAGGTGCACACGGGTGTTGGGGGGGCCGAAGCGCAGCATCCATCCGTCGTAGGCGCACTCCAGTTCCGAGGCCCCGAGCTTGCCCGCTTTCAGGAGGATGATCTGGCGATGCTTCTCCATCGCCGCGACGATCCGGTCCTGCCCTTCCCACAGGTGCTCGAAGTTCAACACCTCGCCGCTCTCGCGGTTGATGAACCGCCAGTGGCGCAGGAAGTGCCGGAACGAGGCACGACAGGCCGCTAGCTCACCGTCCGCCCCCTCCACCCACGGATGCTCTGGGCAGCCCGAGGCGGTGCGCATCTCGCGCTGCGCGTCCGCCTCCGCGCGCTCCTCGAACTCCCGACGCTTCTGCTCCTCGGAGGCCCGGTACATACGGGCGATGCGCAGGAGGGCATCGTCGATGACGGGCATGGCGACATCCGGGGCGGACACCCGCCGCGCCGGGGTCACCGGTGGAGCCGCACGCGCGGCGAGCGCCGCGACGCCTTGGCGGAGAATAGTGAGCCGCTGTGCCCGATGTGCCAGAGGGGGCAGAACCGGCAGTGGTAAGCGTTGAGCCCCGAGTTACGGTCGGGGAAGCCCCGGTCCCAGTTGTGCTCCATCGTCTCGTACACCGCCCGCTCCGCCTCCGCCCACGTCGGGTAGCCGCGCTTGCCCTCGCAGGACACCTCGGGCGTGACGTGCACGGGGGGCCGCGAGAGGAGGTGGAAGAGCCGACCGCCGTAGTTGGGGTGCAAGGCAGCTACCGGATGGGCACCGTGATGGACGGCCCGCCGATCTCGCGGGCGCGGTGGAGGATGTCGCGCGCCTCCGCATCCGTGAGGAGACGCTGGCCCTCCGCCACGCCGCACCCGTGAGGACAGGTGAGCAGGGGGGAGTCTACCGCGCCGAAGAGACGGCAGATCGCCGGGCGCACCTCGTAGGCCGCGCACCGGTCCCGCACGAGGTAGATGCAGGACATCTCCCCGTCCACCGCGGGGGACACCCCCGTCGTGGCGAGCATCCGCCCGGACTCGAACGCCGACATGGCGATCGGCCCGCACGCCTGCGTGCAGAGGCCCTTGCACTGCACGTCCGGGATCTCCGAGTAGAGCGCGGCGAAGCGCTCCCGGGCGTTGCTGCCGAGGGGAAGCCTGCGTGTCATCGTCATGGGCCGCTCACCTCCAGTGCCGCCGCTACCCCGGCCTCGAAGCCCTCCGCCCATGCGTCGGCGGCGACGAGCAGGCGCACCTCGCGGGCGTGCCGCACCCAGTGCTCGCGCAGCACCCGGGGCATGCCCTCCAGCCCGGGGCGCCCCCACCCGGGGGGACCGAAGCGGTCCCACAGTTCGCCCGCCAGCGTCTCGTCGGTCATCGACATCGGCCCCCGCAGAGCGCTGCGAAATGGCTGATGCGTGTGTAGATGTGACCATCCTCGGGGCGAGGCTCTTCCAACTCGACACCTTCTCGTGATTCAAGGAAGCGCCGCTGGTCGAACATGCAGAGCCCGTGACGGCCAGCAGCACGCACCTCTAGCTCGACGATCTGCGCGCGCCACACGGGCACCATCCCGAGGATGCCCCCACCCGGGACCTGCGCATCGAGGTGTTGCGCGCGCTCGATCAGTGCGCGCAACACCTCCTGCACGGTGGTACCGCCGTAGCCGTCACCGTTGATCTCCGGGTCCTTGAAGAACTGGAGCACCGACGGCTCGGTGTTCTTGTTCCCCGCTAGCTCGTACTTGTGGCCCGCGTCCAGCACCCTCACGCGACCACCTTCCGCAACGGGCAGTCCGGCACGCAGTGCCACTCGCCCCGGGGCGCGGGGAGCGGGTCGAACCAGCACCCGAACCCACCGGACCCCTGCTGCACGTGCGCCGCCTCAACCGCCCCGACGTGCGGGGTGTCGCAGCAGGACACGACGTGATCGACGCCCGGGACGATGTGCCCGGGGCACCAGCAGCCACCGCCGGGCCGCTGCCACACGTCGAGGGTCATGCAAACCCCATCCGCTGCACGATGCCCTCCACCTCCTGCAACACCATCTCCTCGGGCAGCCCCTCCCGGGCCGCGAACTCCCGTAGGTAAGTCGTGATGTCGAACTTCTGGGGGGCGTCGAGCCCCAGCATCTTGGCCCGGCGGTCCATCACCCGCAGCAGCCCGTCACCGGCGCGGATCTTCTGCTCCGGGGTGGTGTCCGGGGAGGTGAGCATGGGCATGTAGACGCGCACCAGCGTGTCGAGCCGGTCCAGTTCGAGCAGGCGCACGTGGTCGGGTAGCTCCCGCACGGTGCGCTTCATAATCAACTCGAAGTCGCGGTGCACGTGCCCGAGGCTGCCGTAGCCCAGTGCCTCTTGAATCTGGCGGAACGTGGCGCCTCCGCGGCGGAGGTTGAGGAGGCGTGTCAGCCGCTCCTCACGTTGAGAGGGGGAAAGCCTGTTCCCCTTCCTCGTATTTCCCTTGGCCCCAGCCGTTCCCTCGGCTTCCGTCGTCACCTTTTCGTCCTTCTAGGTGCGTTCGATGCTCAGTAACCGGAAGCGTACTACGTAAAGCGTGTCCGTCGAGTGGAGCCAGCCGTCGTACACCTCCCGCGGGGACTTCCCGTCCAGCTTGGCGCCGATCGAGTCGAGGTAATGGAAGCCCTCTAGGGCGTACTCATGGGGCTCGATATCGCACGCGCACTGGAGGGTGGGGTCAGCGGTGAGGGTGATGGTGGCGACATGTCTGCCCTTGAAGCGGGGGGACTTGTCGTAGGCGCGGATCACATCACCGGCGTGGAAGAGGCGTGCGTGGCGGTCCTTCCAGTTGCGCCTCGTCACCGTCTTTTCGCCAGCGAGGAGTGCGGGGGTGGTCCATGCGAAGGAGATGATCTGCGTCACGCGCCACACCCGCAGAACGAGTCCTGCTCCCCGTGGAGCGCGGAGTCGCCCGTCACCGAGTACCCGCACTCTCCGACGTGCGGTGCGTGCCCGCAGTCTGGGCAGAGCATGCCCCGCAGGCGTGCGTTCTCGTCCTCCAGACGGTCGGCGTACGCGCGGAGCCCTTCTCGCTCCCGTGCCTGCTGGCGGGCGATGCGATCCACCTCCTCGTGGGTGACCTCCCGCCCGCCGCGGTCGTTGATCATCTGCGTCGCCGCGGACACCAGCCGCATCACCGCCTCTTCCATGTCGGGCGTCCCGTCCGGCTTGGCGTACGTGGAGAACACGCTGGTCCCCGTTCCGTCCGAGATCAGCAGCACCGCGTTGAGGCCTCCCGCGCCGGGCGACGCGGAATGGAGCGCCGCGACGGCCATGCGGATCGGGTCAGCCAGCACCTCCAGCAGTTCGTCCCCCGTGGTCACTTCCTCGCTCATCGGCGGAGCGCCACCGCGGAACGACCCACTTCGGTGATCTCCCAGCGGCCCTCCCTCGCCTGAATCAGCCCCCAGTCCATCATTTTGGAGAGAATGCCGCCGTACCCCACGCCGTCGGGGTCGATGCCCGCGCGCGCCTTCACCTCCCGCGTGGGGGCCGGGCCATTCGAGAGGTCCGCGAGAATGGCGAAGTGCTCGCGGAAGAGGCGCAGCGGCCCCACCTCGGGCCAGTAGCCGTTGACCGTCTCGTCCACGATCCAGATCGTGTCGCTTGTCGACTCCGGGTAGCGGATCGCCTTGCGCGTCATGCTCCACCTCCCAGCGCGCGCTCGTAGCGCTCGCGGAGCGCCGCCTTCACCGCGGGGAAGAGCGCGGGGCCGAATGAGTCGGTGGAGCGCCACGCACCCAGCGGGAACGCGCCATCGAATCCGTTGTGGTCGATCGCTTCGGGCGGCCCCGCAAGGACCCAGCGGGCGTGCAGCACGGCCACCTGATCGGTCCGCAGCACCGCGCACTCAGTAAAGGGGTCGTTCCCGTCCCCCCAGAGGATCGCCATGAACGTCCCGTGCTCGCCATCCGGGTTGGCGTCGAAGAACGCCACGGCGTAGCCCTCACCGCCGATGCCGTTCCGGTGGTAGTCCACTCGGAGGTTTGTGATCTCCATCACCGCGCCCCTTTCACGTGGGCCGCGTACACCCGAGAGGTCCGGCAGTTGCAGGCCAGCAGCCCGCAGAACCACCATCCGCAGTCGGGGCACTCCTGCATGTGCGCGCGGTGCCGCGCGTAGAAGCGCTCCCGCGTGTCGTCCCGCTCGGCGCTCATCGCTAGCACCACTTCACGTGGCCGTCGGTCGCCACGATCTCCACCATCTGGGCAGCGCTGACGCCCTCGTGCTCACCGAGCACCGGGGCGGTCATCGCCTTCCAGAAGTCCCGGGTGGTCACCGTGAACGCCTCGCCGTCGAACAGCACGTCCACGTTCCGCATCGCCCCGTTCGGGCGCGCGCAATGTACCCGCACGGCGCCGCCGGGCAGGTCGATCATGCGGGCGGGCTGCAACCCAGCCGCACGGATCAGTCCACGGATCACGTCACTCATGGCTCTCGTCCTTCCTGCGCGCTCTCACCAGCGCACCCGCAGACTAACGCATCACGCGCACCGTGTCAACCCCGCCGGGTGCGCCTTCCTCTAGGGCGGCTAGGGCTGCGCGCGCGATGTTGCGGTTATGCTCGCGCACCTCGGGCGCACAGTTGGCCCACGTCCAGTTGTGACGGCGCCCCCAGTCGCCCAGCGGGTCGTTACTCAGGTCCCGCTTCCCGGTGAGCCAGTCAGAGATGCGCGCCTCGCGCCACACCGCCTCCGCGACGCGCTCCACCACCTCCTCGTTCACCCCCGTTACCTCCTCAGTGGGCTCACTCAAAAGGTTCGTGAGCGGGCGAATGAACAATCGAAACTGGGGGTACGTGATCGCCACGGTGTCGTTCCAGAACGGGACCGGATTGCAGGCCCAGTACCAGAGCCACTCGGGCACCCAACCGCGCTTGCGGCGATCCATGCCGTAGCCGAGATCGTGCCGCTCGTTCACCCCGTTGCCTCCTCAGTGGGCTCGATGGCAGCGTCGGCGGCTGCGTAAACGGCCTCGATGACCGGCTGCGCCGGTGCCCACACCTCCTCGCCCCACTTCCTCTCGGCCTCCCAATCCTCCTCAGTGCTCAGGTCGCCGTTGGTGGGGTGGTATGGCTGATCGCGGAGTATCCGCACGACGGCGTATGAGCTTCCCAACGCCGCCTCCAACTCCTCGATGTAGGCGAGGAGGGCGCTCTCGTGATCTAGCGCCCGGGTAATAACGCGGTCTGAGTCGTCATCCCGTGCAGGCACACTCCTCGTCCACGCCCGAGACTGGTCATAGAGGTCGGAGACTTCCTCCCGGGCCTGCTCGAAGTCCGCCTTGATCCCCTCAATGTCTGGCCTCACGGCGCCTCCACTCGCTCGACGAGGATGCACGGGCCGTAGAGCATCGCGCCGTACTGGAGCATGACGCCCAGCACCGAGGGGTGCTCCTGCACGCGCATCCCGAGCGGGATGCCCTCGTCGTTGACGATCACCATCGCGTCAGGCGTCACCGCCCGGTCGAACATGCCGCCCACGTGCGCGGCGATCTCCGCCGCCTTGAAGTAGGGGGCGTCGATCACGAGCCCTACCGCTCGGAGCATCGGGTGGTACATGCCCCACGACTCGTGCTCGCTGGGATCCCACTCGAAGCGCTCATCCCGCAGGACCACCCCGGCCTCGTCGATCCAGCGCGCCCGGTAGTTCACCGGGCACCGCGGGTCGTGCGGCCCTGCCGGGCCAGCGAGGCCAGCGAGAACACCTGCCGCACGGGGCGGTCGTCCCCGATGCTCCACGTGTCCGCCTCGTCGTACCCGGGGAGGGCGTCGATCGCCGCCCGGCGCAGCGCCCCGCAGAACGCGTGCGCCCGGGATGTGGCCCACTCGGGATGCTCGCAGGACTGGTACTCGTACCCGGCGAGCGCCATCAGCACCTCGACGGGGGTCAGGGGCTGAGCCAGCGCCTCGAACCGGTAGGTGTCCACCATCCCGGGGGTGAGCCCCACGGGGCCGGGGAGGTTGTTGCCGTCGCTGTCCGGGTAGCGGTACCGCACGGACCGCACGTTCTCGTTCCAGAGCATCGCGCCCGTCTCGTCGTCCCCGTCACCGAGGGCCAGTTCGTAGCGCTGCGCCCCGTGGTAATAGGTGAACCGCCCATGCTCGGAGCCTTGGAACAGGGCAAAGTCGACGAGGGCGTCGATGTGTCGCTTGCTCTCTACGTACGCGCTCACTGTTTCGTCCTTCCACCGGGCCTCACCGCCCGATTGCTACCCGTCGTCGCGGAGGGGGCGCTGCTCGCCGAACGCCTCCAGCGCCTTCGCGTGGTGCGCGCAGACCTCGCGGTGCCCGCTCGGGTCACTCGCGAGGACCGTGGCGCGTCGAGTGCAGTTGGAGAAGTTGCGGAGCCGCGCCGTGCAGTACCCGCCGCGCCGTACCGTCTTGCTCGCCATCGCCCTCGTCCTTCCTGCCCGGGGGCCTCACCGCCCCCACACCCGGAGACTACGGTAGTCGTGGCTCCTCGTCAACCTGACAAGTTGGCAGGGCCGATGGCCGCCCGGCGGACCTCGGCGATGAAGCGCTTGCCAACCTTCCAGCCCCCCGCGCTCACTGAGCCGCGGCCCTTGGCGGACACCCGGAGCCAGCGGTCAGGGGCGATACCCCGCGCGTGCTGCAACCGAATCTCGTCACCGGGCTGCACGCTCCGGAAGAGCGCCGTCTGCGCCGCGCGCGCCGCGTGGTGCGCCCGCACCCGGGCGCGCCACTCACGCGCCCACTGCGCGCCCTGACCGTCGCCCGGGACGGGTGGCACCATGTCGAGCAGGGCCAGCGGGCAGTCGACGTTCACGGGGCCGAACGTCTCGTCCATCGGCTTGTATCCCCACTCGGTGGGGCGGAACTCGACCATCTCGTGCATGATCACCACCGGCACGCCGTCACGACGCATCACGTGCCAGTGGGAGCGGAAGCCCACGAGGCGGCAGTCCGTGAAGGTCACGACCGCCCCATCCGGCTGCGTGTAGCCCTTCATGACCTCCGCATCGAGGTCACGGTGCTTCCCGGGCGCCAACGTGTAGTACCAGCCCATCGAGATTCGTCCTTCCCAGCCCCCTCACCGGGGCTAACTGTGCCTGCTAGGCGCGCGGGCCGTTCCCCGCGTACCGCAACTGAAAGCTCTCGACCACCTCAGCCGGGAGCCGGTCAACGAACCCGTACTCGGTGTCCGGCTTCCAGTCCCGAGTGATCT
>CADEFQ010000014.1:0-63673 GCA_902826635.1 uncultured Pseudomonadota bacterium
GTACATGTCGAGCGCCTGGCGGGCGAGCAGGTTGCCCATGCCGGGCCGGCGGCGGTACGCGCGCAGGCCCGCGAGATCGAGTGACGTGTAGGCCGCCATCGACACGCCCTGGCCCGCCTGCACGATCTGGTTGCCGAGGTAATCGATGATGTCGGAGAAGCCGTTGCTCGAATCGGCCGACACGTCGATACCCCAGGTCGCCGCGCAATTGGCCGACACGACGTAGGCGAGGTTCTCGAGCGCTCGCGCGCGTCGTGCGATCTGCTTCGGAGTCAGCGTGAGCGCCGCGATCTCGCCGGTCGAGTGCAGCAGCACTTCGGCACCGCGGATCGCATGGCAGCGTGCGATCTCCGGATAGAGGATCTCTTCGGACGCGATCGCGGCGAGCTTGCCGAGCGTCGTATCCGCGACCGGGAACACGGCGTCGAGCCCGTACAGCTCGAGATAGCGATCCCACACGTCGTGCGGGGTCGGCGCGAACATCGACACGAGGCGTCGATAGCGCAGCACGCGCCGGCCGCTGTCGTCGAACACGAACGACGCCTGGAAGTAGAGGCCCGGGAAGTTCCGGTCCGTCTCGTAGGCATTGCCCGCGAGATGCACGCCATGGCGCTGCGCGAGCTGTGCGAAGGCTTCGTACTCGGGCCCCTCGTCGTCGAGCGCCGCCTTGTCCGCCCACACTGGAATCGGCTCGCCCCACGGCGGGCCGGTGAGGATGTATTCCGGCAGCACGACGAGGCGCAGATCGGCGCCGACCCAGCGCTTCGCGCCCGCAATCGCCGTGTCGATGCGCGCGAGGCTCGCGGCCATGCGCGCGCGCGCACTCGCGCGGTCGGTATCGGGATGCACGCCGTCGCAATCGATTTGCAGCGCGACGGCGTAGTAACGATCGAGAACGGACACGGACATTCAGGTTCCTCGCACGAGGGAGTCATGGGCTGCGAGCGCCGCTCGCAGATCCGGGAAACGGGGCACTCGCCCGAGCAGCACTTCCTCGATCGCGGCGCGCACCTGCGCGGCGCAGATGCGGGGCGGCACGCCGCCGGCGCCGGTACCGAGGCCGGGCAGCGCGAGCGACGTCACCGCATGGCTCACGTGGCCCTCGCCCCCGGAGCCCGGCGCGAAATGGCCCTGCTTGACGAGCCGCAGCGCCGCGCGGGCCGCGAGAAACGGGTGCACCGTACCGGCGACGTTCATCGGCACGCGCATCGTGGGCGCGGCGATCAGCCAGCGGATGCGCGGATGTTCGATCGCGATGATCTCGGCGCGGCCGACCGGCAGCTCGCCATCGTGCTGGGCGCGCAGCAGCGCCTGCAGGCGCTCCTGGATGTGGCCGCCGAAATGGCGCCGGTACACGGCGTCGAGGCCCCCCTCCATGAAACCAAAGCTGTTCGCGGGACTCACGATCGCATCGACGTCGAGATCGAGGATCGATCCCTCGTGAACCGAAACGTCGGCGAGGCCGCCGCAAGCGTCGCGCCATGCGGACGCCAGTTCACTGTCGGTCGCCGCGAGCGTGATGCGCATGGGAAGACTCCGGTGGGCTCGGGTGGATTGTACGCGGCGTTCGTCGCAGATGGGCGGCGTGGTCCGCCCGGTTGGGGCACAATCGCCCGCTATTGCGCACCGCGTGCGCACCATGAACAAGCGAGGGGAGATCCTGATGCCTGTCTTGTTTCGCGGCCTGGCCGTTGTGTTCGCGTGCTTCACCGTTACTGCACAGGCGCAGGGCACGACGCCCTATACGGCCGAGGCGATGTGGGGGCTCGCGCGGCTCGGCAATCCGGCACTGTCGCCCGACGGCACGCTCGCCGTCGTGCCGGTGACACGCTACGACCTTGCAGCGAACAAGGGCAGCACCGACCTCTGGATGATTCCGACTGCTGGCGGCGCCGCGCGCCAGCTGACGAGCGACCAGGCGAACGACACGTCGCCCGCGTTCAGCCCCGACGGCCGGTGGGTCGCCTTCCTCTCGAAGCGCGGCGATGATGAGCAGAACCAGGTCTACGTGATCGCGGTGAACGGTGGCGAAGCGCGGCGCGTCACGAACGTGCCCGTCGGCGCCGGCGCCCTGAAGTGGTTTCCCGACAGCAAGCGCCTGGCCTTCGTCGCCGACGTGTGGCCCGACCTCGTCAAATGGGAAGACCAGGGCAAGCGCCTGAAGGAACGCGCCGACGCGAAGACGAGCGCGAAAGTGTGGGAGCGCGCCCCGATCGCCTACTGGGACCACTTCCTCGACGACCGCGAGCCGCATCTGTACTCGATCGCGCTCGACGGCGGCGAAACGACCGCGATCACCCGCGGCTCGGGCTTCTGGCTCTCGAAACAGGAATACAGCGCGTCGTCGTACGACATCTCGCCGGATGGAACGGAAATCGCGTTCGTCGCCGATCGCGATCGCAGCGGCATCGATGCGAACGACGACATCATCGTGATCCCGGCTTGCGGCTGCAAACCGGCCCGCGACCTCAACGCCGCGAGTGTGGCCGACGAAAGCGGCCCGGTGTATTCGCCCGACGGCAAATACCTCGCGTACGCGCAGAAGCGCACGCCGCGCTTCTACGCCGACACGCAGCGGCTGATGTTGCTCGACCGGACGAGTGGCGCAACGCGCGGCCTCACCGAGCAATGGGACCGCTCGGCCGACGGCCTCGTGTGGGCCGGCGATTCGAAGGCGCTCTATGGCGTGATCGACGATGCCGCGACGTCGCGCGTCTACCGCTTTGCGCTGACGGGCGGCGCCCCGCGCGCCGTCACGGCCGCGAGCAGTTATTCGGGCCTCGGGATCGCGGGCAAGAACGCGATCGCACTCCGGCAGAGCTTCTCCGAGCCCGCCACGCTCGTGCGGCTCGATCTCGCGAAGGGCGCGGCGACCAAGCTCTCTGATTTCAACGACGGCGCGCTCGCGAGCCTCGCGATGGGCAAGGTCGAGAGCGTCACCTACAAGGGCGCGCGCAACGACGACGTGCAGATGTGGGTGATCTACCCACCCGGCTTCGACCCTGCGAAGAAATATCCCGTCTACATGCTGCTGCACGGCGGGCCGCACAACGGCATCCAGGACGCGGTGACCTACCGCTGGAACGCGCATGTGTTCGCAAACTGGGGCTATATCGTCACCTGGCACAATTTCCACGGCTCGAGCGGCTTCGGCCAGGCATTCGCCGATTCGATCAACCCCGATCGCATCACGATGCCCTACGAGGACACGATCAAGGCGGCTGACTGGCTCAAGTCGCAGCCGTACGTCGATGCGGATCGCATGGTCGCGGGCGGCGGCAGCTACGGCGGCTTCCTCGCGGCGACGCTGCTCGGCCGGCCGCATCCGTTCAAGGCGCTGATCGCGCACGCGGCGGTGTACGACAACTTCACGCAGATCGGCGCGGACTACGGCGCGTCGAAGGACCGCTTCTTCAACTACTGGGAAAAGCCCGAAGAGTTCGCGCGCTACTCGCCGCACACCTCGGCCGGCCATTTCGTCACACCGACCCTCGTGATCCACGGCCAGCTCGACCAGCGCGTGCCGGTGAACCACGGCATCGAACTCTTCAACACCCTGCAGACGCGCGGCGTGCCCTCGAAGCTCGTGTACTTCCCCGACGAGAACCACTGGGTGCTGAAGCCGGGCAACTCGCTCTTCTGGTACCAGTCGGTGCACGACTGGCTCGTCAAGTACGCGCCGCCTACGGCAGCAGCCAGGTAACGCCGAGGAGCGCGTAGCGCGGCAGCCAGGTCGAGCGCTCGCCCTCGAGGCTCGCGGCATCACCCGGCACCGCGATGCGGTACTCCGTGCAGCACAGGTTCGCGTGATCGGAGGCGTTGCTGACCTCGACATAGACCTGCAACGCGCCGATCGGCAGCGGGCGCTGCCAGCTTGCGCGCGTGTCGAACGAGAAATAGTCCGACCAGGAATTCGCGTTGCGCGGCGTGAGCACGAGCTGCGCGTTTCCACCCGGCGCGGTCTCGACCGCGAGCGAATTCTGGCGCCAGCCGTTGTGCCAGATCAGGTTGCCCGAGAGCTGCCACGGCCCCTGGGTCCACGAAAGCCCGGTGACCGCCGAATGACGCTGGTCCCAGGTGCGCAGCGCATGTGAGTGTTCGAACTGGTCCGTGACTTCGGACCAGCTGTAGCTGAGCCACGCTGACCAGGTGCGGCGCGGCTCCCAGCGCATCGTCAGTTCGGCGCCATAGGCGCGCGAAGACACCGGCGCGACGCGCACGCGATCCACTTCGATTTCCGGCAACAGCGTCACCGGGTCGAGCAGGTTTTCGTAAGCCGGTCGGACATGGCTCATGCGCTTGTCGAACGCTTCGACCCGCAGGAACACGTCATTTGAGAGACGGTGCTCGATCGCGCCGACGGTCTGTGTGGCCGTCTGCGCCGCGTTGAAGGCGACTTCGCCATCCGTCACCTGCAGTTCGTCCGGCCGCTCGGGCTGGGCAAGGTGGCCCCAGGAGAGACGCAGGGTGGTGTCCGCGCGCGGCGAGTATTCGATCCCGACTCGCGGCGACCACTGCGAGTCGCGAAATCCAGGCCGGTAGCGTTGCGTGTCCCGGCGCACACCCACTTCGACATCGGCCTGCGGCGTCAGCGTGATCACGGCCGATGCATACGCACCATAGGACTGACCGCCCGCGTCCAGCATGAGATCGTGGCTCAACGAGGCCGGTCGACCGAGCGCCGCCGCCAGCAGCGGATCGAACACCGCGTCAGCGCGGTACTGATAGGACGAATCGTGATCCATCATCTCCGCGCCGAGCGTGAAGCTTGTGCGGCCGCGGCTCGCGCCGAATTCCAGCCGCGCGGTCGTCGCGTCCATGAAGCGCCGATCCGCGAGCTCCCCTGTGCCGCTGCCCGGCCGGTCGAGCGTCCCGTTGCGAACCGTGTGTCGCTCGGTGCGCGACAGGACGCCGCGCAGCGCCGAGCGGTCGGAAATGCGCCACGTGCCACGCAGCCACGCAGTGCCGTCGCGATAGCGCGCATGCGCGCGCTCCGTGTTGCTGGAGAGATTCGCCGTCAGTTCGTCATTCAGCAGCAGCCAGCCCGCGGCGAGTTCGCTGTCATCGTCGAAGCGCCACGACAGGCGCGAGAGGAAATCGAGGAAAGCCGGTTCGCCCGAGCGTTCGTCGGCGAGGTTCATGACTTCCTCGACCGTGCTCTTGCGCGCGGCGACGAGCCATTCGAGCGGATGCGATTCGAGGCGGCCCTGCGAGAGTGCGTGCGCGTACAGCAGGCTCACGCCGAGTTCATGATGGTCCGCGCCCGTCCACGTGCGCGGCGTGATGTCGAGCACGCCGGATAGTCGGCCTCCGTAGCGCGCGGGATGCACGCCGCTCCAGAAGTCGAGCTTGCCGATCGTCGCCGGGTCGAGGATGCCGAGCAGGCCGAGGAAATCCTTGAAGTGAAACGGCTCGAAGAGCGGCACGCCGTCGAAGTACACGCCGAGCTCGTCGGTGCGCCCGCCGCGCACGTGTGCGCGCGCGGAAAGGCCGTTCGTCGCGGTCCCGGGCAGGAAGCGCGTCACCCTGAGCGCGTCCTCTTCGATGCCCGGAAGCACCGAAAGGTCTTCGCGCGTGAACTCGGCCGGGGCCAGCCGCGACTGCTGGTCGAACGTGTAGCGGCTCGCGAGCACGCTCACTTCGACGAGCGCGTCGCCGCCGCCGGCGAGACGCAACACCCCTTTCCATTGCTCGGCGTGATGCACCCGGATGCCCCGGAGCCGCGCAGCGGCGCCGGTCGCATCGCTCCCCTCTGCGTCGTAGATGCCGACCGGCAGCGAACCGAAGCGCACGATGCCGTGGTCGTCCGCTATCGCCGCGCGATTGCCCGGCTGCAAAGCCACGCGTGCGCGCGCCGCCGGCGACCCATCGGCCTGCTCGATGACGATCTCGATGGCCGCCTCACCCTCGGCACTGCGGCGCACGACGACCCATGCGCCCGGTTGCACCGGCTCGAGCGCCAGCCCGTGCGGCGCGAGCAGATCGCGGGCGATCTGCTCAGGGGCTCCGGGGCGCTGCGCCGCGAGGACGCGCATGTCCGGAGTGACGAGCGCCGTGCTGTAGATGAGGTTGAGCCCGGATTTCGTGAGCCGTTCGAGCGCCGCGGCCAGCGGCTCGCCGACCTCCGCGCCGCGCGCCAACGCGCCGGCGAAGAGCAGCAGCAGGCTCCACGCCGTTCTCAGCGCGCGTCGCCGCGCAATGATGTGCATCCGTGGATGTTATCAGTGCGGCGCAGGTGCCGGGCGCGGCGCCGGGCGCTGCGCCGGCCCGATGACGACCGGCCCTTCCTTCGGAACGATCGCTTCGAGATCAACCGAGGCCGTCACGATCACCAGCGCCTGCGCGGGCGGCAGGCCGTCGACCGAGCCGTGCAGGATCGCCGACGCCGCACGCACGCGCGTGCCGTCGTCGGCATAGGTCACGCGGCGACCTGTTTCCGCGGCGTACCAGCGCAGAAACTCGGCGAGCGACTTGCCTTCGATCACGATCGGCGCGGGCAGCGCCTCGACCCAACTCCAGCGGGCATCGTCGCCGGCCACGGACGACCGCGCGACCTTGCCGCCATCGATGCGCAGCAGCTCGCCGGCGACCGCGCGCTCCGCGTGCGCGCCCGCCCCGACCTGCACGGCGCCTTCACGCACCGCGACGGTCAGTTCGGCGCCGTGCGCCTCAACCGAATAATGCGTGCCGAGATGGCGCACGTCGCCCGCGTCAGTGCGCACGACGTAGGCAACAGTCGTCCCGGGAGCCACGGCCACATACACCCGGCCACTGGCGAGGCGCAAAGTGCCGGCATCCTCGACGGTAACGCGCGTGCCGGAATCGAGCCGCAGCGTGAGATCCGGCGAGTAGCGCACCAACGCGCCCGAATCGGCCGCGGTCTCAAGCGTCGCGCCGGCGCGAAGCATCGCGCCGGCCACGAGCGGGCCGCCCGCGTCGGTCACGCGACCGTGCACGAGGTCGAGACTCGCGACCGGCCGTGCAAAGGGCGCGAGCCACAGCACGCCCGCCAACGCGATCACCGCTACGGACGCCGCTGCCAGCCAGCGCGCACGCAGCGCGGGCCGGCGACGCGCGGTCTCCCGCTGCAGCTCGCGCCATTCGGCCTGCACCGCGTCGAACGCGCGCCGGCGCGCCGCCGGTTCCGGCGCCGCACGAGGTACCGCGCGCATCAGGCGCACGAGGCGTGCCTCGTCCGCTTCAGTCCAGTTTTCACTCTTGTCAGTCATGGCAGCAACTCACGCCAATCGTGCCCTCGCGCTTCGAGCGCGGACCGCAGCGCGATGCGCGCACGCGCGAGCGCAGACTGTGCGGCCTCGAAGGTCGTACCCAACTCGGCGGCGATCCGCTGCACGCTCCAGTCCTCGAGATACTTCCATTCCAGCATGTCCCCGTAGCGCCCCGGCAGTTCATCGAGCACGCGTCGCAGCGCCCCCGCCGCGTCCCGCGCGTGCAGGCCGTCATCCGGCGCCGGCTCCCCGCTCGCCACGCTTTCCGCGCGGCGACGCGCCGAGTCGCTCGCATCGAAACTCTCCTCGCGCTGCGCGCGCCGGCGCTCGGCCTCACCCAGGTCCGCGAGCTCATTGCGACAGATCTGCGCGAGCCACGTGAACAGTGAGGCATCGCCGCGATACTGCTGCATCGCACGCAACGCCCGTGTGAGCGCGCGCTGCGCCGCCTCTTCCGCAAGATCGGTACGCCCCGCCGTTCGCGACAGCGCGAAGCGGTAGAGGCGGTCGAAATACTCGTCGAAGAAGCTTCGAAACGCATATTCGTCGCCGGCGAGCAGGCGCGCCGCAAGGGCGCGGTCATCCTGGTGCATCGGCACGAGGTTAGACAGGGCGGGGTGTGAAGATCAATCGACAATTGATTTGGCACCCCTCGTCCGTCGAACGGGGGCATGTGCCGCTTCCTTCCCACCCTCGCCCTGCTGACGCTGCCCGCGCTCGTGGCCCCGGCAAGCGCCGATTCCGCGAACGTCGCGCGCGACCCGGCCCACGTCCTGCCCTCCGACGCCGAACTCGAGCGAGCGGGCGCGCGCATCGGCCGGATCACGATCGAAACCGACGACATCTTCGATGAAAGCGACCCGCGTGAGGACGCCCTGCTCTATCGTGCGGTGAATCGCCTCCACGTCACGACGCGCGAATCGACGATACGCGCCCAGCTGCTGTTCGCGAGCGGTGACCGCTATTCACGGCGCGTGCTCGACGAATCCGAACGTGCGCTGCGCAGCCAGCGTTATCTGCGTGAACCGGTGATCCGGCCGATCGCCTGGCACGACGGTGTCGTCGACTTGCGTGTGCGTTCCGAAGATGTCTGGACGACCAATCCCGGCATCGCGGTATCGCGCGCCGGCGGCGAGAACAAGTTCGGGGCCGAGATCGAGGAGCTGAACCTGTTCGGCCGCGGCAAGCAGCTGTCGGCCGGCTACACCCACGACGTCGATCGCACGTCGCTCGGCGTTGCGTGGCGCGATCCCGCCGTCTGGGGCTCGCGCTGGACGAGCAACGCGTCCTACACCGACAGTGACGATGGCAACGGCTGGACGCTCGGGCTCGAACGCCCGTTCTACGCTCTCGATGCACATTGGAGTGCGGGGTTTTCGGCGGGGTCCGTCTCGCAGGTCGAGAATCGCTATGCGCTCGGCACGCGCGTGGATGCGTGGCGCGCCGACCGGCAGACCTTCGACTTGCATCGCGGCTGGTCATCGGGACTGCACGGCGACTGGACGCGCCGCTGGACCGCGGGCTTTCGCTACGACCGCGCGCGCTTCGAGCCCACGGACACCGCCCTCGTGGGCCCCTTGCCCGACGATCGCACTCTCGCTTATCCCTACGTCCGCCTCGATCTGCTGCAGGACGACTACGTCACCACGCACAACCTCGACCAGATCGGCCGCACGGAGGACCTGCGTTTCGGCACCCAGCTTTTCGCCGAGCTGGGCGGGTCGCAGGCCGCCTTCGGCGCAAACCGCGACGCCCTCGTGACCTCACTCGGCGCGAGCCGTGGCTACCGACTGCCGAACGAGCAGAGCCTCTTCGTCGCGGGCAGCTGGGGCTCGCGGCTCGAAGCTGGGAGCGTGCGCGACTCGCTGCTCTCGGCGAGCGCACGCTATTTCTGGCGTGCGAACAACAAGACGGTCCTGTTTGTCGGGCTCGCGGCCGATGCCGGCAGCGCACTCGACCTGGACCACGAGCTGATGCTCGGCGGCGACACCGGGCTGCGCGGCTATCCGCTGCGCTACCAGACGGGCACGGCGCGCGCGCTGCTGACCGTCGAAGGCCGCTACTTCACCGACTGGTATCCGTTTCGCCTCGCGCGCGTGGGCGCAGCGGTGTTCGCCGACGTGGGCCGTACCTGGGGCGCCAGCGCGCTCGACGTGCCGGAACTCGGCACGCTGCGCGATGTCGGAATCGGACTGCGGTTCGGCAATACCCGTTCGGCGCTCGGCAACGTGCTGCACGTCGACCTCGCCTTTCCGCTCGACGGCGATCCGTCGATCAAATCGATGCAATTCCTCCTGAAGACACACAAGAGTTTCTGATCATGTTTCGAACCGGCTGGCCGCGCTTTCGGCCGCTCATCACCCTGCTCGCGTGGTATCTCGTCGTCGGGCTGCTGTTGCGCTCCGCGCTATGGTGGTCGTTCGGGCGCATCGCAGAGGTCTCCGACGTGGGCTTTTTCGGAACGCTCGTTACAGGCGTCGCCGCGGACGCCGTGCAGGCGCTGTACCTGTTCGCGCCGTTCGTCGTGGTCGCCTGGCTGCTCTCCGACCGCGTCTACGGCTCGAAACCGATGCGCTTCACGATACTCGCGGTGAGTGGGCTGATGCTTTTCGGCCTCACCTTTCTCGCCGCGGTCGAGTATTTTTTCTTCCAGGAATTCGACTCGCGCTTCAACCTCGTTTCGGTCGACTACCTTCTCTATCCGACCGAGGTGGTCGGTGACATCTGGACCGCATACCCGGTCGTCACGGTGGCGACGATCGTCGCCGCGCTGTCGATCGCCACGGTGGCCGTGTTGCGTCGACCGTTGCTCGCGGGTACGCAGGCGACCACCAGTCTGCGCGCCCGCTCCGCCGTGTTCGCCGTCTATGTGCTGATGTTCGGCAGCGCAATCGCGCTGATCGACAAGGACAGTTTCGCACTTTCGTCGAACCGGGTGACGAACGAGATCGCGGCGAACGGCGCGGGCAGCTTCTTCAATGCGCTGCGCACGAGCGAGATCGACTACCACGCGTACTACGCGACGCGCGAACCGCGGGCCAACCTGAGCACACTGCGCACGGAACTCGCGCAGGGCGACGGTCGCTTCGTCGACGCGGGCCTCGATCGCGCCTTCCCGGTGCGGCCCGAAGGACTCGGCCGGCTGAACGTCGTGGTGGTGGTGAGCGAATCGTTCGGCGCGGAATTCAGCCGCGCCTATGGGGGCGACCGCGACTGGACGCCGTACTTCGACGCATACTCGAAGCAGGGCCTGATGTTCGCCAACATGTACGCTTCGGGAACCCGCACCGTGCGGGGCCTCGAGGCGATCAGCGCCTCGATCCCGCCGATCCCTTCGACGTCGATCCTGCACCGCCCCGGCAACGCAGGCATCGCGAACTGGGGCAGCGTGATGCGGGGCCTCGGCTACAGCACCAGCTTCTTCTACGGCGGCTACGGGCAGTTCGACGACATGAATGCCTTCTTCGCGGGCAATGGCTTCGACGTTGCCGACCGACGCGCGATCGACGGCCCGGTGCGATTCGAGAACATCTGGGGCGTCGCCGACGAGGACCTGTACGACCTCGCGATGCACCGCTTCGACACGCTGTCGACGAGCGGCAAGCCGTTCTTCGCGATCATCATGAATACCTCGAACCACAAGCCCTACACGTTCCGCCCGGGCGTGCCCGGCGTAAAGCCCGAGGGCGGCGGCCGCGAAGCAGGTGTGCGCTACGCCGACTATGCGCAGGCGTACCTGCTGCGCGAAGCGGCGAAGCACAGGTGGTTCGACGACACGTTGTTCGTGATCGTCGCCGACCATGGCGCGCGCGTGTATGGCCGTGAAGACATCCCGCTCAAGACCTATCGCATCCCGATGCTGTTCTACGCGCCGAAGCATCTTGCGGCGGGCCGCGTCGACACCCTCACGACGCAGATCGACGTGGCGCCTACCGTGCTCGGCCTGCTCGGGCTGCCTTACAGCGCGCCGTTCTTCGGCCAGGACGTGCGGCATACGCCGGCGGAAAACCAGGTCGCGTTCTTCAGTCACAACCACGACGTCGCGCTCTATCGCAACGGCGAACTCGCGATCCTCGGCCTCAAAAAGACCGTGAAGAATGTGCGCTACGACGCGCCGACGAACTCATACACCCCCGCGCCCGCCGACCCGGCGCTCGATTCACTCGCCGTCGCGTACTATCAGACGGCCTACGAGATGTTTCGCGAGCACAGCTACGTGCCGACACCACCGGCGTTCGCGGACACGCACATCGCGAAAGCCGACGTGCAATAGAATCTCGCTGAGATGTCGAGTCCACGGCAAGGCCTGAGCAAGGTCCCCGAAGTCACGCTGCTCTTCTGGGTCCTCAAGATTGCCGCCACCACGCTCGGCGAGACCGGCGGTGACGCAGTGTCGATGTCGATGAACTTCGGCTACCTCGCCGCCACCGGTATTTTTGCGGTGATTTTCCTGATTTGCGTCGCAGCGCAGATCACTGCCAGGCGCTTCAGTCCGTTCCTTTACTGGACGACGATCATTGCCACAACAACAGTCGGCACGACGCTCGCCGACTTTGCCGACCGCTCGCTCGGAATCGGCTACGCCGGCGGCGCCACCGTGCTGTTTGTACTCCTGATCACATCCCTCGCCGTCTGGCATCGCGTGATGGGGTCGGTATCGATCGAGACCGTGAATTCCCCCAAAACGGAAATGTTCTATTGGGTGACCATCATGCTTTCCCAGACCCTGGGCACCGCGCTGGGTGACTGGACGGCAGGCACGGGCGGCTTGGGTTACCTCGGTGGTGCTGTCGTGTTCAGCGCCCTGCTGGCCGTGATCGTCGCCGCATACTACTGGACCCATGTGTCGCGCACCGCGCTGTTCTGGGCAGCATTCATCCTGACCCGGCCACTGGGGGCCGTGGTCGGCGATCTTCTCGACAAGCCGGTCAGTGCCGGCGGAATGGCGTTGAGCCGCTACACGGCATCAACGCTGTTGCTGCTCTTCATCATTGCCTGCCTGGTCCTGTTTCGGCAGCGTGCCAAGCGTCCCGGTCACCATGGCAGCTCGCTCCCGTCGTAACGCCAGAATCGACCCGCCTTCGCGGCATCGAGACCATCGATGACCTTGATGAGGCCCGCGATACTCTCGGGTGCATCGATGTCGGCGCGCGGCCCCCCCATGTCGGTGCGCACCCAACCGGGGTGCAGCATCGCGACGACGAGGCCACGACTGCGACCGAGGTCGATCGCGAGCGATTTCATGAACGCGTTGAGCGCGGCTTTGCTCGCGCGATACGCGTAGAGGCCTCCCGACGTGTTGCTCGCGATCGAACCGACGATGCTCGACAGCGCGACGATCTTCCTGCCGGCTGAACGAGCGACGTGCTCGACGAACGCCTCGATGACCTTCATCGGGCCGGTGACGTTGACGCGGAAGATCTCCTCCCAGTCGGCGTAGTCGATTTCGCCGAACCGGCTCCCCGGGAAGCCCGTGCCCGCAGTGCTACCGCGGCCCATGGTGCCGGCGCTGCACAGCAGTACGTCGATCGCGCGCCCTTCGAGCCGCCGCGCCGCGGCATCGATGCTCGCGCGATCAGTGACATCGAGCGCCTCCACCTGTACGCGCCCCTCGTGCGCGAGCGCGAGCGCCGCAAGATCGGCCGCGCGCTCCGGTCGTCGCGCGCAGGCGATCACGTCCCAGCCGGCGGCGGCGTACTGCCGCACGAATTCGAGACCGAGACCGCGGTTCGAACCAGTCACCAACACGGTCGGCATGTCGCCCACTCCTTTCGTTTATGATCGCGCGCCCATGTTGCAGCCTTACCGAAAAATCGTCATCCAGAAGCTGACGGGCGAGTTTCGCAGCTCGACCGGCATCGTCAACACGCCCGCCGCATCGCCGGGCCCCGGCGAGGTACTGATCCGCAACCGCTACGCGGGCGTGAACGCCATCTTCGACCAGAACCTGTGCCGCAACACGATCCGCTATGTCGATGTCGTGCCGCCCTACGACATGGGCGTCGAGGCGATCGGCGAAGTCGTCGCGATCGGCGAGCGCGTCGACGGCTTTCGGGTCGGAGACGCCGTCGCGAACGTGAAGCTGGGCGGCGGCTATCGTGAGTACCAGATCGCGAGCGTCGGGCGCCTGGTGCGGGTACGCGAAGCATCGCCCGAAATCCTCTCGCTGATCGCCTCCGGCGTCTCGGCGATGGTGGCGCTCGAGCGCATCGCCGACATGAAGAGCGGCGAAACGATTGCGGTCTCCGCGGCCGCCGGCGGACTCGGGCAGTTCGTCGTGCAGCTTGCCAAGCGCGCCGGCAACCATGTGATCGCCCTCACGAGCTCCGACGAGAAGGCCGGCGTGCTGCGCGAGCTCGGCGCCGACCGCGTCGTGAACTACCGCACGGAGTCGCTCACCGAAGTGCTTGCGCGCGAGTATCCGCGCGGCCTCGACATCGCCTACGACTCGGTCGGCGGGCCGATCTTCGACGCCTTCCTCGATCACCTCGCGATGTACGGGCGCCTCATCGTGAGCGGCCATACCTCCGACTTCGACAAGCCGGTCGAGGACGTGCCGCATCCGCGCGCCTATCACAAGCTCTACTGGAAATCGGCGTCGATCCGCGCGTTCCAGAACCCGGCGTTCCCGCAGTATTTCGACGACGCCGCGCGGCGCATCCTCGACTTGTACTATCGCGGCGAGTTGCGCGCGCTCGTCGATCCGACGCCGTTCGTCGGCCTCGAATCGGCGGCCGACGCGGTCGAGTACCTGCTCGCGGGGCGCAACGCCGGCAAAGTCGTGCTGAAACTCTGAAAGGCCGCGTAGAGCGCGAGGCTCGTGAACCACGCGATTGCCGCGCTCGTGAGGTCGTGCGACAGGAAATGCGCACCGCGCGCTTCCTGCCCGAACGCGAACACGGCGCCGAGCCCGAATCCGATCGCAAGGCCGCACCACGCCCTGCCGTGCCCGAAGTCGCGAAGCACGAAGTAGAGCGCGACGAGTGCGAAGCCCGAGGCCGAATGCGCGCCCGGAAAGCAGGCCGCATGGCGCAGCGCATCCGGTCGATCGGCAAAGAGACCGACATAGGGGAAGCGGCCCCCGAAGGCCTCGAGGTCCCACGGGCAGTCGATGTTGGTGAGCTGCTTCAGCAGGCCCGTGAGGCCGTTCACGAGCACGACCGCGAGCAGGAAATAGAGCAACGCGCGCCGGAACGGCGCAAGCCACGCAATGCGCCGGCTCCCGAGCCAGGCGGCGAGCGCCGCGACGCCGATCGCCCGCACCAGGATGCCGCCGCCCGTATGCACGATTTCCCCGGCCCAGGGCGAGTCGCGACCCAGCCATCCGCCGCCCGCGGCGTTGTAAAACCAGCGCTGCGCGATCGCGAGGTCGAGGTGCATCCCGGCGAGCAGGCCCATCGCGGCGAGATACGCCGCGAGCGGCCACAGCGCATGCGAACGCCAGAACGCGGCAGTCATGTCCGCCGCGTGTTCTTCAGCGTTTCTTCCGTCAGGCGGTAGAACGCGAGGCAGGGAATCGACAGCGCGAAGTAGAGGCACGGCAGCAGCGCTGCGGCCCATTTGATGCCCGCGATGGCCTCCGGCGTCTGCACCGGGGCCCGCGACGCGAAACCGACCGCGGCGTACACGAGCAGCAGGATCGACGGCGCGAGCGCGGCGGCGACTTTCTCGACGAAGCTGTAGAGCGCCGAATAGATGCCCTCGCGCCTGAGGCCCGTGCGCCGGTAGTCGTACTCCATCGTGTCGGGCAGCATCGACTGGCCCATCAGCAGCAGACCGGACGCCGCCACGCCCTTCAACGCCGCGCGCAGGCAGAAGAACCACAGCGGTTCCGCCGGCCCTGCGAGCAGCCACGAGAGCGATACGACGCTGAAGATCGCAGTGGCGAGGATGTAAGTGCGCTGTTTTTCAATCGCCACTGCGAGCCGGCGCCATAGCGGAATCGTCGCGATCTGCATGATGCCGGCGCACGCGACGAACCACAGCATCCACTCGCCCGGGTTCTCGCGGCCGATCACGAACCGGACGACGAAGATCGCCGTCGCCGTATTCGTGAACATGCCGAAGAGCTGCAGGAACTTGGTGCCGATCAGCGCGACGAAGGGCCGGTTCGAAAAGCCGGTGCGCCACTGCTCGCCGAGCGACACCGACTTGCGCTCGCGCACCGTAAAGCGTGCGCCGGCCGTGCCGTAGAACGCGGCCGCCATGAACACGAAGGTGCCCGCACCGAAGATCACGCCCATTGCCGCGTAGCCGCTCGCGCCGCCACCGAACCACTCGGCGACCCGCTGCGCGAGGCCGCCCGCGAGAAAGGTGCCGATGCCGATGAAGAACACGCGGTACGACATCATCCGCGTGCGCTCCTTGTAATCGTCGAGCATCTCGGCGGGCATCGCCATGTAGGGCACGTTGAAGATCGTGTAGCCGGTGCCGACGATCGCGAGCACGAAGGTGATGAATGGCAGCGGCAGCAATGACGGCGCGAGGCCGAGCGCGTACACCGCGGCAAAACCGATCGATGTCACGACGGCGCCGAGCAACAGGTAGGGCCGCCGCCGACCCCAGCGGGTCGACGTACGGTCGCTGAGCAGCCCCATGACCGGATTCGCGACGATGTCCCAGCTCTTGGCGACGAACAGCATCGCCGCCGCCGTCGCCGCACCGATCCCGAGCACCGTCGTCAGGTAAAACGGCACAAGGAACGAAAAGCCGTTGAGCACGAGGGACGCGCCGAGCGTACCGATGCCCCAGCCGAGATGGAGGCGCCAGGTGCTGGCCGAGGCGGCGGGGAGGGTTTCGGCGTTGGCTGACATTGTGGGACCTGCGGGCGGGTTGAAAGCTTGGAGCTTAGAGCTTAGAGCTTAGAGCTTAGAGCTTAGAGCTTAGAGCTTAGAGCTTAGAGCCAGAAGCCTGCGCGGGGGCGTCCGTCACGTGGCTGGCCAACGGTCTGGCTCTCAGCTCTAAGCTCTAGGCTCTAAGCTTTTCGGCACGGCAGTTGTAGCATGTCGCGCATGAACGTCGTGCCCCCGTCTCCAGGCCCTGCCGCGCAGAATTTCCTCTCCCGCGCCCACGGACTTTTCATCAACGGCCAATGGGTGGCGCCGCGCTCCGGCAAGCATTTCGACGTGTTCGATCCGGGCACGGGGCAGAAGATCGCGACCGCCGCGGCGGGCGAAGCGGCCGACATCGACGCGGCGGTCGCGGCCGCGCGGACGGCGCTCACCGGACCGTGGGCGAAATTCACCGCCGCGGAGCGTGGCAAGCTGCTGTGGAAGCTCGCGGACCTCGTGGAGCAGCACGCACAGGAACTCATCGAGCTCGAAATCCTCGACAACGGCCAGCCGCTCGCGATCGCCCAGTACGTGGTGCGCCACGTGGTGCCGGATTTCTTCCGCTACTACGCCGGCTGGCCGACCAAGATCGAAGGCGCGACGATTCCGGCCGCACCGCAGGGCCGCCGCCCCGGTGACGTGCTGTCGTTCACCTTGCGAGAGCCGATCGGTGTCGTCGGTGCGATCATTCCGTGGAACGCACCGCTGCCGATGCTGATGGTGAAGCTCGCGCCGGCGCTGGCGACGGGCTGCACGCTCGTGCTGAAACCCGCCGAACTCACGCCGCTCACGGCGCTGCGCATGGCGCAGCTCTGCACCGAGGCGGGCGTGCCGGAGGGCGTGGTCAACGTGGTCACAGGCTTCGGCGAAACCGCAGGCGCGGCGCTCGCCGCGCATCCGGGTGTCGACAAAATCGCCTTCACCGGCTCGACCGAGGTCGGCCGGCTGATCGTCAAGGCCGCGACCGGCAACCTCAAGAAAGTGTCGCTCGAACTCGGCGGCAAGTCTCCCGTGATCGTGTTCGCGGACGCCGCGCTCGAACAGGTGATCCCGGGCGCCGCGCGCGCGTGCTTCTTCCTGCAGGGCCAGAACTGCATGGCGGGCACGCGCCTCTACGTGCACGAGAAGGTGCACGACCGGGTCGTCGAAGGCGTGGCGCAGATCGCGCGCACGATGCAGCTCGGCCACGGCCTCGACCCGGCGTCGCAATTTGGGCCGCTCATTTCCGCCGAACAGCGCGAACGCGTGCGCGGCTTCGTCGAGGCCGGCAAGCGCGAGGGCGGCGAGCTCGTGTGCGGTGGCGGCGCGCCGACCCGCCCCGGCTATTTCTTCGAGCCGACGGTGTTCGCGCGCATGCGCGCCGACATGACGCCGGTGAAGGGCGAGATCTTCGGCCCCGTGCTGTGCGTGCAGTCGTTCGACGATTCAGACCTCGACCGGATCGCTGCCGAGGCCAACAACACGATCTACGGCCTCTCGGGCAGCGTCTGGACACGCGACATCGGGCTCGCGATGCAGATGGTGCGGCGGATCGACTCGGGCCAGGTGAGCGTCAACATGCACGCGGCGCTCGACCCCGCGATACCGTTCGGCGGCAACAAGCAGTCGGGCTGGGGCCGCGAGTTCGGCAAGGAGGGCCTCGAGCCCTATCTCAAGACCAAGGCCATCAGCGTCGCGTGGTGAGGAGCCCCTCGACCTGCTCGACCGGTATGGCGTGCACAGTACGGCCGTTCCCCGTCGTGTCGGTCGCTTTGAGCAGCGAGTTGTAGATAGCCTCCTCCGTCGCGTCCATGACGGCCTCGAAAAGCGGCGACACGGCGTCGGTGGGCAACACGATGCGCGGAGGAGCCGCAGCGCCAGTGACCCGCAGCGACGGATGCGTCGAAAAGGCAATCGCGTAATCACCGCTGCCATTCGAAAAGGTGGAGCCGGTGCGCGCCATCGCGTAGATCGCGCGCGCGGCGAGGCGCTCGAGGTTGCGCGCATCGAGCGGTGCATCGGTCGCGATCACGATCATGCAGGAACCGTCGGCCGACCCGGCCGCATCGCGTTGCACACCGGCGCGGGACGCCGAGCGCCCTTCCCGCGGCGTCAGGTGCCGCCACACCGGTACGCCCGCGATCGTGAGCCGCCCACCGAAGTTCGACTGCACCAGGACGCCCACGGTCCAGGTGTCCACGCCGAGCGGCACGCGGCGCGACGCCGTGCCGATGCCGCCCTTCCAGCCGAACGCGATGGTGCCGGCGCCGGCACCCACCGCGCCCTCATTCACCGGACCCGTGCGGGCTGCCCGGATCGCTTCGATCACGTGTTCGCGCGTGACATGGCCGCCGCGGATGTCGTTGAGCGTGCCGTCGTTGGTTTCGCCGACCAGCGCATTCACGGAACGCACCTCTTCGTTGCCGGGTAGCGCCAGCGTCCACGCGACCACGCCGTCGACGGCGGGGCCGACCGCCAGCGTGTTCGTGAGCACGATCGGCGTCTCGATCGTGCCGAGCTCGCGCACCTGCGTGGAACCCGCGAGCTTGCCGAACGCATTGCCGACGAACACGGCGCCCGGCACCTTCGCCTGGAAGAGATTGCCGCCGTGCGGCAGGATCGCGGTGACGCCGGTGCGCACGCGATCGCCCTCGAGGAGCGTGACCTGCCCGACTCTCACGCCCGCGACGTCGGTGATCGCATTGAGCGGCCCCGGCTCCATCACGCCGGGCACGATGCCGAGGTCGCGCGCGCGGGGCCGGTCTTCAGCCGCAGCGAGTGGCGCGGCGAGCATCGTCAACGCAATAGCGGCGAGCCATCGGTGCTGCATCGATTCCTGCCTTTTCAGGGCGGCACGTTGCCTTCGGCGGCGCGGGCCGCGATCGGCTGCGCGAGCGCGATCTGCCGTTCACGCCAGATGATGTAGAGCCCACTGCCGATGACGATCGCGCCGCCCGTCAGCACGCGCAGCGACGGCAGCGCGCTCCAGACGACCCAGTCGATGGTGATGCCCCAGAAGAGCGCCGTGTATTCGAAGGGCGCGATCACCGATGCCGGCGCTGAGCGGAACGCTTCAATCAAGAGCATCTGCGCAATCGCGCCGGCGAGGCCGATGCCCGCGATCTGCAGCCAATGATCCGCGCGCACGGCCTGCCAGCCGTCCACCGCGACCGCCAGCGCGGCGGACACCACGGCCATCACGGTGATCGACCACAGGGCGACGCTCGCCGTCGAATCAGTGCGCGTCAACACGCGCAGCAGGATCGCGTTGCTCGCGTAGGCGAACGCGGACACGAAGGCGCCGATGGCGCCCCAGGTGATGAGGCTCGAGCCCGAAGGCTTCAGCATCGTCAGCGCGCCGATGAGCCCGACCGCAATCGCGATCCAGCGCCGCCAGCCGACATCCTCGCCGAGGAGCAGCGCCGCGAGCGCCGTGACCATGAGGGGTGCGGAAAGGAAAATTGCGTAGGCATCGGCGAGCGTCAGCTCGCGCACCGCATAGACGAAGCCGATCATGATCACGACCATGATGAGGCCGCGCAGCAGATGCATGCCGGGACGCTGCGCCAGGAGTTGCGTGGCACGGCCCGTCAGCAGGTATGGCAAGGCGATGAAAGGCAGCGACGCAAAGCCCCGCAGCGCACTGACCTGCAGCGGCGGGTAGTGCGCCGACAGGAACTTGAGCAGCGCGTCCATGGACGCGAATACGGCCACCGCGCAGAGCATGAGCGCGATGCCGCGGAGGTTGCGCGGGGGCATGGCGCAAAGCATAGCTCAGGGTTGCGGGCGAAGGGCAGCGGGCCTGCCCGTCGCCCACCGCCCGCCGCCACCATCAGAACTTGATGTTGATGCCCGCCAGCATGCTCCACGAGTAGATCTCGTTCTCCGCGAGCCGCGCGCGCGTGCCGCTGATGTAGCGCAGCGGCTCGTTGGTGATGTTGTTCACCTGGAAGAAGGCGCCGACCCGCTTCGTGAAGTCGTAGCTCGCCTTGAAGTCGAGCTGGCCGTGCGTGTCGATGTAGAGATCCTCGGCGACGTCGTCGCCGAGCGCGTACAGGTATTCACTGCGGTAGGCGTAGCCGAGGCGCAGCTCGAGGCCGGAGAGCTCGTAGAAGATCGCGACATTGCCGACATGCTCGGACTGCTGGAAGAACGGCACTTTCGCGGTGCGATCCGGAGCGTCCGCCTCGCTGTCGGTCCAGGTGTAGCCCACCGAAACGCCGAAGCCGCGCAGGAAGCCGGGCAGCATGCTGAACTGCTGCTGGTAGCCGAGCTCGACGCCGAGGATGTTGCCGTTCTTTGCGTTCTGCGACTGCTGGATCTCGAGCTCGGAATAGAAGCGCCCCTCGAAATCCACGTCCTCGAGCGTCTGGATGCGGGTGAATATCGGGTGGTCGATGTCCTTGTAGAACACGCCCGCCGACACGATGCCCGCCGGCTGCAGGTACCACTCGAGTGTGGCGTCGTAGTTCATCGACTCGAGCGGGTCGAGATCGGAATTGCCCATCTCGATCACGCCCTCGAACACGTCCGGGTCGTCCTCTTCGATCTCGAAAATACGGAACGGCACGTTCTGCTCGTACGACGGGCGACCGATCGTGTTGGTCCACGCCGCGCGCGCGATCAGGTCGGGCCGCACGGCCCAGGTCATCTGCAGGCCGGGCAACCAGTTGGTGTAGCTCTTGGTGCCGGTCACCTGCGGCGGCGGGTCCTGCGCGTCGCCATCGACGATCTGCACGTCGAACGCGCTGAAGTCGGTCTCGGTGCGCTCGACGCGCACGCCGCCAATGAAGGTCGCGTTGCCGATGTCGAGCGAGGCCATCAGGTAACCCGCCGTCACGTCTTCCTTCACCGAGTAGTCGACGCCGTAGGACTCGATGATGGTGTCTTCGGCGCTCACCTCGAAATCACCCTCGTTGTCGCGGAAGAACTGCTCGGCGAGGCCATAGTCCGGATACGGCCCGAACGTGTAGTACGGGCGCACGTCGCGGTAGAAGCCGGGATTGCCGTTCGCCGCCACCTGCGACAGCAGGAAGTCGTCGTCGCCGTCGAAGCCGTCGTACACGATCATGTCCTGGTCCGACGTGCTCTTTCTGCTGATGTACTTGGCGCCGCCCTTGATGAAGCCGCTGCGCCCGTCACTCCATTCGATGTCGCGCCGCAGGTCCACCTGGCCGACCTTGAGCTTTTCCTCGATCAGCTGGCCGCCGCGCGCGGCCTCGTCGAACTCGTACCCGCCGGCATCGTAGAACCCCGCCGGCGCATCGACGTGCCAGTAGTAGTCCGAGATGTCGTAGGTCATCGGGAACACGTCGTCCGCCTCGAACGAGTAGGCGTTATCGTAAGGCGTGTCCTGTTCGGTCTTGCCGTAGGTGGCGGTGAGATTGAGGGTCCAGCGGCCGATCTCGAACTCGCCGCCGAGCGTCGAGGACAGCAGCTTCTGGATCTCGAAGCGCTCGGAGTTCTCGCGCTTGCCCTCGCCTTCGGTGAAGAGGCCCGAGGTCGGCGTCACGTTCTCGAGATCGCCGTTGCGATAGTCGTAAGTGATCTCCGGCTGCAGCTCCGTGTCCTCGTATCGATTGACGATGTTGCGCCAGTGCAGTTTCGTCGTGTCGTTCGGGCGGAACTCGAAGTTCGCGACGAGGCCCTTGCGCACGCGGCGGATCAGGTAGTCACGGATGTTCTGCTCGTCGGGGATCAGGTACGGATAGTCGCCGCCGTCGTCGGTCCACGGATCGCCGCCCTGCACGTTCTCCGAGTTGAACTCGCGGTCGGAATAGCTCGCCGACAGCACGACGCCGAGGCGGTCGTCGGCGAACAACCCGCTCCAGGCCGCGTTCGCGCCCCACGGATGGTGGCCGCCCAGGTCCGAGTACCCGTAGTCCGCAGTGGCCGAGAACGAGCGGCCGTCCGGATCGTCGAAGGCGCTCGGCGTGACGAGATTGACGGTGCCGCCGATCGCGTTGCCGTCGAGGTCCGGCGTTACCGACTTGATGACTTCGAGTTTCGAGAGGATGTTGGCCGGCACCGTGTCCATGGCCACGCGGCGCGTGTCGCCCTCCGGCGAGCCGATCGTCTGGCCGTCGATCGTGACATTGCTCAGCGCGGCGTCGATGCCGCGGATCGTCACGTAGCGGCCTTCGCCCTGGTCGGTGGTGACCGCGACACCCGTGACACGCGCGAGCGTGTCGCCCGCGTTCTGGTCGGGGAGTTTGCCGGCGTCGTCCGCCGTGACCGACTCCTTGATGACCTTCGCCGACTTCTTGTCCTGCAGCGCGGTCGCCTGCGCGAGGCGGTAGCCGGTGACGGTCACCTCCTCGATTCCGGAGCCGGTGAACGCAAAGGCCTGCGTGGCGGCGCCGGTGGCGGCGACCGTGACGCTGCTCGACAGGTCGCCGAAACCGACGTACTCGGCCACGACCGTATAGCTGCCCGCCGGCAAATCGGCGAAACGGTAGTCGCCCGACCGGTCGGCCTTCACCGTGCGGTTCAGCTCGGGAATCCGCACCGTGGCATTCGGCAGCGGCCTGCCACCGGAGTCGGTCACCCGGCCCGACAGTTCGCCTGCCGACGCGGCGCCTGAGTATCCGGCCAGCACCGCAGCGACGGCCGCGGCGACGAGAGAAGAATGACGCAGCTTCATGAGATGTTGTCCTGACACTGTCGCGCCCCTCGCAACCATGGAATCGAGGTTCCATTACAGCCCGAGTATAGAACAGGAATTTTGCTTATGGCAATAGATGAAATATACGTTCTACACTACGCCTTGCCCCAAGTGCCCGGAAGCATTGCAAAGTTGTGTTGCACCAACATGAAGCCAATGAAATGTTCGTTCGATGGTTGGAATTATTTTTCCATTCTCGCTAGGATCGCGCGCATTTCCCGGGACGGATGATCGCCGTGGCCACCGCCAAAGACCTCGAAAGACTGCGCAGCGAAATCGTGCGCCGCTATGACCGCCTGAGCCCGCGCCTGAAGCAGGTCGCGCAGTTCGTGCTGGACCACCCGAACGACATGGGCCTGCAGACGCTCGCCGTGATCGCGGAACGCTGCCATGTGCAGCCCTCCACGGTCGTGCGCTTCGCGAAGGCCATGGGCTACGAGGGTGCCAGCGACATGCAGAAGCTCTTCCGCGACGAGCTGCTCGCGTTCGCGCCGAGCCCGAGCTATGCGGACCGCATCCGCCAGTTCAACGAGCGCGCCGGCGAGGTCGACGTGCTCTCACCGCACGACCTGATGCAGGAGTTCGCCGACGGCAACATCATCGCGCTCGAGCACCTGAAGGAGTCGATCCGCAGGACCGACCTCGAGAAGGGCGTCGCGCTGATCCGCCAGGCGCCCGCCGTCTACATCATCGGCCTGCGCCGCTCCTTTCCGGTCGCGTCCTATCTCGCGTACGCGCTGCGGCATGTCGACGACAAGCGCACCTATCTGATCGACGGCGTCGCCGGCATGCTCGCCGAGCAGAGCGGGATGGTGCGCCAGGACGACCTCCTGATCGCAATCAGCTTCCGGCCGTATGCCAAGGAGACCGCCGACATCGTCGAGCAGGCGCGCGCGCGCGGTGCCCGCATTCTCGCGATCAGCGATACACGGCTGTCGCCGATCGCCCGCGACGCCGACGTGGTGTTCGAGACGAAGGACGCGGAAGTGCGGCAATTCCGCTCGCTCACCGCGTCGCTGTGCCTCGCGCAGACGCTCGTCATCAGCTACGCGTTCCAGTCGGAGCGCCGCACGCACAAGGGAAGATCGTGAAGTACGGTTTCGCGCTGTTCGGCGCCGGCCGCATCGGCCAGATTCACGCCCGTAACCTTGCTGCCCATGCGGACGCGCAACTGCTGCATGTCGTCGACCTGTCCGCAGAGGCCGCGCAGCGCCTGGCCGGAGCTACCGGCGCGAAGGTCAGCGAGACGCATGTGGCTCTCGCCGACCCCGCGGTGCACGCGATCCTGATCGCGAGCTCGACCGATACCCATGCGGAGCTCATCCAGGCGGGGGCACGCGCCGGCAAGGCGATCTTCTGCGAGAAGCCGCTCGATCTCGACATTGCGCGAGCGCAGCACAGTCTCGCGGTGGCCGCGCAAGCAAAGGTTCTGCTTGCGCTCGGATTCAACCGACGCCACGACCCCGCGTTTCGCCGCCTGCGCCGCGAGATCGCGGCGGGCCGCGTCGGTGCCGTCGAAGTCGTCAGCATCACGAGCCGGGATCCGTCACCGCCGCCGCCGACCTATGTCGCCCGATCCGGCGGCCTGTTCCGCGACATGATGATCCACGACCTCGACATGGCGCGCTGGCTCCTCGGCGAGGAGCCGACCACCGTGTACGCACGCGGCAGCGCGCTCGTCGATCCGGCGATCGGCGCCGCGGGCGACATCGACACCGCGGTGGTCGTGCTCGAGACGGCGAGCGGCCGGCTGTGCCAGATCACGAACAGCCGCCGCTGCGCCTACGGCTACGATCAGCGCATCGAGGTGTTCGGCTCGGCCGGTCTCGTGCGCGCCGACAATGTGCCGGCCACGACGGTCGAGACGGCAGGCACGGACGGCTTCACGCGCGATCCCGCGCTGCCCTTTTTCCTCGAGCGCTACGCCGCCGCCTACCGCCACGAGCTCGATGAGTTCCTGCAGGCGCTGCGCGGGGCGCCGGCGCAGATCGCCACCGGCGAAGACGGCCTGCGCGCGCTGCAGCTCGCGGATGCCGCGCAGCATTCGCTCGAGTCACGCGCAGCCGTTTCAATATAGAACGTATTTTTCACAAGATCGTAATCTTGAAATCCTGATTCCATTTCGCTATCGTCGCGCTTTCATTTGCGACTCTTCTGCACGCATGGCCCGACCCAGATTTGGATTGATCGGCACCGGTTTCATCGGCCGCACCCACGCCATCGCGCTCAGCGCGGTCGGCGCGGTGTTCGGCGAGCGGTATGCGCCGGTCTGCGAGCTGCTCGCCGACCACAGTGCCGAGGCCGCGCAGCGCGGCGCGCGAACGCTCGGCTTCGCGCGCGCCACCGCCGACTGGCGCGAGCTCGTCAGGGACCCGGCGATTGACGTCGTCGACATCTGCACGCCGAACCACCTGCACCGCGAAATGGCGCTCGCCGCGATCGCCGCCGGCAAGCATGTCTATTGCGAAAAGCCGCTCGCCAACACGGCGCGCGAGGCCCGCGAGATCGTCACCGCGGCCGACGCCGCGGGAGTGCGCCACATGATGGGCTTCAACTACATCTGCAACCCGCTGCTGCGGGTCGCTCGCGAGATGATCGCCGCCGGTGAGCTCGGTGAGCCGTACGCCTTCCGCGGCCACTATCTCGAGGACTACATGAGCGACCCCGCGGTGCCCTGGAGCTGGCGCTGCGACCGCGCGCTCGCCGGGTCCGGTGCGCTCGCCGATCTCGGTTCCCACCTCGTCAATCTCGGCCACTTCCTGCTCGGCGACATTGCCCGCGTGCTGGGGAGCCTGCAGACCGTGCACGCCACGCGGCGCGACCCGGCGAGCGGCACGCAGCGCGGCGTCGAGAACGAGGACATCGCCCGCGCGCTCGTCGAGTTCACGCGCGGCGTGCCCGGCAGCTTCGAGGTGAGCCGCGTCGCGACCGGCTTCAAGTGCGGCCTCGCCTTCGCGATCTTCGGCACGAAGGGTGCGCTCGAGTTCGACCATGAGCGCATGAACGAACTGCGCTGGTACGACGCGGGCGCGAAACCCGGGCGCGGCGGCTTTCGCACGATCCTCGCCGGGCCGGAACACCCGGATTACCGGCCGTTCTGCCCCGCGCCTGGCCACGGCCTCGGTTACAACGACCTGAAGGTGATCGAAGTACGCAACGTGATCCGCGCGATCGCGGGCGACGCGCCCGCCTGGCCCGATTTCCACGAGGGCGCGCGCGTGCAGCGGGTCATGGAGGCGATCGAGCAGTCGCACGCGACGCGGGCATGGACGGAGGTCGGGTCATGAGCCATATCACCGCGCATCGCCGGGGCTTTCCGGCCGGCTACACCGCCGTGACGCGTGCGGCCGACGCCGACAACACCACCGGCATCGGCTTCGGGGTGCTGAGACTCGCCGCCGGTGAAAGCTGGAGCGTCGCCGCCGAGCGCGAGACCGCGTGGCTCCTGATGTCTGGTTCGGTGCAGGTACGCGCCGCTGATCTCGAGGCCGCGCTGTCGCGCGGGTCGCTGTTCGACGAGTCGGCGAGCTGCCTGCACGTCGCGGCGGGCACGCGCATCGCCCTGCACGCCGGCGCGGCCTGCGAGCTTACAGTCTACGACTGCGCGAACACACGCGCGTTTGCGCCGCGCGTCTTCCGCCCGGCCGACGTGCCGAACGAACACCGCGGCAAGGGCCAGGTGCGCGACCGCAGCCTGCGTTTCGTGCGCACGATCTTCGACACGCGCAACTCGCCGCCCGAGGCCGAACTCGTGCTCGGCGAGGTGGTCACCTTTCCCGGCGGCTGGTCGAGCTATCCGCCGCATCATCACCCGCAGTCCGAGATCTATCACTACCGCTTCACCGCGCCGCAGGGTTACGGCCACGCCGAGCTCGGCGATGCCGTCGTGAAGGTACGCGAGTACGACACGGTGTGCATCCCCGCGGGGCACGATCACGCGCAGTGCGCGGCACCGGGCTACGGCATGTACTACGCCTGGGTCATCCGTCACCTGCCCGGCCGGCCGTACACCGTGCCGGAGTTCGCGCCGGAGCACGCCTGGACGATGCAGCGGGACGCACCGTTCTGGTGGCCCGCGGAGTCGGGCGATGACTGAACCTGCGCGCCCGCTCGACGTCATCTGCCTCGGGCGCGCCGCGGTCGACCTCTACGGCCAGCAGCTCGGCGGGCGCTTCGAGGATGTGCAGACGTTTGCGAAGTATCTCGGCGGCTCGTCTGCCAACCTCGCCTTCGGTCTCGCGCGCCTCGGTGTGAAATCTTCGATGCTCTCCCGTGTCGGCAACGAGCAGATGGGTCGCTTCGTGCGCGAAACGCTCGCAGGCGCCGGCGTCGACGTGGGCCATGTCGGCACCGATCCGCGGCGACTCACGGCACTCGTGCTCCTCGGGATCGCCGGCCGCGACGATTTCCCGCACATCTTCTACCGCGAGCAGTGTGCCGACATGGGGCTCACCGCCGACGATATCGACGGTCCCTACATCGCGTCGAGCCGCGTGCTCGCGATCACCGGCACACACTTGTCGAGCGAGCCGACGGCCGCCGCGGTGATGAAAGCGGTCGCGCTCGCACGCGCTCACGGCACACGGGTCGTGTTCGACATCGACTACCGGCCGGTGCTGTGGGGACTCGCGAGCGCTGGTGACGGCGCGAGCCGATATGTCGCCTCGCGCGCCGTCACCGCGCGCATCGAGCCGTTGCTCGCCTGTTGCGACCTGATCGTCGGCACCGAAGAGGAAATCCGCATCGCCGGCGGCGCTGAGGACACCGACCTCGCGCGCGACGCGATCCGTGAGGTAAGCGACGCAACGATAGTCGTGAAGCGCGGCGCCGCGGGCTGCACGATCTATCCGGCCGCGGGTGCGCCGATCGACGTGCCGGGCTTTCCGGTCGAAGTGCTGAACACGCTCGGTGCGGGTGATGCGTTCCTCGCGGGCCTCCTCTACGGCCATCTCGCCGGCGCCGGCTGGCAGCGCGCGGCGACGCTCGGCAACGCCTGCGGCGCGCTCGTCGTTGCGCGGCACGGCTGTGCGCCGGCGCTGCCGAGCCGCGTCGAGCTCGACGAGTTCCTCCTGCGCGCCGACCGCATCACGCGCCCCGATCGTGATGCGCGGCTCGTACACCTGCACGACGCCACCACGACGCGCCGGCCACGCAGCGACCTCTACGTGCTCGCGTTCGATCACCGGCGCCAGCTCGAGCAGCTCGCCGGCAGCTGGGGACTGCCGCTCGATCGCATCAGCCGGTTCAAGTCGCTCGTGGCCGATGCCGTCGAGTGTGTCGCGGGCCGTGTATCGTACGGCGATCGCCTCGGCGTCATCGTCGACGACCGCTACGGCGAAGCGGTGCTGTCGAGAATGACGCACGCGCGCTACTGGGTCGGCCGCGCGATCGAGATTCCCGGCTCGCGCCCGCTCGAGCTCGAACCGCGCAACCACAGCGGCCTGCCGCTCCTCGTCTGGCCCCTGAATCACGTCGTGAAGTGCCTCGTGTTCTATCATCCCGACGACCCGCTCGACCTGCGCCTCGCTCAGGAGGAGCGGGTCGTCGAGCTCCATCGCGACACGGCGGAGCTCGGCCGGGAGCTGCTGCTCGAGATCGTGGCGAGCGGACGTGGGCACGAGGTGGACGACACGACGATGGCGCGCGCGCTGCGCCGCTTCTACAACCTCGGCGTGCGGCCGGCGTGGTGGAAGCTCGAGCCGCCGTCGCGCGCTGCATGGCCGCGCATCCAGGATGTGATCATGGAGTATGACCCGCACTGCAATGGCGTGCTGCTGCTCGGGCTCGATGCGCCCGAATCGCATCTGCGTGTCGCGTTCGAGACGGCAGCCCCGTTCCCGGTCTGCCGCGGCTTCGCCGTCGGTCGCAGCATCTTCGGCCACCCGGCGCGCGAATGGATGCGCGGGGCGCTGCCCGACGAGGGCGTCGTCACCGAGGTCGCCGCGCGCTACGAACGCCTGATCGACGTCTGGCGCGGGCTGCGCGCGTGAAGCGCGTGCGGCTCACGACGGCGCAGGCGCTCGTGCGCTATCTCATCGCCCAGCGTGTGCGCATCGACGAGGCCGAGCAGCCGCTCTTCGCGGGCATGTTCGCAATCTTCGGCCACGGCAACGTCGCCGGGCTCGGCGAAGCGCTGCAGCAGGTGCGCGGCGCGTTTCCGACCTGGCGCGCGCACAACGAACAGGCGATGGCGCACGCAGCAATCGCGTACGCGAAGGCGAGCCATCGCCGGCGCATGATGGCCTGCACCACCTCGATTGGGCCGGGCGCCACCAACATGGTGACGGCCGCGGCGCTCGCGCATGTCAATCGCCTGCCCGTACTGCTGCTGCCCGGCGACACGTTTGCGAACCGCGGCCCGGACCCGGTGCTGCAGCAGGTCGAAAGTTTCACCGACCCGACGATCACCGCCAACGACTGTTTTCGGCCGGTGTCGCGCTACTGGGACCGCATCTCGCGTCCCGGGCAACTGCTCGCCTCGCTGCCGCAGGCGCTCTCGGTGCTCACCGACCCGGCCGATTGCGGCCCGGTCACACTCGCGCTGCCGCAGGACGTGCAGGCCGAGGCCTACGACTGGCCCGAGCGCTTCTTCGAGCCGCATCTGCACGAGCCGCTGCGTGCGGGGCCCGATCCGCGGCAACTGCGGATCGCCGCGGAACTGGTCGCGGCCGCGAAGAAACCGCTGATCGTCGCCGGCGGTGGCGTGCTGTACGCCGGGGCTTGCGAGATGCTTGCGGCCTTCGCGACGGCGCGCGGCATCCCGGTCGGTGAAACGCAGGCCGGCAAGGGCGCGCTGCCCTGGGATCACGCCTGCAACGTCGGCGCGATCGGCGTCACGGGTACCGGAGCCGCGAATGCGCTCGCCGCCGAGGCCGATCTCATCATCGCGATCGGCACGCGCCTCGCGGATTTCACGACCGGGTCCGGCCAACTGATCCTGCGCGAAGGCAGTCGCCTCCTCATGCTGAACGTCTGCCGTCACGACACGGTGAAACGCGGCGCCGTGCCACTGCAGGCCGACGCTCGCCGCGGTCTCGAGGAATTGTCGGCCGCACTCGCGGCCTCGCGCCCGAAGACTGCGTGGCTTGCCGCGGCGCAGGCGCGCGTGCAGGAATGGAACGCCGCGCGCGACGCCGCGGTCGCTGCCCGCGGCACCGCGCTGCCGTCCGATGCGGAAGTGCTCGGTGTCGCAAACCGCGTGAGCGGTGCCCGCGGCACCGTCGTCTGCGCAGCGGGCGGCCTGCCCGGCGAGCTGCACAAACTGTGGCGCGCGAGCGGCCCCGGCGCCTACCACGTCGAATACGGCTACTCGTGCATGGGTTACGAAATCGCCGGTGGCCTCGGCGTGAAGATGGCGCGGCCCGACCGCGATGTCGTGGTACTCGTCGGCGACGGCAGTTATCTGATGATGAATTCCGAAATCGCGACCTCGATCGCACTCGGCCACAAACTCATCATCGTGCTGCTCGACAACCGCGGATTCGGCTGCATCAGCCGGCTGCAGCGGGCCTGCGGGGGCGATGCCTTCAACAATCTGCTGGACGACGCCGCGCCGCAGGTCGATTTCGTCGGGCACGCCCGCGCGCTGGGCGCGCACGCGGAGAAGGCCGATGGCCTTGCTGCGCTCGAGCCGGCGCTCGCGCGCGCGTTCGAGGCCGATCGCACGGCAGTGGTGGTGATCGAAACCGACCCCGCGCATTCCACCGCGGCGGGTGGCGCGTGGTGGAACGTGCCGGTCGCCGAAGTATCGACGAGCACCCGCGTGCGTGACGCGCACGCGGACTACCGCAGGCACCTGGACGAGCAATGATTCAACTCGGTATCAACCCCATTTCATGGACCAATGACGACCTGCCCCGACTCGGTGACGACATATCGCTCGATACCTGCCTCCGCGAAGCGTGCGAAGCCGGCTATGCCGGCGTCGAGCTCGGCCGCAAGTTTCCGCGCGACAGCGCACACCTCGGCCCGATTCTCGCCTCGCATCGTCTGCGCCTCGTGTCGGGCTGGTACAGCCTGCGGCTGCTCGAGCGCGACGCCGACGCGGAGTTCGCCGCAATGGCCGACCACTTCGCGCTGCTGGCGGCGCTCGGGTCGAGCGTCATGGTCGTCTGCGAAGTCACCGGCTGCATCCACGGCGACCAGGGCGCACGTCTCTCGCGCCGCCCGCACATGCCGCCGCAGCGCTGGACCGAGTACGGCAACCGCCTGACGCAGCTCGCCGACCGCATGCAGGCGGCCGGCATGCGCATGGCCTATCACCATCACATGGGCACGGTGGTGCAGTCGGGCGCCGACGTCGACGCGCTGATGAAGCACACGGGCTCCTCCGTCGGCCTGTTGCTCGACACCGGCCATCTCAGCTTCGCGGGTGAAGACCCCGTGCGCCTTGCGATGCGCTACGCGGAGCGCATCACGCACGTGCACTGCAAGGATGTGCGCCCGACCGTGCTGACACGCGTCCTGAACCGCGACACGAGCTTTCTCGAGGCGGTGCTGCAGGGCGTGTTCACCGTGCCCGGCGACGGCAGCGTCGACTACCCCGCCGTGCTCGGACCCATTGCCCGTGCGGGCTATCGCGGCTGGCTCGTCGTCGAGGCCGAACAGGATCCCGCGATCGCGATACCGTCGGTCTATGCCCGCATGGGCCGCGAGTATCTCGCACGCACCACGCGCGAGATTTTTGCGCCATGACGAGCCGACTGCGACGCAGGATACTCGGGGCAGCGGCCGGTGCCGCAGGCCTCGCCTTCGCCCCATGGCGCACGATGGCGAGCACGTTCGGCTACCCGCGTCTGCAGCAGGGCCCGATGATCGGCGATACGGGCCCCACGCGTCTCACGATCTGGGGGCGGGCGAACGGCGCCTACACGATCGCGTTCGAATACTCGAAGGACCGCGCCTTCACCGCGCCGCTGAGGAGCGCGGCCGTCGCGACGAGTGCCGCCAGCGATTTCACCGCGGTCGTGAGCATCGATGGCCTCAAGCCCGGCACCCCCTACTGGTACCGGCCGGTCGTCGACGGCATCGTCGACCGCTACCAGAGCGCACCATACGCGGCGCGCACGGCACCTGCGGGCGCAGCCGATTTCCGCGTGGCGTTCGGCTCCTGTGCACGCATCGCACGCGATCCGGTGCAGCGCATTTTCGACACCGTGGTACGCGAATCTCCCGACCTCTTTCTCTGGCTTGGCGACAACGTGTACGCCGACTCCGAAGTGCCCGAGGCGATCGCGGACGAATACCGGCGCCAGCGTCAGGTGCACTCGCTGCTGCCGCTGAACCGCTCGGTGCCGCAGCTCGCGATCTGGGACGACCACGACTTCGGCTACAACAACAGCGACGGCACCTCGCCGTTCAAGACTGCGTCGCTCGCGACGTTCCGCAAGTACTGGGCGAACCCGTCCTACGGGCTGCCCGACACCCCTGGCGTGTTCTTCGAGAAGCATTTCGGCGGCATCGATTTCTTCATGCTCGACGGACGCTATTACCGCTCGCCCAACGGCGCGCCCGACGGCCCCGGCAAGACTTTCCTCGGCGCGTCGCAGACGGCGTGGCTCAAGATGCGCCTCGCGGCGAGCCGCGCGCCGTTCAAGATCCTCGCCTGCGGCAGCGGCTGGTCGATGGCGGACGGCGTCCACGGCGACACGTGGGCCGCATTCCGCACCGAGCGCGACGCCCTGTTCGACTTCATCCGCGACGAGCGCATCACGGGTGTCGTACTTCTCTCGGGCGACAGCCACGTGGGCGAGCTCAACTGCATCCCGTGGTCCGGGCGCGGCGGCTACGATTTCTACGATCTCGTTAGCTCGCCGCTTGCGCAGTCGCCTTCGGACTCCTGGGTGTCGCAGCAGCCCGAGATCCGCATGCGCAAGGTGTACGCGGGCGGTGCCAACGTCGGCATGCTGCATTTCACGCCCGCGCCCACGCCCTCGCTGACTTTCACGCTGTTCGACGAGTGGGGTCTCGCGCCCTGGAAGCCCCTTCGTTTGACACCGGATGACTTGAGGAACGGCGTGATGACGTGGGGGAAGCTCAGAGCTTAGAGCTTAGAGCTTAGGGCCAGAGGCGCTCCGCCGGCTGTTCACTCGTCGCCGTGGCGGCGACGTCAACAGCCGGACAGGCGGGTAGCGTTGTGCGCATATTGACTGCGGAGGACGGGTACAACACTTACGGAACCGCTCCGGCTTTCCGCGACTGGCTATTGGCTTTCGACTATCGGCTTCGCAGAACACCACGAACCAACAGTGCGGCCCGCAGCGCCGCACCTCTGGCCCTAAGCTCTAAGCTCTAAGCTCTAAGCCCTTCGCTATTCCAGCGCCAAGGCACGCGCCACCTCCTCCCACGACACGAACTTGAAATTCTGCGGCTCGTTCGGCCCGATGTTGCGGCCATCCTGCACGATCAGCGCGCCGTGCGGGAATTTCGGGCCGAGCGGCGCGCTCGTGACATCGAGACCGTCCGTTTCCGACGCACCGTCGATGCCGAGCGCGTCGTTCGCGACAATCGAGAAGAATCCCACGAACGCGTTGTTGCCCTCGCGTCGGAACACCGCGTAATTGTCGGCGCCCTGGTTCGACAGCACGATGTAGCCTGTTTCCCCGGGCCCAGCCCAGATGCCGAGACCCTCGGCATCGGCGGTCAGTTCGCCGTCCGCGACCTTGCCCACGGAGCGCCGTTCCGTGCCGCTGTCAGGCTCGGCCGAATAGCGCCACAGCGCGACGTCTTCCTCCGACACGTACAGCGCTCCGGTCGCATCGTCGGCGACGCAGCCTTCCGCGAGCGAGCCGACCGTGAAGCTGCGCACCTGTTCGGCGCGCACCTTGTCGCCGGCGGCGATCAGCTTCCATTGTCGCATCGTGCCCGTGTCTTCGTTGTCGTTCACGAACACGTAGGTTTCGCCGCTCTTCGAGCTGCGATACAGGCAGAGCCCGTACGGATCGGCCAGCCCGGTCTCGATCACGCCGTCGGCCACGCTCACGAGGCGGCGCGTCGCCGGATCGACGCGATAGAGCGCGATGCCCTTCGTCGTGCGGTTCGAGGCGGCGACGAGCGCCACAGGCTGGCCGCCGAGCACGAAGCCCTCGCGCAGATCGACGTTGTTCATGCGGCCGTCGGGCAGCGACTGCAGGCGCTTGCCCGCGAGGTCGTAGACATCGAGTCCGCGCTTCTTGTTGGTGCCGATCACGATGCTCTTCGCCGGATCGGTCGGGTGCACCCAGATGGCCGGGTCGTCGGCGGCATCGCCGTAGTTCTCGACGGGGACTGTCTCGACCGACGGCGTCACCGTGCGCGCACTCGGCGGCGCGGGCGCGCGCGGATCACTGCCCGCGGCGCTCGCGAGCTTGAGCCCGGCCGCGACGGCGTCCCAGGTCGCGATCTTGACGTTGCCCGCGGCGCCGTCGTTGTCTTCGTCGAAAGCGGCGACGAGTCCACCCGCACTGCCCGCGAGCGGATAAGCGACGATCGCAATGCCTTCGCTCTCGCCGACCGCGTCGATCGAGGCCGTGTTGCCGGCGGCCGCAGCGGCGTCGATCCTGAAGCTGCCGAGCCACCCGCCGCCATCGATGCGGTAGACGTTGATGCGCCCCGCCTTGACATCGGCCGCCAGCAGATACGCGGTCGTCTCGTTGGCGCGATAGACCGCGAGGCCCTTCACTTCCTCCTCGATATGCCCGGCGGGCGCGACGAGATCGACCGCCTTGCGTTCGGCTTCCGTTTCCGGCTCGGCCGCGATGCGCCAGATGCCGACTTTCTCCTCGGCGACGAACAGCGTGCGGCTCGCAGCGTCGACGGCGCAGTAGCCCGACCCCACGCCGACCGGAATCGTGCGCACGAGTCGCCCTTGCACGACGCCGCCCACAGCGCTCAGCTGCCACTGCTGCACGTTCCCTTCGACCGTCGCGAACGCGTAGTGCAGGCCGGTATCGGGACTGCGATAGGTGCAGAGCCCGGTGACTTCACCGTGCGTCACGAGCGTCTCACGCGTCACGCGGCTCACCACGAGTGTCGTCGGGTCGATGGCGAGCGCGACGAGGCCCCCGCTGCGACGATCCGCGGCGACCACGAGTCCGCCCGGCGCCGGAAATCCGTAGGTCACTGCGACAAAGTCGGGCTCGATGTCGCGATAGTCGGCGACGCGCTGCCCCTCGGGCGTAAAGAGCTCGAGCCCGGCCGTGCCGCCCGTTGCGAGCAGCACGCTGCGCGCAGGATCGTCAGGATGCAGCCAGAATGCGGCATCGTTGCCGTCGTTCTCGGGACTCGGCACGGTTTCGGCGCGCGCCGGCACTTCGATCGTGGGCGGCGATGCGGCCGCTGTCGCGGTGCCGGGCGCTCCGGATGCGCCGGGTCCGCCACTGCAGGCCACAAGAGCGAGGACACACGATCCGACGATGAGCATGCGCATGGCGGGATTCCCACTATGGAACAATTTTTCTATCTGTGTAATATAATAGAAATGACGTTTCATACACAACCGGGAGGTCCGGCGGGCCCGTGAATGCGTTGCTCCGCTTTTTCGCGACGGGCGCCGATCAGCCGCCGCTGACCGACACCGCGCGCATCGATTCGCTTTTCCGGCGTCATCGCTTGCGCGTGATGGTCGCGATCACGCTCGGCTACGGTCTCGTCTACACCTGCCGCCTCGCGCTCTCGGTCGTCAAGAAGCCGCTGATCGACGCCGGGATCTTCTCGCCGACCGACCTCGGGCTGATTGGTTCCGCACTCTTTTATGCGTACGCGGTCGGCAAGCTGGTCAACGGCTTCCTCGCCGACCACGCGAACATGAAGGTGTTCTTCGCCTTCGCGGTGCTGATGTCGGCGCTGCTCAACATCGGCATGGGCTACTCGACCGTGGTCGCGGTCTCGGCATTGCTGTGGGGCCTGAACGGCTGGTTCCAGAGTTTCGGCGCGCCGGCCGGTGTTGTCGCGATGACCCACTGGTTCAGCAATCGCGAGCGCGGCCGCTATTACGGCATCTGGAGCACGGCGCACTCGATCGGCGAAGGGCTCACGTTCGTCGCCGTCGGCGGTCTCGTGGCGGCGTACGGTTGGCGCTACGGCTTCTGGGGACCCGGCTTGCTGTGCGTGCTGGTCGCGATCTTCATGTACCGGCTCGTGCAGGACCGGCCGCGCACGCTCGGCCTGCCGACCGTGGCCGACTGGCGCAACGATCACTGGCAGAAAGCGGGCGCGGCCGCGCCATCGCGGAGCGGAGTGTTCAGGACTCAGCTGTCGATCCTGAAGATTCCCGCCGTGTGGGTGCTCGCGCTCGCGAGCGCAAGCATCTATGTGTCGCGCTATGCAATCAACAGCTGGGGCGTGCTCTACTTGCAGGAAGCACATGGCTTCTCGCTGGTCGAGGCGGGCACGTTCCTGATGGTGAACACGTTTGCCGGCATCGCGGGCTGCCTCGCCTTCGGCTTCATCTCGGACAAGTGGTTCGGCGCGCGCCGCCCGCCGGCGAACCTGCTGTTCGCGCTCGCGGAAATCGCCGGCCTCGTACTGCTGTTCTACGGCCCGCACACAGCGGCGAACCTCGTGTGCGCGTTCATTCTCTACGGTCTCGGCCTGAACGGCCTCGTCACTTCGCTGGGCGGCCTGTTCGCGGTCGACATCGCGCCGAAGCGCGTCGCGGGCGCGGCGATGGGGCTGATCGGCATCTTCAGCTACATCGGCGCAGCGATCCAGGAGAACGTCAGCGGCCACCTGATCGAACGCGGCATGACGATCGCCGCTGACGGCGTGCGCCACTACGATTTCGCGCCCGTGACCTGGTTCTGGCTCGGCTCTTCCATCGTCTCGATGCTGCTCGCCGCGACCCTGTGGCGCGTGCGGCTGCGCGACTGACTTTTCATCACCGGAGACTCTCTTGACGACCACGACGCTCCGCTGCGACCTCGCGACTCTCGGCGCCTATACGAAGGACACGATCGTGTCGAAGGCGGGCACCCGCTACGTCGACGGCGGCGGCTACAGTTATGCGGCTCATGCGGCACGGCTCGCCGGCATCGAGGTCGCCGCGATCACGCGGCTCGCGGCCGAAGACCGGCGCAGCACGCAGCTGCTCGTCGAGGCGGGCGTGCAGGTCGTGATCCACGAATCGCGTGCGTCGACGTTGATGCGGCTCGAATACCCGACCGACAACGTCGACGAACGCGTCCTCACTGTCGCCGCCGTGGCCGACCCATTCGAGCCCCGCGATATTGCCGGCGTGGAAGCGCGTGCGTGGCTCGTGAGCGCCTCGATCCGCGGCGAGGCCTCGCTCGAGGTATTGCAGGTCCTGAAGGCAAAGGGCGGCCTGATCGGCGCCGACGTCCAGGGCTTCGTGCGCGTGGTTGGCGACGACGGGCGCCTGCATTACACACCGTGGCCCGAGCAGCGCGCGGTGCTCGCGCTCGTCGACGTGCTGAAGACCGACGCCGTCGAAGCCGAGTTCCTGACCGGCACCACCGACATTCATCGCGCGGCGGCGATGCTCGCGGCGCAGGGTCCGCGCGAAATCGTGCTGACCCATCGAGACGGCGTGCTCGTGCTTGCCGACGACAAGGAGTATGAGGCGACCTTCCATCCCGAGCCGCTGCGCGGCCGAAGCGGGCGCGGCGACACCTGCGTCGGTTCCTACCTCTCCCGCCGGCTCGCGAAATCGCCGGCGGAATCGACGATCTGGGCGGCGGCCGTCACGAGTCTCAAGATGGAAGCGGAAGGCCCGATCCGCCGCCCGGTGGCCGACGTACACGCGATGATCGCGCGCAAGTACGGCGCGGCGTAAGCGGCCTGATGCGCCACATTCCAGGGCCTCCTGCATCCGCGCGCGTGGCGGCGTTCGTGATCGCCGCGCTGCTCGCCGCCTGCACGGCGCAACAGCCGAAAAACGACCAACCCGGCACCGGGACTTTCGGTTTCCTGGCCTTCGGCGACACCGGCTATCACTACGACTATCTCGATCCCGACGATGTCCTCCCGAGCGTCGACGCCTACATCGCGCACGAGCGTGCCGAGTGGCTCGAAGACCGGCGCGCGCCCGCGGAATTCACCGCTGCGCCGCCCCACGTGCTGCCGGACGGCCGCGTGGTCGCGGCGAGCGGCGCGTTGCCGGTCGCCGCAGCAATGCGCACTTACTGCGCGAACCGCGACTGCCGCTTCGCGACCCTGCTCGGCGACAACGTCTATCCCGAAGGCGCGACGGCCGGCGCAGACGGGCGCAGCGACGAGGGGCGCTTTCGCGCGATGTTCGAAGCGCCTTACGGCCACTTCGGCGACCTCGCGCCCGGCTTTCGGATCTACGCGGCGCTCGGAAATCACGACTGGAAAACCTCGCGCGCCGGTGCCGAATCGGAGCTGCGTTACCTCGAACGCACGCCGCCTTTCTACATGAACGACTACTTCTATCGCGTGACGCCGCCCGGCGCCGAAGGCCTCGTCGAGTTGTTCGTGATCGACACCGAGCTGCTGCTCGCACGCCTCGTCATTCCAGAAACGGAGGTTGACTGGGACGGCCGCGAGATCCTGCTCGCCGAACGCGACGAGCCGTCGCCCGACACCACGAGGCAGACCGACGCCGAGCGGCAGATGGCCGCGTGGCTCGAACAGGCGCTCGCGTCTTCGACCGCGCGCTGGAAAATCGTCGTCGGGCACCACCCGCTGTGGTCAACGGCGGGCAGCAAGTTCGCGCAGGCGCGCGCGCTGCGCGGCCTGATCCTGCCTGCGCTGTGCCGCTACGCCGACATGTACCTCGCAGGACATGAGCACACGCTCGAGATGCACCTCGACGACTGCTCGAAGGCGCTGCCCGGTGAGACTGTGTCGCCGCTGTTGCAGGTGGTCTCCGGCGCAGGCGCCAAACAGCGCCCGTCGAACGGCGCTTTTGCCGCGAAACAGCAGACCGGCAATCCCGAGTTGCGCTCGCTCTTCTCCCGCGGCATGGTATGGGGATTCGCGCACATCTCCCTGGACGGCGATCGCGCCACGGCGCGGCTCCTCTCGACGCCCAACGACGCGAGCGGCCGGCCCGTCGAGGAGTTTCAGTACAGCGTGCAGCGCCGCAGCCAAAAGGGCGCGCGGTGACAACCAAAGGCCTTTCGTCATGAGCACCCCCGCCCTCGATTCCCGCCTCGCCCCGGCATCGCCTCTCAATCTCGGCCACTACATCGGCGGCAAGCGCGTCACGGGAGCGGCCGACGGCCGCCACGGCGCCGTATACAACCCGGCCACCGGCGTCGTGCGTGCGCAGGTCGCGTTCGCGAGCGCGGGCGAAACGGCCGCCGCCATCGCCGCCGCCAAAGCCGCGGCGCCCGCCTGGGCCGCCACGCCGCCGCTCAAGCGCGCGCGCGTGATGTTCCGCTTCAAGGAGCTGATCGAAAAGCACCAGGATGAACTCGCGCGCCTGATCACGCTCGAGCACGGCAAGGTGCTCTCCGATGCGCTCGGCGAAGTCACCCGCGGGCTCGAGGTCGTCGAGTTCGCCTGCGGCATTCCGCAGCTGCTGAAGGGCGAGTTCAGCGAAAACGTGGGCGCCGAGATCGACAGCTGGTCGTTGCGCCAGCCGCTCGGCGTCTGCGCGGGCATCACGCCGTTCAACTTCCCGGCGATGGTGCCGCTGTGGATGTTCCCGGTGGCCATCGCGTGCGGCAACAGCTTCGTGCTGAAGCCGTCGGAGAAGGACCCTTCCTGCCCGCTGCGCCTCGCTGCGCTGCTGACCGAAGCCGGGCTGCCCGCGGGCGTGTTCAATGTGGTGAACGGCGATCGCGAGGCGGTCGACACGCTGCTGACCCACCCGGACGTCGCCGCCGTCACCTTCGTCGGCTCGACGCCGATCGCCGAGTACATCCACCGCACCGCCTCGCAGCACGGCAAGCGCGTGCAGGCGCTCGGCGGCGCGAAGAACCACATGGTCGTGATGCCGGATGCCGACATCGATCGCGCGGCGAACGCGCTCCTCGGCGCGGCCTACGGCTCGGCCGGCGAGCGCTGCATGGCGATCTCGGTCGCGGTCACGGTCGGTGGCATCGCCGACCCGCTGATTGAATCACTGCGGCAGAAGCTCGCGGCGCTGCGCATCGGCTCCGGCCTCGAGCCCGAGGTCGAGATGGGCCCGCTCGTCACGCGCGAGCACCGCGAGAAGGTGCGCGGCTACATCGATGTGGGCGTCGCCGAAGGCGCGAAGCTCGTCGTCGACGGCCGCAAGCACGCGATCGCGGACAACGAACGTGGCTTCTTCCTCGGACCCTCGCTGTTCGACGGTGTCGAGCGCGGCATGCGCATCTGGCGCGAGGAAATCTTCGGGCCGGTGCTCGCGATCGTGCGGACGGCCTCGCTCGCCGAAGCACTCGAACTCGTGAACGCCCACGAATTCGGCAACGGCACCTCGATCTTCACGAACGACGGCCGCGCCGCGCGCGAGTTCGCGCACGGGGTGGCGGCGGGCATGGTGGGCGTGAACATCCCGATCCCGGTGCCGATGGCATTCCACAGCTTCGGCGGCTGGAAGCGCTCGCTGTTCGGTGACACACACGTGCACGGCCCGGAAGGCGTGCGCTTCTACACGCGCCTGAAAACCGTGACGGCACGCTGGCCGACGAGCGGCGCGGGCACCGCCGAGTTCGTCATGCCGACGATGAAATAGTCTCGCGCCACGCGCGATCCCCGCCCATCAGCCTCGCGGGGAGCGAAAACGCGCTCACGAGCGAGGTGACGATCGTCGCGGCGTAAGGCACGGACTGGATCACCAGCACGATGATCCACGCGAGCCGATCGGGGCTCGCCATCTGCGGCGTATGCGCGACGCCCCAGGCGCAGAGCCACAGCGCGAACATGATCAGCGCTTCCTCGCGCGCCGCGTTGAGTGCGGTGCGCACGCGATGCTGGGCGGCCCGTTTCGGCGTCCTGAAGAACGGTTCGTTGCGGGTGAGCAGCCCTTTCACGACCGCGAGGCCGATCGTGTGCGAAAGCGCGAGCCCCGCGACCGCGGCCGCGAAGGTCTGGCGCCAGCCGGCGCCGACGCGAGCCTGGTACAGGTGCAGCAGCTTCGCGAGCTTGAAGGTGAAGAGCGCGAGCGGCAGCACGGCGAACATCGCGAGCGGCGGGTCGACGCGCTCGGGCGCGAAGACCATCGCCACCGACCAGCCGATCGCGGCGAGGTTGAACAGCACGTTGAATCCGTCCGCGACCCACGGCAGCCAGCCCGCGATAAAGTGATAGCGCTGCCCGGTGGTCAGCGCGCCACCGCCCGAGAACAGCAGGTCGGCATGCTCCTTCAGGATCTGCATCGCGCCATACGCCCAGCGGAATCGCTGCTTCTTGAAGTCGACGAACGTGTCCGGAATCAGGCCACGCCCGTAGGATTTCGGTGTGTAGACCGCTTCGTAGCCCGCCTCGAATACGCGCAGGCCGAGCTCGGCGTCTTCGGTGATGCACCACTCCGCCCAGCGCCCGGTCGCCTCGAGCAGCGAGCGGCGCACCATCGTCATGGTGCCGTGCTGGATGATCGCGTTGCGTTCGTTGCGCGTCACCATGCCGATCTGGAAGAAGCCGCGGTACTCCGCGTAGCACATCGCCTTGAACGCGTTCTCGCCACCGTCGCGATAATCCTGTGGCGCCTGCACGATGCCGACATAGCGGTTCGCAAAGCACGGCGCGAGATCGGCGAGCCACGCTGCATCGACGATGTAGTCACTGTCGATCACGGCGACGACTTCGGCGTCGGGCGCCGTGTGCGCCAGCGCGAAGTTGAGCGCGCCGGCCTTGAAGCCCGCGAGCGGCGCGACGTGGAAGAAACGAAAACGCGGCCCAAGCGCGGCGCAGTGCGCCTCCACCGGCCGCCACACGGCTTCGTCCTTCGTGTTGTTGTCGATCACGAGCACTTCGAAGTCGGGGTAGTCGAGTTGCGCGAGCGCGTTCAGCGTTTCGATCAGCATGCCGGGCGGCTCGTTGTACGCCGGCACGTGGATCGACACTTTCGGCTGCACGCCGCTCCCTTCGAGCAGCAGTTGCGCGGCGAGGCGCCGGCGGCCGACCACCCACTGCGCCTCGGCCCATTCGTGCGCTTCGGCGAGCAACACGGCGATCACGCCGATCATGCCGACTGCAAGCAGCACGCCGACGATCACGCTCGTCGCGGTGAAGTACTGCTGCGTGAACTGGTAGAACACCCAAACCGCGATGGTCGCGGTGGGAAACACGATGACCGCCAGGAAGCTGCGACCGCGCTTCCTGAGCGTCGCGCTGTTGAGATAAAGGAGCGCCAGGATGAAGAGCGCGACCAGCACGGAGACGGTCGCAAGCACGTGCCATTGGGGCACGCGCACGATCGGGGCGGTGAACTCGAATTTCGGGCGGCGATCGACGTCGTAGACACCCCAGTAGGCGCCCACCGCTCCCTCGAAACTCGCCTTCCACGGCTGATCGAAGGCTTCCATCAGGTAGTAGATATAGCCTTCCGCCTCGGCATGCTGCAGGAAGCGGCGCAGGAACAGCGCTTCGTTCGCCATCGAGGCGACCGCGCCCTCGCGCGTGCGGCCGTTGCTGGGCCAGCCGACCTCGCCGATGATGATCGGCTTGTCGGGAAACTTCGCCCGCACTTCCTCGTAACGCTGCACCGAATAGGCCACCGCGTTTTCGACCGGCACGCCTTCCCAGTAGGGCAGCAGGTGGATGGCGATGAAGTCGACGTGATCGGCGAGCCCGGGATTGGCGAGCCACACATGCCAGGGCTCGGCGGTACCGACCGGCTGGTGGATCGCTGCGCGCGCGCGATCGAGATAGGCATACATCTCGTCGAGCGGCACGTCGCCGCGCAGCACGACTTCGTTGCCGATCAACACGCGCACCACGTTGCGGTGCGTGCGCGCGAGCGAAATCGCGCCGTCGAGCTCACGCTCGTTTGCGTCGTGGTTCGAGTCGATCCACGCGCCGAGCGCAACGTTGATGTCGTGCTTGTCGGCGAGACGCGGCACGGCGCCGAGTGGACCGAGCGTGCTGTAGGTGCGAACGGCGTTGGTCTTGCCGGAAAGGAGCGCGAGATCGCGATCGATGCCTGCCTCCGTCGGCATGCGCTGCAAGCCCGGATCCTCGCCCTGGGCGAACGGCGAGAAGGCGAAGCCCTGGATACGCGCGGGCCACGGCGGCTCGGCGGTCGGGCGATTCATCAGCGCCCACAGCACGAAGGTGAGGGCGGCGAACCCCGCCGCGATCAGCAGTCCCGCAATGCGTGCGCGCGTCTGGGGCATGGCGCGCCGGTCACCACGCGCCCGTGTTCGGCATCGAGACCCAGGGTTCGGCCGGCGCGAGCGCGGCACCCTTCTGCAGCAGTTCGATCGAGATACCGTCCGGCGAGCGCACGAACGCCATGTGCCCGTCACGCGGCGGGCGGTTGATCGTCACGCCCGCGGCCGCGAGGCGGGCGCACAGCGCGTGGATGTCGTCGACCGCGTAGGCGAGATGTCCGAAGTTGCGACCCCCCGCGTACGCCTCGGGGTCCCAGTTGTGCGTCAGCTCGATCTGCGCGGCCTCGTCACCGGCCGCCGCGAGAAACACCAGCGTGTAGCGACCCTGCGGAGAGTCCTTGCGACGGATTTCCGTGAGCCCGAGCCCGTCACAATAGAAACGCAGCGACGCCGCGAGGTCCGTGACGCGCACCATCGTGTGCAGGTATTTCAGTGAGGCGCCCTCAGAACATTTCGGAAGGATCCGGCGCGGCTGCGTCCGGGGCGGCATTTCGCGACACGATGAAATCGCCGGTGATCATCTTGTCGTACGACTGCCCCGGCCCGACCATCGGGTAGACGCCCGCGTCAGGATCAATCACCACTTCGAGGAAGGCCGGCCCCTTGAAGCCGAGGAACTCCCTGATCACCCGCGGCACGTCCGCCTTTTTGTCGAGGCGCACCGCGTAGCCGAAACCGTCGGCCTGCGCGGCCTTCACGAAGTCTTTCTTGTGCAGCGACTTGTCGCTCGCGGACAGGCGACCCTTGAAATAGAGTTTCTGCCATTGCTTGACCATGCCGTCGCCGAAATTGTTCAGCACCACGACCTTGACCGGCAGGTCGTAGGTGGTCGCGGTCTCGAGTTCGCCGATGTTCATGCGCACGCTCGCATCACCGTCGATGTCGATCACGAGCCGGTCGGGATTCGCCACCTGCGCGCCGATCGCCGCGGGCAGCCCGAAGCCCATCGTGCCCATGCTGCCCGAAGTGAGCCACAGGCGCGGCTCGCGGAATTCGCAGTACTGCGCGGCCCACATCTGGTGCTGGCCGACACCCGTCGAGACGATCGCTTCCCCGCGCGTCACGCGCGCAATCTCCTCGATCACATAGTACGGCTGGATCAGCGGGCTCTCGCGGTCGTAGTTCATCGCGTGCACGCGGCGCAGTTCGGCGAGCACCGCGCGCCATGCCGCGTGATCGGCCGACACGCCGAGCTTGCGGCCTGCGGCGGTGAGCGCGGCAAGCGCCTCGCGGAGCGGACCGACGTGGCTCCACTGCACGCGCTTCACCTTGTTGATCTCGGCACGGTCGATGTCGAACTGCGCGATCGCCTGCGCGCTCGCCGCGAAACGTTGCGGATCGCCTGCGACCCGATCGTCGAAGCGCGCGCCGACCGTGATCAGGAAATCACAGTCCTCGACCGCGTAGTTCGCAAACGCCGCGCCGTGCATGCCGAGCATGCGCAGGCAGCGTGGATCGGCCGTGTCCATTGCCCCGATGCCCATCAGCGTCGTGACCACCGGCACGTCGAACGCGGCGGCGAATTCGCGCAGTGCGTCCGCCGCCGAGCCGTTCGTCACACCGCCGCCCGCATAGACGAGCGGTCGCCTCGACGCGGCGAGCAGTTCGAAGAACCGCGCGGCATCGGGCTCTGCGAGCACGCTGGCCGCCGAGGTATCCATGCGCCGGCGATAGCCCGGGATCGGCAGGGTGCCGAAACCGCGGTATTCGCCCTGCCAGTTCTGCACATCCTTCGGCACGTCGATCACGACCGGCCCCGGACGCCCGGTGCGCGCTACTTCGAACGCGGTGCGGACGGTCGCCTCCAGCTTCGCCGGATCGGTCACGAGGAACACGTGCTTGGCGACCGCACCCATGATCGAGGCGACCGGCGCCTCCTGGAACGCGTCCGAGCCGATTGCCGCGGTAGGCACCTGGCCGCAGATCACGACAATCGGCACCGAATCGGCCATGCAGTCGCGGATCGGCGTGACCGTATTGGTCGCCCCCGGCCCCGAGGTCACGAGCGCGACGCCCACGCGACCGCTCGAACGCGCATAGCCGGCAGCCATGAAACCGGCGCCCTGCTCGTTCGCCGGAACGATCAGCGGAATCTGCCGCACACCCGCCCGCTGCTGCGCTTCGTTATAGAGGAACACGGCGTCGTAGGTCGGGAGGATCGCGCCACCGCTGTAACCGAAGATCGCGGTCGCGCCTTCGTCCGCGATGACCTGCACGATCATCTGTGCACCGGTCATGACGTGGCCGGCCAGCGGGTGAGCCTGCGGGCGGGGCATTATGACCGTGTCGCTCATCGGGGGTCGTGTCGCTCGGCGAAGGGGGGCCCGAAAGACTAACAGCTTGTCGCCGGCGCGCAAATCCGCCACGCGAACGCGGGCTTACAGTATTCTCCAAGGCGCTCCTTTTCGCCGGAATCCCATGCGTCACATCATCGCGATCCTCCTGCAAAACGAGGCAGGCGCGCTCACGCGCGTCGCGGGCCTCTTCTCCACCCGCGGCTACAACATCGAGTCGCTCTCGGTCGCCGCCACCGACGACCCGACCGTCTCCCGCATCACGCTCGTCACGCGGGGCTCGGACGCGGTGATGCAGCAGATCTCGAACCAGCTGCTGAAGCTGATCGACGTGGTCGGCGTCGAGGACCTGAAGGATGGCGAGCACCTAGAGCGCGAGCTCGTGCTGCTGAAGTTGCGGCTGCGCCCCGAGCAATCCGATGCGGTGCGCGGCTTCGTGATCCGCGCGGGCGGCCGCGTGCTCGATCCGGCGCCCGACGGGTTCATCGTCGAGCTCACCGCGAGCGAGGCCGAAGTCAGCGAGTTCATCGTCGATCTTGCACGGCACAGTGAAATGCTCGAAGTGGTGCGCAGCGGTGCGCTCGGCATCAGCCGCACCGGCCGCAACCTGCGAATCGTGGACTAACCCACCCGGAGTACAGCCCGCATGACGATCCCCTGGCGCGATGTGTTCCCGGCGATGACGACGCAGTTCCATCGCGACGAGTCGCTCGACCTCGAAGCGACCGCGCGGCACGTTGAAACCATGATCGCGAGCGGCGCCTCGGGCCTCGTGATGCTCGGATCGCTCGGCGAAAACGCCGCGCTCTCCCCGGATGAGAAGCGGCGTGTCGTGGCCGCCACGATCGAAGCGGCCGCCGGGCGCGTGCCGGTGATCGCGACGGTGGTCGAAACCAGCACCGCGGCGGCCAAGGAGTACGCGCGCGACATGGAGCGCCTCGGCGCCGACGGACTGATGCTCCTGCCCGCGATGATCTATCGCGCCGACCCGCGCGAAACCCTGCTGCACTACCGCGACGTGGCTCGCGCCACGCAGTTGCCGATCATCTGCTACAACAATCCGCTCGCGTACCAGGTCGACATCACGCCGACGATGTTCGCGGAGCTCGCGACAGTTTCGAACCTCGTCGCGATCAAGGAATCCTCCGGTGACGTGCGACGCATCACCGACCTGCGCAATGCGGTCGGTGACCGCTACGTGCTGTTCGCGGGTGTCGACGATCTCGTGCTCGAAAGCGTGGTGCTCGGCGTGGACGGCTGGATCGCCGGCATCGGCCTCGCCTTCCCGCGGGAGAACCAGCGCCTGTGGGACCTCGCGGTGGCGGGCGAGATCGACGCCGCGCGCCGCCTCTACCGCTGGTTCACGCCGCTCGCGCACCTCGATACGCACGTGAAGTTCGTGCAGTACATCAAGCTCGCGGTCCAGGAGGCCGGCCTCGGCGCCGAATGGGTGCGCGCACCGCGCCGCGTCCTCGTGAAGGATGAGCGCAAGCGCATTCTCGAAATCATTCACGCCGGGCTCGAGCACCGCCCGAAACTGCCGCCCGCGCCCCGGCGCCGCCGATGACGGACATCCACGTCGTCGATTCGCACACCGGCGGGGAGCCGACCCGTGTCGTGATCGACGGCGGACCGCTGCTCACGGGTTCGCTTGCGGAGCGCGTCGCGCAGCTTCGCGGCCGGCACGACCGGTTCCGCTCGACGATCGTGGGCGAGCCCCGCGGGTCGGAGGCCCTCGTGGGCGCGCTGCTCACGCCGCCGGTCGACCCGACCTGCGCCGCCGGGGTGATCTTCTTCGACAACGCCGGCTATCTCGGGATGTGTGGCCACGGCACGATCGGCACCGTCGTCACGCTTGCCTGGCTCGGGCGCTTTGCGCCGGGCGAATACCGCATCGAAACACCCGTGGGCATCGTGACGACGACACTGCACGATGCGAATACGGTCTCGGTGCGCAATGTCCCGGCGTATCGCCATGCGCATGGTGTCGCCGTCGAGGTCGAGGGGCACGGTCGCATCACGGGCGACGTCGCGTGGGGTGGCAACTGGTTTTTCCTGTCCGAGGACCACGGCCAGACGCTCGCGCTCGCGCGCGCCGCCGAGCTCGGGAACTTCTGCGAACGCGTGAAGCGCGCGCTCGTGCGCGCCGGCGTCACCGGCGCGGACGGCGCCGAGGTCGATCACATCGAACTGTCGGATGAGGCGCGCAACTTCGTGCTGTGCCCCGGCGGCGCGTACGACCGCTCGCCCTGCGGCACCGGGACGAGTGCGAAGGTCGCCTGCCTCGCCGCCGATGGCCGGCTCGTGCCGGGCGCGGTGTGGCACCAGGCAAGCATCACCGGGAGCGTTTTCAAGGCGCGCTATGAGCCCGCGGGCGACCGCGTGATCCCCACGATCACCGGCCAGGCCTGGGTGACCGCCGAAGCGATGCTGGTCGTTGACCCGACCGATCCACTCGCGCACGGTATCGGTGCCGTGCCGTGAACGGCCGCCTGCCTGCGCCGCGACAGGTCGTTGTGATCGGCGGCGGCATCGCCGGGCTCGCGACGGCCTGGTATGCCGCGCAGGACGGCCACCGCGTCACGCTGATCGATCGAGGTGGCCCCGAGGGCGATCGCTGCTCGCTCGGCAACGCCGGCATGATCGTGCCGAGCCATATCGTGCCGCTCGCCTCGCCGGGCTCGGTGAAAACCGGCCTCCTCTCGCTGGCGAACCCGCGCAGCCCGCTGCGCGTGCCGGCACGCTTCGATCCGGAGTACCTGCGCTGGTGCTGGCAGTTCCTGCGCGCCGCCACCGCCTCGCGCGTGGCGCTCGCCGCGCCCGCACTGCGCGACCTCGCGCTGCTCAGTCGCCGTGGTTACGAGGCGCTCACTTTGCTCTGGCCGCAGGGCGTGCCGCTCGCCGAGCACGGTCTGCTGATGCTCGCCCGCACCGCGCACGGGCTGCGCGAGGAACTCGACGCCGCGAAGCTGGCGCAACGGCTGGGGCTCGCGGTCGAGATCCTCGATCGCGACGCGGCGGCGGCGCTCGAACCCCACCTCGACCTGACGATCGTTGGCGCCGTGCGCTACCCGCTCGATGCGCACTCGGTGCCGCAGCGAGTCGTCGCGACGCTCATCGCCGGGCTCGCCGAGGCGGGTGTCGAGCTTCACTGGAACACCGAAGTGACGGGCCTGCGTCGCAGCGGATCGCGGGTCGCGGCGGTTGCGACCGCAGCGGGCGAGATCGGCGGCGAGGAGTTCGTGATCGCGGGTGGCATGTGGTCGGCCGCGCTCGCGCGCGACATCGACCTGCCGCTGCCGCTGCTGTCGGGCAAGGGTTACAGCTTCACGCTCGCGGCGCCGCGCGTGCTGCCCCACGCCGGCGCGATCCTCACCGAGGCGCGCATCGCCGTGACGCCGATGGGCAAGGCGCTGCGCTTTGCGGGCACGATGGAATTGTGCGGCCTCGACCGTTCGATCGATCAGCGGCGCGTCGCGGCCATGATCGACGCGATTCCGCGCTACTACCCGCAGTTCGGCCCCGCGGATTTTGCGGGCATCACACCGTGGGCGGGGTTGCGGCCCTGCTCGCCCGACGGCCTGCCCTACATCGGCCGCACGCGGCGCGCCGACAACCTGCTCGTCGCAACGGGGCACGCGATGATGGGGTTCTCGCTCGCGCCGGCGACCGGGCGAGTGATCAGCGACCTGATTGCCGGCCGCGAGCCGCCGGTGCCGATCAACCTCTACTCACCGGATCGATATGGTTGAGAGCTTAGAGCTTAGAGCTTAGAGCCAGAGGGCCGCCGCCAGCTTATCGGCTACCGCACGAATCGAGCCAGGTATTGCCGCTTTCCGGCGCGTTGTCGCGTCCACGTACACATGCACGAATTTGCCCGCGGCGGCAGCGTCGCCGTCGCCGCGGCGGAAGATGCCGAGGCGGTAGGTGATGCTGCTCCCGCCCACGCGGTCGATGCCCAGGCCCACGTCGAGCTCCTCGGGGAATGACAGCGGCTTGAAGTAGCGGCAGCCTGTTTCGACGACGAGGCCGATCGCCGGCAGGGTCCGGATATCGACGCCGGTCGCTTCGATCAGCCAGCCGTTCACCGCCGTGTCGAAGTACGAGTAGTACGCGACGTTGTTGACGTGGCCGTAGTGGTCGTTGTCCATCCAGCGCGTCGCGATGGCGCGAAACACCGGGAAATCGGCGCGCGTCGGTGGCAGGGCACGAGATGTGGCGTCGCTCATGCCACAATTGTAGCGATGAAGACGCGCGCCGCTGTCCTCGATTCGATGGGTCTGTCGCCCCCGTATGCGGCTTCGCGGCCGCTCACGATCGCCGAGCTCGATCTCGACGCACCCGGGCCCGGTGAGGTGCTGATCGCCGTGCGCGCCGCCGGGCTGTGCCATTCCGACCTTTCGGTGATCGACGGCCACCGGCCGCGGCCCTTGCCGATGGCGCTGGGTCACGAGGCCGCGGGGGTCGTGGAGGCCCTCGGTGCGGGCGTCGACGATCTGGCGATCGGCGATCATGTGATCACGACCTTCGTGCCGAGCTGCCGCCGCTGCGAACCCTGTGTCGGTGGGCGCCCGGCGCTGTGCGAGCCGGGTGCCGCGAGCAACACGGACGGCACGCTGCTCGGCGGGACGCAGCGACTGCATCGCAGCGGGCGTGACATACACCACCACCTCGGCGTCTCGGCGTTTGCCGATCACGCCGTCGTATCGCGCCGCTCGCTGGTGCGCATCGATCGCGACCTGCCGTTCGACGAAGCGGCCGTGTTCGGCTGTGCCGTGCTGACCGGCGTCGGCGCGGTCGTCAACACCGCGCAGCTTCGCGCGGGCAGTCGCACGGCCATCGTGGGCCTCGGTGGCGTCGGCCTCGCCGCACTGCTCGGCGCGCGCGCGCAGGGCGCGAGCGTGCTGATCGCGATCGACCTCTCGCCCGCGAAACTCGCACTCGCGCGCGAGCTGGGCGCCACCCACACGCTCGAGGCGGCCGATCCCGATGTGGTCGCGAAGGCGCGCGGGCTCACCCGCGGAGGCGTCGACGCCGCGTTCGAAATGGCAGGATCGGTGCAGGCCCTGGACCTCGCCTACCGGATCACGCGACGCGGCGGCACGACCGTGACCGCGGGCCTCTCGTCGCCGCAGGCGATGTTCTCGGTGCCGCACGTCGGCATCGTCGCGGAAGAGCGCACGATCAAGGGCAGCTATCTCGGCGGCGCGGATCCCGCGCGCGACATCCCGCGCTACATCGAGTGGTACCGGGCGGGAAGGCTGCCCGTGGATCGGCTGATCTCGCATCGCCTTGCGCTCGACGAGATCAACGCCGGCTTCGACCGGCTCGCGAGCGGCGAGGCGGTGCGTCAGGTCGTGCTGTTCGGGCGATAGCGCCAGAAGAGCGCGGCGAAGATGACCGCCAGTAGCGACAACACACCGAAGAACTCGATCATCGGCAGATAGCCCGCGGGATTTTCGGCGCCGGCGCCATTGGCATCATTGAGCGCGCCCGCCGCGAAGTTCGCGCCCGCCATGCCTATGTTCTGGACCATCGTCATGAAGCCGTAGGCGGTGCCGAGCCGCTGCGGCGGCTCGAGCAACGTGACCGCGGGCCACAGCACGGCCGGCACCAGCGAGAACGCGATGCCGATCAACACCGTGCTGACTCCCGGCGACAGCTTCGTCGCGCCGAGGACGTAGAAAGCCGCAACGAGCAACGCGGCGCCGAGCGTCAGCAGGAGTCCATGGCGTCCGAATCGATCGTTCACCCAGCCGAAGAGCGGCGTCGCGAACACTGCCGCGAGGAACACGTGACTGTTGAGGAGGCTCGCGGCCTCGAGCGTCATGCCGCCCGTGTGCTGGAAATACATGATCGAGAACGTGCTGCGGAACGGGAAGATCACCGAGTAGAAAAGCACGCACAGCGCGAGCACATACCAGTAGCCGCGGCTGAAGTGCGCGATCTTCGAGAGCTCGATGCGTTCGCGCGACAGGCCGAGCACCTGCACGCCGCGCGCGGCCGCGGTGGCCTCGAGCCGCCAATAGGCGAACGCCGCGATCACGCCGGCAAGCATCACCCCGGCCGCGACCCACAGCGGCGCCTGCCATCCCGACGAATACGCGCCCGACGCCCACAGCGGCGAGACATCGACGGCGTATGAGCCGACCCGCGCAAAGCTGATCGACAGCGCCATCGCGAAGGCGAGCTGGCGGCCCGCGAACCAGATGCCGAGCGCGACGATCGTCGCGACGATCATCGTCTCGGCGCCGATCCCGAACAACAGCCGCCCCGCCGCCATCAGCGCGAACGGCGTGCCGATCGCCGTGAGCAGCGCGCCCGCGAGGCAGATCAGCGCCGTCCAGAATGTCACGAGGCCCGGACCGTAGCGGTCGACGAGGATGCCGCCGACGAACACAAGAACGATGTTCGGCAGGCTGTAGATCGCATTCAGCGTGCCGATCTGGGTATCGGAATACCCGAGTTCGCGCGTGAGCTGCTCGGCGAGCGGGCCGATCGAATCGTAGACGTAGTAGTTGCCGAAGAGCGCGAGACCGGTCAGCGCGAGCACCGCCCACGCCGCACCGCCGCGGGTCACGGCACCAGCACCGTCGAGCCTGTCGTGCGCCGTGCCTCGAGGTCACGATGGGCCTGCGCGGCGTCGCGCAGTGCATAGCGCTGACCGATGCGCACGCGCACCTTTTTCTTCGTGACCATCGCAAAAAGTTCACGCGCGGCCGCCGCCAGGTCAGCGGGCGCGGCGATGTAGGCGAACAGCGAAGGCCTCGTGAGAAAAAGTGACCCGCGCTTCGCGAGTTCGAGCGGCGAGATCGCAGGCGGCGGTCCCGACGCATTGCCGTAAGTCACCATCATGCCGAGCGGTCGCAGGCAATCGAGTGACTCGAGGAACGTGTCCTTGCCGACCGAGTCGTACACGACATTGACACCCGCGCCCTTCGTCAGCGCCTTGACGCCGGCGACGATATCGTCGCGACCCGAGAGCAGCACGTGGTGGCAGCCGTGCTGTTTCGCGAGCGCTGCCTTCGCGGTGCTCCCCACGACGCCGATCACGCGCGCGCCGAGCGCCCGCGCCCACTGGCACAGGAGCAAGCCGACCCCACCGGCGGCGGCATGCACGAGCACCCAGTCGCCTTTCTTGACCCGATAGGTACGGCGCAGCAGGTAGTGCGCGGTGAGACCCTTCAGCATGATCGCGGCGGCCGTTTCATCCTTGACGCCCTTCGGCAGCTTCACGAGCCGCGCCGCCGGCACGTTGCGCACTTCGGCATACGCGCCCGCGGTCGGCAGCGCGTAGGCGACGCGGTCGCCCACGCGCAGGCCTTTCACCTTGCGGCCGAGCGCGGTGACGATGCCCGCCGCCTCGCGGCCCGGCACCGCGGGCAGCGTGAGCGCGTAAAGCCCGATGCGATCGTAGACGTCGATGAAATTGAGGCCGATCGCCGTGTGCCGGACCTGGACTTCGCCCACGGCCGGCGGCGGCACGGTGATCTCTTCGAGACGCAGCACTTCGGGACCGCCGGTCTCGCGCATGACGATGGCCTGTGGCATGGCGAAAGTCTACGCGGACTCGCCCGTCCGCGCGATCCGCAGTTCCTCGACGATGCGCCCGCCGATCAGATGTTGCTGGATGATGCGTTCGACGTTGGCCACCGTGCAGTCCCGATACCACACGCCTTCGGGGTACACGACCGCGATCGGACCGCTCGTGCAAACGCGCAGGCAGTCCGCCTTGGTGCGCAATACGCCGTGCGGCTGATCGACGAGGCCGAGTTCCCGAAGGCGCCGCTTCAGGAAATCCCAGGACGCGTGCTGCACGTCCTCGCCCGCACACTTGCCGCCGACGCACAGGAAGATGTGCCGGCGGGCCGTGTCGATCTCGAGCTTGGCCACGGCGCGTTCGAGCGCACCCGCGTCGGTCGCGCTTTCGGCCATGGTCAGAGTGCGGAGTCGTCGGTCTCGCCGGTGCGGATGCGCACCACCCGGTCGATGCCGGTGATGAAGATCTTGCCGTCGCCAACCTTGCCGGTCTTGGCCGCCTTCAGCACCGCGTCGACGACCTGATCGACGAGGTCGTCGCTGACCGCCACTTCGATCCGGGTCTTCGGCACGAAGTCGACGACGTACTCGGCGCCGCGGTAGAGCTCGGTGTGGCCGCGCTGGCGACCAAAGCCCTTCACTTCCGTGACGGTCATGCCCGACACGCCGATTTCCGACAGCGCAGCGCGCACATCGTCGAGCTTGAACGGCTTGATGATCGCGGTGACCAGTTTCATGCACTCACTCCCCTCGATGTCTTCTGGCTCGCCTTCGCAGCAGCTTTCATGCCAGCGCCGATCATGCACGAAATCACGCGTTTCCGGCCCCGCCGTGCGCGAATGGATCGGGGCTGCGCACCATTCTAGCGCATCAACCGCGACCCCATGCCCGGGAATGGTGCGCTTGGGTTCGCGGTATTCGCCCAGTATGCTGCATTTCGCATGCCGAAAAATATCGTGGTCGTGGGCGCCGGACAGGCTGCCGCCCAGGCGGTCGAGACGCTGCGCCGCAAGGGCTACACCGATGCGCTCACCGTCGTGGGCGACGAGCCGTTGCCGCCTTATCAACGTCCGCCGCTGTCGAAGAAATTCCTCGCCGGCAGTTTCGATCGCGATCGCCTGCTGATCCGCCACCAGGCGCATTACGACGAACACGCGGTCAGCCTGCGCCTCGGCCGGCGTGCGACCCGCATCGATCGCGCGGCGCGCACGCTGACACTCGATGACGGCAGCGCACTCGGGTACGACGCGCTGTTGCTCGCGACCGGCAGCCGCGCCCGCCAGGTCCGGGTGCCCGGTGCCGGGCTTCAGGGCGTCCACACGCTGCGCACGATCGCCGACGTCGACACGATACGCGCGCAGGCGCAGCCCGGCCGGCGCGCCGTGATCGTCGGCGGCGGCTACATCGGACTCGAAGTCGCGGCGTCGCTGCGTGAACTCGGGCTCGAGGTCACCGTGATCGAGCTCGCCGATCGCGTGATGAACCGCGTCGTATGCGAGCCGGTGTCGCGATTCTACGAAGCCGAACACGCCCGCCACGGCGTGCGCATCCGGCTTGGGGCCGGCCTCGCGGCGTTCGAGGGCGACACGCGCATCCGCGCCGTGCGCTGCACCGATGGCAGTGAGCACCCCGCGGACCTCGTGATCGTCGGCGTCGGCGCCGCGCCGATCGACGAACTCGCGCGCGACGCGGGGCTCGCCTGCGACGACGGCATCGTGGTCGACGAATACTGCCGCACGACCGATCCGCTGGTTTACGCCGCCGGCGACTGCACCAACCATCCGAGCGCGCGCTACGGCAGGCGCCTGCGCCTCGAGTCCGTCGACAATGCTTTCGAGCAGGCGACGAGCGCGGCGCTCAACCTGCTCGGCATCGCGACTGTGCACGACAAGACGCCGTGGTTCTGGTCCGACCAGTACGACCTGAAGCTGATCATCGTCGGACTCTCGCAGGGCTACGATCGCATCGTGCTGCGGGGCGATCCCGCCACGCACAGTTTCTCGGCCTGCTACCTGCGCGACGGCGAGCTGATCGCGATCGACACCGTGAACAGTGGCAGGGATCAGATGGCCGCGCGAAAGCTCGTGGCGGCCCGCGTGCATCCCGATCCGCTCCGCCTTGCAGACATAAGCTTGCCGCTGCGGGATTGTGTCGCCTGATCCCCAAAGCGCACCGGGAACAGGCGATAATCCGGACGCATGAAGGGATGGGGGGATTTCAGGGGGGGATTGATCCTCGCGCTCGCGGTGGTCGCACCGTGGGCCGAAGCGGGCGCGCCGGCGCGCATCGTGTATCTCGAGCCTGCGCGGGCGCTGCAGGCGAAACTCGCGAGCTCCTCCGGACGCGAGCAGCTGTCGTTCGAGGCTTTCGGCAAGCGCTTCGATTTGCAGCTCGAGCCGAACGCCCGGCTCGCCGCAGCGATCCCCGCGGGACGCACCGACCTCGTGCCGCTCGAGGGGCGCATCGCAGGGCTCCCCGGTTCGTGGGCCCGCCTCACGCGCACCCGCACCGGGCTCAGCGGTCTCGTCAGTGACGGGCGCGAAATCTATGCGATCGAACCGGCGCGCGAGATCGCGCCGCTCGCGGACGCCGCGCTGTCCCCGCCGACCACCGGCACCGTGGTGTACCGCCTCGAAGATGCCCTGATCGATCCGCAGACGGTCAGCTGCGGCGTCGTCGATGCCGGCCGCCCGACAAGTGCGCTGACCCTCTACAAAGCGCTCGGCAGCGAACTCGCGCCGCTCGCGGCACAGGCGGTCGACCGGCAACTCGACATCGCCACCGTGGGCGACTACGAACTCTTTCAGGCGTACGGGGCGGCGACGATCGATTTCATCCTCGCGCGGATGAACGTCGTCGACGGCATTTTCGCCGCGCAAGCCGGCGTCCGCATCCGGGTCGGTTCGACCTTCGTCTACGAGTCCGCGGTCGAACCGTTCACCTCGACCGTAGCGGCGGATTTGCTGCAGCAGGTCGCGGGCTACCGCCGAACGACGCTCGCGTCGCAGCGCCTCGGGCTCACGCACCTGCTGACCGGCCGCGAACTCGACGAGACCACGGTCGGCATCGCCTATCTCGACACGGTCTGCTCGCTGCAATCGGCCAGCCTGACGGAAGCGCGCTCGGGCAAGCTGAGCGCGGCACTCATCTCGCTCGTCGCCGCCCATGAGATCGGGCACAACTTCGGCGCCCCGCACGACGGCGAAGCGGGCAAGGCCTGCGCGTCGACGAACTCGACGGCGTTCCTGATGGCCCCGAGCCTCTCCACCTCGAATTCGCAGTTCTCGCAGTGCAGCCTTGCGGAGATCGCGCGACGCGTCGCCGGCGCGCAGTGCCTCACGGCCGTCGACCAGGTCGATGCCGACATCACCGCACCGATCGCCTCGGCACGCCACGGCATCGGCGTGAACTACTCGCTCACCTTCACCGTGCGCTCGATCGGCACGCGCGACGCGGAACAGACCGCGGTTGCGTTCGTGGTTCCCGTCAGTTCCTCGCTCGAGTCGATCAACGCCGCGGGCGGCCTCTGCACGACGATCGGCAATCAGGCGAGCTGCACCCTCGGCACCCTGACCCCCGGCACCACGCGCACGATCACGTTGTCGCTGACGGGAAACGCGATCGGCACCGAAACACTGGCCGCGAACGTGTTTGCGAGCAACGACGGCGCGCCCGGCAACAATGCGCTGTCGGTCGAGATCGTCACGGCACCGCTCGCCGATCTCGCGACGACGACGGCCGTTGCCCCGGCCAGCGTCGTGGCCGGCGAAGACGCGCGTTACACGGTGACGATGACCAACAAGGGCCCAAGCATCACCTCGGACGCCCGCCTGTCGATCGACATCCCGTCCGGGCTCGCGGTGACCTCGATCGACTCGACGGGACTCGGCTGCACGGCCAGCGCGAACAGCATTTCCTGCGATCCGCTGTTGCTCGCGGTGGGCGACTCACGCACCGTGGCGTTCTCCGTCCACACGAGCGCGGCGGGCAGCTACACCGTCACCGCGGTGGCGCTCACCGCCGCCGTCGACCCGGACAGCGGCAACAATGCGGCGAGCGCCGCGCTCACCGTGACCGGCAGCGCGGGCGGTGGCGGCAACCCGACCCCACCACCGCCACCGACCAGCGGTGCGAACAGCAGTGGTGGCGGCGGCAGCCTGCCGCTGCTGACGATCGCGATGCTGGCCGCGGCCGCGCTGCGGCGCGCGGCTCAGTCGATGACGACGAGCAGATCCTTGGCGTCGACCTGCAACCCGGGCCGCGCCAGCACTTCGACGACCTGACCGTCCTTCTCGGCCCGCACGGCCGTTTCCATCTTCATCGCCTCGAGCGTCACGACGACGTCGCCGCGCGCAACCTTCTGGCCGACCGCGACGGAGACAGTCACCACGCTGCCGGGCATCGGCGCACCGACCTGCCGCGCGTTGCCGGGCTCAACCTTGCGTTGCGGCGGTCGACGGGCGACCTGGCTGCGATCCAGGACGCGCACCGAGCGCGGCTGGCCGTTCAGCTCGAAGAACACGGTGCGCGTTCCGTCATCGTGCGTTTCGCTGACCGCGATATAGGTGACGATCAGCGTCTTGCCGCGCTCGAGATCGATGCTGATCTCCTGCCCCGGCTCCATGCCATAGAAGAACGCCGGTGTGGGCAGGCGGCCCATGTCGCCGTACGCAGCGCGGTCTTTCGCGTATTCGAGGAACACGCGTGGATACATCAGGTAGGACGCGAGCTGGTAATCGGTAACCTCGCGCCCGATCTTCTGCGCGACGTCGCGCCGGGTCGCTTCGAGGTCCGCGGGCGGCAGCACCTTGCCGGGCCGAACGGTGAGCGGCTCGGCGCCGTTCAGCACTTTCGCCTGTAGCTCCCTCGGAAACCCGCCCGCCGGCTGGCCGATGTCGCCGCGCATCAGCTGCACGACGGACTCGGGAAACGCGATCTGCGCCTGCGGGTCTTCGACCTGCGCGCGCGTCAGCCCGCTCGTGACCATCATGATCGCCATGTCGCCGACGACCTTCGAGGTCGGGGTCACCTTCACGATGTCGCCGAACATGTCGTTGACATCGGCGTAGGCCTGCGCCACCTCGGGCCAGCGCGCCTCGTCGATCCCGAGCGAGCGCGCCTGCTCACGCAGGTTCGTGTACTGCCCGCCCGGCATGCCGTGCACGTAGACCTCGGAGGCGCCCGAACGGATATCGCTTTCGAAGGCCACGTAGCCCCGGCGCACCTGCTCCCAGTAGGCGGAGAGGCGTCGCAGGTTGGCGGTGTCGATGCCCGGGTCACGCTCGCCGTGGCGCAGCGCCTCGACGATGGAACCGAGGTTCGGCTGCGACGTGAGACCGCTCATCGCGTCAATCGCGCCATCGACGGCGTCGCAGCCTGCGTCCACCGCCGCGAGCACGCTCGCGGCCGAAATGCCGCTCGTATCGTGGGTATGGAAATGCAGCGGCAGGCCCGTCTCGGCCTTGAGCGCCGTGACGAGTGCACGCGCGGCCGCCGGCCGGCACAGGCCCGCCATGTCCTTGATGCCGATGATGTGCGCGCCCGCGGCCGCGAGTTCGCGTGCGAGCTTCACGTAGTAGTCGAGCGTGTACTTCTTCTCGCTCGGATCGGAGAGGTTGCCCGTGTAGCAGATCGCCGCCTCGCAGAGCCGCCCGCTCTCGCGCACCGCATCGATCGCCACGCGCATGTTCTCGACCCAGTTGAGCGAATCGAACACGCGGAAGACGTCGACGCCGCAGCTTGCCGCCTGCTTGACGAAGTAACGCACGACATTGTCGGGATAGTTCGTGTAGCCGACCGCGTTGGCCGAGCGCAGCAACATCTGCAGCAGCAGGTTCGGCATGCCCTCGCGAAACTGGGTCAGGCGCTCCCACGGGTCTTCCTTCAGGAAGCGCATCGCGACATCGAAAGTCGCGCCGCCCCAGCACTCCACTGAAAACAGCTGCGGCATCAGGGCGGCGTAATACGGCGCGATCGCGGTCATGTCGATCGTGCGCATGCGCGTCGCGAGCAGCGACTGGTGCGCGTCGCGCATCGTCGTGTCGGTCAGGAGCACGCGCTGCTGCGCGAGCATCCACTGCGAGAACTGCTCGGGGCCAAGCTCATCGAGCTTCTGCTTGCTGCCCGCCGGCGGCGCCGACTTCAGCGCCACCTTCGGCAGGCGTGCGAGCCCGATCCGCGCCGGCCGCGGGCGCGATTTCGTTTCGGGATTGCCGTTGACGATGGTCTCGGCGAGGTAAGTCAGCATGCGCGTCGCGCGGTCGCGCTTGCGCGGAAAGCGGAACAGTTCCGGCGTCGTGTCGATGAAGCGCGTCGTGTAGGCGCCGCTCGCGAACGCCGGGTGCGTGATCACTTGGTCGAGGAAACGCAGGTTCGTGACGACGCCGCGGATGCGGAACTCCCACAACGCGCGATGCATGCGCGCCGTCGTCTCCGCGGGCGTCGGCGCCCATGCGGTCACCTTCACGAGCAGCGAATCGTACGAACGCGTGATGGTGGCGCCCGCGTAGGCCGTGCCGGCATCGAGACGGATGCCGAAGCCCGCGGGGCTGCGATACGCGGTGATCCGGCCGTAGTCCGGGATGAAGTTGTTCTCGGGATCCTCGGTCGTGATGCGGCACTGGAGCGCATGGGCCACGACCCGGATCTCGCCCTGCGGCGGCACGCCGCTCTCGGGCGTGCCGATGCGGGCGCCCGCGGCGATGCGGATCTGCGCCTTGACGAGATCGACGCCCGTGGCGCATTCGGTCACCGTGTGTTCGACCTGGATGCGCGGATTGACCTCGATGAAATAGAACTTGCCGGAATCCGCGTCCTGCAGGAACTCCACCGTGCCGGCGTTCAGGTAGCTCACCGCGCGGCCGATCGCGAGGCCCGCGTCGCACAGTTCACTGCGCTGCGCGTCGCTCAGGAACACGGCCGGGGCGCGCTCGACGACCTTCTGGTTGCGCCGCTGCACCGTGCAATCGCGCTCATAGAGGTGCACGAGATTGCCGTGCCGGTCGCCGAGGATCTGCACCTCGAGGTGGCGCGCATGGCGCACCAGCTTCTCGAGATACACCTCGTCGTTGCCGAAGGCGGCCTGCGCCTCGCGTCGCGCGACCGGCAGCAGTTCGGCGAGCTGCGCATCGCTCTCGATGACGCGCATGCCGCGACCGCCACCGCCCCAGCTCGCTTTCAGCATGACCGGATAGCCGACCTCGCGCGCGAGACCCTGCGCCACCGCGAGATCGGTGGGCAGCGGCGGAGTCGCCGGCATGACCGGTACGCCCGCGGCCACGGCCGCATTGCGCGCCGACACCTTGTTGCCGAGCGTGCGCATGATCGCGGGAGTCGGCCCGACGAAAATCACGCCATCGCGTTCGCAGGCCTCGGCAAAGGCGGGGTTCTCGGAGAGAAAACCGTAACCGGGATGAATGGCGTCGGCGTGCGCCTCGCGCGCGATGCGCAGCACGTCCTCGATGTCGAGGTACGCGTCGACCGGCCCCTTGCCGGCGCCGACCAGATAGGCCTCATCCGCCTTGGTCCGGTGCAGCGAAAAGCGGTCTTCCTGCGAATAGACCGCGATCGTGCGAATGCCGAGTTCGGTCGCGGCCCGCATGACGCGGATCGCGATCTCGCCTCGATTCGCGACCAGCAGGCTGCGAATGCGTGTCTCTCGATTTGCCACGAAACCTGCCCGAAAAAATGAAGGGAGCGGCGCCCACGGCGCTGGCGGACTGCTAGGCTTCGGGCATGGCTGATAATAGCCGCACGAACCGCTGCATGTCGCGCCCCGGAAAACTCGTACGATGCACTCCATAGCCATCCATGGCGGCGCGGGCACCCTGCCGCGCGCCGAAATGACACCCGACCGGGAAGCCGCGTATCGCACGGGCCTCGAGGCCGCGCTCGACGCCGGCTACGCAGTGCTCGATCGCGGCGGCAGCAGCGTCCACGCAGTGGCTACCGCCGTCCGCATTCTGGAGGACGACCCGCTCTTCAACGCCGGCCGCGGGGCGGTGCTGACCCATGAGGCGACGGTCGAGCTCGACGCCTCGATCATGGACGGCGAGCACCTCGCCGCCGGTGCGATCGCGGGCGTGTGGCACGTCAGGAACCCGATCGAGCTCGCGCGCGCGGTGATGGAACACTCGCCGCACGTGATGCTGATCGGCGCGGGTGCCGAAGAGTTCGCGCTCGCTCGCGGCCTCACGCTCGTGCCGAACGACTACTTCAAGACCGAAACCCGAAAGGCGCAGTTGCGGCGCGTGCTCGTGGGCGACACGCGCCCTGCGAACGAACTCTCGGCGCTCGGCACGGTCGGCGCCGTGGCGCGCGACCGAGCCGGCAACCTCGCGGCCGCGACCTCGACCGGCGGCATGACGGCGAAGCGCTACGGCCGCGTCGGCGATACGCCGATCGTCGGCGCGGGCACCTACGCCGACAACAAGTACTGCGCGGTCTCGGCGACCGGCCACGGCGAGTACTTCATCCGGGTGGCGGTGGCGCACGACATCTGCGCGCGCGTTGCCTATGGCGGCATCTCGCTCGCGGCGGCCGCGGACGCGGTCGTGATGGACCGCCTCGCGAAGATGGGCGGCGAAGGCGGGATCATCGCGATCGATGCCGCCGGGCAGGTCGTGACGAGCTTCAACAGCGAAGGGATGTTTCGCGGCGCCTGCTCTTCGGACGGGAAGCGGGAAGTCGCCATCTATCGCGACCGGTAAGCGCACGGCGAACGCAGGAGGATGTATGCACGTACTGATCTGGGTCGCGGTCGGCGTCCTCGCCGGCTGGACGGCCGGGCTGTTGCTGAAGGGCCGCGACTACGGCGTCGCGGGTAACCTGATTCTCGGGCTGATCGGAAGCCTCGTCGGCGGCTGGGTATTGGCGCTCCTCGGCTTCAACGCGCCCGACGATCTCCTGCGCCACGCGCTCGTGTCCTTGCTGGGCGCCATGCTCGTGCTGGGCGTCGCGCGGCGCTTGAAGCCAGTCGCGCGTCACGGCCGCAAGGTGTTCGGCGACGTGGCCGCACTCACCGATGTCGAGGCGCAGTTTCGCAAGCTCGGCGATCTCGAGCGCCGCGCGTGGGCAAGGATCCTCCGGCGCGACGCCAAGCCACGTAACCCGAACGCCGAGTTCGAAGATCAGATGACATTTGGCCAGCGTGTCGCGGATCGTGTCGCGACATTTGGCGGCAGCTGGCCATTCATCGGAATTTTCCTGTTGATGATGCTGATCTGGATGATCATCAATACCATCACGCACCAGCCCTTCGACCCCTATCCGTTCATCCTGCTCAACCTCTGCCTTTCATGCCTCGCTGCGCTGCAGGCACCCGTGATCATGATGAGCCAGAACCGCCAGGCCGCCAAAGACCGCCTCATGGCGAGCAGCGACTACGAAGTGAACCTGCGCACCGAAATGGAACTCTCCAAGCTCCATATCCGCTTTGACGAGCTGCGCGAGAAGCAATGGGTTGAACTGGTCGAAATGCAGCGAAGGCAGATCGATCTGCTGGAGCGGCTCCTGCACGGCCGCAAGGCCGACGCGGGTGGCGCGGACGGATGATGCCCGCAGGGTGCTGCGAGCGGCTCGCGCTTTCTCACCCCGCCGTCCGCAACTCCCGCGCCGCCAGCACCACGGTGGCCTCTCCCAGGTCTGCTTCATCGAGGACCGCGTGGCGATTCCTGCCTTGCTCCTTGGCGAGGTATAGCGCGCGGTCGGCAATGCGGACGATGAGGTCGTGCGACGAATCACGCTCGGGCCGCATCGACGCGACCCCGATGCTCACCGTGACGTGCGGTTGCGTGTAAGAGCGATCGTGCGGAACCGCGAGCGCCGCGACTTCGGCGAGCATCGCGCGGGCGACCTGTTCGCCACCCTCGCGATCGGCACCCGGCAGGATCGCGATCATTTCCTCGCCACCGTAACGCGCGACGCAGTCGCTCGGGCGTGACCCCGCGGCGCGCCGGATCGCGCGCGCGACATCGCGCAGGCACGCATCGCCGGCCTGGTGGCCGTAGCGATCGTTGTAGGCCTTGAAGTGATCGATGTCGATCATCACGACCGTCACGACGTCACGATCGCGGATCGCCTGCTGCCAGATGCGGTGGATCTCGCCTTCGAGCGCCGAGCGGTTGAGCAGGCCCGTGAGGCCATCGTGCGTCGCGACTTCGCGCAGCAGGCGGCGATCGAGAAAGCCGACGCGATTCGCCTGCTCGAGCGCGTAACAGCCGGCGCCGGCGTAAAGGTTCGCGCAGACCAGCAGGAACGTCAGGTAGATCGCGGACTGCGCCGACATGTCGCCGAAGTACGCGAGGCTGACGAAGCCGAAGACGGTCAGCAGGTTGGTGCGCAGCGCGGCCCTGAACGACAGGCCGAGCATGAAGTAGAAGAAAAATGTCGCGATCATCAGGCGCGCGTAGACGTACGAAGTCAGCGCGCCCTCCGCGTTCACCGCGAGCACCACCGTCGCAAGGCCGTAGAGCGGTGCGAAGAAGTGCACGAACGGCCAGTACCAGCGGTAGTAGCGACGCGAAGTGAGCACGATGGCGATCAGCACGAGTGGTATGTGCACGCCGAAGCGGATCACGTCCGGCACGCCGTGCGCGTTGGCGCCGATGAGCACGCGATCGAGCACCGCGAGCCCGATCACCGTCGCGAGCGCGAGGCACACGCCAATGCGCACGAGGCGGCGGCGCGACAGCCGGTATTCCGCGACGAACTCCTGTTCGAGTTCGGCGGGAAATCGCAGCCATGGAAATCCCGTACGCAGGGTACGGGCTACGAGCGACTCACCCTCTTCCGGAAGCGTCGCCGCAGGCACGCGGGCCTCAGAGCGCGGGCGCGTCGTTCTCGCGCGGCGTCTTCACGCGGGTCCGCCACACGTCGTACGGGTCCCAGCCACGGCTCGTACCCGATTGCGGCGCAG
>CADEFQ010000014.1:63773-79145 GCA_902826635.1 uncultured Pseudomonadota bacterium
GTCCGCCACACGTCGTACGGGTCCCAGCCACGGCTCGTACCCGATTGCGGCGCAGCTTCCTTCTTCGCGCTCTCGGACATGGTCGGCTCGTTGGCGGCGACGAGCGTAGGGGATAGGTATCCGTCAGCCCCGAAGGACTTGGTCGTTTTCATCAGCGAAAGTCGTCCCTGATTCGATTTGTCCGTTATCGGCGACGATGTTAGCCCTTCCCTGCGACAGCGGGGTGACAAATTGGCCACGGGCATATGTCAAATCAGCGGGTTACTCTCAATTCTGTGAGCTAGTTCTCAAAATACCGGGCGAGGTAGGCCTCGAAGCTGCCGGTATCCGACGCCTCGATCGCCTGCTGCTTTGCGATGGATTCCTCCGCCGCGATCTGGAATTCGTCTAATCGCGCCGGATTCGGGGGGTGCAGTTCGAGGAAGTACGCCTTGTGCGCGCTCGACATGCGTTGCGCGAGATCGAAGAACGACTCGCCCGTCGATTCGAGTTCGTGCAGCAACCGCGCCGAGGGCGTGCGCGCGACATCGCGCAGCTTCTCGCGTTGGGTGGCGAGGGCCTGTGTGTAGGGGCGCGCGGGATCCGCGAGGTCGAGGATTTCGCAGAGGCCCGTCATGCCGTCGAGGAGTTCGTTGGCCCAGTCGGTGAGGCGCACCGGGCGCCCGTCCCGCTGCAGCGTGAGTCCCGGCTCGCGGCCACGGCGCGCGACGATCACGTGGTTCCGATCGAGCGCCTCCTGCTCGTCATCGCCGATCGGCGGGCTCTCGCGCAGCAGGCACAGCGCGAGAAACGCTTCGAGGAATCGCAGCTTCGCCTGGTTCACGCCTACCGGGTCGAAGGCGCTCACGTCGAGCGCGCGCACCTCGATGTACTCGACGCCCCCGCGGATCAGGGCCTTCGTCGGCCGCTCGCCGGAGTGCGCGACGCGTTTCGGCCGGATGTTGCTGTAGTACTCGTTCTCGATCTGCAGCAGGTTGGCGTTGAGCTGGCGCCAGTCGCCGTCGACGTTGACGCCGAGCGCTTCGTACGGCGCGTACGGCGTGCTGATCGCGCGCGTCAAGTCGCGCACGTAGTCCTCGAGACTGTTGACCGACACCGACACGCCCGCCTGCTTGCGGTTGCGGTAGCCGAGATCGCTCATGCGCAGCGACGTCGCGTAGGGCTCGAACGCCGTGCCCTGCGACAGCTGCGGCAGCGTCTCGCCGCGCACGCGCAGGAAGGAATTGCAGACCGCCGGTGACACGCCGAAGAGGTACAGCACGATCCAGCCGTGGCGGCGATAGTTGCGCAACAGGTCGAAATACGCGGGCGAGCGCAGCGCGCTGCCCACGGCGTTCGAGGCGCGCAGTGCGGCGTAGGGCTCCCAGAATTTCTCCGGGAACGAATAATTGAAATGCACTCCCGAGATCGCCTGCATCACCCGCCCGTAGCGGACGGCGAGGCCGTGGCGATACACGGTCTTCATGCGCCCGACGTGTGAGCTGCCGTATTGCGCGATCGGGATCGAGTCGTCGCTGTCGATCCGGCAGGGCATCGAGGTCGCCCACAGGCGTTCGTCGCCGAGATGCCGGTAGACGAACTGGTGCATGTCGCACAGGTACTGCAGCAGTTCCCAGCTCGTCGTGAACGTCGGCGTGACGAGTTCGATCAGCGCTTCGGAATAGTCGGTCGTGAACTGCGCGTTCGTCAGCGCCGACCCGAGTGCGCGCGGGTGCGGTGTCGTCGCGATATGGCCGTCCGGCGTGACGCGCAGCGACTCCTTTTCCACGCCGCGCAGCCCGCCCTGAAGGAGCGGCGCACCGCCCCCATTGACGAGCGTGGCGAGACGTCGCTCGAAAGCGCGATCGATGGCGGGCGTGGGCATGGGGCTACCAGGGCGTGCGGCGCAGGAGCACGTCGCGCAGCATCGTGAAATCGCCGCGCAGGCTGTAAAGGGGATGGCGGAAGGTTGCCGGGCGATTTTTCTCGAAGACGAAATGCCCGAACCACGCGCAACCGTAGCCGACGACGGCGGCAAGGAGCAGCAGTCGCCACTCGCGCGTCGCGATCGCGACGGCGACGATGAACAGCATCGTGAGGGTACCGATCACGTGCAGGCGCCTGGAAACCGGATTGCGGTGCTCGCCGAGATAGAACGGGTAGAACTCCCGGAAGCTGGTGTAGCGCTGCGGCATGGCAGTGGACATCTTGCCGCGCCGGGCGGCGCGAACGCAATCACGCCCGCGCCCCGCACCTTGCAGCGAGCGCGCGCAGCATGTCGGGAAGGTCGCGCTTCAGTGTGGCGAGGATCAACCATTCAGGGACCGGGTAGCGCGGCACGACCCGCACGCGATAGGCGACCAGCGTCGCGGCGCCGTGGTCGAGCGATTCGAGCGTCCAGCGCCCCTCGTGCTCGCGCAAACCACCGCTCACGTTGCTGATGCGCACCTCGCGCGGTGGCGTGTAGTCGGCGCGGAACACGAAGCGGATGCGTGGCAGGTACCAGCGCGGATTCACCACGTGTTCGATCAGCTGGTAGCTGCCGTCCGCGGCGGTTTCGACGACGCGGCAGGACTCGAGCCGTGGCACGAAGCGCAGCGCTTCCTCACACGAGGTCATGACGGCAAACACCCGCTGCGGGGTGGCGGCAATCCGGATGGCGGCCCGCGCGCCCTGCGACCCGGCGGCGCCGGGGCTGCCGGCATCCGTGGCGACCAGCACTTCGCCGCCGAGCACCCGGGCGCGTTCCGGGCCGGTGAGCGGTGCGGCCAGCAGCGAAGCGGAGATCAGGAGGAGCATCGGGTACAGCATGGCGTGCGGTGAGTATGCCTCGCAGTCATTGTCGGTTCAGGTACCGCGCGGTACCGTGGCAGGCATGAAGCGCCCCTGCGCTCTGATCCTCCTGGGCCTCGCCTGCGCCCCCGCGGCGTGGGCCGACAGCTTTCGCTGCGGCACCCGCCTCGTCGTCGAGGGCACGACCCGGGACCAGGTGACGACCTGGTGCGGCGATCCCACCGACGTACGCGAGCATTACACGCTGCGCCCGCCCATCATCTGGTACTACGGGCGCCCGGTGCGCGTCGCCGGCGGCGGGTACATCGAAGTGCTCGTCGAGACCTGGACCTACAACCTCGGTCCGAACAAGCTGATGCGGCGCGTCACCATCGAGGACGGCGAAGTCGTCGACATCGAGACGCTCGGCTACGGCTACAACGAGACGCGCAACCCCCGATGAACGATCCTGCCGGCGCCTTCACACTTCGCATCGCGCGCGCCGAGGACGATGCGGCGATCGCCGCGATCATCCGCACCGTGATGTCGTCGTTCGGCGCCTGTGGCGCCGGCTTTGCGATCAACGACCCGGAAGTGGACGCGATCAGCGGCGCGTATCGACGCCCGCGCGCGGCCTATTTCGCGGTCGAGGCCGCGGGCCGTGTGGTGGGCGGCGGCGGCATCGCACCGCTTGACGGCGGGCCGTTTCGCACCTGCGAATTGCGCAAGATGTATTTCCTGCCGGAGGCGCGCGGCCTCGGGGTCGGCGCTCGGCTGCTCGCGCGTTGCCTCACGGTGGCGCGCGGCTACGGCTACGGCGCGTGCTATCTCGAAACGCTGACGGGCATGGACGCCGCGCAGAAGCTCTACCGTCGGGCCGGCTTCAAGGCGCTGCCCACCGCGCTCGGCGCGACCGGCCATCACGGCTGCGACCGCTACTTCCTGCTCGAATTTCCCTGAACGATGGCAGCGGTGGCCCTGGCGACCGCGCGCCGCGAGATGAGCGCATAGCGCCAGGACAGCAGCACCGCGCAAACGGTGAGTCCGGCGATGAGCCCCATCCAGACGGCGCGCGCGCCCTGTCCCAGCACGACACCGAACCCGTACGCGAGCGGAAAGCCCACGAGCCAGTACGCGACGAGATTCAGCGCCATCGGAATGTGCGCGTCCTTGAAACCGCGCAGCGCACCCGCGGCCCCCACCTGCAGGCCGTCGGCGATCTGGAACGCCGCGACGAAGGCGAGCAACTGCGTCGCAATGGCGAGGACTGCCGCGTCGCCGGTGTAGGCCGCGGCGACATGGCGACGCAACGCGAGCAGCACGAGCGCTGAGGCAGTCATGATCGCGACACAGAGCGCCATGCCGACCCAGCCGGAAAAGCGCGCGGCCGTGACCTCCCCTCGCCCCAGCCGGTGCCCGACATGGATCGTCGTCGCCGAATGCAGCGACAGCGGGATCATGAACATCAGCGCGCCATAATTGATCGCGATCGCGTGCCCGGCGAGCACCGTCGGGCCGAACGAACCGAGCATCAGGCCGGCCGAGGCGAACAACCCCCCTTCGGCCAGCACACTGCCGCTGATCGGCAGGCCGAGCGCCAGGATCTCGCGCAGTCGGGCGCGGCTCGGCGCCTCGAAGCGCCGCAGCGGGGCGTACGGCCTGTAGCGACGGTGACGCCGCATGTAGAACCACATGAACGCGAACACGGCCCAGCTCGCAAGCGCCGTGCCGACGCCGCAGCCGACTGCGCCGAGCGCGGGCAGGCCGAATTTGCCGTACATGAAGACATAGTTGCCCGCGACGTTCGCGGCAAACGCGAGCAGGGCCGTGAACATGATCGGCCGCGTCCAGCCGATCCCCTCGCTCGCAAACCGCATCGCGAGAAACGCGAACATCGCGGGCACGCCGAACGCGACGGCGCGCACGTAACGCGCCGCGAGATCGGCGACGTCGGGCGGGATCGCGATCGCGATCAGCACGGGCTTCGCAAACGCGAGCGCGGCGCACATGAGCACCGCCATCGCCAGCGCGAGCCACAAGGCGTTTCGCGTGTAGCTGCCGACATCGTCGTCGCGACCGGCGCCGTACGCGTGGGCGACCGTCGGTGACAGGGCCATCAGGAGACCGAGGCCGCCCAAATGGAAGAACGACACGTAGTTCGCCCCGACCGCGACCGCCGCGAGATCGCGGGCGCCGAGCCAGCCCGCCATGACGGTGTCGGCCGTGACCATGCCGGCCGTGGCGAGGTTGTTGACGAGCAGCGGGCCGGCGAGCCGCGCGATCGCGGCGGCATCCGATCGGGCCTGGGGCAGACTTGGGGGCATCGGAGTTGGCTGAACCGGCGGGAGGCGTGGCATTCTACTGCCCCATGCTTGCCGGTTCAGCTGTCAGACGCGTTGCCATAGTCGGGGGCCTGCGCATTCCGTTTGCGAGGGCGCACAGCGCCTATGCGGCGGTCGGCAATCAGGACATGTTCACCGCGGCGCTGCGCGCGGTCGTCGGGAAGTACCAGCTCGCGGGCCTGCGCCTCGGCGACGTGGTCGCGGGCGCCACGATCAAGCACTCGAAGGATTTCAACCTCGTGCGCGAGTGCGTGCTCGCGAGCGGCCTCGATCCGCAGACGCCCGGCCTCGACATCCAGCGCGCCTGCGGCACGAGCCTCGAGGCGGCGATCCTGGTCGCGAACAAGATCGCGCTCGGGCAAATCGACGTGGGCATTGCGGGCGGCGTCGATTCGGTCAGCGATCCGCCGATCGCCTATCCGCGCTCCTATCAGCAGAAGCTGCTGCGCAGCTATCGCGGACGCAGCTTCGGTGCACGCATCGCGCCATTCTTCCGCCTGCGGCCGCGTGACTTCAAGCCGGTGATGCCGGCGGTCGTCGAACCGCGCACCGGCCTGTCGATGGGCGAGCACTGCGAGCAGATGGCGAAGACGTGGCGCATCACCCGCGAAGCGCAGGACCAGCTCGCCTTCGAAAGCCACATGAAGGCCGCGGCGGCATGGAAGGAAGGCTTCTACGGCGATCTCGTCGTCGGCTACGAGGGGCTCGAAGCCGACAACAACATCCGCGCCGATACGTCGCCCGGGAAACTCGCGAAGTTGCAGCCGTCATTTGATCGCTCCGCGGCCGGCACGCTCACCGCCGGCAACAGCACGCCGCTGACCGATGGCGCATCCGCCGTGTTGCTGGCCTCGGAGCAATGGGCCAAGGCGCGCGGCCTCCCCGTGCTCGCCTGGCTCACGTACGGCAAGGCCTGGGCCGTCGATTACGTGAGCGGCCACGAGGGCCTGCTGATGGCACCCGCCTATGCAGTGCCGGCGATGCTGAAGGACGCGGGCCTGTCACTGCAGGATTTCGATTTCTACGAGATCCACGAGGCTTTCGAAGCACAGGTTCTCTGCACGCTGGCCGCGTGGGAATCCGCCGACTACTGCCGCGAACGCCTCGCCCTCGAGCAGCCGCTCGGTAGCATCGACCGCAAGAAGCTGAATCTCAAGGGCGGCAGCGTCGCGATCGGCCACCCCTTCGCCGCCACCGGCACCCGCATCGTCGCGACGCTCGCGAAAATGCTTGCCGAAGCCAAATCCGCCCGACGCGGGCTCATTTCCGTCTGCACGGCCGGAGGGATGGGAGTGACTGCCATACTCGAGCGTCCCACCGGCTGAACACGCGACCAGTCTGGCTTCTCGCCATTCGCTGTTCGCCGCTCGCTTGATAATAGTTTCATTTGAAACTAATGTGATTCGCATGAAACGCTACCTCAGCTTCCCGCACGTCGAGGGCACGGCCTCGCGGCAAGCGCACGCCGACCTGCCGCCCGGCACCTACGAGCGTGAGATCAGCAAAGAAGGTTTCTTCGGCCCGGCGGCGCACCTGTATCACCGCCACCCGCCTACGGGGTGGGTGAGCTTCGAGGGACCGCTGCGCCCGCACGCGTTCGACCTCGGCAAGCTCGCGACCGCAGTGCCGTCGCCGTGGGACGCTCCGCAGATCCTCGGCAACGCGTCAGTCAAACTGCGCTGGTGGAATGTCGCCGGTGCGATGCCCGCGCTCGCGCGCAACGCCGACGGGGACGAACTGCTCTTCATTCACCGCGGTCGCGGCGCGCTCTACTGCGATTACGGCCATCTCGATTTCGAGGCCGGCGACTACCTGCTCTTGCCGCGCGGCACCATGTGGCGGCTCGAATGCGCCGAACCGGTCGCGGCGCTCCTGATCGAGGCGACGAATGGCAGCTACACGCTGCCCGATCGTGGCCTCCTCGGCCCGCATGCCATTTTCGACCCGGCGGTGCTCGATGTCCCGCGTATCGATGCGGCGTTCAGGGCGCAGCAATCTTCCGACACGCCGTGGCGCGTCGAAGTGAAGCACCGGGGTGCGCGCTCGGTGATCGGCTTTCCGTTCAATCCGCTCGACGCCGTCGGCTGGCACGGCGACCTCGCGCCGGTGCGGCTGAACGCGCGCGACATCCGCCCGGTCATGAGCCATCGCTACCACTTGCCGCCCTCGGCGCACTCCACCTTCCTCGGCGATCGTTTCGTCGTCTGCACTTTCGTGCCGCGCCCTTTCGAAACCGATCCCGGCGCGATCAAAGTGCCGTTCTTCCACAACAACGACGATTACGACGAGGTCATTTTCTACCACGCCGGCCAGTTCTTCAGCCGCGACAACATTCATCCCGGCATGGTCACGCTGCACCCGGCGGGGTTCACGCACGGGCCGCACCCAAAGGCGCTCAAGCACGTGCTCGAGCAACCGAAGCCCGGCACCGACGAGATTGCCGTGATGATCGATGCGCGCGATCCGCTCGACATCGCGCCTGCGGCCAGCGGAGTCGAGTGGTCCGGCTACGTCGACAGCTGGAAGGCCCCGTGAGTCCGGCCAGCGCGCCATGAAGCTCGCCAGTCTCAAGAGTGGCCGCGACGGCCGTCTCACCGTCGTCAGCCGCGATCTCGCGCGCTGCGTCCTCGCCGACGGCATCGCCGCCACGCTGCAGGCCGCGCTCGACGAGTGGGCCACTGTCGCACCGCAGCTCGCACAACTCGCGACGCGCCTCGAGGCCGGTACGGTCGCAGCGGCAAGGCCTTTCGATCCGCGCGCCTGCGCGGCGCCACTGCCGCGCGCGCATCACTGGGCCGACGGCAGCGCGTATGTGAACCACGTGGAACTCGTTCGCAAGGCGCGCGGCGCCGAAATGCCGGCTTCGTTCTGGACCGACCCGCTGATTTACCAGGGCGGTTCGGACGATCTCCTCGGCCCGAACGACGACGCGCCGTTTGCGAGCGAGGATTTCGGCATCGACCTCGAAGCCGAGGTCGCGGTGATCGTCGATGACGTGCCGATGGGCTGCACGGCCGAGGCTGCGTCGAGACACATCCAGCTCCTCGCCCTCGTCAACGACTGGTCCTTGCGCAACCTCATTCCCGGTGAGCTCGCGAAGGGATTCGGGTTCTACCAGTCAAAGCCTGCGACCGCATTCTCGCCGGTCGCCGTGACGACGGACGAACTCGGGGATGCGTGGCGCGACGGCAAGCTGCATCTGCCGCTCGTGAGTCACGTGAACGGCGCGCACTTCGGCGCGCCCGACGCGGGCACCGACATGACCTTCAGCTTTCCGCAGCTCGTGGCGCACGCCGCGCGCACGCGGCGGCTCCGTGCCGGCGCCATCGTGGGCTCGGGTACCGTGTCGAACTACGACCGCAGCCGCGGCTCGAGCTGCCTCGCCGAGAAGCGCACGCTCGAACAGTTGGCCGGCGGCAAGCCCGTCACGCCTTTCCTGCGTTTCGGCGATCGGGTGCGAATCGAGATGTTCGACGCGGCGGGCCGCAGCATTTTCGGGGCGATCGACCAGCGCGTAGTGCCCGTGGGCTGACCGCGGTATCCTTGACTGTTCCCCCCGACGGCGAGGATCGGCTCACGCATGGGTGAGTTTGCGACACTGATGGCCCGCGACGGCCACGAATTCCAGGCATATCTTGCGGCCCCGAAAGGCACGCCCCGCGGCGCCGTGGTGGTGGTGCAGGAAGTCTTCGGCGTGAACCGCCACATCCGCGCGGTCGCCGACACCTGGGCCGCCCGGGGTTACACCGCGATCGCACCCGCGCTCTTCGACCGCATCCGCCGCGGCATCGAGCTCGGCTATTCCGCCGGCGAGTTGAAGGAAGGCGTCGGCTACAAACTGCAGGTGAAGAAGGAGCACTACCTCGCCGACATCGGCGCCGCAATCAACGCCGTCAGGCGTTCAGGCAAGGTCGGCATCGTCGGCTACTGCTGGGGCGGCACTGTGAGCTATGTCGCCGGCTGCGAGTTGCCGGTGGCCGCGGCCGCCTGCTACTACGGCGGCGGCATGGTGCAACAGCTCGACAAGACGCCGAAGTGTCCCGTCCTCTATCATTTCGCCGAGAAGGACGCGCACATCACGCGCGCCGACATCGCGAAGATCGAGGCGGCCCACCCGGCCGGTGTGTTCCACCTGTATCCGGCCGACCACGGCTTCAATTGCACCGACCGCGCGGCCTTCGACGCACCGAGTGCGCAGCTCGCGCTCGATCGGTCGCTCGCTTTCTTCGCCGAGTACGTCGGCTGACGACTGAGGATTCCGCCATGAAACTGAAAGACAGTTCACTCCTGCGGCAGCAGTGCTACATCGACGGCCGGTGGGTCGACGCGGATTCGAAGCGCACGCTCGATGTCGCGAACCCCGCTTCGGGCGAGAAACTCGGAACGATCCCGAATGCGGGCACCGCCGAGGCGCGCCGCGCGATCGAAGCGGCCGCTCGCGCTTTCCCGGCCTGGGCCGCGCGTACCGCCAAGGATCGCGGCAATATCCTGCGTCGCTGGAGCGACCTGATGCTCGCGAACCAGGAAGACCTCGCCACGCTGATGACGGCCGAGCAGGGCAAGCCGTTCACGGAATCGAAAGGGGAAATCGCCTATGCGGCCTCGTTCCTCGAATGGTTCGGCGAGGAAGGCAAGCGCCTCTATGGCGATGTGATCCCGGGTCACCAGCCCGACAAGCGCCTCCTCGTGCTGCGCCAGCCGGTCGGCGTGGTGGCCGCCATCACGCCGTGGAACTTCCCCTCGGCGATGATCACCCGCAAGGCGGGCCCCGCGCTCGCGGCCGGCTGCACCTTCGTGTGCAAGCCCGCGACACAGACACCCTATTCGGCGTTCGCGATGGCCGAACTTGCCGCGCGCGCCGGCGTGCCGGAGGGCGTGCTGAACATCCTCACCGGCAGCGCCACCGAGATCGGCGGCGAGATGACGTCGAACCCCGCGGTGCGCAAGGTCACGTTCACGGGCTCCACCGAAATCGGCAAGAAGCTGATGGTGCAGAGCGCGAGCACGCTCAAGAAACTCTCGCTCGAGCTCGGCGGCAACGCCCCCTTCATCGTGTTCGACGACGCCGATCTCGACGCCGCCGTGCAGGGCGCGATCGCAAGCAAGTACCGCAACACGGGCCAGACCTGCGTGTGCGCGAACCGGCTGCTGGTGCAGGACGGCGTGTACGACGCGTTCACTGCAAAGCTCACCGAAGCCGTGGCCCTGCTGCGCGTCGGTGACGGGCTCAGGGGAGCCACCGACCAGGGACCGCTGATCGACGCGAAGGCCCTCGCGAAAGTCGAGGAGCACATCCACGATGCCGTCGCGAACGGCGCGCGTGTCGCGTTGGGCGGCAAGCGCCATGCGCTCGGCGGCACTTTCTTCGAGCCGACCATCCTGACGAATGTCACGCCGAAAATGATGGTCGCGCGCGAGGAGACCTTCGGGCCGATCGCCCCGCTCTTTCGCTTCAAGACCGAAGCCGAGGCGATCTCCATGGCCAACGACACCGAGTTCGGGCTCGCGGCGTATTTTTATACGCGCGACCTCGCGCGCTCGTGGCGCGTGCAGGAGGGGCTCGAGTACGGCATCGTCGGCGTCAACACCGGCATCATTTCGACTGAAGTCGCGCCGTTCGGCGGCATGAAGGAATCCGGCTTCGGTCGTGAAGGCTCGAAATACGGCATCCTCGACTACACGGAACTGAAGTACGTGTGCGTCGGCGGCATCGCCTGACGCCGGGACCGGAAAGACGCCATGCCGAAGTACCTCGGTGCACCGGATTTTCCACACGACGGCAGCGATCGTGTCGGCGTGCTGCTCGTCAATTCCGGTTCACCGGATTCCGCGGGCGTGCGCGACATCCGCCGCTTCCTCGGGAACCTGCTGTCCGATCCGCGCGTGGTCGAATTGCCACGCTGGCTGTGGCTGCCGATCCTGCGCGGCCTCATCCTGCCGATCCGCCCGCTGCGCAGCGCCGCCAAGTATCGCGAAATGTTCGCCGCCGGGCGCTCGCCGCTGCTCGCCCTCTCCGACGAACTGCGCGCCGGGCTGGAAAGCGAACTCGCGCGGCAACTCGCCGCGCCGGTGTCGGTCGCGATCGGCATGCTGTATTCCAGCCCTTCGATCGAGACCGCGATCCTGCAGCTCACCGGCGCCGGCGCGCGCCGCGTGCTCGTCGTGCCGCTGTTTCCACAGTATTGCGGCGTGACGACGGGCGCGGTCTACGACAAGGTGGCCGCCGTGCTCGGCAAGCTGCGCTGGGCGCCGGAAGTGCGCTACGTCGCCGACTACCACGACCACGGCGATTACATCGAGGCGCTCCGGGCGAGCGTCGCGGCGCACTGGGCTGCGCAGGGCCGCACGGGTCATCTGCTGATGTCGTGGCACGGCGTGCCGACCGCCTATTGCGAGCGTGGCGATCCGTATCACAAGCGCTGCCACGCGACCGCCCAACACCTTGCCGAAGCGCTGAAACTGCGTGACGGCGAGTGGAGCGTCGCCTTCCAGTCGCGCTTCGGCGGCGGCAAGTGGTTGCGGCCGTACACCGAGCGGGTGCTCGAGTCGCTGCCCGCGCTCGGCGTTCACGCGGCCACTGTCGTCTGCCCGGGTTTTGCGATCGACTGCCTCGAAACGCTCGAAGAGATCGAGGTCGAGGATCGCGCGCGCTTCCTGCGCGCCGGCGGCACGCGTCTCGATTACGTGCGTGCGCTCAACGCGCGACCCGAGCACGTCCACGCGCTCGCGCGTCTCGCGACCGAACACACGAGCGGCTGGATCGGCAGCGGCGCCGCGCGCGCGGCCGGCAGTTTTCCGCGCGTCGTATCGAGCGCCTGACGACCCGGAAGTGCCACGGAATGCTCGGCCGCTTTCTCGAGTTGTCGGTCGCGACGGGTGATATCCGCGCCTCGGTCGAGTTCTACGAGCGGCTCGGGTTCTCGCAGTGCGTGACCAGCGACACGTGGTCGCATCCTTATGGCGCGCTCACCGACGGGCGCATCGTGATCGGGCTGCACGAGTATCGCTTTCCCTCGCCGTCGATCACCTTCGTGCGCGGGGAGATCGCGCGAAACATCGCGAACATCGAGGCCACCGGCGCTCGGCTGGCGTTTCGCCGCACGGGCGATGAGGTGTTCAACGAGGTGGGCTTTCGCGACGCGACCGGGCATATGGTCACCGTGCTCGAGGCGCGCACCTACTCGCCGACCGATCGCAGCCGCGACCAGCCGTCGCTGTGCGGGGATTTTGCCGAGTACAGCCTGCCCACGCGCGATTTCGCGGCGGCGCGGCGCCAGTGGGAGGCGTTCGGCTTCGTCGCGGTCGAACAGGAGGACGACACGGCGGACGTCGCGCCGTGGCGACGCCTGCCGCTCACCAGCGATCACCTGAACCTCGCTTTCCACGCGCCGCGTTTTTTCGAGCGGCCACTGCTCGTGTTCGTGGCCGCGGACGCGGCCCGCCGCCGCGGGCAGCTGGCGGCGCTCGATGTGCCGCACTCCGCGGACCTGCCGACGGCACTTGATCCCGAGCGCTATGCCCTGATCGAGAGCCCGGAGGGGCTCGCGATCCTGCTGGCGCCCGCTTGAGAGCCCGGCGACGCGACCGTCGCGCCCACGCCATCGTCTCGTCGCAGAAAAGGAGCCCAGGTGCTGTCCGCCGCCCACGAAAGCGCCCGCGCCCGCTAGAATCCCCGCCCTCACGTTACTGCGAGGCCGTCATGCGTAAAGCTTTGTTCGCCCTGCTGCTCGGCGCCGCGTTGCCGGCGCTTGCCGATGAAGGCATGTGGACCTTCGACAACTTCCCGGCGGCTGCCGTCAAGGCGAAGTACGGCGCCGACATCGACGCCGCATGGCTCGATCGCGTCCGGCGCAGCACGATCCGCCTGTCGAACTGCACGGCCTCGTTCGTCTCCCCCGATGGGCTCATCCTGACGAACCACCACTGCGTCGAAGCCTGCCTCGCGAACCTGTCGTCGAAGGAAACGAGCCTCGTGCAGTCGGGCTTCGTCTCGCGGAACCGCAACGACGAACCGCGCTGCGCGACGCAAGTGGCGGATGTGCTGCAGGCGATGGAGAACATCACCGGCAAAGTCACGAAGGCGGTGGCCGGTCTCGATGCGACGGCGGCCAACGATGCCCGCAAGAAAGCCCTCACGCAGCTCGAGCAGGCTTGCGAGAAGGGCTCGAAGTTGAAATGCGAGGCCGTCACCCTCTATCAGGGCGGCCAGTATTTCCTCTACAAGTACAAGCGCTACGACGACGTGCGCCTGGTCCTCGCCCCCGAGGCCGACATCGCGTCCTTCGGTGGCGACCCCGACAATTTCCAGTTCCCGCGCTGGTCGCTCGATTTCTCGTTGCTGCGCGCCTACGAGAACGGCAAGCCGGCGAAGACGCCGGACCACCTGCCGATCCGCTTTGAGGGCCCCGAGGCCGGCGAACTGGTGTTCGTTTCGGGTCACCCCGGATCGACCGCGCGCCTCGACTCGCGCGCCGAGCTCGAGTTCCAGCGCGATCTCGCCTGGCCGAACTGGCTGCTGCGCTACTCGGAACTGCGCGGCCGCTATATCCAGTTCGGCAAGTCGAGCGAGGCGGCGGAGCGCATCGTCGAGGAGCCGCTCAACTCCCTCGAGAATGGCATCAAGGTGCGGCGCAAGCTGCTCGACGCGCTGCACGAGGACGCGCTGCTCGACGGCAAGAGCGCGGCAGAGGGCGCGCTGCGCGCGAAGATGGCCGGTGATGCCTCCATCGGCGATCCCTGGACCGACATCGAGCGCGCAACGACGATCGAGCGCGCCCTCTACCTCCCTTATCTCTTCATCGAGGCCGGCGGCGGATTCTCGAGCGCGAACTTCCGCTACGCCCGCACGCTGGTGCGCGCTGCCGCGGAGCGCGCCAAGCCCAACACCGAGCGCCTGCGCGAGTACACGGACGCCGCGCTGGCACGGCTCGAGCAGCAGACACTGGCGCCCATCCCGGTTTATGCGGAACTTGAGAACCTCACGCTCTCGTTCTCGCTCGAACGCATGCGCGAATGGCTCGGCCCCGATCACCCGGTCGTGCGTCAGCTGCTCGCGAGCGACTCGCCCGACGGGCTCGCCGCGAAACTCATCGCCGGCACGAAGCTCGCCGATCCGGCGGTGCGCAAGCAGTTGTGGGACGGCGGCGCGGCGGCGATCGCCGCCTCCGATGATCCGATGATCCGCCTCGCGCTCGCGATCGACGCACCCGCACGCGCGGTGCGCAAGCGCTACGAAGACGAGGTCGAGGCGCCGATCAGCGCCGCGTCGGAGAGGATCGCGGCCGCGCGCTTCAAGGCCTACGGGACGAACGTCTACCCGGACGCGACCTTCACGCTGCGGCTGAACTACGGCACGGTTGCGGGATGGAACGAAGGCGGCAAGGACATCGCACCGTTCACGCGCCTCGCCACCGCGTTCGAGCGCGCGACCGGCAGTTCGCCGTTCCTCATTCCCGAAAGCTGGCAGAAGGCCCGCGGCTCACTCGACCTGCAAACCCCGTTCTGCATCTCGACCACGAGCGACATCGTCGGCGGCAACTCGGGCAGCCCGCTGATCGACGCAAAGGGTCGCATCGTCGGCCTGATGTTCGACGGCAACATCCACTCGATTTCCGGCAACTACTGGTTCGACACCGCGAAGAACCGCGCGATCGCCGTGCACCCCGCGATCATTCGCGAGGCGCTGCAGAAGGTCTACCACGCGGACGCCGTGCTCAGCGAACTCGGCGCGCGGTAAGGTCGACCTCGATGCCAAGGGTGTTCTCGACCTCGAGCGCACCGAGCATCACGCTGAACGGCGTGAGCCCGATCGCGCTCTGGTCGATCGGGAAGTGCGCCGTGACGTGCACGAGATCGGCGCTCGGCCGCTCGACCTGCACGGGCACCTCGATGGCGTAGCGCCCGCCGCGCAGGGTCAGTTCGAGGCGGGCCGCAAAATTGTGCGGCCCGCCCACGAGCGACACGGATCGCGCCGCGATCTGTGGAAAGTGCTGCGCATCGAGCAGATCCGCGCCCAGCATGTTGCGACGCGTGCCTTCTCGCGCCGATTCGGGAACGGTGCTTTCGAAACCCGCCCCGCGACCGGTGCGCAACGGCGGCTCATCGACCGTAAAGCCGGCCACGGGCAAGCGCAGCTCGAAGGTGCTCGAATCGAGCGGCTCGCGCACATCGATCACACCCTGCATCGCGCGCGCGGCGATCACATGATCGTGGCCGAACGACGCAAGCGTGCCACCCCGGTACGCCAATATGACGACGAGTGACTGCCCTGCGAGGACCT
>CADEFQ010000014.1:79245-81828 GCA_902826635.1 uncultured Pseudomonadota bacterium
AGCGTGCCACCCCGGTACGCCAATATGACGACGAGTGACTGCCCTGCGAGGACCTCAAAGCGCGTCGCCCCCGCGACCGGCGCCGCAAATTCCGCGGGCGGCGCTCCGGCCACCGGCGCGCCCGGCCGGGACGCCCGACGCGCCGATGGGCAGCCGGCCAGCGCCAGGGCCGCGAGCATCACCGCCACGATGGCCGCCTTGCTAAACTGCCTGCTGGTGCGTCGCATGGAGCCGAGCTTATGCCGATCCGCAACACGCTGGAACGCTGGGGTTCAGTCGCCAAGTTCTTCCATTGGGCGATCGTGCTGCTGGTGATCACCCAGTTCGTCCTCGCCCTGATCGCCGAAGACCTGCCGATCGGCATGCAGAAACTCGCGGTACTCGCCCGGCACAAGTCGGTGGGCATCACGATCCTGGCGCTCGCCACGCTGCGGCTGCTGTGGCGGGCGGCGAATCGCTCGCCCGCCATGCCCGCGGCGATGCCGGCCTGGGAGAAGCTCGGCGCGCGCGTGGCGCACGCCCTCCTCTACGCGCTGCTGTTCGTCGTGCCGCTCGCGGGCTGGATCATGTCGTCGGCGAAGAACTTCCCGGTCTCGTGGTTCGGCATCTTCCAGCTTCCGGATCTGGTCGCGCCGAGCGAAGCGACATTCAACCTGGCCCATGACGTACACGAAACGCTCGCATTCACGCTCGGCGGCGTCGCGGTGCTGCACCTGCTGGCAGCGCTCAAGCATCACTTCGTCAATCGCGACGCCGTGCTCAAGCGCATGCTGCCGTTTGCACGCGTGCCGGTCGTGCTGCTCCTCGCGCTCGCCGGCAATGCCGGCGTCGGCGACGCCGCTGCCGCGACTCCCGCCGCGGGCGTCTCGGTGGGCGACGCCGCGAGCGGGACCCTGCAGTTTCGTTTCAATCAGGCGGGTGCGGACACGACCGGCGCGTTCGGCCGGTTCACCGTGAAACTGACGACCGCCGCCGACGGCTCGCCCACCGCGCTCGCCGTCACGGTGGCGATCGACTCGCTCGACACGAAGGACAAGGACCGCGACTCGGCGCTGCGCTCCGCCGACCTCTTCGACGCGAAGATTTTCCCGGGCGCCACGTTCGTCGCCAGTCGCTTCCAGCGCGCCGCGGAAGGCCGCTACGACGCGCTCGGCAAGCTGACGATCCGCGACGTGACCCGCGACGTGACATTGCCCCTCGCGCTGACCGCAACGCCGGGTGGTGGCCCGCCGCGCTGGCTGCTGGCCGGCGCGATCGAGATCAACCGGCTCGACTACGGGGTGGGTCGGGGCGAGATGCGCTCGACCGAAATGGTCGGAAACGCCGTGACGGTGACCTGGTCGGTCAAGCTCGCGCCCGCACGCTGAGTGCCACAGGTATTCGGCACGATCGATGAATGCGTGGACGCGGCGATCGCGCGCGTCGGGCCGCACGTCGTGCTCGGGCTGCCGCTCGGCATCGGTAAGCCGAACCTCGTGGCGAACGAATTCTTTCGGCGCGCGGCACGCGATCCCGCGCTGCGGCTCACGATCCTCACCGCGCTGTCGCTCTCGCGCCCGCGCGCCCGCAACGATCTCGAGCGCCGCCTCATGGAGCCGATCGTCGAGCGCGTGTTCGGCGACTACCCGGAACTCGACTACGTCGACGCCGCAAGACGGGGCGCGCTGCCGGCAAACATCGAGGTGATCGAGTTCTTCCTTGAACCCGGCGCATGGCTCGGGGTCGACGGAATCCAGCAACACTATCTGTCGGCGAACTACACGCACGTCGCGCGCGATTTCCTCGCACGCGGCGCGAACGTGATCGCGCAGGTCGTTGCCAGGAGGATCGTCGCCGGTGAAACCCGACTTTCGCTCGGTTCGAATCCGGACGTGACCCTGGACCTCCTGCCGCAGCTCGACGCCGCGCGCGCGGCGGGCCGCGATATCGTGCTGATCGGCGCCGTTCACCCCCGCATGCCCTTCATGTTCGGCGGCGCCCAAGTCGATCCGCAACATTTCGACTTCCTGATCGATCACCCGCGCTACGACTACGAACTGTTCTGCCCGCCGAACCTGCCCTTGCGCACCGTCGACCACGCCATTGCGATGCGCGTCAGCACGCTCATTCGCGATGGCGGGACACTGCAGATCGGCATCGGTGAGCTCGGCGACGCGCTGGTGTATGCGCTGCTGCTACGCCACCAGCAGAACGACGCCTGGCGCACCGCGCTCGCGGCGCTCGACGTCACCGGGACGCCCGCTCACGGGAGCCCGCGGGATGCGGCGCCGTTCCGGCAGGGGCTCTATGCCTGCACTGAAATGCTGGTCGACCAGATGCTCGACCTGCTTCGCGGCGGCATCCTGCGGCGGCACGTCTACGCCTCGCTGCCGTTGATGCGCCTGCTCGATCGTGGGCGCATCAGCGAACGCTTCGACGCCGATATCCTCGAGGCGCTGCCCGAAGCGGGCGTCGGGCCGAAGCTCGATCAGGCCACTTTCGAGGAGTTGCGCCGCTTCGGCGTGTTCCGTTCGGACACACGCTACCGCGACGGGCAGATTCGCGGGGCCGAGGGCGAATGGATCCCCGCCGATCTTGCCGACG
>CADEFQ010000015.1:0-58238 GCA_902826635.1 uncultured Pseudomonadota bacterium
AGAGCGATCGCCGCGAGACCCGCGGCGATCAATCCCAGGAACCATGCGAGCGCCTTCATGGCGGCAATTCTGCACAAACGCGCGCGTTTGTGCGCTGGCACGCGGCCTGGCAGCGCCGGACACTGGTTTCCGCATTCATCAGGGAGGTTTCAAGCCATGTCCATCCAGTCCCCGGCCGACGTGCTGAGCACGCTCGCGAAAGGCTTCGATCCGTCTTCCGGCGCAGCGCTCGATGCCATGGGCCTCTGGCGCGAGCCGGCCGTTGCGGACGCCCTGCGCGCCGGTGCCGCGGCGCTCGAGGAGCGGGCGTCGCACGCGCGAGCGCCGAATGCCGCCAACCTTGGCCAGCCCTGGACCCCGCAGGAGGAGCACGACCTGCTGACCGGCTTCGCCGCGGGGACGCCGCTGCCGGAGCTCGCGTCGCGGCACCAGCGTTCGCTCACGGCGATCGAGGCGCGGCTCGAGCGGCTCGGCAAGATCACCGCCGGGCAGCGCGTGACCCGCAACCGGTTTACGGCTGCGTGAGGGCCGGGCCGTTGTCGAGTAGGGTCGGTGGGAGACCGCGGTTTGCGAGCAGCGCGAGCAGGCCGTCCGGCCCAACGAGGTGCATCGCGCCGACGACCACGAGCGTGTCGTCCCCGCGCGTGAGCAGCGCCTCGATCTGCGGCAGCCAGCGACGATTGCGGTCCGTGACGAGCGGCCGGTAGAGCGTCGGCAGCTTCTCGTACTCGTCGAGCAGCAGGCGCTCGAGAGCCGCCGTGTCGGCGCGGCGCCACGCGGCAAGCATCCGGTCGAGCTCCGCGTTCATCGTGTCGGCTTCGGCGACGGTGAGTTCGAGGAATCGCGCCTGGTCGGGGTAGGGAAGGCTGTCGAGCACGCCGAGCTGCTCCTCGACCGTCTCGAGGCCCGCGATCGGCTTGCCGTCCGCGCGCGCACGGTTCGCCAGCTGCTGCTCGACGCCCTGCTCCGGGTCGAGGCCGAGCCTCGCGAGCTGCAGTTGCGTCAGCGCGAGCGCGACGGCCCACGGCTCGAGCTGCGCCACGCTGTCGAGGGGCAGGCCGAGCGCGCGCGCTTCGGCGTCGGCGCGCGCGAAACGCGCTGCGCCCAGCAGCGTGCGCAGGTTCCCGCCGCCTTCAATCGTGGCGTTGGCGGCGAGGAACGACGCCGCCGCGGCAGGATCGAGGTCGTCCATGTCGATTTCCATCACGAGGCGCTTGGCGTCGTGATAAGCGATATCGAACGCGGGTGGCAGCTTGCTGCGCGCCGCGTCGAGCACATGCACCGAACCGGCGAGGTACACCGTGGCGCCGCCCCGCCCGTGGACCGCCCACACCGGCCCGGCACTGTCGGCGCGTGCCGTCGCCGCGCCGTTCGCCAGAACGGCGAGCAGTACCAGCGCTCGCGCGAGGCCCCCGCGTTGCTTCATGTCGCGGCCAACCATTCGACGTGTGTGTCCAGGCGGCCATCGTCGTGCAGCGCGAGCACGCGATACGCGGGAGGCTTCAGGTCGATCGCGAAATCGGCTGCGCCGGGCAGGAACTGCGCGCAGGTGGCGGGGGTCGCCAGGAAGCGCACGCCACGCCGCTCGGTGTCGAGCTCCTGATGCACGTGGCCCCACAGCACCGCGCGCACATTGTCATGGTGATCGAGGACGGCGAGGAAATCGTCGCGATTGACGAGCCCGACGCGATCGAGCCAGCGGCTGCCCATGTCGATCGGATGGTGATGCAGGCACACAAGGGCGTGGCGGGCGCCGGCGGTGCCGAGCGCGTGATCGAGCTGCGCGAGCGCCGTGGGCGCGAGCCGACCGCTCGCCGTGCCCGGCGCCGAGCTGTCGAGCATCACGACGCGCCAGGCGCCGACGTCGAAGTGGCCACCCAGCACGAAGGGTTCGCCGGCGAGCGCCGCGCGCATCTCGGGCCCGAGGTCGTGATTGCCGGGGATGCAGTGCACCGGCTTGCCGAGGGGTGCGAACAGGCGGCGAAAATGCGCATAGCCACGCGGATCGTCCTGCACGAGGTCGCCGGTGACGAGGAGCGCCGCGGCGTTCCAATGCCGTGCCTGTGCGTGCGCCAGCGCGCGCTCGAGCGCGGGCAGCGTCGCAACGCCGCGCAAGGTCGCGGCCGCATCGCCGCAGAGATGCGGGTCGGTGAACTGGATGAGTTGCGCCGTCACGGCGGAGAATGTTAGCAAAGGGATCCGCGCCCCAAGGTGACGGAGTTCGAGCGTCGGGCGTCGTCATTCGCCGACGATGTGGAACCGTCGCACAATGGGCGGGCGGGACTGTGACGCACGCCACGAGGAAGCCGATATATGACCAATGCGACGATCGCCCTGACTGCGCAGCTGCAGCGTTATCTCCTCGAGCACAGTGTGCGCGAAGCCCCGATCCTCGCGAGCCTGCGCCAGGTGACGGCGGCGCTGCCGCAGGCGGGCATGCAGATCGCGCCCGAGCAGGGGCAGTTCATGCAATTGCTCGTGCGCGTCCTCGGCGCGAAGCGTTGCCTCGAGGTCGGCACGTTCACAGGTTACTCCGCGCTCGCGGTGGCGCTCGCATTGCCGGGCGACGGCGCGTTGATCGCCTGCGACGTGAGCGTCGAGTGGACGCAGATCGCGCGCCGGTTCTGGGCCGAGGCCGGCGTCGATGCACGCATCGACCTGCGGCTCGCGCCGGCGCTCACGACCCTGGACGCGCTGCTCGAATCGGGGGGCGGGTCCAGTTTCGACTTTGCCTTCATCGACGCCGACAAGGGCAACTATGTCGCGTATTACGAGCGCGTGGTCGAGTTGCTGCGCCCCGGCGGTCTCCTCGCCGTCGACAACGCGCTGTGGGACGGCGCGGTCGCCGACCCGGGCGTGAACGATGCCGACACGAATGCGATCCGCGCGCTCAACGATCGGGTGCACCGTGACGAGCGCGTCGACATGTCGCTCGTGCCGATCGGCGACGGGCTCCTGCTCGCGCGCAAGCGCGGTTAGTTCAGGCAGACCACGAGATTGGCGTGATACGTGCGCCAGTCGATCGGCACGACGATCGGCCGCGTGTCGGGCGAGTAGCCGATCGTGCTCGAGCTGCCGGCGACCACCGACGGCGTCGAAATGATGAAATTCCGGCCGAAATCCTTGCGCGCGTTGCCCGACAGCGTGTTGGCGACTTCACCGACGAGGTCGCGCAGGTTCGTGTCGCTCATGTCGGTTTCCTGCATGCGCATCAACATCACCGACAACATGCCTTTCGGCGCGGTGAAGTAGACCACGCCTTTCTTCTTGCCGGAGATGCGGATCATGCCGGTGTAGTCGAATATCTCGGGCGGCTTGCCGAGCGCGAGATAAGGCGTGCCAACGACCGCGGCCTGTTGCACGGCGGTGTCGAAATAGTTCAGCACCGCCGAGACGAAGGTGCCGATTTCGTTTTGCAATGACACGGGGCGCGCCGGCTCAGGTCTCGATCAGCTTCGCGAGCGCATCGTTCAGCTGGCGCTCGGTGAAGGGCTTGCACAGGAAGCCGCTCGCGCCCTTCTCGAGCGCTTCGATCGCGGTCGCCTTGTCGGCGAGCGCCGAGATCACGAGGATGCGGATGTCCGGATCACGGCCGACCAGCTGCTCGACGCACTCGATGCCGTCCATCTCGGGCATCGTGAGGTCCATGGTCACGAGCGTGGGATGCGAGCTGGCGTGCAGCACGAGCGCTTCGTGGCCGTTGCCGGCCGTGCCGACGATTTCGACGTTCGGAATCTCCTGGGAGCGTTCGATCTTGCGGCGCATGATGTTCGAGTCGTCGACGATCATCAGGCGATGGGCGCGGGCAGCGTTCATGCGCGCCTACGCCGCGTGGGTGGCGGCGATCTTGTCGCCAGGCTGGGGCAGCTTCATGCGAAAGCGCGTGAACTTGCCGTCGGCAGTCGCGATGCCGATCGAGCCGCCGAGCTCGCGCACGGCCTGGCTGACGGCGTCGAGGCCGACACCGCGACCGGCATGCTCGGTCACCTGTTCGGCGGTCGAGAAGCCCGCGCGGAAGATCAGGCCGTACACCGCGGAACGATCCATGCGAGCCGCGTCCGAGGGTGACAGGAGCCCTTTGCGCAACGCCGCGTCGAGGATGCGTTCGAACGGCAGGCCCTGGCCGTCGTCTTCGACCGTCAGGACGTAGCCGTCCGTTCCGTTGGCTTCGAAACTCACGCGCACCGAAGCCGTGTCGGGTTTGCTCGCGGCCTGGCGGGCGTCGGGCGCCTCGATGCCGTGGACCACCGCGTTGCGCGCCATGTGGATCGCAATGTCCTTGGCCGCCTTGCGATACGGCGCGGGGATCAGGTCGAGCCCTCGACACGCGAGCGCGACGCGTTTCGCTTGCGCGGACGCCGCTTCGCGCACCACCTGCGTGAGCAGCTGTTCGAGCGACGGGTCATCGGTCGTCAGCAGCTGCTTCGCCAGCAGCGGCGGCACGACCGACTTCATCGTATCGCCCTTCGGCTGTACTTCGGAGAGGCGGTCGGCGAACTGGCCGATGCCGCCGAGGTAGGACATCAGTTCGTCGAGCCTGACCACGATCGGGATGAAGTCGTTGCCGTCGACGTGGGCACGGTCGCGCAGCGCGACGAGGCTTTCCTCGAGCTGGTGCACGCGCGCGGCGATCGAGCCGAGTGCGAGTGCGCTCGCCTCGCCCTTCACGGTGTGCACTTCGCGGAATACGCCGTTCAGCTTCGTACGCAGTTCGGATTCCTCGCGGCCGGGCTGCTTCAGGATCGCGTTGCTCTTGCGCAGCGCCATGTCGGCGTCGCGCACGAACGATTGCAGCTGTGCGGCGGGAACCTGCAACAGCTGCATCACGAGGTCGAGCTGGGCCTGGTTCTCGGCCTTCGACTGCTCGAGCTCGCGCGAGATCTGGACCCGATCCGTGACGTCGGTGACGATGCCGAGCAGGTGTTCGCCGAGGCCGCCGGCGCTTTTCACGCGCTTGAACGCGAAGGACAGATGGCGCGATTCGGCTCCTCCGCCCGCGCGGCTGAACTGCACTTCGATCTGGTTCAGCGGATTGACCGTGTCGATGAGGTCTTCGTGGACTTTCTCCTTCCAGAGGAGGTTCACGAACTTCATCGCGGTGGCGAGGGTCTTCGCCGGCACGAGCGGGCGCAGCAGGTCCTCGAACGAACTGTCGCGCACGATTTCACTGTGCAGGATGCGCGTCAACGACGCGGAATACACCGCTCCGAGCGCCAGGTTGCGATCGAGCAGGAAGAGCCCCTCGCGCACGGTGCCGAGGATGTCGGCGACCTGGCGTTCGGCGCGGCGGGCATCGGCTGATGCGCGGCGCGACCGCAGCGAAAAATAGAGCATCAGCGCGAGCAGCAGGCCCGCGACGGCGGCGCCGATCACGAGGAAGGTGCGAAGGCTGCGGCCGCGGCTGCCGACCGTGTCCTGCAGCCCGCCTGCGAGATCCTTCAAGGCGCCGCCGACGTCGCGCGTGGCCGCGGCCTGTGCGGCGAGCCCCTCGTCGACATCTGCCTTGAGCGCGCGCCCGGTCGCGTTCAGCCGCGAGCCTGCGAGCGTGTCGGCGTAGGGTGAGCCCTTGTGCCTGCCGATTGCGACGAGCAACGGCGAAAAGCGCTGCCAGGCGGCGTCGAGCGCCCCGCGCACCCGCTGGATGTCGGCGCTGCCGCCGAGACCCGCCGCCACGAGATCGGCGTCGATGCGCACGAGCGCCTTGTCGAAGCCCTCCCGCGCGGTCGCAATGTCGGTGATCGGCTCGGCGACGAACGTGCGCGCCTCGAGGCCGCGCTGGATCAGCGTGAGCTCGGTGCCGAAGTACTGTGGCAGGGAGCGCAGTTCGGAAGCGAGCTGCAGTGCGCTCGACGCGGACTGCAGCTGCGAGGCGCGCTGGATGCCGAAGGTCAGCAGCAGCGTGAGCACTGCGGCGAACGAGGTCGCGACGGCGACCGGCAGCAGCTGCGCGAGATCGAAGTCACCGCGCCGGCGTTTCATTTCGGGTCTCCGAGCCGGAAGGCGAGTTTCACCGAAGTGCGCGGCAGGCGCGCGGCATCCTCGGCGCTCACGGATTCAAAGCGCCAGTTGCGCACGGCCGCCAGCGCCGCCTGGTCGAACACTTTCGAGGGCGTCGACTCGACGATGCGCAGGTCGCGCGTGCGCCCGTCGGCGGTCAGGCTGAACTCGACGACGACCATGCCCTCGACGCCGTTGCGCTCGGCGTCGGCGGGATACTCCGGCGCCGGGCGTTTCTTCGCCTTCGGCATGCGGGGCGGTGGCGGCGCGGCGGCGGCTTGCGCCACCTTGTCCTTTTCCGCGCGCTGTTTCGTGGCTTCGGCGCGCTGCTGGTCGCGCGCGGCGGCGCTGTCACGCGCCGCCTGCAGTTCCTTGCGCGCGTCCGTCACGTCCCGCGAGCTGCCGATCTCTGCCGCGGCTGCCAGCAGGCGCTCGGCATTGGCGAAATCGCCCGCGCGCGTCGCATCACGCGCGCCGCGCGCCAGCGCCGCCTGGTATTCGCGCTGGAACGCGACGACTTGCGCGCTCTTCCGATCGACCTGTTGCAGGCCGGCGAGCTTCGCGCGTGGCCCGTTGGCCGAGGCGTCGAGCAGCGAATCGGAGTTGAGTGACGCGCGCGCATCGGCCACGAGGCGCGCGAGATCGGCTTCCCGGCGGCGGCCCTCGAGGCTGCGGCGAAGGTCCTGCACGACGGCCTTGTCCGCGCCGAGCGATCCCAGCTCCTCGATCAGGCGTTCGGCAGTCGGGAATTGATCGCCCGAGATGGCGTCGCGCGCACGTGCTGCGAGCCACTTGGGGCGCGCCGTGGCGAGGTCCTGCCCGAGCGCGACGACACTCGCGTCGTCCGGCGCAGCCGCGCGCAGGCTTTCGTACAGTTTCGCGGCATCGTCGAACTGCCCGGCCTTGATCCCGGCCTGCGCTTGCGTGACGGCGACGCTCGCCACGCGCCGCACGCCGTCGACGGCCTCGGCGTTGTCGGCCTCGATCGCAAGCACGCGCGCATAGAGGTCGAGTGCATTGCCACCGGCGGGCTCGATGTAGCGCCGCTCGCCGAACGCGACACGCGCCGCGGACAGCAGTTCCGGTATGGACCGCTCGTCCGGTGCGGCCGCCGGATCGGGCGCAGTGGTCGGGCCCACACCCGCGGGCGGTGTCGGGACTGCGATGGTGCTCGCCGAAGAAGGCGCCGGCGCGGCATCCTTGCGGCTGACCCACAACCATGTGGCGCCGGCGAGGGCGAGCGCAGCAACCGCTGCGCCACCCATCAGAAACCACCGCTTCCTGCCGGACGATGACCCGCCGGATGTTCCGCGAGCCGCGTCGGAGGCGGGAGCGGACACCGCCCGCGGTTCGGCTGCGAGCGCCACGGCGATGGTTTCGTTCGAGAGGCTCTCGCGGTCGAGCAGCTGCGCGATCGATCCACGCGAGAGCGCGAGCGACCACTGCGCGCGCGCCGCGGCGGGCGCCACGACCGCGATCGCGAAAGAAGGGAACTCCGCCTCGATCGTGCGCACGATCTCCGGGGCATTGGTCAGGGTCGCGGCATCGATCAGCGCGACGCCGGCGCGGCCGCGCAGGGTCTCGGTCCACGCGCCGGTGCCGTCGGTCGGGCGTGAACGGTAGCGATCGTCCATCGCGGGGCCGACGCTCAGCAGGAATTCGTCGTCACACGTGAAGACGATGACGTCCTTGCGAGCGCCGCGGACAGGTCCGCCCGTGCGCTCTGACAGGAAATGCGCGTGCGCGGCCGAACCTGAGTCTTGCATCCGGGTAGCCCCTCCATGCGATCCACTACCGGGTGAATCAGGGGGAATACTCCGTCGCAGCCCTGCGACGTGACGCGAACCATTTCACGGAATACGGCTGCATTATGTGCCACGCGCCCGCCGCGTCGTGGGGCTGCCAACTGGATCACAGAAGGCGAACAGCGAGCGGCGAACGGCGAACAGCCAGAGGCGCCGGCTACGTGCGCCTCTTCCTCTGGCTTTGATCCGTTCGCCGCTCGCTGTTCGCCGCGGGGTCTTGTCAGTAGCGGTAATGCTCGGGTTTGAACGGCCCGTGCGCCCCGACGCCGATGTACGCGGACTGCTCGGCGGTCAGCGTCGTCAGCGCGACGCCGATGCGCTCGAGGTGCAGCTGCGCCACCTTTTCGTCGAGGTGTTTCGGCAGCACGTAGACCTCGTGCTTGTACTTCCCACCGTGCGCATAGAGCTCGATCTGCGCGAGCACCTGGTTCGTGAAGGAATTCGACATCACGAAGGACGGGTGGCCCGTGCCGCAGCCGAGGTTCACGAGGCGGCCCTCGGCGAGCACGATCAGGCGCTTGCCGTCGGGGAAGATCACGTGATCGACCTGCGGCTTGATGTTCTCCCACTGGTACTGCTTGAGCGCGGCGATCTCGATCTCGCTGTCGAAGTGGCCGATGTTGCACACGATCGCCTGGTGCTTCATGCGGCGCATGTGCTCATGCGTGATCACATTCAGGTTGCCGGTCGCCGTGACGAAGATGTCGGCCTTGTCGCAGGCCTCGTCCATCGTCACGACCTTGAAGCCCTCCATCGCCGCCTGCAGCGCGCAGATCGGATCGATTTCGGTGATCCACACCTGCGCCGAGAGCGCGCGCAGCGATTCGGCGGAGCCCTTGCCGACGTCGCCGTAACCGGCGACGACCGCGACCTTGCCGGCGACCATCACGTCGGTCGCGCGCTTGATCGCATCGACGAGCGATTCACGGCAGCCGTAGAGATTGTCGAACTTGGATTTCGTGACCGAATCATTGACGTTGATGGCGGGGAAGGGCAGGCGCCCGTCGCGCTGCAGCTGGTAGAGCCGCTTGACGCCGGTGGTGGTCTCTTCCGTGACACCTTTCACCTGTGCCAGGCGCTTCGAGTACCAGCCCGGGCTCTCGGCGAGGCGGCGGCGGATCGACGCGTAAAGCGCGGTCTCTTCCTCGTTGGTCGGCTTCGCGATCACCGACGGGTCCTTCTCGGCCTGTGCGCCGAGCAGCAGCAGCAAGGTCGCGTCGCCGCCGTCGTCGAGGATCATGTTGGCGTGCTCGCTGCCCGGCCATTCGAAGATGCGGTGCGTGAACTGCCAGTACTCCTCGAGCGTCTCGCCCTTGTAGGCGAAGACCGGCGTGCCGTTCGCGGCGATCGCCGCGGCGGCGTGATCCTGCGTCGAGTAGATGTTGCACGAGGCCCAGCGCACGTCGGCGCCGAGTTCCTTCAGCGTTTCGATCAGCATCGCGGTCTGGATCGTCATGTGGAGCGATCCGGCGATGCGCGCGCCCTTCAGGGGCTTCGCTGCGCCGAATTCCCTGCGGATCGCCATGAGACCCGGCATCTCGGTCTCGGCGATGGCCATTTCCTTGCGGCCCCAGTCGGCATCCTTGATGTCGCGGACGAAAAAGTCGGGCGTGGCGCCCGACGGTCTGGCTACTGCGGTCATGTGCTGTCTCCGTTCACGTCTGGAGCGCCGTTAGCCATGTCGCACCGGTGCCTGAGCCTGGCAGGGCTGGTCCCTGTCGCAGCGCTCCTCAGGTCGGTGCCCGGCCGCCGGAGCGGCGGCCGTTCAGCTCAACTCAAGTCCGGGTCAGGCGGCGCGCACGCGCGCACCGGCCTCCGCCGCAAGCGCCGCCGCCTTGTCGGTGCGCTCCCAGGTGAAATCCGCGTCCTCGCGCCCGAAGTGGCCGTACGCCGCGGTCTTGAAATAGATCGGGCGCGCGAGGTCCAGCATTTCGCGCAGGCCGTAGGGCGTCAGGTCGAAGTAGCGGCGCACGAGCTGCGTGAGCTTGTCGCGCGAAAGCTTGCCGGTGCCGAAGGTCTCGACCATGATCGAAGTGGGCTCGGCGACGCCGATCGCGTAGCTCACCTGCACTTCACAGCGCGCCGCGAGGCCCGCTGCGACGATGTTCTTCGCGACGTAGCGGCAGGCGTAGGCCGCCGAGCGGTCGACCTTCGAAGGGTCCTTGCCCGAGAACGCGCCGCCACCGTGGCGCGCGAAGCCGCCATAGGTATCGACGATGATCTTGCGGCCCGTCAGGCCGCAGTCGCCCACCGGCCCGCCGATGACGAAGCGGCCGGTCGGGTTGATGTGGAATTTCGTGCCCTTGTGCAGCCACTTCTTCGGCAGCACCGGCAGGATCACTTCGTCCATCACCGCTTCGCGGAGCTGCTTCGTCGAGACGTCGGGTGAGTGCTGTGTCGAGAGCACGACCGCGTCGATCGCCACCGGCTTGTCGTCTTCGTACCGCAGCGAGACCTGGCTCTTGGCGTCCGGCCGCAGCCAGTCGAGCTTGCCCTTCTTGCGCACTTGCGCCTGGCGCTGCACCAGCCGGTGCGCGTAGGTGATCGCCGCCGGCATCAGCACGTCCGTCTCGTTGCTCGCGTAGCCGAACATCAGGCCCTGGTCGCCCGCGCCCTGCTTGCGCTCGTCCTTGCGATCGACGCCCTGGGCGATGTCGGGCGACTGCTTGCCGATCACGTTCACGACGCCGCAGGTCGCGCCGTCGAAACCCATGTCGGAATGGTTGTAACCGATGCCGAGCACGGTCTTCCTGACGAGCGCCTCGAGATCGACCCACGCGCTCGTCGTCACTTCGCCCGCCACGATCACGACGCCGGTCTTGATCAGCGTCTCGCAGGCGACGCGCCCGCGCGGATCCTGGGTGAGGATCTCATCGAGCACGGCGTCGGAGATCTGGTCGGCGATCTTGTCCGGATGCCCTTCGGAAACCGACTCGGAAGTGAACAGGTAGCTGTTTGACATTGCAAATTCGTGGATGGCGGGGCGGAATTCCCATTATACCGGTTCAAGTACGGTGGGCGCAGCCGCGGCGGGAAAGAACGATGCGGCTCAGGGGTTTCCCGGGTTTGCCGTTCCCGGCGCGCTGTTGGACAATGCGCGCCCCTTTTTCCCCCGGTACTGCCGCACCCCATGCCCACCCGCCGCGAGCTCGCCAATGCCATTCGTGCCCTTGCCATGGACGCTGTTCAGGCGGCTCATTCCGGTCACCCGGGCGCCCCGATGGGCATGGCGGACATCGCGGAGGTGCTGTGGCGCGACGCGCTCAAGCACAACCCGGCGAACCCGCGCTGGGTCGATCGCGACCGCTTCGTGCTGTCGAACGGCCACGCATCGATGCTGCTCTATGCGCTGCTGCACCTGACCGGTTATCCGCTCGCGCTCGACGAAATCCGCAAGTTTCGCCAGCTGGGCTCGCGCACGGCGGGACATCCGGAACGCGATCTCGACATCGGCATCGAAACGACCACCGGGCCGCTCGGTCAGGGCTTCGCCAACGCTGTCGGCATGGCGCTCGCGGAGAAGATGCTCGCGGCCGAGTTCAACCGCGACGGTCATGACGTCGTCGATCACCACACCTATGTGTTCATGGGTGACGGCTGCCTGATGGAAGGCATTTCGCACGAGGCGGCGTCGCTCGCCGGCACGCTGAAGCTCGGCAAGCTGATCGCGATCTTCGACGACAACGGCATTTCGATCGACGGCAAGGTGTCGGGCTGGTGCACCGACGATGTCGCGAAGCGCTTCGCGGCGTACGGCTGGCATGTGCTGAAGGATGTCGACGGCCACGACTCGGCGGCGGTCGCCTCGGCGCTGCGCAAGGCGCGCGCGCACAAGAACCAGCCGACGATGATCCTCGCGCGCACGATCATCGGCTTCGGTGCGCCGGGCAAACAGGGGACGAAGGGCGTGCACGGCGAGGCGCTCGGCGTCGAGGAAGTCGCCGCTGCGCGGGCCACCCTCGGCTGGCCGTATCCGCCGTTCGAGGTTCCGCCGGAAATCCGCGCGGAATGGGACGCCCGTGCGAAGGGCGCGGCGGCCGAGAAGAGCTGGCAGCGGCGGTACAAGCGCTACCAGAAGGCTTTTCCCGAACTCGCCGCCGAGTTCGATCGGCGCATGGCCGGGCGCCTGCCGGGGAATTTCGATGCACTCGTCGGCGCGGCCCTCGAAGCGGCGCAAGCGACGCGCGCTCCGCAGGCGACGCGGGTGTCGTCGGGCGCCGTGCTCGACGCGATCGGCCCGGGCATGCCGGAGCTGATCGGCGGCTCGGCCGATCTCACGGGTTCGGTGAACACGCAGCGCAAGGATTCGCGCACGCTCACCGCCGACGACGCGAGCGGCAACTACATCCACTATGGCGTGCGCGAGTTCGCAATGACCGCGGTGATGAGCGGCTTCACGCTGCACGGTGGCATCCGGCCCTATTCGGGCACGTTCCTCGTGTTCTCGGACTATGCGCGCAACGCCGTGCGGCTTGCGGCGCTGATGCACCAGCCGGTGGCCCTCGTCTACACGCATGATTCGATCGGGCTCGGCGAGGACGGCCCGACGCATCAGCCGATCGAGCATCTCGCCAGCTTGCGGGCGATGCCGGGCTTGTCGCTGTGGCGACCGGGCGATGCGGTCGAAACCGCGATCGCCTGGCGTGCGGCGATCGAGCGCGGCAACGGGCCGACCGCGCTCGTGCTGACGCGCCAGGCGCTCCCCCAGCAGCTTCGCACGCCGGCGCAGGTTGCCGCGATTGCGCGCGGTGGCTATACACTCATCGACAGCGACGGCGATCCCGAGGCGATCGTGATCGCGACCGGTTCCGAACTCGGGCTCGCGGCCGACGCGGTGCGGGCGCTGCAGTCGAAAGGGCGTCGCGTGCGGCTCGTCTCGATGCCCTCGACCGACGTGTTCGAGGCGCAGGAGCCGGCCTGGCGCGAGGCGGTGCTGCCGGGCTCGGTCACGCGCCGCGTCGCCGTCGAGGCGGGCGCGCGCCAGAGCTGGTGGCGCTACGTCGGCCTGGCGGGCGAAGTGATCGGCATCGACCGGTTCGGGGCCTCGGGCAAGGGCGCGGAGCTCTTCACGCATTTCGGCTTCACGACGGAGCGCGTCGTGGCCGGGGTCGAGCGATTGCTCGGCTGACGATACACACAGGGCAAGCAGGAGGAAGCGGACGTCATGGCAATCAAGGTCGGCATCAACGGTTACGGGCGTATCGGTCGCAACGTGCTGCGCGCGCTCTACGAGGCGAAGCGCACGAACGAGATCAGCGTGGTCGCGGTCAACGACCTCGGCGACGCGAACACCAATGCGCACCTCACCCGCCATGACACGGCCCACGGCCGTTTTCCCGGGGACGTGCGCGTCGACGGCGACTCGATGGTCGTCAACGGCGATCGCGTGCGCGTGCTCGCGGAACGCGATCCCGCGAAACTGCCCTGGGGCGAGCTCGGCGTCGACTATGTGATCGAGAGCACCGGTCTTTTCACCAGCAAGGCGAAAGCGAGCGCGCACCTGAAAGGCGGCGCGAAGAAGGTCCTGATCTCCGCCCCGGGCGGTACGGACGTCGACGCGACGGTCGTCTACGGCGTCAACCATGGCGAACTGAAGGCCGCGCACGACGTCGTGTCGAACGCGTCGTGCACGACGAACTGCCTCGCACCGGTCGCGAAGGTGCTGCACGAGGGCGTCGGCATCGTCGGCGGGCTGATGACGACGATCCATGCCTACACCAACGACCAGGTGCTCACCGACGTCTACCACTCGGACCTGCGGCGCGCGCGTTCGGCGACGATGTCGATGATCCCGACCAAGACCGGCGCCGCGGCGGCGCTCGGCCTCGTGCTGCCGGCGCTCAACGGCAAGCTGGACGGCTATTCGGTGCGCGTGCCGACGATCAACGTGTCGCTCGTCGACCTCACCTTCACGTCGCAGCGCGCGACCACGGTCGAGGAAATCAACCGGCTGATGCTCGCCGCCGCGCAGGGTCCGCTCAAGGGCGTGATCGCCTACACCAGCGAGCCGCTCGTGTCGGTCGACTACAACCACGACCCGCATTCGGCCACCTACGATACGACGATGACCAAGGTTATCGAGGGCAAGCTCGTCAAGGTCTGCGCGTGGTACGACAACGAGTGGGGTTTCTCGAACCGCCTGCTCGACGTCGTGGCCGCCTGGTCGCGCGCGAAGTAGGCGCGGCAGCCGTGAAAGCGCTGCGCATGAGCGACGTCGACCTCGCGGGCAAGCGCGTGATGATCCGCGAGGACCTGAACGTGCCCGTCGACAAGGGGGTCGTCACGAGCGATGCACGCATTCGCGCGGTGCTGCCGACGCTGCGCTACGCGATGAGCCATGGCGCGAAGGTGTTCATCCTGTCGCATCTCGGGCGCCCGCAGGAAGGCCACTATTCCGCCGGGAATTCGCTCGCGCCGGTGGCCGTGCGCCTCTCGGAGCTGCTCGGCAAGCCCGTGCCGCTGCGCGAGAACTGGCTCAAGGCCGGCGTCGACACCGGCTTCGGCGAGGCGGTGCTGTGCGAAAACGTGCGCTTCAACAAGGGCGAGAAGGCGAACGACGAGGCGCTCGCGCGGCGCATGGCGTCGTTGTGCGACGTGTTCGTGATGGACGCGTTCGGCACCGCGCACCGCGCCGAGGCGAGCACGCACGGTATTGCGAACTTCGCGCCGGTCGCCTGTGCCGGGCCGCTCCTCACCGCCGAACTCGAAGCGCTCGAGCGTGCGCTCGAAAAGCCGGCGCGTCCGCTCGTCGCGATCGTCGCGGGTTCGAAGGTCTCGACCAAGCTCATGGTGCTCGAATCGCTGCTGGCGAAGGTCGACAAGCTGATCGTCGGCGGCGGCATCGCCAACACCTTTCTCGCCGCGACCGGCGTCGCCGTCGGCAAGTCCTTGCACGAGGCGGAGATGCTCGACATCGCGCGTGACCTCCTCGAGAAGGCGCGCGCGCGCGGCGCCGAGATTCCGCTGCCGACCGACGTCGTCGTCGCGCGTGAGTTCGCGGCCACCGCGCACGCCGACGTGCGCTCGATCCACGATGTGCGGCCCGACGAACTGATCCTCGACATCGGCCCCGATACGGCCGAGCGTTTCGCGAAACTCACCGAAGTCGCGGGCACGATCCTCTGGAACGGCCCGGTCGGCGTGTTCGAGTTCCCGCAGTTCGGCGAGGGCACGCGCACCATTGCGAACGCGATCGCCCGCAGCAAGGCTTTCTCGCTCGCGGGCGGCGGCGACACGCTGGCCGCGATCGAGAAATACGGCGTCGCCGAGGGTATCTCGTACATCTCGACGGGCGGCGGGGCGTTCCTCGAGTTCGTCGAAGGCAAGAAGCTGCCGGCAGTCGCGGCGCTCGAGGCGCGCGCGGTGCGTTGATCGATACCGGCCGTGGTAACGTAAGCGGCCTATGCTCCGCCGTACCAAGATCGTTGCCACACTGGGACCCGCCACGGATGACGTCGGCGTCCTGACCGAAATGGTGCGCGCCGGGCTCGACGTCGCCCGTGTCAATTTTTCGCACGGCCAGCAGGGCGAGCACCTGCGGCGGATCGAACTCGTGCGCGAGGCCGCGCGCAGCGCGGGCAAGATCGTCGGCATCCTCGCCGATCTCGGCGGGCCGAAAATCCGCATCGAAAGTTTCCGCGCCGGTCCGATCCACCTCGTCGAGGGCGCGCATTTCGCGCTCGATCCGCGGCTTGCCAACGACGCAGGCACGCAGCAAGAGGTCGGCATCGCCTACGCCAACCTGCATCGCGACGTGAAGCCGGGCGATGCGCTGCTGCTCGCGGATGGCCAGATCGTGCTCGACGTGACGGCGATCGAGGGGCCGCGCGTCGCGACGGTCGTCCGCCACGGCGGCGAGCTCTCGAACCGCAAGGGCCTCAACCGGCAGGGGGGCGGAATTTCAGCCCCGGCGATCTCCGACAAGGACCGTGACGACATCCGTTTCGCGGCCGGGAACGACATCGACTACGTCGCCGTCTCGTTCGCACGCGACGCGAACGATATCCGCGAGGCGCGCACGCTCCTGCGGGAAGCGGGCGGGCAGGGTCGCATCGTTGCGAAGATCGAACGCCATGAATCGGTCGACAACCTGCCCTCGATCCTCGACGAGACCGACGTCGTGATGGTGGCGCGCGGCGACCTTGGCGTCGAAATGGGCTATGCAGAAGTCGCCGGCCTGCAGAAGACGATCCTGCATCAGGCGCGCAACAAGTTCCGGGTCGCGATCACCGCGACGCAGATGATGGAATCGATGATCCAGAACCCGGTGCCGACACGCGCGGAAGTCAGCGACGTCGCGAACGCCGTGATGGACGGTACCGATGCGGTGATGCTGTCGGCGGAGTCGGCGGTGGGCCGCTACCCGGTGAAGGCCGTTCAGGCGATGGCGCAGGTGATCGAGGGGGCGGAGAAGTACCAGCTGTCGCACACGCGCGCCCGGCATCGCTCGGACGGTCATTTCGACCGCAGCGACGAGGCGATCGCGATGGCCGTGATGTACACCGCGAACCACATGCGCGTGCGCGCGATCGTGGCGCTCACCGAATCGGGCTCGACGCCGCTGTGGATGTCGCGCATCCGCTCCGACATCCCGATCTACGCGTTCACGCGCCATGCGTTGACCAGCCGCCGCGTGACGCTCTACCGCGGTGTATACCCGGTGCAGTACGACGTCACACAGTCCGATGCGCCGCACGTGCAGGCCTCGATCTTCTCGCGGCTCCTCGAGCTGAAGCTCGTCGACCGCGGCGATCACGTGATCGTGACATCGGGGCCGTTGAGCGGCGTCGCCGGTGGCACGAACGCGATGCAGATCCTCCGGGTCGCGCAGGACTAGCATGCGCTGGCTGCGGCGCCTCGCGTGTGCGCTCGCGTTCGTCGTCGCAGGGTTGCTCGTCGGTGCCTGGCTCCTGCTGCGGGCGTCATTGCCGCAGATTGACGGGCAGGTCGCCGCCGACGGCGCCCCCTCTCCGGTGACCATCGAGCGCGATGCGCTCGGCACCCCGACCGTGACCGGTGGAGATCGCGCCGCGCTTGCCTACGGGCTCGGTTTTGCACACGGCGAAGACCGCTATTTCCAGATGGACCTCGCGCGACGCCTCGCGGCCGGCGAGCTGTCGGCGCTCTTCGGGCGCGTCGCGCTCCCGGCCGACCGCAAGGCGCGTTTGTTCCGCTTCCGCCGCGTCGCGCGCGAGATCGTCCGAGGCCTTGCGCCGGGAGAGCGCGCCGTCATGGATGCGTACGTGCGCGGCGTCAACGCGGGGCTTTCAGGCCTGCGCAGCCGACCGTGGGAGTACTGGGTCCTGCGATCGGTGCCCGAGCCGTGGCGCGACGAGGATTCGGTACTCGTCGTGCATTCGATGTGGTGGCAGCTGCAGTACCACGATTTCGCGAGCGAGCAGCGCCGCGAGGCGCTCGCAGGCGCGCTGACGCGGCGTCTCGGTTCGGTGCGCGCCGCGGCCGTGCTCACGTTCCTGCTGCCGGCAGGCAGTGCGTGGGACGCGCCAGCCGAGCCCGGCTCGCCGGCGCCGGTTGCGCCTGCCATACCCGGCCCCGACGTGTGGACGATGTCGCGGGGCGGTCCGGCCGCCAACGCACAGCGCGCGGACGTCGCGTTCGTGGAGGCGCGCGGCATCGGCAGCAACAACTGGGCGCTCGCCGGCGTGCACACCGCGTCCGGCAGTGCGCTCGTTGCAAACGACATGCACCTCGCGCTCGACGTGCCGCCGGTGTGGTACCGCGCGCGTCTGCGCACGCGCGATGGCCGCTACGACCTGAACGGCGTCACGCTGGCAGGTGTTCCGGCGCTCGTCGCCGGCTCGAACGGCAACATCGCATGGGGATTCACGAACAGTTACGGCGATTGGCTCGACCTGCGCTGGACACCGTGTGATCCCAAGGCGGGAACGTATCGCGACATCGACGGCCGCGATGCGCCGCTTGCGCTCGACCGCACGCGCATTCGCGTCAAGGGCGAAGCGCCCGAGCGGATGCTGATCCGGTACGGCGCCGAGGGCGTCGTGTTCCAAACGCGCGAGCGCGCGGGCGCGACGGAGTGCCAGCTCGCGACCTGGCTAGCGATGCAGCCCGGTGCGACGACGCTCGGCATCTTCGCGCTGGAAAAAGCGAAGAACGTGGCCGAGGCGCTTGCAGTGGCGCCGGCGGTCGGCATTCCCCACCAGAACATGATGGTGGGCGATCGGGAAGGTCGCATTGCTTGGACCTTGCTTGGGCGTATTCCGGCCGCCCGGGGCGCCTTGCGCGCGGCCGGCGGCGCGTTCATCGATCCCGCCTTGCAGCCACGGATCGTCGATCCACCGGGAGGGCGCCTCTGGAGCGCGAATGCGCGCGTCGTGGGCGGCCCCGCAGGCGCACTCATCGGTGACGACGAGGTCGCGACGGGGGTCGGATACGATCTCGGCGCGCGCGCCTCGCAGATTCGCGACGACCTCGCAGCGCTCACCGCGCCGGCCACACCGGCCGACATGCTCGCGATCCAGCTCGACGATCGCGCGCTGTTCCTTGCGAGGTGGCGTCGGCTGTTTCTCGACCTCCTTGATCCCGCCGCGCTGACGGGAAAGCCGCGGCGCGCCGAGTTTCGCCGCCTGATCGCCGCGCCGATGGCGCGTGCGTCCACGGACTCGGTCGCCTATGCGCTCGTGCGCACCGTGCATCACGAAACGGTGGACGCGATCTGGTCGGCGGTGCTCGCGGGCGTCGGTCTCGCGCCCGACGCGTGGTCGCCGCCTCCGCAGTTCGCCGCGACCGCAGCGCAGCTCGTGGCGGCGCGCCCTGCTAACTGGCTGCCGCCCGCGTTTGCCGACTGGCGCGCATTCCTGCTCGCACAGGTCGATCGTGCGGCGATGGCGCTCGAAAAGGACTGCGGTGCGCTCGAACGCTGTAACTGGGGCCGCTTGCGGCCCGTGCGGATCTCGCACCCGTTGTCCGGTGCGCTGCCCTTCGCAGGGCGATGGCTCGACATGCGTGTGCCGCCGTTGCCGGGCGACCACGACATGCCGCGCGTGCAGGGCCCCGCGTTCGGCGCTTCGGAGCGCTTCGCCGTCTCACCGGGGCGGGAAGCGGAGGGCTATCTGGAAGTGCCCGGCGGCCCGAGCGGGCATCCGCTGTCGCCCTTCTATCGCAGCGGCTTCGACGACTGGGCGCGCGGCACGCCAACACCCTTCCTGCCGGGACCGCCGCGGCATAAGCTCACCTTGCAATGACACGTTTCACCGGTTCAGAACGCTACATCGCGACCCCGGAACTCGCCATGGCCGTCACTGCGGCTGTCACCCTCGCGCGGCCGCTCCTGATCAAGGGCGAACCGGGGACGGGCAAGACGCAGCTGGCCGAAGAGATTGCCGCGACACTGCGCCGTCCGCTGCACGAATGGCACATCAAGTCGACGAGCAAGGCGCAGCAGGGGCTGTACGAATATGACGCCGTGTCACGGCTGCGCGATTCGCAGCTCGGTGAAGGCCGCGTCCACGACATCGCGAACTACATCGTCAAGGGCAAGCTCTGGGAGGCATTCGAGTCCGCCGAACAGCCCGTGCTCCTGATCGACGAGATCGACAAGGCCGATATCGAATTCCCGAACGACCTGCTGCGCGAACTCGACCGCATGGAATTCTACGTCTACGAGACGCGTGAACTCGTCCGGGCGACGCACCGCCCGATCATCGTGATCACGAGCAACAACGAGAAGGAGCTGCCCGACGCGTTCCTGCGGCGCTGCTTCTTTCACTACATCCGCTTTCCCGACGAGGAAACGATGCGGCGCATCGTCGACGTGCACTACCCGGGCCTCAAGCGCGAGCTGCTCGCCGAGGCGCTGGCCGCCTTCTTCCGCCTGCGCGAAGTGCCGGGGCTCAGGAAGAAGCCCTCGACCTCGGAACTGCTCGACTGGGTCAAGCTGCTCGTCGCCGAAGATATCCCACCCGAGGCGCTGCGCGGCGACGACGCGAAGAAAACCCTGCCGCCGCTCTATGGGGCGCTCCTCAAGAACGAACAGGACATGCACCTCGTCGAGCAGGTGATGTTCCTCTCGCGGCGCGCGCGCTAGCCCGCGGCCGGCGCGGGAACGCACGGTGTTCGTCCGCTTCTTCCACGACCTGCGCGCAGGGGGCGTACCGGTCACGCTGCCGGAGTTCCTTGCCCTGCTCGAAGCGCTCGATGCGCGCGTCGCATCGCTCTCCGCGCTCGATTTCTACCATCTCGCGCGCGTGTGCCTCGTGAAGGACGAACGGCACTACGACCGCTTCGACCGCGTGTTCGCGGAACACTTCAAGGGCGTCGAGAAGCTCTTCGAGGCCTTCGGGGCGGAGGTACCCGACGCATGGCTGCGGGCGTTGGCCGAGCGCCTGCTGTCCGACGAGGAAAAAGCGCAGGTCGAGGCGCTCGGCGGCTGGGACGAGCTGATGCAGACGCTGCGACGGCGTCTCGCCGAACAGAAGGAGCGCCACGAGGGTGGCAACAAGTGGATCGGCACGGCCGGCACCTCCCCCTTCGGTGCGCAGGGCTTCAACCCGGAGGGCGTGCGCATCGGCCAACCGGGGTCGCGCCACCGCCGCGCCGTGAAGGTCTGGGACCGGCGCGAGTTCGCGAATCTCGACGACACGCTCGAACTGGGTACGCGCAATTTCAAGATGGGCCTGCGCCGGCTGCGACGCTTCGCGCGCGAGGGCGCAGCAGAGGAACTGGATCTTGACGGCACGATCGCGGCGACCGCGCGCAACGCGGGCTACCTCGACCTGAAGCTCGTGCCCGAGCGGCGCAACGCCGTGAAAGTGCTGCTGCTCGTCGACGTGGGCGGCTCGATGGACGATCACGTGCGCATCTGCGACGAGCTGTTCTCGGCCGCGCGCAGCGAGTTCCGGCACTTTGAGCATTTTTACTTCCACAACTTCCCGTACGAGTCGTTGTGGAAGGACAACCGGCGGCGCCACACTGAGCGGATCGCCACCGGGCAATTGATCCGCACCTACGGTCCCGACTACCGGGTGATCTTCGTCGGCGATGCGACCATGAGCCCGTACGAAATCACGATGCCGGGCGGGAGCGTCGAGCACTGGAATGCGGAGGCCGGTGCGGTCTGGCTGAAACGCCTGACGACGCACTTCCGACACTTCGTGTGGCTCAACCCCGAGCCGTCGAAGCGCTGGGACTACACGGCGTCGATCGCGATCACGCGCGAACTCGTCGAGGAACGCATGTTCCCGCTCACGCTCGAGGGGCTCGACCGCGCTACGGCCGAGCTGCGACGGCGCGGTACCGCGCCGCCGCCCATGCCGGTCAGCCCTTCGCCGCCGCCTTGAGGGTCTTCAGCTCCGCCAGCACCAGCGCGGAATGCCCCTTCGGGTCCACTTTCTCGAAGTGCTTCGCGATCCGTCCCTGCGGGTCGATGATGAAGGTGTCGCGGCGCGCGACTTCCATCACCCCCATCGCCTTGTAGAGCACGCCGTAGCGCTTGGCGACTTCCTTGGTGGAATCCGCGAGGATCGTGAACGGCAGGCTGTGCTCCTTCGCGAACTCCGCGTGGGATTGCACGTCATCGACGCTGACCCCGAGAATCACCGCGCCGGCCTCGCGAAACGCAAAGATGTTGTCGCGCAGCTCGCAGGCCTGGGTGGTGCAGCCCGGTGTGTTGTCCTTCGGATAGAAATACAGGACGACCCACTTGCCCTTCTGTTCGTCGAGCGTGTGCCATTTGCCGTCCTGGTCCTGCAGCTTGAAGGCCGGGGCCGGCGCCCCGACGGCCGGGGAATCGTCGGCGAAGGCCGGAAGGGCGAGGCTCGCCATCGTGAGGACGGCGGTTGCGAGCGTCGATCGAATTCGGGTCATGATGTTCTCCATGTCTCGTCAGGCTGCGCTGCGGGCGCGAACTGGTCGATTCTACCAGCCACCCCGGTTGCGCCAGAATGGGGGGGCATGAGGGACGACACGATCATTGCAGGGCGACCGGTACACGGCCTGATCCTGACCGGTGGGGGCGCCCGGTCCGCATATCAGGTGGGGGTGTTGCGTGCGTTGGCAGAAATGCTGCCGCGGCGCGGAATCCCGTTTCCGGTGCTGATCGGCACGTCGGCGGGGGCCGTCGCGACGGCCGCACTGGCCGCGGAAGCGCGGCGCTGGCGCGGAGCGGTCGCCTCCCTCGAGCACGTCTGGGGGAACTTCCATTGCGACCAGGTGTTTCGCGTCTCTTCGCGGACCATGCTCGCCTCGGGCCTGCGCTGGCTCACGGCGCTGCTGTCCGGTGGCACGCTCGCGACGACCCCGAGGTCGATGTTCGACAACAGCCCGCTGTCGGAGCTGCTGGCGCGCAATATCGATTTCGGTGCGATCCGCCAGAGCGTCTCCTCGGGGATGCTGCGGGCGGTCGCGCTCTGCGGAACGGGGTACACGAGCGCGCATTCGGTCGCCTTCTTCGACGGCGAGGCCGGCATCCCCGAATGGGCGCGCGCGCATCGCGAGGGCCGTCGCGTCGATCTCACGCTGTCACACCTGATGGCGAGCCTCGCGGTACCGTTCCTCTTTCCGCCGGTGCAGCTCGGCACGGAATTCTACGGCGACGGCGCGATGCGCCAGCTCGCACCGATGAGCCCGGCCGTGCATCTCGGCGCCGAGCGCGTGCTGGTGATCGGCGTGCGCGCGTCGAACGGTGCCGGCCTGAGCCAGACCTCGCAGTTGCCGCGCACGCCGTCACCCGGGCAGCTCTTCGGCTTCATGCTCGATACCCTCTTCACCGACGGCATCTTCGCCGACCTCGAGCAGCTCATCCGCCTGAACACGCTGGTGCGCGCCGCGCCTGAAACGGTGCCCGGCGTGCGCCTGGTCGAGGCGATGGCGATCTCGCCGAGCGTGGATCCGCGCGAGGTCGCCGCGAAGCACCTGCACGAGCTGCCGCGCAGCCTGCGCGCGTTCCTGCGCGTGATCGGCGCGCGCGGCGTCGCCGGCCACCAGCTCGCGAGCTACCTGATGTTCGAGACGGGCTATACGAAGGAACTGATCGAACTCGGCTATCGCGATGCGGTTGCGCAGCGCGACCGCCTGCGCGCATTCCTCCTGCCTTAAGTGAGGAAGAAGGCGCCGAGGCTGAGCAGCGTCGCAAAGCCGATGCAGTCGGTGAAGGTCGTCAGGATCACGCCGGCCGAGAGGGCGGGATCGATCCGCAGGCGTCGCAGCGTGAGCGGCACGACCACGCCGACCGTGGCGGCGGCGAGCAGGTTCATCAGCATCGCGGCCGCGACGATCGCCGCGATCTGCCATTTGCCGAAGAGGATGATGGTGATCACGCCGACCACGAGCGCAACGATCATCCCGTTCAGGCCGCCGACCGCGATTTCCTTGTAGAAGAGCCAGCGCGCGTTGGCCCATTCGACCTTGCCGAGCGCGAGGCCGCGGATCAGCAGCGTGACGGTCTGGGTCCCTGCGATGCCACCCATGCTCGAGACGACCGGCAACAGCGCCGCGAGCACGGCGACGCGCTCGATCGTGCCCTCGAAATTCGATACGACGAGCGCACCGAGGAAGGCGGTCATGATGTTCGCGCCGAGCCACACGAGGCGGCGGCGCGCCGAGGGGACCACCGCGGCGAACACGTCCTCCTCGTCGGCGAGGCCCGCCATCGACAACACCGAATGTTCGGCCTCCTCGCGGATCACGTCGACGATGTCGTCGACGGTGATACGCCCGAGCAGCTTGCCGTCCGCGCTCACGACGGCCGCGGACACGAGATCCCGATCTTCGAAGAGGATCGACACGTCGTGCGCCGGCGTCGCCGGGTCGATCCGAGGGGCCTCGATGTCGAGGCAGTCGCCGACGTGGTGCTCCGGGTCTTCGGTCAGGAGGCGGGTGAGCGGCACCGTGCCGAGGTATTTGTCGCGTCGATCGACGACGAACAGGCTGTCGGTCCGCTCGGGTAGCTCACCGCGCATGCGCAGGTAGCGCAGCACCACCTCGATCGGCACGTCGGCGCGCACACTCACGGTGTCGGTGTTCATCAGGCCGCCGGCGCTGTCTTCAGGCCAGGAGAGCACCGTGCGCAGGCGCTCCCGGTCGGTCTGGTCCATCGCGTGAAGCAACTGCTGCGTGACGGTTTCCGGGAGATCGGCGAGCAGGTCGGCGAGGTCATCGACCTCCATGCCTTCGGTCGCGGCGACGAGTTCCTCCGCCTCCATCTCGTGCATGAGCCCCGAGCGCACGCTGTCGCTCAATTCGAGCAGCACTTCGCCCTCGAGTTCAGGGTCGACGATTTCCCAGACCACTTCGCGCTGCGCAGGCGGCACGGATTCAATGAGGAGCGCGATGTCCGCCGGGTGCAGGGCGTTCACCATGCGGTGCGCGGTGCGCAGCGTACCCTGGTCAAGCGCATCGCGCAGCGCCGACAGGCGACCGGATTTGAGGGGTTTGAGTTCGCTGTCGCTCATGACGGAGGGAATGGGTGGTGGCCGCGCGCGGGCGCGCGAAGTCTAGCAGCCAATTCGGTCGAACAGCGAGGCGCGAGCGGCGAACGGCCGGGCGGCGACGGCTACTTGCTGTCGAACTGCGCGACGACCTTCCCACCGGCGTCGAGCAGTTCGAGTCGTTCGCCCTCGATCCGCCACTTCGCAACCTTCGCGAGCGCGGCGTGGAATCCCTGCTCGGTATCCATGCCCTCGGCGCATGCCATCATCGTGCCGGCCATCTGCGTGAACGAAAGGCTTGCGCCATCGAGCGCGTATCCGCCCATCATGCGATTGCAGCCGGCGTAACCGCTGACCCGATGCTCCGCCGGGTCGAGCAGGAAGTACGGCGCCCGCTGCTCCGCCGCGGGCGTGACGGGCGTGTCGCCGAGTTGCGCGAGCTGCCACCGGGTATTTTCGAGACCGGCGATGACGGGGCTCTTCGCCGTGGCGGCCGGCGCGGGCGGTCGGCCGGCGCGAACCATCATGATTTCGACCGGGGTCGCATCCGGGCCGACCGGCAGCGGCGTATGGGTGTCGGAAGTGAACAGCAGTTCGTCACCGCGCAGTACGCGTGCGCTGATCGAATAGCGATGCCTCGCATCGACGCGCGCGGGATCATAGGTGAGACTGAATTTGAACGGCGGCGCGCCGGGGGATTCGACGCGTGTGCTGGCGACGAGTTCGGCCGCGGCATCGGCCCTCGAGACGTCTTCGAGCCGCGCCTCGAACACCGCGTCGGGCGGCAGTGCGATGCGCTCGCGGTACGTGGCGATGCCGGACACGACGGCGGTTGCGGGCGGCGGGGTGCTGCAGGCGCTCACCAGCGCGCCGGCCGCAAGCGCCGTGAGGGCGATTGCGTGGCGGGACGTGTGCAGATCCATGGTCGGACTCCCGGAATCAAGCGTTGTCGCGCCGCGCGCGCAATTCGTTGTGCCGCGCCGTGACGTGAGGGTGGCGAGCGGCAAATCGCTCGACCAGGCGGTTCGCGACGTAGACCGAGCGGTGCTGGCCGCCTGTGCAACCGATCGCGACGGTGAGATAGCGGCGGTTCGCCGCCGTATGTTCGGGCACGCGCGCCTCGATGAAGGCGTCGATGTCGTCGATCAACTTCGCGACGGCGGGCTCGGCCCCAAGGAAGCGGATCACCTCCGGGTCGCGGCCCGTGAGCGGCCGCAGCAGCGGCTCCCAATACGGATTCGGCAGCGAACGGGCGTCGAACACGAAATCCGCGTCGCCCGGGATGCCGTGCTTGAAGCCGAACGATTCGAAGGTGATCGAAAGCCGCGGCGATTGACGCGCCTCCGCCGACTTCAGCACGACGTCGCGCAGCGCGTGCACGCCCATCCGCGAGGTGTCGATCACCTGGTCCGCCGCGTACATGATCGGCTCGAGGAGGTCGCGCTCGATCGCGATCGCCTCGCGCAGGCCCACGTCGTTGCGGCTCATCGGATGCTTGCGGCGCGTTTCGGCATAGCGGCGCAGCAGCTCATCGTCGTTCGCGGTGAGGAACAGCACCTCGCACTGGATGCCGCTCTTCTTCAGTTCCTGGATCAGCTTCGGCACGGTGGCGATTTCCGCCGCCGTGTTGCGCGCGTCGAGGCCGATGCCGATGCGCTCGTAAGCGGCGTCCGCGCTGCGCACCGTGTGCGAGACGAGCGGCGTCAGCAGCGCCGCGGGAATGTTGTCGATGCAGTAGAAGCCGAGGTCCTCGAGCATGTGCAGGGCCACGCTCTTGCCGGACCCCGAAAGGCCGCTGACGACGACGACGCGCATGGGATGGTAGCCGGGCGGCGCGACTACTGCCGCGTGGTCTTGCGCGTTTCGGCGGCGTGATGGTCGCCGGACTTTTCCTTGTGCTTCGTCACGAGCCGGTCGAGCTTGTCGGCGAGCGCGTCGATCGCGGCGTACATGTCCGCTTCGATCGCGTCCGCGTGGATCGAGCCGCCGCGCACCTTGAGGGTGGCTTCGGCCTTCTGCCGCAGCTTCTCGACCGTGAGCACGCAGTGCACGTCGATCACGTGGTCGAAGTGGCGCACGATGCGTTCCAGCTTCTTTTCCACATAGCCGCGCAGCGGCGGGGTGACCTCGACATGATGTCCCGTCACGGAAAGTTGCATCGTGCTCTCCTCGTTGGCAGACCTGTTCACTTGGGGGCGATACGGCGGCGCTCGTTCGACGGCGCGATCCGCATCGCCTCCCGGTATTTCGCGACGGTGCGGCGCGCGACCGGAATGCCCTCGGCCGACAGCAGTTCCGCGATGCGGCTGTCGGACAGCGGCGCGACCGGGTCCTCGTCGCGGATCAGTTTCCTGATTTTCGCGCGGATCGCGGTCGAGGAAGTCTCCGCCGCCTCGCCGCCGCCGACGTGGCTCGAAAAAAAGTATCGAAGTTCGAACACGCCGCGCGGCGTGTGCATGTACTTGCCGGACGTGATGCGCGAGATCGTCGATTCGTGCATCTCGATCGCGGCGGCGATGTCCTTCAGGATCATCGGACGCATGTGCTCGTCGCCCTGTTCAAGGAATGCGGTCTGGCGCTCGATGATCGCGCGCGCGACCTTGAGCAAGGTGTCGTTCCGGATCTCGAGGCTCTTCAGCAGCCAGCGTGCTTCCTGCAGTTGCGCGCGGAGGTTGGCGTGGGAACTGTTGCGGCCGAGCAGGCTCGCGTAGCCCTGGTTCAGGCGCACGCGCGGCAGGGTGGAGGGGTTGATCTCGACGCTCCAGCCGCGGTCGGTGCGACGCACGAAGACGTCCGGCACTACATACTCGGGCGACCCGCCGCTCACGGACGAACCGGGGCGCGGCTGGCAGGTGCGGACGAGCGCCAGCGCTTCGGCGAGTTCCTCTTCGGTGACGCGCAATTCGCGGCGCAGCAGCGCGAGTTCGTTGCGGGCGACCACGTCGAGGTGGTCGGCCGCGATCGAGAGCGCAGTCTCGAGGCCCGGCGTCGCAGGATCGAGCTGGCGCAGCTGCAGCGTGATGCATTCCCCCACCGAGCGGGCGCCGACGCCCGCGGGGTCGAGCGCCTGCACGATGGCGAGGACGTCGAGCAGTTCCGCGGCGGTGCATTCGACGTCCGGACGCAGCGTCGCGGCGATCTCGTCCACGGGTTCGATCAGGTAACCGTCGTCGTTGATCGCGTCGACGACCGCGCGCGCAACCGCGAGCCGGCGCGCGTCGAGGTCGGCGACCTCGAGCTGCGCGAGCAGGTGGTCCTGCAACGAAGTTCCGGTTTCACCGGCATAGTCGTCCCGCCGCTCGTCATCGTCGGGCGACCACGGCGCATCCGACGCAGCCGCCTCGCTCGACCAGTTTTCCGCGACGATTTCGACGTCAGCCTGCGGCGTCTCGCGCGGCGGGGCTTCGAACTGAGGCGCCTCGCGTTCCGCCGGCGACTGGATCGCCTCGAAGATGCCGGTCTGTTCCGGCTCCTCGACCGCTTCGAGCATCACGTTCGATTCAAGCAGCTCGCGGATGTGCGCCTGAAGCTCGAGGGCAGGGAGTTGCAGCAGCCGGATCGCCTGCTGCAACTGCGGAGTCATCGTGAGCGACTGACCCAGCCGGAGTTGCAGGGAAGGCTTCAGCATGGCGGCGGAGGGGAAAGCACCCAACGCGTTGATTCGGAAGGAGTATTCAGGGCAGAGTCACTGGTCACATGCGGAACGATTCACCCAAGTACACCTCACGGACTTGGGGGTTGGCAAGGATTTCTTCGGCATTTCCGGCAGCGATCACGGTGCCCGAGCTGACGATGCACGCCCGGTCGCAAACCCCGAGCGTTTCCCGCACATTGTGGTCGGTGATCAGCACCCCGATACCCTTGCCGGTGAGCTCGCGGATGATGCGCTGGATGTCGAGCACCGAGAGCGGATCGACGCCTGCGAACGGCTCATCGAGCAGCATGAAACGCGGCTCGGCGGCGAGTGCGCGCGCAATCTCGACGCGTCGGCGCTCGCCGCCCGACAGCGCCATGCCGAGGCTTTCCCGGACGTGCGAAATGCGCAGTTCCTCGAGTATTTCCTCGAGACGCCGCTCGCGGCCGGCCCGGTCGAGGTCCGCGCGGGTTTCGAGGATCGCGAGCACGTTGTCCTGCACGGACAGCTTGCGAAACACCGACGCTTCCTGCGGCAGGTAGCCGATGCCGAGCTGGGCGCGGCGGTGCATCGGCAGGTGTGTGAGATCGGCGCCGTCGAGACGGATGTGGCCGGCGTCGGCCGGCACGAGGCCGACGATCATGTAGAACGCGGTGGTCTTGCCGGCGCCATTCGGGCCGAGGAGCCCGACCACTTCACCGCTCGACACGTCGAGCGACAGTTCGCTGATGATCCGGCGCTTGCCGTAGCTCTTGGCGAGCTTCTCCGCGGACAGGCGCGTCACGGCGGCGGCTCGCCGCGGGGCTCGCGCTTCTCTTCCTGTTGTGGGCGGATCGTGATGCGCACGCGGCCGTTGCTGCCGGGTTGCTGCTCGGCGACCACGCGCTGGTCGCGCAGGTTGTAGACGAGTTCCTCGCCGCTGATTTCGTTGCGGCCATCGGTGAGCCAGGCGTCGCCGGTGAAAGTCACGCGATCCTGCGCGAGATCGTAGACGATCGTCGTCGCACGGCCGTGCGCCTTGTCCGGCGTGCGCGCGAGTTGCTGCTCGAAGCGCGCGGGCTTGCCCTGGATGGTCGCGATGCGCAGCAGGTTGTCGCGGAACTGCACCTGCGCCTCGTCGGATTCGAGCATCCCGCCGTCGCGTTCGATGCGCACGTTGCCGGTGAAGGTCCAGGTCGAGTCCTTGAAATCGAGCCCGGTGGCGCGTGCGCTGGCCGCGGCGACGCGCGCCGTCCCCTGCGTGATCACGACGTCGCGGAACACGACCGTGTTGCTGCGGTAGTCGACGTCGGAGGAGGCTGCATCGACCTGGATCGGCAGGCCGCGCACCTGCGCGGTCGGCGCGGTCGGCGCGGGAGGCTCGACGGCGCCGGCGCACGCCGAAGCCGCGCAGGCGAGCGCGATGAAGAGCTGCGCCCGTGCGCCCGGATGCGGGTCATTGCGGAACGAAACGGCCATGGACATTCGATTCTAGCCGAAGGGTCTCGGCCTTGAGGTCGGCGGTGAGGCCTCGCGCGGCGAGGCGATGGCCCGACCAGTCGATCGTCACCGGCGCACGGGTCGAGGCCACTTCCTTCGCCGTGTCAAAGGCGAGGTGACTCGTTTCAATGTGCGCCGGCGCTCCACCGCCGGGCAGCGCCCCGTCGACCTGCACGTCACCGTTGAGTTCGATCACGTCGCGACCGGGCGGCACGGTGCCGGTGAGGGCCCGGGCGCGCCAGGCGCCACCGCCTGCATCGAAATAGCGCAACGCGGGGCGTGTGAGCGTGACGGTGAGGTCATCCGGAGGCTGTTCGATCAGGTCGGCTTCGAGCCAATAGCGCGGCCGGCCATCGTCGCCCGTCTCGATGATCCGGGCATCGCGGGCCGAGTACCCGGGATCGACCTCATCCGAGCGGTCCGCGGCGGTCGCTTCCCTCGGACGCATCGAACGGCTGGCGAGGATCGTCCCGACGACCGTGGCGAGCAGCGCAACCCCGATCAGCCAGCGCGCCATCACGGGCGGCCGCGGCCGGCGACGAGGAGGTCGCAGACTTCGCGTACCGCGCCGGCGCCACCGTGCGCGCGCGTCACGCGGTGCGCAGCGCGACGCGCCGACGCGTGGGCCCCGGCGACGGCGAACGCGAGTCCGACGCCGCGCAGTACCGGCACGTCGGGCGTGTCATCACCGACGGCGGCGCATTCGCGCAGCGAGACGCCGAGTCGTGCGCACAGCTTCGTGAGCACGGGCAGCTTGTCCGCGACCCCCTGGAACACGTGGCGGATGCCGAGATCGCGACAGCGCTTGCGCACCGCCGGTGCGTCGCGGCCCGAAATGACCGCCACCGCGACGCCCGCTCGTTGCACTTCGCGGATGCCGTGGCCGTCGAGTACGTGAAAGACCTTGAGCACTTCGCCGCGCGCACCGTAGTAGAGGCGGCCGTCGGTCAGCACGCCGTCCACGTCGAGCACGAGGAGCCGGATGCCGTGCGGCGGGGTCGCGACACGCGCCACGGGCTACATGACTCCGGCGCGCAGGAGGTCGTGCACGTTGAGTGCACCGATCACGCGGCCCGCCGCGTCGACGACCGGCAGCGCCGTGATCTTGTGCAGTTCCATCAGGTGTACGGCCTCCGCGGCGAGTTCGCGCGGCCCGATCGATCTGCCCGGGGTGGTCATCACCTCGGCCATGCGCGTACGGCGCACGTCGATCGGCTGATCGAGGATGCGTCGCAGATCGCCGTCGGTGAACACGCCAAGGCTCTTGCCGCCGGCGTCGGCGATCACGGTCATGCCGAGGCCCTTGCGAGACATCTCGACGAGCCCGTCCGCAAGGAGCGAGTCCGGCGTGACGCGCGGCACTTCGGCGCCCTTGCGCATCACATCCTCGACATGCAGCAGCAGGCGACGGCCGAGCGAGCCGCCCGGGTGCGAGCGCGCGAAATCCTGTTCGGTGAAACCCCGCGCGTCGAGGATCGCGACGGCGAGCGCGTCGCCCATCGCAAGCGTCACGGTGGTACTCGCGGTCGGCGCGAGATTGAGCGGGCAAGCTTCCTCCGGCACGCTGATATCGAGGTTCACGGCGGCCGCGCGCGCCAGCGTGGATTCCGGATTGCCGGTCATCGCGATCAGCGGTACCCCGAGTCGCGACAGGTGCGGCAGCAGCGTGACGACCTCGGGGGTCTCGCCGGAATTGGAGATCGCGAGCACGAGGTCGGTGCGCGTGATCATGCCCAGATCGCCGTGGCTCGCCTCGGCAGGATGCAGGAAGAAGGACGGCGACCCGGTGCTCGCGAGGGTCGCGGCAATCTTGCGGCCCACATGCCCCGATTTGCCCATACCCGAGACGACGATGCGGCCGGTGCACGCGAGGGAGAGACGGCAGGCCGCGGCAAAGCGCGCGTCGAGTCGCGCGAGGAGCGATTCGACCGCGGTCGCTTCGATCCGCAGGGCCCGCCGGCCGGCGGCAAGCAGGTCGCTGTCGGTGATCGTGGGCGGCGTCATGGCGTCCGGAGCGGCATTCATGGCCCGCCATGATACCGCCCCGGCCCGCAACTCTTTACTATTGCGTGATGCAACCCCACGAGATCGCCGAGCTCATTCAGGCCGCCCTGCCGGGCGCGCGCGTCCAGGTCGAATCGGAAGACAACGTGCACTTCGCCACGCGGGTGATCACCGCGGCGTTTTCCGGCAAGCGGGTCCTTGCCCGCCACCAGCTGATCTATGGCGCGCTCGGTGCACGCGTGGGCAACGAGATCCACGCGCTGTCGATCGACGCTCTCACGCCGGAGGAGGCCGCGGCGCGCGGCGCGGGCTAGCCCATGGACAAACTGCAGATCCAGGGCGGCGTGCCCCTCGAAGGCGAAATCCGCATTTCCGGCGCCAAGAACGCGGCGCTGCCGATCCTCGCCGGCACGCTGCTCGCCGACGGACCGGTGACCGTGTCGAACGTCCCGCATCTGCAGGATGTGACCACGATGATCGAACTGCTCGGCCGCATGGGGGTCGATGTGACGATCGGCGAGCGCATGCACGTCGAGGTCGATCCGACGACGCTGCGCGAGCCTTACGCGCCGTACGAGCTCGTGAAGACGATGCGCGCCTCGATCCTCGTGCTCGGCCCGCTGGTGGCGCGCTATGGGCGCGCCGACGTATCACTGCCGGGCGGCTGCGCGATCGGCGCCCGCCCCGTGAACATCCATGTCGCGGGCCTGCAGGCGATGGGCGCCGACATCCATATCGAAGGCGGCTATATCCGCGCGCGCGCCTCGCGTCTCAAGGGCGCGCGGCTCGTGCTCGAGACCGTCACCGTCACCGGCACCGAGAACCTGATGATGGCCGCCGCGCTCGCCGAGGGTGAGACCGTGATCGAGAACGCGGCGCGCGAACCCGAGGTCGTCGATCTCGCGAATTTCGTCAATTCAATGGGCGCGAAAATCCGCGGTGCCGGCACCGACACGATCGTGGTCGAAGGCGTCGAGCGCCTCGGCGGCACGCACTACGAAGTGCTGCCGGACCGCATCGAGAGCGGCACGTACCTCGTTGCCGGGGCGATCACGAGCGGCCACGTGCGCATCAAGCACACGCGCTCCGATCATCTCGACGCGGTGATCGGCAAGCTCGAAGAAGCCGGCGCGAAGCTTGGCCGCGGCGACTCGTGGATCGAGGTCGACATGCGCGGCAGGCGCCCGAAGTCGGTCGATATCCGCACGGCGCCTTACCCCGCCTTTCCAACCGACATGCAGGCGCAGTTCGCGGCGCTCAACACGATCGCCGACGGCGTCGGCACGATCGTCGAGACGATCTTCGAGAATCGCTTCATGCACATGCTCGAAATGCGCCGTCTCGGCGCCGAGATCCGCCTCGAAGGCAACACGGCGATCATTCGCGGCGTGCCGAAGCTCGCCGCGGCGCCGGTGATGGCGACCGATCTGCGCGCGTCCGCAAGCCTCGTGCTCGCGGGCCTCGTCGCCGAAGGGCGCACCGAAATCGAGCGCATCTATCACATCGATCGCGGCTACGAGACGATCGAGGAAAAGCTCTCGCAGCTCGGGGCGCAGATTCGGCGCATGCCGGGCTGAGGCGGGCGGGGCGTCAGGACGTCCTGCGCTCCGTCACCGTGACTGCAACGCGGGTCTCGCCCGCCGCCCGTACGACGGCGAGTTCAATCGTGTCCCCGGGCTTGGTAGCCGCGATCCGCGTCAGGAGGTCCTGCTGGCCGCGCACCGTGGTCCCGCCGATCGCGGTCACGATGTCGCCGGGCCGCAGCCCTGCGGCGACCGCGGGGCTGCCGGGAATCAGGCCCGTGATGACGACGCCTGCGCGTGGCAGGCCGAAGGCGCGCGCCTGCGCATCATCCACTTCACCAAGCAGCACGCCGATTGACCCGCGAATCACGCGGCCGTGATCCAGGATTTCCTGCATCACGCCGCGCACCAGGTTCACCGGGATCGCGAAACCGATGCCCTCGACGCCGAGGTTCTTCGCAAGCACGGCGGTATTGATGCCGATCAGCTCGCCGTTCGAGTTCACGAGCGCCCCGCCCGAGTTGCCGAAGTTGATCGGGGCGTCGGTCTGGATGAAGTTCTCGAAGGTCGCGACGCCGAGCTGGCCGCGACCCGTGCCGCTCACGATGCCTTGCGTGACGGACTGCGTGAGGCCGACCGGGTTGCCGATGGCGAGCACGACATCACCGACCCGCAGCTGGTCGGAGCGGCCGAGCGGCATCACCGGCATGTGCTCGAGATCGACCCGCAGCACCGCGAGGTCGGTGTCGGGGTCGCGCCCCACCACGCTCGCCTGCGCCTGCCGACCGTCCGCGAGCTGCACGCTGACGCGCTCGGCGTTGTCGATCACGTGGTGGTTGGTGACGATGTGCCCGGCCGGATCGACGATCACACCCGAGCCGAGCGTCTGTTCGACGCGCTGGCGATAGCGCGGCATCACGTCGCCGAAGAGCTCGCCGAGGGTGGCGGGAGGCAGGCGCTCCTTCACCACGCGTTCGGAATAGATGTTGGCCACGGCCGGCGCGGCGCGTTCCACGGCAAACGCATAACTTGCGACGGCGGTCGGCGCGGGCGGCGTCGACATGGGCGCCGGTGCGCCGGGCGCTGGCGACGCGCGCAGCAGATCGGGCCGCACGAACACGATGACGAACGCGAGGGCAAGGCCCCCGACGATCGAACCGGCGAGGAATACAAGGGCGCGGCCGAGTCTCTGCTGGGTCATGCCTGTGTATAATGCGCCGCTTCCCGGAGCACGTCACAAGCTTACTCCGCGCGATATGCGCGAACGCCCGGGCAGGATGTGTGGAGACTCAATCGATGGCGGAAATTTCGGTAACCGACGATCAGGAAGTCGATCAGAGCCGGCGAAGGTTTCTGACGGCGGCCACCGTGGCCACCGGCGTGGTGGGCACCGGGTTTGCGATCACTCCGTTCATCAAGTCCTGGCAGCCTTCCGAGCGCGCCCGCGCGCTGGGGGCGCCCGTCGAGGTGGACCTGACCAAGGTCGAACCCGGGCAGATGGTGATCGTCAGCTGGCGCAAGCAGGCCATCTACATCGTGCACCGAACGCCGGCCATGGTCGCGGCGTTGCCGAAGAACGACTCGAACCTGAAGGACCCGACCTCGGCCGATTCCGATCAGCCGGCCTATGCGAAGAACGAGATGCGTTCGATCAAGCCCGATTACCTCGTGCTGATCGGCATCTGCACGCATCTCGGCTGCCTGCCGAAGCAGCATTTCGAGCGCGGTGACGCGGCGCTCGGCGCCGATTGGCCGGGCGGCTTCTTCTGCCCCTGCCACGGGTCGAGATTCGACCTGGCGGGCCGCGTGATGAGCGGGTCGCCGGCCTCGAAGAACCTGCGCGTGCCGCCGTACGAGTTCCAGGGCGATACGCTCGTGATCGGCGTCGATCCGCAGCAAAAAGGAGTTGCGTGATGGCGAACGCTGCCGAAGGGCCTGCCGCGAAGGGCGGCTTCCGCGTCTGGCTCAACAAGCGCCTGCCTGTCGACGAGTTCGTGCAGAACCAGCTCGTCGGCTACTACGCGCCGAAGAATTTCAACGTCTGGTACTTCTTCGGTTCGCTCGCGCTCGTCGTGTTCGTGATCCAGATCGTCACGGGCATCTTCCTCACGATGAACTACAAGCCGGGTGCGCTGACCGCGTTCGATTCGGTCGAGTACATCATGCGCGAGGTCGAGTGGGGCTGGCTGATCCGCTACATGCACTCGACCGGCGCGTCGATGTTCTTCATCGTCGTGTACCTGCACATGTACCGCGCGCTGATGTACGGCTCATACAAGGCGCCGCGCGAACTGCTGTGGCTGATCGGCATGTTCACTTATCTCGCGCTGATGGCCGAGGCGTTCTTCGGGTATGTGCTGCCGTGGGGCAACATGTCGTTCTGGGGCGCGCAGGTGATCGTGAACCTCTTCGGCACCATCCCCGGCATCGGGCCGGGACTCGTCGAATGGATTCGCGGCGACTACGGCATCGCCGATGCGACCCTCAACCGCTTCTTCGCGTTGCACGTGATCGCGTTGCCGCTCGCGCTCGCCCTCCTGATCGTGCTGCATCTCGTGGCGCTGCGACAGAACGGGTCGAACAACCCCGACGGCGTCGAGATCAAATCGAAGCTCGGCGCGAACGGCAAGCCGCTCGACGGCATTCCGTTCCATCCGTACTACACGCTGAAGGACCTCGTCGGCATCGGCGTGTTCCTGATCGGATTCGCGATCGTCGTGTTCTTCGTGCCCACTTTCGGCGGGCTGTTCCTCGAGAAGCCGAACTTCGAGCCTGCGAACGCGCTGTCGACGCCGGAGCACATCGCGCCGGTGTGGTACTTCACGCCCTACTACGCGATCCTGCGCGCGGTGCCCGACCAGCGCCTTGGCGCGCTGCTGATGGGGCTCGCGGTGCTCGCGTTCCTCTTCCTGCCGTGGCTCGACCGCAGTCCCGTGAAATCGACCCGCTACCGCGGCTGGATCTGGAAGCTCGCGCTCGCGGTGTTCACGGTGTCGTTCCTCGCGCTGATGTACCTTGGCCTGATGCCGGCCGAAGGGCTCTACGTGACGCTCGCGCGGATCTTCACCACGGCTTATTTCGCCTTCTTCGTGCTGATGCCGTTCTACACGCGCATCGACCCGGTGAAGGCCGTGCCCGAGAGAGTCACCTATCATGCGTAAGCTTGCGATCATCGTGACCGCGCTGGCGCTCGCCGCGCCCGCCACTTTCGCGGCGGGCGGCGAAGGTGCCGCGCCCTGGAAGCAGTGGCACGCAGGCAACGAGCTCGGCGACCGCGCGTCGCTGCAGCGGGGCGTGCGCAACTTCATGAACTATTGCGCGGGCTGCCATTCGTTGAAGTACGTGCGCTACCAGCGCATCGGCAACGATCTCGGCATCAGCGACGACGTCATGAAAGCGAATCTCGTGCCGCCCGGCGCGAAGATCACGGACTACGTGCTCACCGCGATGCCCGAGGGCCTCGCGAACGCCTCGTTCGGCATCGTCCCGCCCGACCTTTCGCTGATCACGCGATCGAAGGGCACCGATTACGTCTACCGGTTCCTGAAGACTTTCTACGCCGATCCCGCCGCGGCGACCGGAACCAACAACCTCGCGCTCGCCGGCACGGCGATGCCGCATGTGCTGTCCGACCTGCAGGGCGTGCAGCACGCGGTGTTCGGCAAGGACGGCAAGTTCGAACAGTTCGAGGCCGGGGTGTCGGGACAATACACGCCCGCGCAGTACGATGCGTTCGTGCGCGACACCGTCAACTTCCTCGAGTACGCGGGCGAGCCGGCGAAGCTCTCGCGTGCGACGATCGGCGTCTGGGTCGTGTTGTACCTGCTGCTGTTCACGGCCATCGCATGGCTGCTGAAGCAGGAATACTGGAAAGACGTGCATTAGCGGCCCGGCCCCGGACCGGGCGGCCAGGGAGGGACGCGTGTCGAGCCGTCGATCCGCGATGACACTGTTCTCGGCGCCCCACGATCCGTGGAGCCACAGGGTGCGGATCGTGCTTGCTGAAAAGAGCATCCCGAACGACATCGTCAGTGTCGAGCCGGGCCTCCTTCCGGAAGACCTGCTCGACCTGAACCCGTATCACAGCGTGCCGACGCTGGTGGACCGCGATCTCGTCCTCTACGACGCGCGCGTCATCACCGAGTATCTCGATGAGCGCTATCCCCATCCGCCGCTGTTGCCGGCCGACCCGGTGCAGCGCGCGCAATTCCGTCTCGCGATGTACCGGATCGAACGCGACTGGTATGAGCCTGCGCAGAAAATCGATGCCGGCGCCGATGGCCCGGAAACGGACCGGCTCCGCCGGCAACTGCGTGAAACCGTGCTTTCAAGCGCCGATCTGTTCAAGGTGAAACCCTTCTTCCTGTCCGCCGAATTCTCGCTGGTCGATGCCTGCGTCGCGCCGATCCTCTGGCGACTGCCGCACTACGGCATCGACCTGCCGAAGGAAGCGCAGGCCATCCTGCGCTACGCATCGAACATCTTCCCGCGCGCGGGCTTTCGCGCGAGCCTGACCGGCGCCGAGCAGCAGATGCGGGTCGCCTGATGAGCGCGCCACCGAAACTGCCCCGCCGCCCCTACCTGCTGCGTGCCATGCACGAATGGGTCAGCGACAGCGGCGGCACGCCGCATGTGATCGTCGATGCGGGTCTTCCCGGGGTGCAGGTGCCGCGCGCGTACGTGAAGGACGGCAAGATCGTGCTCAACGTCAGCACCTCGGCGACGCAGCGCCTCGCGCTCGGCAACGAGTGGCTCGAGTTCGATGCGCGCTTTGCGGGCGTCGTGCACCACGTGAAGGTGCCGATCGGCGCGGTGCTCGGGATCTACGCGCGCGAAAGTGGCGAGGGCATGGTGTTCTCGGGCGAGGAAAGCGGGCCGGAACCGCCGGCAAAGCCGCCTGCCCCGGACGAGCCGACGAAGCGGCCACAACTGAAGGTCGTTAAGTAACGAACGGCGAGCAGCCAACGCCTCTGGCTGTTCGCTTTTCTAAAGAGTGAAAGCGTGCTTGATCCATTCGATGCACGCCGCGTCGCCGATACCCTCCTCGATCACCACGTCGAATCTGGCGGGCATTTTTCGCCACTCGGGATGCGCTGCGAGGAGAAGCTGCGCCGCGCGGATCAATCGCTGCTGCTTGCGCGCCCCGACGCTGGCCGCGGCGCCACCGTAGGCCCGCGTCGCCCGGGCGCGGACTTCGACGATGGCGAGTGTCGCGCCGTCGCGCGCCACGATGTCGATTTCACCGGCGCGGCGGCGGAAGTTGCGCGCAAGGATCTCGAGGCCCCGCGCCTCGAGGAATTGCGCCGCGCGATCTTCGGCGTTTCTGCCGCGCTGCAGGCGATCCATGCCCGCGTGTCCCGGCGCGTGACGGTCAGGGACCGGCCGGAGCCGGCGCGCCGTCGGTGAGGAGCCGCGCCTGTCCGCCCACGATTTGCGCCCAGACCAGGTCGCGTCGCACGCGCCGGCCTTCCTCGATGCGAAGCCGGCCCGTGAGGCCGTCGATTTCGACGCTGCGGCCGGACGGCAGCGCGAGGCTCAACTGGTAGGCATCGTAGCCGAACGCAAACAACTTCCCGCGCGCGGCGCCACTTTCGCCCCATGCCGCTCGCAGTGCGCTCCGAACCCCGGTGGTGCGCACGCCGACGCCGAATACCCAGGGCATGTCGGGGAAAATCAGGCCTTCGAGGTCCTGGTTGGCCGTGGCGTGCGGTTCGTAGGCGTCGGAAGTCGAGTAGGTGGCGAGGTCACCCGCGTAGTGGAAACGCAGTTGCGGGCGCAACTGGCGCGCGACCTGCGCCTGGCTTGGTGCGAAGATGAACTGCGCATCACCGCGCCGCCGTGGCTGAAATGCGAGCTTCGCGCCGAGCAGTTGCTCGAGGCGACGGTGGCGTGCCTTGCTCGCGTCGAGGCGCAGCACTTCGGTGATCGCCACCGAATAGTCGTTCTCGGCAGGGTAATAGGTCGCGGTTCCGACGAGGTCGCCGCCGGCCGACCGGAGCGCCTCGGTGAACGCGGCGAGCACGCGTGCGCCCCACTCGCCGGACGGTACGAGCGCCACGCCGCGCACGAGTCCCTGGCTCACGAGCCGCTCCGCGATCGAGCGCGCCTCATTTTCCGGCGAGAGCGCGAACTGGTAGAAGTTGTCCGGTGTCGCCTCGCCTGCGCCGAGGAAATTGAGCGCGAGGATCGGGGGGCGCACGTCGGCGAAACCGGCTGCGTCTGCCACTTCCTCACGCAGCAGCGGGCCGACGATCACGGTGGCGCCCGCGTCGGTCGCTCGCGAGATCGCATCCGGCACGCTCAGGCTCGCGGTGTCGTACACGCGCACGCGCGGCCGCGCGGCGTCGAGTGAGCCCGATGAGGACTGCGACTGGTAGTACGCCGTGAAAAAGCCGTCGCGGATCTGCGCCGCCGCGGCGCCCTGTCGGCCCGACACGGGCAGCAGCAATGCGAGGTGCGGCGCGTGCGCCATTCCCGGCGCGATGCCCGACATTTCAATGTCGGATCGCACCACCTCGTCCGCCGGATGTGCCGGGTAGAGGCTGCGCCAACGCCGGATCGCCGGCGCGACGGTCGTGGGCAGGGTCGCCGCCGTCGCCGCGATCGCCCCGAGTTCGAGCCATCCCCGCACGATCGGGTCGCGTTCCGTCGCGGGCGCGAGCTTCGCGCCGTGCTCGACGGCCGCACGCAGTTCGCTGAGCAGTTCGCTGCGGCCTGCGCGGCGCGCATCGGCATTCGCCAGGAACGGCTCGCGCGCAACCGCTGCGCGCACAGCCTCGGCATAGCGCCCGGTCGCAAACGCGGTGCGCTTTCGCACGTCGAAATAGCGCTCGGCGGCGGCGCCGGCCGGGGGTTGAGGCAGGGCGGCGAGTTCCGCCCATGCGCGCTGGGCATCGCCGCGCGCGAGCTGTACCTCGATGGCGACGAGTTTCGCATCGTACGCAAGCGCGGTGTCGCCTGTGACGGTGGCGGCCGCGAGGTTGCGTTCGGCGTCGTCGAGCCGGTGCGCGGCGAGCCATTCGCGCGCGGCACGCAGCCGAAGCGCGCCAGCCGCGCCGCCGCTTTCCGCTGCAGCGAGCGCTTCGAAGGCGCGCGCAGCCTCATCGTGGCGCCCGCCTTGCGCAAACTGTTCGGCACGCTCCACGGTCGGCACCGGCCCCGATCGCGGCCCGATGCTCGTGCAGGCGGCGAGGCTTGCGGCGGCGGCGAGAGCGAGCAGTACCGCACGGCGCGCATTCGAATTCGGGAGGGGAGCCCACATGAGTTGCTTCGCCTTTCGTCGGGCGGCACGATGCCGGGGGTGGCGCAAGGGGAGAGTATAGTGGGAGTGAACGCAGGCCGAATCGACGTGATCGCCACGCCCATCGGCAACCTGGGCGATCTCTCGCCTCGCGCCCGCGACGCGCTGGCGCAGGCGGACCTCGTCGCCGCGGAAGATACGCGCCGCACCGGCCAGCTGCTCGCCGCGATGGGCCTGTCGCGCCCCGTCATCTCGCTGCACGAGCACAACGAGTCCGCGCGCATCGGGGAGATATTGGCGCGACTCGAAGCAGGCGCCGTCGTCGCACTCGTGAGCGACGCCGGTACGCCGCTCCTCTCCGACCCGGGCTATGAACTGGTGCGCGCGGCGCGCGCGGCGGGTCACGAAGTGCGCGCGGTGCCGGGCCCGTCGGCGATCACCGCCGCGCTCAGCATTGCCGGCATCGCGACCGCGCGCTTCTGTTTCGAGGGTTTCCTGCCCGCACGCAGCCGCGACCGCCGCGAGCGGCTCGCGCAACTCACGCACGAGCCGCGCACGCTCGTGTTCTTCGAAGCGCCGCATCGCATCGAGGAAAGCCTCGCCGACATCACCGCGGCGTTCGGCGCGGATCGCGAGGCCGCGATCAGTCGCGAGCTCACCAAGGCTTTCGAGACCGTGTATCACGGCACGCTCGCCGCGCTGTCGCTGCGCGCACGCGAAGATGCGAATGTCGCGCGCGGTGAAATCACGCTCGTGGTCGCAGGCGCGCCCGCGGTCGCGGCGAGTGCGGTCGCTCCGGGCGAACTCGGCCGGATCGTTGCGCTGCTCGCGAAGGAGCTGCCGCCGAGCAAGGCCGCGGCGCTCGCCGCGCAGATCACCGGCGCGCGTCGCAGCGAAGCCTACGACCTCGCCGTGAAGCTCGCGGGCGGTGTATCCTCGCGCGCGGAGTCGGCCGGGTAATCGCTGTATCTGCCCTGTGGATATGGAGGAAAGTCCGGGCTCCTGCGGACGAGGTGCCAGGTAACGCCTGGGGGGCGCGAGCCCACGGAAAGTGCAACAGAAAGCAAACCGCCGATCCCTCCGAAAGGAGGGAGGTAAGGGTGAAAGGGTGCGGTAAGAGCGCACCGCGCCGGTGGCAACACTCGGCGGCACGGCAAACCCCACCTGGAGCAAGGCCAAATAGGGAAACAGCGGGTCAAACCGCAACGCCTGTCCGCGCGTGTTTCCGGGTAGGCCGCTTGAGGTTCCCGGTGACGGGGATCCCAGAGGAATGATTGCCCTCGACAGAACCCGGCTTACAGGCCGACTCCTTCTCAACTACTGTATAAGCTTCATCGCCCAAGCCCCTGATCGCCAAGAGATCATGCGGGGCAGACCGCGCCAACAAGACGCCCGGGCGAACGTAAGTTCTTGTCGGCCCGCCATTTTTTCCCTCGCTGCGCGTTGACAGTGCACAGCCGCGTTCCTATAGTGGCGTCAAGTGGGAGAAAGTGGGGAGAAATGGGTCTGCAAGGGCCCATCAGGCATGTTCCGCGGTGCAACAAAAGTGACGCTCGACGACAAAGGCCGGATGGCGCTGCCCACCCGGTATCGGTCGGCCGTGGCCGAGCGATGCGAGGGTCACCTCGTCGTCACCGTTGACCGGGATCAGTGCCTGCTCGTCTACCCCTTGCCCGATTGGGAACAGATCGAACGCAAGTTGATGAGCCTGCCGAGCCTGCACGCGCAGGCGCGAAGGCTGCAGCGGCTGATGGTGGGTCATGCCACCGATCTCGAACTGGACGGGCACGGGCGGGTCTTGCTGCCGCCTGAGCTGCGCGAATTCGCGTCGCTCACGCGGCACGCAATGTTGGTGGGACAGGGCAATCGCTTCGAACTGTGGGACGAAGCGCGGTGGAACGAGCGGCGCGACGCATGGCTCGCGCACGAAGAGGCAGTGACAGACCTGCCGGCGGAACTCGATTCGCTGTCGCTCTGATTTAACGGGCATAGCACGGGGAAGGAGGCGGACGCGGACCGCTTCAGGGGGCCAGGCGCGATGGATGAGCACATTGCAGTGCTTGTCGATGAAGTGCTGGAAGGCCTCGCCCCGAAGGCGGACGGTCTTTACATCGATGCGACGTTCGGGCGCGGCGGGCATACGGCACGGATACTCAAAACCCTGGGTCGAGAAGGGCGCGTGCTCGCGCTCGACCGGGATCCACAAGCCATCGCGGCGGGTCGCGTGCGCTTTGCGGCCGAAGTGCGGCTTGCGCTCGTCCAGGCGCCGTTTGCCGATCTTTGGCAGGTCGTGCACGACCACGAGGGCGATCGGCCGGTTGCGGGCGTGCTGTTCGATCTCGGCGTGTCCTCGCCGCAGCTCGACGAAGCCGCACGCGGCTTCAGTTTCGCGAAGGACGGTCCGCTCGACATGCGCATGGATCCGACACGCGGTGAGCCTGTTTCAGCGTGGCTCGCGCACGCGCCTGTCGACGAAATGCGCGAAGTGATCGCGACGCTCGGCGAGGAGCGCTTTGCGCGTCGGGTCGCCGAAGCGATCGCGACCGCGCGTGGTCGCGCGCCGATCGAGCGCACGCGCCAACTCGCCGAAATCGTTGCCGGCGCCGTCCGCACGCGTGACGGCAAGCATCCCGCGACACGCACGTTCCAGGCCCTGCGCATGCACGTGAACGACGAACTCGGGCAGATCGAACGCGGTCTCACCGCTGCCGCGCAACTGCTCGCGCCGGGCGGGCGCCTCGCGGTCATCGCGTTTCACTCGCTCGAGGATCGGCTGGTGAAGGAATTCATGCGGCGCGAATCGAGCGTCGACCCGGTGCTCGCGCGACTGCCGGTGCTACCGCCCCACGCAGCGCCCCGCCTGCGGCTCGTCGGCAGCAAGCGCAAGGCCTCCGCCCCCGAGGTCGCCTCCAATCCCCGCGCGCGCAGCGCCGTGCTGCGCGTCTGCGAGCGCGCCGCGTGATCGCGCTGTCGCGCAAGGTGCTCGTCATCGCCGTGCCGGTCCTGTGGGTGTGCGCGCTCGCTTCGGCCGCGGGCGCGATCTGGGCCAAGCACCGCTCGCGGGAGATGTTCATCGAGCTCGAGCGGCTGAACACCGCGCGCGACGACCTCGAGGTGGAGTGGGGCCAGCTGCAGCTCGAGCAGAGCGCGTGGTCGACGCACGCCTTCGTCGAGAATGTCGCGCGTGCGCGCCTGCACATGGCCACGCCGGCGCCGCAGGACATCGAGATCGTGCGGCCGTGATGCGTGACCGGCGGGACAAGGACCGTCGCGGCGGCCAGCGCCACGATGGCGGCGAATCGACGCCGAAGTCGTTTCGCGCGCGCGCGTGGACGGTATTTGCAGTGCTCGTGCTCGCGGCCTGCGGCCTGATGTGGCGCGCGGTCGACCTGCAACTGATGGATCATGGTTTTCTCGTGCGCCAGGGCGATGCGCGCTTCTCGCGCGTTGCGACGATCGCCGCGCACCGTGGCACCGTGACGGATCGCTACGGCGAACCGGTCGCCGTCAGCACGCCGGTCGACTCGGTCTGGGCGAACCCGAAGGAACTTGCGCTCGCGACCGACCAGCTGCCGCGCCTCGCGAAGGCGCTCAAGCTGGACCGGAACGAACTCGCGCGCCGCGTGACCTCGAACCTCGACCGCGAATTCCTCTACCTGCGCCGCCACATGCAGCCGGCCGACGCCTCGAAGATCAAGGCGCTCGGCATCCCCGGCGTGTATCTCGTGCGCGAATACCGTCGTTACTACCCGTCCGGTGAGGTCGTCGGCCACCTGCTCGGCTTCACGAGCGTCGATGACACGGGGCAGGAAGGCATCGAACTCGCGTTCGATCACTGGCTCGCGGGCGAGGACGGCGCCAAACGGGTCATCCAGGACCGTTACGGCCGCGTCGTGCAGGACGTCGAGAGCATACGCCCGGTGCGCCCGGGCCGTGACCTCGTGCTGTCGATCGATCTGCGCATCCAGTATCTCGCCTATCGCGAGCTGAAGGCGGCGATCCGCGAGCAGCGCGCGAAATCGGGATCGGTGATCGTGCTCGACGTCGATACCGGCGAAGTGCTCGCGATGGTGAACCAGCCGGCCTACAACCCGAACGACCGCGACCAGATCAACGCGCGCACTTATCGCAACCGTGCTGCCACCGACATTCTCGAGCCGGGCTCGTCGATCAAGCCTTTTGTGGTGGCGGCGGCGCTCGCTTCGGGCAAGTACAGCGAGCAGAGCGTCGTCGACACTTCGCCGGGCTTCATCCGGGTCGGCGTCAAGGCGATCGAGGACAAACACGACCTCGGGCGCATCAATCTCGCGACGATCCTCGCGAAGAGCTCGAACGTCGGCATGACGCACGTGGCCCTGTCGCTCGCGCCCGAACAGCTCTGGACGACGCTCACGCAGCTGGGCTTCGGGCAGGTGACCACGAGCGGCTATCCGGGTGAGTCGGCGGGCTTGCTGCCGCACTGGTCGCATTGGCGCCCGATCGGCATCGCGACGATGTCGTATGGCTACGGCCTTTCGGTGACGCCGCTGCAGCTCGCGCACGCCTATGCGACGGTCGGCGGCGGCGGGCTCGCGCGGCCCGTCTCGTTCCTGCGGGTCGACGCCGCACCGGTCGGTGATCGCGTACTCGACGAGCGCGTGTCGCGCTCGCTCGTCCACATGCTCGAATCCGTCGTCTCGCCCGCGGGGACCGGAATCCGTGCGGCCATTCCCGGCTATCGCGTCGCCGGCAAGACCGGGACGGCGTGGAAGTCGAATGCGGGCGGTTACTCGACCGATCGCTACATGGCGGTGTTCGGCGGGGTGGCGCCGGCCACGCAGCCGCGGCTTGCCGCGGTGGTGATCATCGACGAGCCCGGCGCGGGGAAGTACTACGGCGGCGACGTCGCGGCGCCGGTGTTCTCGCGCGTCGTCGGCGGCGCGCTGCGGCTGATGGCCGTCGCACCCGACGCCGTCATCGGCGCGCCCGACGATGAGCCGGGCATGCCGTCGCCGTCCCGCCAGCAGGTGGCGCTGCGATGATGCCGGCACATCGCCCACAAGCGCGACGCCTCGCCGAGCTGCTCGGCGCTGCCGCAATACCCGCCGCGCTCGAGATCACCGACCTCACGGTGTCGAGCGGCGAGGTGATCGCGGGCGGCGCCTTTCTCGCGTGCGCCGGGCGCACGACCCACGGGCTCACGCATGCCGACGAGGCGATCGAGCGCGGCGCGCGCGTGATCCTGTGGGAACCGGCGGAGGGCCTGCGCGTACCCGATTTTCCGTCGCAGATCTTCGCGTTGCCGATACCCGGCCTGCGCGCGCAGCTCGGCACGCTCGGCGATCGCTTCTTCGGTGCGCCGTCCGCGACGCTCGCGATGGTCGGCATCACCGGCACCAACGGCAAGACCACGACCGCCTGGCTCACTGCACAGGCGCTCACGGCCGCCGGCCGGCGCGCGAGCTACAGCGGTACGCTGGGTTACGGTGCGCCCGGTGCCCTGCACGCGACGTCGCACACGACACCCGACGCCGTATCGGTTCACCGCCAGCTCGCGCAGATGCGCGATGCGGGCGCGGAGTGCGTCGCGATGGAAGTATCGTCGCACGCGCTCGACCAGGGGCGCGTGTCGGGCGTGCGCTTCCATACGGCGGTGTTCACGAACCTCACGCGCGATCACCTCGACTATCACGGCACGATGGCGGCCTACAGTGCGGCGAAGGCCGCGCTTTTCGACTGGCCGACGCTCGCCGCTCGCGTGGTCAACATTGATGATCCGCTCGGAGCTGCGCTCGCGAGAAGTCATCGTGACGGCGCCGCGCGCCTCGTGACTGTTTCCCGGCATGACCGCGCGAGCGTGCGTGCGACGGCCACTCGCGCGACGCCGCGCGGCGTCGAGCTCGACGTCGAGTCGGACTGGGGCGCCGCCGTCCTCGCGACGCGGCTCGTGGGCGATTTCAACGCCGACAATGCGCTCGCCGTCCTCGCGATCCTGCTCGTCGGCGGAGTGTCCTTTCAGGCCGCACGCCGCGTCCTCGGCGAATGCACGGCGCCGCCGGGTCGCATGGAAGTGTTCGGCGCGGAAGCGGGTGCGCCGCTCGTGATCGTCGACTACGCCCATACGCCCGACGCGCTCGACAAGGCGCTCGCGGCCGTGCGCGCGCATTGCGCAGGTCGTCTGATCGTGGTGTTCGGCTGTGGTGGCGATCGGGATCCCGGCAAGCGGCCGCTCATGGGAGCGATCGCGAGTCGCCGCGCCGATCGGCTCTGGATCACCGACGACAATCCGCGCACGGAACCGGCCGCGCTGATCACGTCCGCAATCGTCGGCGGTCTCGAGCCGGGCACGGACTACTGCGTGGAGCACGAACGCGCCGCGGCGATCCACGGTGCGCTCGGCGAGGCGAATGCAGGCGACGCCGTGCTGGTCGCCGGCAAGGGCCACGAGGATTACCAGATCGTCGGCCACGAGCGCCGGCCGTTCAGCGACCAGGCCCTGATCCGGGCCGCGCTCGCGAGCCGCGCGACGGGGGGGTCGCACCCATGAGTGCCGATCGAACGCTCGCCGGGTTCGCCGCCGATTGCGCCGGCAGGCTCGTCGGCGCCGATCGCGCCTACACCGGCGTCTCGACCGATACGCGCACGCTGCGGGCGGGAGAAGTGTTTGTCGCACTCACGGGACCGCGCTTCAATGCGAGCGAGTTCGTCGATGCGGCTGCGGCCGCCGGCGCGGCCGCCGTCGTCATTCCCGCGCAGCAGGACGCGGCGATTGCGCAGATCGTCGTGCCCGACACGCTCGCGGCACTGACGCGCGCTGCCTCCGCATGGCGCGCGCGCTTCGCGCTGCCGGTGATCGGTGTCGCCGGCAGCAACGGCAAGACGACCGCGAAGGAAATGACGGCCGCGATTCTCGGTGCGGCCGGCCGGTGTCTCGCGACGCGCGGCAACCTCAACAATCACATCGGCGTGCCGGTGACCTTGCTGGGCCTCGACGGCGCGCACGATTTCGCGGTGATCGAGATCGGCGCGAACCACCCGGGCGAAGTCGCGACGCTGGCGGCGCTCGCGCGCCCGGACATCGGCCTCGTGACGAATGCCGGCGCCGAGCATCTCGAAGGCTTCGGCTCGCTCGAGGGCGTCGCGAGGGCGGAAGGCGAAATGTTCGCCGCGCTCGCGCCGCAGGGCGTCGCCATCGTGAACGCCGACGATGCGTACTGCGGGCTGTGGCGCGGCATGACCCGTGCGCGCGTCGTGACGTTCGGAATCGTTGCCGACGCCGATTTCCGCGCGCGCGACATCGCGACGGAGGTCGGCGCGGCCGGCTTCGCGACACGATTCACGCTGCACGCGCCCGCGGGCGCGATCGAAATTCGCATGCCGCTCGCCGGTCACCACAACGTGGCCAACGCGCTCGCGGCCGCGGCGGCGGCGATGGCAGCCGGCGCGAGCCTCGCGAATGTCGCCGCGGGCCTCGCGAGCATGCGTGCCGTCAAGGGGCGCCTCAATTTCCGTACGACGCGGGCGGGCGCGTGGTTGATCGACGACTCGTACAACGCGAACCCGAGTTCGATGCGCGCCGGTATCGACGTGCTCGCGAATCTCGCGGGCCGCCGCTGGCTCGCGATCGGCGACATGGGCGAACTCGGCGCGCACGCGGAGGCGGCGCACGTCGATGTCGGTCGCTACGCGCGCGAGCACGGCATCGAGCGTCTCTTCGCCACCGGTCCGCTCTCGGCGCTCGCCGTGGAAGCCTTCGGCGCCGGCGCGCGTTGGTTTCCGGATGCCGACGCGCTGACGCGCGAACTGGACGCGGCGCTCGTCGCGGACGTGCGCCTGCTCGTCAAGGGCTCGCGCTCGAGCCGGCTCGAGCGCGTCGTCGATGCGCTCGTTGCCGAACGCAAGGCGGGGTAGGGGGAATCGTGCTGTACTGGCTCGCCAAGGAATTGACCGCCGGCTACTCCGGCTTCCACGTCTTTTCGTACCTGACGCTGCGGGCGATCCTCGCGACGATGTCTGCGCTCGCGATGTCGCTGCTCGTCGGTCCGGCGATGATCGCGCGACTTTCGCGCTACCAGGTCGGGCAGGTCGTGCGCGAGGACGGGCCGCAGACCCACCTGCCCAAAGCGGGCACGCCGACGATGGGGGGCGCGCTGATCATCGTCGCGATCTGCGTTGCGACGCTGCTGTGGGCCGACCTGTCGAACCGCTTCGTGTGGATCGTCATGGGCGTCACGCTCGCATTCGGCGCGATCGGTTTCTACGACGACTACCTGAAACTCGTGGTCGGCAATTCGCGCGGGCTCGCGGCGCGCTGGAAATATTTCTGGCAGTCGGTTGCGGGCCTCGCCGCCGCCGCTGTGCTCTTCTATTTCGCGAAATCACCGACCGAAACCACGCTCTACCTGCCGATCCTGAAGAGTGTGGCGCTGCCGCTGTCCGCATTCGGCTTCATCGGGCTCTCCTACCTGATGATCGTCGGCATGAGCAACGCCGTGAACCTCACCGACGGCCTCGACGGGCTCGCGATCATGCCCGCGGCGATGGTCGCCGCGGCGCTCGGCGTGTTCGCCTACGCGAGCGGCAACGCGGTCTTCGCGAATTACCTCGGCATACCGCCCGTGCCGCAGGCCGGCGAGGTGCTGATCTTTTGCGCCGCGATGGTCGGCGCCGGCCTCGGCTTCCTCTGGTTCAACTCGTATCCCGCGCAGGTGTTCATGGGCGACATCGGCGCGCTCGCGCTCGGTGCCGCGCTTGGCGTGATCGCGGTGATCGTGCGGCAAGAAGTCGTGGTTCTCGTGATGGGCGGCGTGTTCGTGCTCGAAACGGCCTCGGTGATCCTGCAAGTCGCTTCTTTCAAGCTCACCGGCAAGCGCATCTTCCGCATGGCGCCGATCCATCACCATTTCGAGCTCAAGGGCTGGGCGGAGCCCAAGGTGATCGTGCGCTTCTGGATCATCTCGCTCCTGCTCGTGCTCGCGGGCCTTGCGACGCTGAAACTGCGATGACGACTCTTCCCGCCACCAGTCGCTATGCAGTGATCGCCGGGCTCGGGCGCACGGGCCTGTCCTGTGCGCGCTACCTGCACGCGCAGGGCTGGCGGATCGCGGTGACGGACACGCGGCCACAGCCGCCTGAACTCGCCGCTCTGCGTGCGCTCGCGGGGGACATCGTGGTACGGACCGGCGGTCTCGATGCGGGCCTGCTCGACGGCGCAGCACTGGTCGTCGCCTCGCCGGGCCTCGCGCTCGAAGACCGGTTCTTCGTCGCGGCGCGCGCGCGCGGCCTCGAGGTGGTCGGCGACATCGAGCTGTTCGCGCGTGCGGCGCATGCGCCGGTCGTTGGCATCACCGGCACCAACGGCAAGAGCACCGTTACGACGCTTGTCGGGCGCATGGCGAAGCGCGCCGGGCTCGCCGTGCGCGTCGGCGGCAACCTCGGCGAACCGGCCCTCGATCTGCTGGGCGACGCCGCGACGACGCTCCATGTGCTCGAGCTGTCGAGCTTTCAGCTCGAAACGACGTCCTCGCTCGAACTCGTCGCCGCGACGGTACTCAACGTCACCGCGGATCACATGGACCGTTACGCGACGATCGAAGCCTACGCCACCGCGAAGGCGCGGATCTTCGCCCACTGCCGCACGGCTGTGATCAACCTCGACGACCCGCTCGTTGCCGCGATGCGGGTGCCGTCGGTGGCGCTCACGTTCTCGCTGCGCGCGGATATCGCCGCGGACTACGGCCTTGAAGGTCGCGGCGGCGCTGATGGCTGGTGGCTCGTGCGCCGTGGCGCGCCGTTGCTGCCGCTGTCGCAGCTGCGCATCCCGGGCCTGCACAACGCCGCGAACGCGCTCGCCGCGCTTGCGCTTGGCGAAGCCCTCGGCCTGTCGCTCGAGGTCATGCTCGCGGAGCTGCGCGAGTTCCCGGGCCTCGAGCATCGTACGCAGTGGGTGGCGGACGTCGCGGGTGTCCGCTACGTCAACGACTCGAAAGGCACCAATGTCGGTGCGACCCTCGCCGCGGTGTCGGGCCTGCCCGGCACGCTCGTGATCATCGCGGGCGGCGACGGCAAGGGGCAGGATTTCGCGCCGCTCGCAGCGGCGTTTCGCGACAAGGTGCGCCATGTCGTGCTGATCGGACGCGACGCGTCGGCGATCGCCGCCGCGCTGGCGGGCGTGTGTCCGGTCACGCGGGAATCGACCCTCGAAGCGGCGGTGCGCGCGGCAGCGCGCGCGGCGGAGGCGGGCGACACGGTGCTGCTCTCGCCGGCCTGCGCGAGCCTCGACATGTTCCGCGACTACGCGCAGCGCGGCCAGGTGTTCGCCCAAGCCGTCCGGGGGCTCGCGGCATGACGGAGCGCGGCGCATGACGGCGACTACGATGACCTGGGCCCGCTCCGGCGCTCGCGGCGGAGCCTTCCGCACGGACTGGATCACGGTCGCGCTCGTGCTCGCAATTTCGCTGCTGGGCCTCGTGATGGTCACGTCGGCATCGATATCGATCGCGAACAAGGAGTCGGGCGAGCCGTTCACCTACCTCGAGCGCCAGCTGCTGCTGCTGTGCATCGGCTGCACCGCGGCGTTCGTGCTGACGCGGGTGCGCACCGAGTTGCTCGAGAAATTCGCGCTGCCGCTGCTCGTCTTCGCGTTCGTGCTGCTGGTGGCCGTGCTCGTTCCGGGCCTCGGCCACGTCGTCAACGGCAGCCGGCGATGGATCCGGCTCGCGGGCTTCAACTTCCAGGCGTCGGAACTCGCGCGCCTGCTCGTGCTCATCTTCATCGCGAGCTACGCGGCGCGACGCGAGGCCGAGCTGCGCACGCACTTCGTCGGCCTCATGAAACCGCTCGGGCTGCTGGCGCTCGTCGGCGTGCTGCTGCTTGCCGAGCCCGATTTCGGCGCTGCGACCGTGCTCTTCGCCACCGGCTTCGGCGTGCTGTTCGTCGCGGGCGCGCGCCTGCGCTTCGTGCTCGCGATGACGCTGACGACCGTGGGCGCGTTCGGCACGCTGGTTGCGCTGTCCGGCTATCGCATGCGCCGCCTCGCGGCCTTTCTCGATCCGTGGGCGGATCCGTTCAACAGCGGCTTCCAGCTGACGCAGTCGCTGATCGCGATCGGGCGTGGCGAATGGTTCGGCGTCGGCCTCGGGGAGAGCGTGCAGAAGCTGTTCTACCTGCCCGAAGCGCACACGGATTTTCTCTTTGCCGTACTCGCCGAGGAACTCGGGCTCGCCGGTGTCGTGATCACGGTGGGCCTTTTTCTCGCACTCGCGTGGCGCGCGCTGTCGATCGCGCAGCTCGCCGCGGATGCGGGACTGAAGTTCCAGGCCTACCTCGCCGCGGGTTTCGGCCTGTGGATCGGGATCCAGGCGTTCATCAACATCGGCGTCAACATGGGCGCGCTGCCGACCAAGGGCCTCACGTTGCCGTTGATGAGCTACGGGCGTTCGAGCCTCATCGTGACGATCGCCTGGGTCGGCATCCTGCTGCGCGTGTACCACGAAGCGGCCTCGCGCACGCGTGGACCGGCGACGGTGACCGCATGAGCGCCGCGACCCCCGCCGCAGTACCCGGCACCGCCACGCGCGGCACCGTAATCGTCATGGCCGGCGGCACGGGCGGCCATGTGTTTCCGGCGCTCGCACTCGCGCGGGTGCTGCGTGCGCGCGGCTGCCACGTCGTGTGGCTCGGTACGCGGCAGGGCATCGAAGCGCGGCTGGTGCCCGCCGAAGGGCTGCCGATCGAGTGGATTTCGATCGGCGGGCTGCGCGGCAAGAGCGCGGCGACACTGCTCGCGGCGCCCCTGCGACTCGCGCGGGCGTTGTACGAAAGCCTGCGCGCGATGCGCCGCCATCGGCCGATCGTCGTGGTCGGGCTCGGTGGTTTCGTGACCGGTCCCGGCGGCATCGCCGCGTGGCTCGCGCGCCGGCCGCTCCTCGTACACGAACAGAACGCCATCGCGGGCTACACCAACCGCGTCCTTGCGCGCTTTGCCCGCGAAGTGCTGACGGCCTTTCCCGGCGCGTTCGACGCCTCGCAGGCGACCCGCGTGATCGGCAATCCGGTGCGCGCGGAGTTCTTTGCGCTCGGCGAACCCGCGGCGCGCGCCGCCGCACGCGGCGCGGTGCTGCGACTGCTGGTCGTCGGCGGCAGCCAGGGCGCCATCAAACTGAACACGGTGGTGCCGTTCGCGGTCGCGCGCCTCGCCGGCAGCGCTCGCTTCGAGGTTCGTCACCAGGCGGGGCCGCGCTGGATCGACGCGGCGCGCAAGAGCTACCTCGACGCGGGCGTCGCCGCTGAAGTCACGCCGTTCATCGACGACATCGCCGAAGCGTACGCCTGGGCCGATCTCGTGATCTGCCGCTCGGGTGCGCTCACCGTGTCGGAGCTCGCCGCGGCGGGCGTCGCCTCGATCCTCGTGCCCTTCCCGGCTGCCGTGGACGATCACCAGACGGCGAACGCGCGCTATCTCGTGCGCGAGGGCGCGGCCCTGCTGCTGCTTGATCGCGAGGTGTCGGCGGAGCGGCTCGCGCGCGAGCTCCATGAACTGTGTCGCGGCGGTCGCGAGCGCCTCGTTGCGATGGCAGAGCGCGCACGCCGGCTCGCGCGCCCGCGCGCCACCGAGGACCTCGCCGACGCGTGCCTCGCCGCGGCGCGCTTCGAAGGGGTGGCGGCATGAGCGTCCCGATGCGCGACCGGATGCGGCGCATCCACACGATCCATTTCGTGGGCATCGGTGGCAGCGGCATGGGGGGAATCGCCGAAGTGCTGCTGAACCTCGGTTACCGGGTGCAGGGGTCGGACCTCAAGGCGAATTCCGTCACGCGTCGGCTCGAGGAGCTCGGCGCAACCATCGCCATCGGCCATCGCGCCGAGAATTCCGAGGCCGCGGACGTCGTGGTCGTTTCGACTGCCGTGTCACGCGAGAACCCCGAGGTCGCGCATGCGCTCGAGCGACGCATCCCGGTCGTGCCGCGCGCCGAGATGCTGAGCGAGCTGATGCGCTTTCGCTACAGCATCGCGGTTGCCGGGACGCACGGCAAGACGACGACGACCAGCCTCGTCGCGAGCATTCTCGCCGAGGGCGACGAAGACCCGACCTTCGTGATCGGCGGGCGCCTGAAGAGCGTGGGCAGCAACGCGCGGCTCGGCGCCGGGCGCTATCTCGTTGCGGAAGCCGACGAGAGTGACGCGTCCTTCATGCACCTGCAGCCGATGATCGCGATCGTCACGAACATCGACCACGATCACCTCGCGACGCACGGCGGCGATTTCGAGAGCCTGAAGCAGAGCTTCGTCGACTTCCTGCACAACCTGCCGTTCTACGGCCTCGCGGTGCTGTGCACGGACGACGCGAACGTGCGTTCGATCCTGCCGAAGCTGTCGCGGCCGATCGTGGGCTATGGCCTCGGCGAGGGCGTGGACCTGCGCGCGGTGAACGTGCGTCGCGACGGACTGCGCACGCACTACACGGCCGTGAAGCGCGGCGCGGACACGGGGCTCGAGGTGAGCGTGAACCTCGCCGGCCTGCACAACGTGCTCAACTCGCTCGCGGCGATCGCCGTCGCGCAGGAAGTCGGCATCGCCGACGCGGCGATCCAGCGCGCGCTCGCGAACTTCCAGGGCATCGACCGGCGCATGCAGCACATCGGCGATGTGGCGGTCCGCGGCGGGCCGGTGACGATCATCGACGACTACGGCCATCACCCGGTCGAGATCGCCGCGACGCTCGACGCCGTGCGCCAGGCGCACGGCGGTCGGCGCGTGGTGCTGGCATTCCAGCCACACCGCTATACGCGCACGCGCGACCTGCTCGACGATTTCGCGAGCGTGCTGTCCACCGCCGACACGCTGCTCGTGACCGAGGTGTACGCGGCGGGCGAGGCGGCGATCCCGGGCGCGGATGGGCGTGCGATCTGTCGCGCGGTGCGCAGCCGCGGGCAGGTCGAGCCGGTGTTCGTCGAGAAAGTGGAGGAGCTCCCGCAGGCACTCGCCGCCGTGATCACGGCCGGCGACGTCGTCGTGATGATGGGCGCCGGCACGATCAGCGCCGTCGCGCACGAACTGCCGGCGCGACTCGCGGCCGGACAGGGCGCAAACTGATGGCAACGCCCGCACTCGCCGCCGATCTCGTGCCGCTCGTGAAGACGGGCGAGGCCATGTCGCGTCACACCTCGTGGCATGTCGGGGGCCCGGCGCAGATGTACTTCACGCCGCGCGATCGGCGCGATCTGGCGCGCTTCCTCGCGGCCCTGCCGCCCACGGTGCCCGTGCACTGGCTGGGCCTCGGCAGCAACCTGCTGGTGCGCGACGGTGGCCTGCGCGGTGCCGTGATCGCCACCCACAACGCGCTCGGCGCGCTCGAACGGCGCGACGCCGCGACCGTGTACTGCGAGGCGGGCGTGCCCTGCGCCCGCATCGCGAAGCAGTGCGTGAAATGGGGACTCGGGCCGGCGGAATTCTTCTCTGGCATTCCGGGCACGCTCGGTGGCGCGCTCGCGATGAACGCAGGCGGCTTCGGCGGCGAGACCTGGAACCACGTCGTCAGCGTCGAGGTGATCGGGCGGGACGGCGCGGAACACACGCGCGAGGCAAACGCCTACGCCGTCGGCTATCGCAGCGTCCGCGCGCCGGCGGAGGGCGAGGGCTTTCTCGCCGCGCTGTTGCGATTCGGGCGCCATCCGGCGGCGCACGCCGACGAAATCCGCGCGCTGCTCGAGAAGCGCAAGCTCTCGCAGCCGATCGGCGAGTGGAGCGGCGGCTCGACGTTCACGAATCCACCCGGTGACCACGCGGCGCGCCTGATCGAGGCCGCGGGGCTCAAGGGCCACCGGATCGGCGGCGCTTCCGTGTCGACGAAGCACGCCAATTTCATCATCAACCACGGCGACGCCACGGCCGCGGACATCGAAGCGCTGCTCCATCATGTGCAGGCCGTCGTCAGGAGCCACGCCGGCGTCGAGCTGCATCCCGAAGTGCGCATCGTCGGGGAGACCACATCATGAAGCTCAACCATCACGCCGGACGCATCACCGAAGTGACCGATGCCGTGGCGTTCGGGCGTGTTGCCGTGCTGCTCGGCGGCAGTTCCACCGAGCGCGAAATTTCCCTCCTTACGGGCAACGCCGTGCTCGCGGCGCTCGGGCGCCGCGGCGTCGATGCGCACGCTTTCGATCCTCGCGAGCGCCCGCTCACCGACCTCCTCGACGGGAAATTCGATCGCGTGTGGATCGCGCTGCACGGTCCGGGCGGCGAAGACGGTACGGCGCAGGGCGCACTCGAATGCCTCGGCCTGCCGTACACGGGCAGCGGTGTGCTCGGGTCTGCCGTCTGCATGGACAAGCTGCGCACCAAGCGCCTCGCGGCGGCCGTCGGCATCGCCACCGCCGACTACGTCGTGCTGCGCGGGCCGGAGGATTTTCCCGGCGCGATCGCGCGGCTCGGCCTGCCCCTGATCGTGAAGCCCGCGACACAGGGCTCGTCGGTCGGCATGTCGAAGGTGGTGCGGGCCGAGGAACTGCCGGCTGCGTGGCAGGCCGCCGCGGTTCACGAGCCTGTGGTGTTCGCCGAACCCTGGATCACCGGCGGCGAATACACGGTCGCGATCCTGAAGGGTCGCGCGTTGCCCTCGATCCGCATCGAGACGCCGAAGGTGTTCTACGACTACGAGGCGAAGTATTTCCGCAACGACACGCAATACTTCTGCCCGTCGGGCCTGGCTGCGAACGCCGAGGCGCAACTTGGTGCGCTTGCCGCAGCCGCCTTCGACGCCTGTGGCGCCAGCGGCTGGGGACGCGTGGACTTCATGATGGACGGCGCTGGCCGACCGCTGCTGCTCGAAATCAACACCGTGCCGGGCATGACCGACCACAGTCTCGTGCCGATGGCCGCGCGCGCCGTCGGCCTCGACTTCGACGATCTCGTCTGGCGTGTCCTCGAAACGAGTTTCGCGAGGACGCGCGTCTGATGCGGTTACGGCCCCAAAATCGGCGCAAGCAGACGGAGCGCGCGTGGCGCCTGCCGGCCATCGACTGGCGGCGGTTCGCGGCGACCCTGGCGAGCGTCGCCGCGCTCGGTGTCGCGGTCGGCGGCGTCGCATGGACGCTGGACCAGCCGATCGAGACGATCATCGTTTCGGGGCGCTTCCAGCGCGTCTCGCCGCTCGACATCGAACAGGCCGTCAAGCAGCGGGTGCGCGGCACGGGCCTCGTCAGCGTCAACCTCGAGGCGGTCGGTCGCAGCCTGCACGGCATACCGTGGGTCGAGAGCGCGAGCGTGCAGCGCGCCTGGCCGCGCGGCCTGCGCGTGCACGTGACCGAACAGGTTGCCGCGGCGCGGTGGGGCGCCAACGGTCTCCTCAACACGCGCGGCGAACTGTTCATTTCCGAATCGCGCCACATCCCCGCCGAGCTGCCGCAGCTCTCCGGGCCGGCCGGCTCCGAGCACGATGTCGCCGCGCGCTATCTCGCCGTGCGCGGCCGGTTGATGGAAGCCGGCATGCGCCTCACGGCGATGCGCCTCGATGCGCGCGGCGCCTGGGAGTTCGACCTCGACAACGGTGTCACCGTGCGGCTTGGGCGGCGCGACGTCGATGCGCGCTTCGAGCGCTTCATCGCCGCGGGCCTCGCACTCGTCGGGGCGAGAAGCGGCGACATCACCTACATCGACATGCGGTATTCCAACGGTTACGCGGTGGGCTGGCGCGCGGGCGGCGTGCGGCTCGCGGCCGGATATTGAGGAGATATGGCGAAACGCGCAGACAGGACCCTGATCGTCGGCCTCGACATCGGCACCTCGAAAGTGGTGGCGCTCGTCGGTGAGGTCGCACCCGACGGCAGCATCGAGGTGATCGGCCTCGGCTCGCAGCCCTCGCGCGGCCTCAAGAAGGGCGTGGTCGTCAACATTGAATCGACCGTGCAGTCGATCCAGCGCGCGGTGGAGGAAGCCGAGCTGATGGCCGGCTGCGAAATCCACTCGGTGTTCGCCGGTATCGCAGGCAGCCATGTGCGCAGCCTCAACTCGCACGGCGTGGTCGCGATCCGCGACAAGGAAGTCTCCCAGCACGACGTGATCCACGTGATCGATGCGGCGAAGGCCGTCGCGATCCCGGCCGACCAGAAGATCCTGCACGTGCTGCCGCAGGAATTCATCATCGACGGGCAGGAAGGCATCCGCGACCCGATCGGCATGTCCGGCGTGCGCCTCGAGGCGAAGGTGCACATCGTGACCGGCGCCGACAGCGCCGCGCAGAACATCGAGAAATGCATCCAGCGCTGCGGCCTCGAAGTCGACGACGTGGTGCTCGAGCAGCTGGCGTCGAGCTTCGCGACGCTCACCGAGGACGAGAAGGAGCTCGGCGTGTGTCTCGTCGACATCGGCGGCGGCACCACCGATCTCGCCGTGTTCTCGAACGGCGCGATCCGGCACACGGCGGTGATCCCGATCGCGGGCGACCAGGTCACGAACGACATCGCCGTGTCGATGCGCACGCCGACGCACTACGCGGAAGACATCAAGGTGCGCTACGCGTGCGCGCTGTCGCAGCTCGCGAATCCGGACGAAAGCATCGAGGTTCCGAGCGTGGGCGACCGCCCGGCGCGCCGCCTCGCGCGCCAGACGCTCGCGGAGATCGTCGAGCCGCGCTACGAGGAGCTCTTCGGGCTCGTGCGCGACGAGCTGCGCCGCAGCGGCTTCGAGGAGGCGATCGCCGCGGGCATCGTGCTGACCGGCGGCAGCGCCAAGATGGAAGGCGCGATCGAACTCGCCGAGGAAGTCTTCCACGTGCCGGTGCGCCTCGGCCTGCCGCAGCAGGTCCAGGGCCTCACCGATGTCGTCAGGAACCCGATCTATTCGACCGCCGTGGGGCTGTTGCTCTACGCGCGCGACAACGCATTGCCGGGAAACCGGGGCCGTTCCATCGGCGGCAGCGCGAAGACGGTGGTGGATCGGATGAAGTCGTGGTTTGCGGGGAATTTCTGAGTGCTTGGAGCTGAGAGCGAAGAGCTTAGAGCGAAGAGCTTAGAGTCGGAGCGCGCGCCTCGCGCCTCTTGCTCTCGGCTCTCGGCTCTCAGCTCTCAGCTCCAAGCGCTAAGCCGGTTTCAACAAAAGGAGCGATGAGATGTTTGAACTAATGGACGCATACAGCCAAAGCGCCGTGATCAAGGTGCTCGGCGTGGGCGGCGG
>CADEFQ010000015.1:58338-73946 GCA_902826635.1 uncultured Pseudomonadota bacterium
TAATGGACGCATACAGCCAAAGCGCCGTGATCAAGGTGCTCGGCGTGGGCGGCGGCGGCGGCAACGCCGTGGCGCACATGGTCGCCGCCGGGATCGAGGGCGTGGAGTTCCTGTGCATCAACACTGATGCGCAGGCGCTCAAGCACTCGAAGGTGAAGACGGCGCTGCAGATCGGCGCCAACATGACCAAGGGCCTCGGCGCGGGCGCCGACCCGGAAGTCGGTCGCCAGGCCGCGATGGAAGATCGCGACCGCATCATCGAGATGATCGAGGGCTGCGACATGCTCTTCATCACCGCCGGCATGGGTGGTGGCACGGGCACGGGCGCGGCGCCGGTCGTCGCGCAGGTGGCGAAGGAGCTCGGGATCCTCACCGTTGCGGTCGTCACGAAGCCGTTCGAGATGGAAGGCGGCAAGCGCATGCTGATCGCCGAGCACGGCATGGCCGAGCTCGGCAAGTATGTCGACTCGCTGATCACGATCCCGAACCAGAAGCTGCTGACCGTGCTCGGGCCGCAGATCACGCTGCTCGACGCATTCAAGTCGGCGAACCAGGTGCTGCAGGGCGCCGTGCAGGGCATCGCGGAGCTGATCACGCGGCCGGGCCTCATCAACGTCGACTTCGCCGACGTGCGCACCGTGATGTCGGAGACCGGCATGGCGATGATGGGTTCGGGCTCGGCGAGCGGCGAGGGCCGCGCACGTGAAGCCGCGGAAGCGGCGGTGTCGTCGCCGCTGCTCGAGGACATCAATCTGTCCGGCGCGCATGGCGTGCTCGTCAACGTGACGGCTGGAATGGACCTCTCGATCGGCGAGTTCCAGGAAGTCGGCAACATCGTCAAGCAGTACGCGTCCGAGGATGCGACCGTGGTCGTCGGCACCGTGATCGATCCGGAGCTGTCGAACCAGATCCGCGTCACCGTGGTGGCGACAGGGCTCGGGCGCATGTCCGCCGCGCCGGCCGTGCGCGGGCACGATATGGGTCGCGGTGCCGCTGCGAAGGCGGAGCCCCCGATGCGGGTCGTGCGCCGTTCGCCGCTCAGCACCTCGGACTACGCGGCGCTCGATCGACCGACGGTGCAGCGCCAGCGCGCGGTGGGTGACGGACTGCGCCCGGATGCGGGTGACGAGGATGTGCTCGACATCCCGGCCTTCCTGCGTCGCCAGGCCGACTGACGCCGGTCCGGGCTTGTGGTACGGTAGCGCCCCGTTCATGCCGGGGCCGGTGCGCCTCGTCGGCGCCTCGCTCCAGCCGGTTTCCAGCACGGGATCGGGCGCTACCCACTACTCCATATGGTCGGTCAACGAACTTTAAGGAACGCGATCCGCGCGGCAGGCGTCGGGCTGCACACGGGCACGAAGGTGCTGATGACCGTGCGGCCCGCGCCGCCTGATCACGGCATCGTCTTCCGGCGCGTCGACCTCGAGCCGCCGGTCGATATCCCGGCTGCTGCGGAGAATGTCGGCGAGACCACCCTCGGCACGGTGCTCGTGAAGGACGATGCCCGCATCTCGACGATCGAACACCTGATGTCGGCGTTCGCGGGCCTCGGCATCGACAACGCGATCGTCGAAGTGAACGCCCCCGAAGTGCCGATCATGGACGGTAGCGCGGGGCCGTTCGTGTTCCTGTTGCAGTCCGCCGGGATCGAAGAGCAGGCGGTGCCCAAGCGCTTCGTGCGCATCCTCAAGCAGGTTCGCGTCGAGGACGGCGACAAATGGGCGCAGTTCGACCCGTTCGACGGATTCAAGGTGAATTTCCGGATCGAGTTCAACCACCCGATCTTCAAGCGCCGCACGCAGGCGGCGTCGATGGATTTTTCGACGACTTCATTCCTCAAGGAAGTGAGCCGCGCGCGCACCTTCGGTTTCATGCGCGACCTCGAGGCGATGCGTTCGCACAACCTTGCGCTCGGCGGCAATCTCGACAATGCCATCGTGCTCGACGACACCGGCATCATGAACGAGGACGGGCTGCGTTACGAAGACGAGTTCGTGAAGCACAAGATCCTCGATGCGATCGGCGACCTGTACCTCCTCGGCCACAGCCTGATCGGCGAGTTCAGCGGCTTCAAGTCCGGCCACGGCTTGAACAACAAGCTCCTGCGTGCCCTGCATGCGGATGCGGGCGCCTGGCAGGAAGTCGTGTTCGAGTCCGACAAGGACACGCCGATCCACTACGTCGGCACCGAAGCCTTGCCGAGCACCGCGGCCTGAGTCATCGGCCCGGCGGGAGGATTTTCACTCGCACGGCTTCGACGCCCGGGGCCGTTTCGCGCGCCCTCGCGAGGATGTCCTCGGTTGCGAATGCGAGCCGCGCCGCCCAGGCGGCCGATGCGACATAAACCGTCAATACCTGCCCACGCTCGACCGCCGACGTGACCCGGGGCGCCAGCTCTGCCGGCACGCACGCCTTGACGAGCCTCAGCCAGTCCTGGGCGGCGTCGGCGCGCTTTTGAAGGGTGGCGAGCGGGGAGGCCGGGCGGGCCAGCAGGTCGGTCAGCGAGCGCGGTTTACCATATCGGGGAGACCCTGATTTTCGGGTCTGTGCGCCAGTCTTCTTGTGTCGTCCCCGCGTCTTCGGCATATTGCCCCCGCCACTGGACCGAGCATAACGGATGAACCTGATTTTCTTTTCTCGGCGTGAGGGTCGCGCGCGGCATGTGAACCTGGCCCATCCGGTCACGCTGGGCGCGGTCGGCGCGCTCGCGCTCGGTGTGCTGGGCATTGCCTTCGTGCTCGGGCTCGAGCTGGGGCAGCGTTCCGGCAAGGCGTTTTCACGCGGTGACGCGACCCACTGGTCGCAGGTCGTCACGCAGCAGCAGGCCGAGATTGCCGAGATGAAGCGCGCGCTGCAGGAGCGTGTCGATGCGCTTTCGATGCGCATGGGCCAGGTCAACGGCCAGATGATCCGCCTCGATGCGCTCGGCAAGCGCCTGACCGAAATGGCCGACATCGATTCGCGCGAATTCAATTTCGACGCGGCCCCCCCGGCCGGCGGTCCCGAGGACGGCGAGGGCGGCGTGGCCGCGCAGATCCCCGACCTCACGAACATGTTGAGCAATCTCGAGGAGCGGGTCGACCTGCGTGACGCCCAGCTCGCGGCGCTGGAAAACGTGCTGATCGCGCGCCAGCTGCGCGACCAGATCCACCCGGAAGGTCGCCCGGTGCGCCAGGGCTTCATCTCATCGTACTTCGGCTCCCGCCAGGATCCGTTCACGGGTCACGGCGCGTTCCACAAGGGCCTCGATTTTGCTTCGCAGGCCGGAAACGAAGTCGTCGCGGTCGCCGCCGGCATCGTGACCTGGTCGGGCGAGCGCTCGGGGTACGGCAATCTCGTCGAGATCAACCACGGCAACGGATACGTCACGCGCTACGGCCACAACCGGCGCAACCTCGTGGCGGTGGGCCAGACGGTGCAGCGGGGCGATGCGATCGCGCAGATCGGCTCGACGGGCCGCTCCACCGGCCCGCACGTGCACTTTGAAGTGCTGCGCCAGGGTCGCCAGGTCGATCCGCTGACCTTCATCGGGCGGTAACTCCCACCCCTTGCCGCCTCCCCCGGTTCCCTGCGGGGGAATCATTTCCGCCGCGCCGCGTCTACCCGTACAATATCCCGCCTTTACCCGGCCGGGGCGCTTGTAAGCCCTTGATCGGGCTTAATTTTTTCAAGGACAATCCGTGCTCGCATTGCTCACGCGCGTTTTCGGCAGCCGTAACGATCGCCTCGTCAAGAACTACGCCCGCAACGTCCGCGCCTCGACTGACCTCGAACCGACCATCGAGACCCTCTCCGACGAAGCTCTCCGCGCGAAGACCGGGGAGTTGCGCGCGCGCCTGAAGGCGGGTGCCAAGCTCGACGATCTCACGACGGAAGCCTTTGCCGTGGTGCGCGAAGCGGCGCGCCGCACGCTCAAGATGCGCCATTTCGACGTGCAGCTGATCGGCGGCACGGTGCTGCACGAGGGCAAGATCGCCGAGATGCGCACGGGCGAGGGCAAGACGCTCGTCGCAACGCTGCCCGCGTACCTGAACGCGCTCACCGGCGACGGCGTGCACGTCGTCACGGTGAACGAGTATCTCGCGCAGCGCGACTCGGACTGGATGGGGCCGATCTTCCGTTTCCTTGGCCTCACGGTCGGCGTGATCAAGAACTCGCAGTCGAGCGCCGAGAAACGCGCCGCCTATGCGTGCGACATCACTTACGGCACGAACAACGAATTCGGCTTCGACTACCTGCGCGACAACCTCGCCTTCCGGCTCGAGGACCGCGTGCAGCGCGGCCATGCCTTCGCGATCGTCGACGAGGTCGACTCGATCCTGATCGATGAAGCCCGCACGCCGCTGATCATCTCGGGCCCGGCCGAGGAAAGCACCGAGCTGTACCTCGCGATCAACAAGCTCGTGCCGCGCCTCTCGCGCCAGAAAGTGGAGAACGGCCCCGGCGATTTTTCGGTCGACGAGAAACAGAAGCAGGTGCACGTCACCGAAGAGGGCCACGAGCACGTCGAGCAGTATCTGCTCGAGTCGGGCCTGCTGCGCGAGGGCGAGAGCCTCTACGACTCGGGCAACATCCGCCTGATGCACCACCTGAACGCGGCACTTCGCGCGCACTCGATCTACCGGCGCGACGTCGAGTACATCGTGCGCGGCGGCGAGGTGATCATCGTCGACGAGTTCACCGGCCGCACGATGCAGGGGCGGCGCTGGTCGGACGGCCTGCACCAGGCGATCGAGGCCAAGGAAGGCGTGCGGGTGCGCGAGGAAAACCAGACGGTCGCCTCGATCACGTTCCAGAACTATTTCCGCATCTACAAGAAACTCTCGGGCATGACCGGCACCGCCGACACCGAGGCACCCGAGTTCCTGCAGATCTACGGGCTCGAAGTCGTCGTGATCCCGACGCACCGGCCGATGATCAGGAAAGACCACGCCGACTTCGTCTACCTGAACCAGAACGACAAGTACAAGGCGATCATCGAGGACATCCAGGACTGCGTCACGCGCGAGCAGCCCGTGCTCGTCGGCACGACCTCGATCGAGACCTCCGAGCTGCTGTCGGGCCTGCTGCAGAAGGAGGGCATCACCCACCAGGTGCTGAACGCCAAGCAGCATGAGCGCGAGGCGCACATCGTCGCGCAGGCCGGCCGACCCGGTTCGATCACCATTGCGACCAACATGGCGGGCCGCGGCACCGATATCGTGCTCGGCGGCAATCTCGAGGCGGAGCTCGCGACGCTGCCGCCCGAGGCGGCGGACGCCGATCGCGAACACGTGAAGAGCAGCTGGAAAGCGCGGCACGACCAGGTGCTTGCCGCGGGTGGCCTGCACATCGTCGGCACCGAGCGCCACGAATCCCGCCGCATCGACAACCAGCTGCGCGGCCGCTCGGGCCGGCAGGGCGACGCGGGCTCGAGCCGTTTCTACCTGTCGATGGAAGACAACCTGATGCGGATCTTCGGTGATCCGAACTTCACCAAGCGCCTGCTCACGATCGCGGGCATGAAGGAAGGCGAAGTGATCGAGAGCCGCATGCTCTCGGGCCGCATCGAAAAGGCGCAGCGCAAGGTCGAGTCGCACAACTTCGACATCCGCAAACAACTGCTGCTCTTCGACGACGTTGCGAACGACCAGCGCCGCGTGATCTACCAGCAGCGCACCGAGATCATGGCGCAGGCCGATGTCGCCGACGCCATCCGCGGCATCCGCGCGGACGCGATCGGCACGCTCGTCGACCAGTTCGTGCCGAAGAACGCCGGCCCCGCCGACTGGGACCTTGCCGGCCTCGCCGAATCGGTCCTGAAGGATTTCAACACGCGCGTCGCGCCGCAGGAATGGGTCGAGAAGGAACCCGAGATCGACGAAGCGAGCTTTCGTGCGCGCATCGTCGAGTTCGTCGACGCAACCTACGACCAGAAGGTCGCGCGCCTCGGCGTCGAACTGATGCGCCATGTCGAAAAGGACGTGATGCTGCGTACCCTCGACCAGCACTGGCGCGACCACCTCGGTGCGATGGACTACCTGCGCCAGGGCATCCACCTGCGCGGCTATGCGCAGAAGGACTACCGCTACGAATACAAGCGCGAAGCCTTCGAGCTTTTCTCCGCGATGCTCGATCGCGTGAAGTTCGAGACCGCCTCACTCCTCTCGAAGATCGAAGTGCGCACGCAGGAAGAGATCGATCGGGAGGAGGAACGGCGCCGCCAGCGCCTGATGCAGGCGCTGCAGGCGCAGCACGCCGATGCGCAGTCCGCCCTGGGCGGCGGCGAAGCCGAGGCGCCGGCGGGCCAGGCGCCTGCAGGTGCAGCCGCCTTCCGCGGCGCAGGCGTCGCGCAGTTTGGGGGCCGGCAAGCGGCCGCGGCGGAGTCGCACACGCCCGTGGTTCGCGGTGAGCGCAAGGTCGGGCGCAACGAGCTGTGCCCGTGCGGGTCCGGCAAGAAATACAAGCACTGCCACGGCGCGTTGGCCCAGGCGGAGTGACGCGCACCCGGGTTGTGGCGGCAGCGCTCTTCGACGGCGAGGGCCGCGTGCTGCTGGCCGACCGGCCGTCCGGCAAGCATATGGCCGGCCGCTGGGAGTTTCCCGGCGGCAAGATTGGGCCTGCGGAGAGCGAACGGGCGGCCCTCGACCGCGAACTCGCCGAGGAACTCGGCATCGCCGTGCAGGCGGCGCGGCCGTTCATGACGGTGTTGCACGACTACGCGGATCGCGGCGTCGAACTTTCGCTCTGGCTCGTCGAATCTTGGGGCGGCCAACCGCATCCGCTCGACGGTCAGCGCCTCGCCTGGGTGATTCCTTGCGAGCTGCCGCGGTGGGATATCCTCGAAGCCGATGAACCATTCGTGCGCGCCTTGCGCGCTTTTCCCGGGATCACGATGACACAGCCCCAGACGATCGATGTTTGCAATCCGCGCTCCGGCGAGGTGGATTTCCATTTCACGGCGACCGGCTCTGCCGAAGTCGCGCGCGTTGCCGCTGCCTTGCGTGCGCAGCAGCCCGCGTGGCGTGACGCAGGATTGCCGCATCGGATCGCCGTCATGCAGCGTTTCAAGGCAGAACTCCTCGCCCGCAAGGACGAGATCGCCGACGCACTCACGCGCGACACCGGTCGCCACCTGCTGTCGGCGGGCGAGGCATTGTGGGTGCCGGGCGTGATCGACCGCTGGTGTCACGAGGCACCGGGCCTCGGCGCGCAGCCCGGCGGGCGGTCGGCAAACATGCCGACGGTCGACTACGACTACCAACTCGTGCCGCACGCGCTCGTCGGCGCGATCAGCCCGTGGAATTTCCCGTTCCTGCTGTCCTTCATCGACGCGATCCCGGCACTGCTCGCCGGGTGCGCCGTGCTCCTGAAGCCGAGCGAAGTGACGCCGCGCTGGATGGAGCCGGTGCGACGCGCGATCGACGCAGTGCCCGAATTGGCCGCCGTGCTTGCGCTCGCCCCGGGCGGCAGGGAAACGGGCGAGGCGCTGGTCGCCGCCGTCGATGCCGTGTGCTTCACGGGCAGCGTGAAAACGGGTCGCCTGGTCGGTGCCAGTGCCGCGGCGCATTTCATCCCCGCGTTCCTCGAACTCGGCGGTAAGGACCCGGTGATCGTCACGGCAAATGCAGACATCGAGCGCGCCACCGACGCCGTGCTGCGCGCCTCGATCACCGCGAGCGGGCAGGCCTGCCAGTCGATCGAGCGCGTGTATGTCGACCGGCGCATCCATGCCGCCTTCGTGGAGCGGCTCACCGCCAAGGCGCGCGCCGTCGAGATCAACTGGCCCGATGTCCATCGCGGCGTCGTTGGCCCGTTTATTTGGGCGGCGCAGGCACGGGTGGTCGAAGAGCAGATTGCCGACGCCGTAGCGAAGGGCGCCAAAGTTCTTGCCGGAGGCACGGTCGAGCGGCATGGCGGCCTGTGGCTGCGCCCGACGGTGCTGGTCGATGTCACGCACGACATGCAGGTGATCACCGACGAGACCTTCGGGCCGCTGATGCCCGTCGTTGCCTTCGATACGATCGAGGAAGCGATTCGCCTCGCGAACGACTCCATTTACGGCCTGTCGGCCGCAGTGATTGCCGGCTCGGTGGACGAGGCGGAAGTCATCGGGCGGCAGCTCGATGCGGGCGCCGTCAGCCTGAATGACTGCTCGCTCACTGTCATGGTGTTCGAGGCTGAGAAGAATTCGTTCAAGCTCTCGGGGCTCGGCGGCTCCCGGATGGGCCCGGCCGGTTACCTGCGCTTTTTCCGCACCAAGGCGATCCTGCGCCAGACGGGCGCGCCTGCGACGGTGGCGGAGCTGCAGGAGGAGAACTCAGCACGCTGAGGCGAACCGCGCGGAAATGCGCGATACAATCGCCGCCCCGCAACCTGACAGGCACCCCATGGCCAACGATCCGAACCTGCCCGACATCCAGCTCGACGCGGCCAACCTCTATCGCGAGGAAGTGTTCACCGACCGCAAGGCGGGGACGCTGCGCAGGCTCGTGCCGATCACCGCCGAAGGCGCCGACGATCCGGCCCGTGAAGTGCTCTATTCGGGCCAGACGCAACTGCTGACGCCGGGTGGCGTGTTGCCGCTCATGTTCGAGATCGACGCGAAGACGCTGTCCGAAGCGCTCGCAAAGTTCCCCGAGTCGGTGAAGGTTGCGCTCGAGCAGGCGATCGACGAGGCGCGCGAGTACCGGCGCGAAGCCGCGACGCGGATCGTCGTGCCGGAGGCCGGCGGCGGCCTCGGCCCGATGGGATCCAGCAAACTGAAGCTACCGTAAGTTCTCGTCGAAGAACCGCTTCACCATCGCGTAGGCGTGCGGGCCCGTGTCCGCATGCCGGATGAGACCGTGCTTGCCGCCCGGATAGGGCATCGCGTCGAAGGGCTTGTCGAGGTCCTGCAGGCGCTTGAAGAGCGCGGTGCTGTTCGTGAAGAGCACATTGTCGTCCGCCATGCCGTGCATGATCAGGAGCGGCCCGCGCAGGCCCGCCGCGTGCGTCATCACGCTCGCCGCGTCATAGCCCGTGGGGTTCTCCGCGGGCGTTCCCATGTAGCGCTCGGTGTAGTGCGTGTCGTAGAGCCGGAAGTCGGTGACCGGCGCGCCGGCCACGCCCGCGGCGAAATAGTCCGGCGCCTGCATCATCGACATCAGTGTCATGTATCCGCCGTAGCTCCAGCCCCAGATGCCGATGCGTGCGGGGTCGACGTACGGCAGTGAACGCAGGAATTCGACACCGGTCACCTGGTCCTCGACCTCGATGGCGCCGAGGCGATGGAAGGCCGCCGTGTCGAATTGCACGCCGCGAAACGCGGTGCCGCGATTGTCGAGCGTGAACACCACGTAGCCCGACTGCGCGAGGTACTGGCGGAAAAGATTGCCCCAGGCATTGCGCACGCGCCCGAGCACGCCCGGCCCCCCGTAGACGTCGACGATCACCGGGTAGCGTCGCCCCGGCTGCATGTCCTTGGCCGGCGTCAGCTGGTAGTAGAGCGTCTGGCCGTCGCGTGCCTTCAATGTGCCGAACCGTGAAGGCTGGCGAGAGGCGAGATAGGGCGCGTAGGGGTGGGAAGCGTCGAGCGCATTGGCGACCAGCCGGGCGCGCTCACTGCCGTCCCGGTTGCGCAGCGTGACGGAAGGCGGGTGCTCGCTGTCGGAGAACGTATCGAGGTAGTGGCGAGCGTCGGGGGACATGCGCACCGTGTGCCAGCCCGCCTCGCGCGAAACGCGCCGCGGCGTTTCGGCCCTGCGGTACGAGGTGACATACAACTGGCGTTCGATCGGCGATGCCGCGTTCGACATGAACCAGACGAGCCCGCGTTCGCGATCGACACCGCGGATGGCGCGCAGTGCATCGCCGCGATCCTCGCCGACGACCATCCACTCGCCGCTCGTGACCGCGCGCCGCAGCGTGCCGTCGGCGGCGTAGAGATACAGGTGCTGGAAACCCGAGCGGCTCGAGCCCCACAGGAAATCACCCTCGGCGGAGACGAACGTGAGTTCGTCGCAGATGTCGACCCAGGTGTCTGAATGCTCCTCGAGCAAGGTGCGAGTCGCGCCGCTCGCCGCGTCGGCCCTGAGCAACGTGAGCGTCTTCTGGTCGCGGCTCTGGCGCTGCACGGCGAAGGCTGCGCTGTCGGGCAGCCAGTCGACGCGCGCGAGGTAGATATCGGGGTTGGCGCCGAGATCGACGCGCACGGCAGGCCCCGCGCCGACCCGTGTCACGTAGAGTTGCACATCGGCGTTGCGCGCGCCGGTCGCAGGATAGCGTTGCTTCACGACCTTGACGCTGTCGGCATAGATCTCGAAGCGCTCGATCTCGGCGACCGGGGATTCATCGACGCGGGTGAACGCGATGCGCTGCTCGTCGGGCGACCACCAGTAACCGGTATTGCGGTTCATTTCCTCCTGCGCGATGAATTCCGCGACGCCGAAGGCGACGAGCCCGCCGCCGTCCTTCGTGATCGCGGTCTCGCGCCCGCTCGCGAGCTCGATGGCGTAGAGGTTCGCGTCGCGAATGAAGCTGACATAGCGACCGCGCGGCGAGAAGCCCGCGTCGGTTTCGTAGCCGGCGGTGTCGGTCAGGCGGCGCACGGCGCGCTCCGGCCGCGCGGTGAGATCGTAGAGATACAGGTCGCCGCCGAGCGGCACGAGGATGTAGCGGCCGTCGGCGGACAGGTCGTATTCGAGGATGCCGCCGAGCGAAGAGGTGCGCTGGCGCTCACGTCGCGCTTCCTCCTCCGCGGAGAGCGCGCCACCCGCGGTCGCGAGACGCGCCGAGTCGACCAGCAGCGTATGCCGGTTCGCGGCGATGTCATAAGCCCAGAGGTCGTAAATATCGTTGGCGTCGGCTTTGGCGCGCAGGTAAGTGATCCGGCGCCCGTCCGGTGAAAAACTGGCGCTGCGCAACGTGGGGCCGGACAAATCGGGCGCTTCGAACAAGCGCGCGATCGTGAGATCGGCGGCAATGGCCGGAGCGGCGCCGAACAGCAGGCCTGCGACGAAGCGAGCGAAGCGGGGTGCGGTCATCGGGTGGATCCCTTTGCTAGACTGCCGCATCGGCAATTTTGCAGTGTAGGGAAGAACATGACCGGCAGCCAATCGACGCGCCCGTCCGTCCTCGTCCTGGCGGCCTGCATCGCCGCGATTGCGACCGGCGCGGTTGCGTTGAGCGCAGTCGCGACCGCGAAACTGCGCTATCCCACAGCGCCGCACGGCAATGTGATCGACGACTACTTCGGCACGAAGGTCGCGGATCCCTATCGGGGCTTCGAGGCACTCGGTTCCGCCGCGACCCGGAAATGGGTGGCCGCGGAGAATGCGCTGGCGCAGCCTTGGCTCGAGGGGATTCCGCAGCGCGCGTGGGTCAAGGAACGACTCACTCAGCTATGGAACTACGAACGCTTTGGTGTCCCGAAGAAAGCCGGCGGCCGCTATTTCTACGCGCGCAACGACGGCACGCAGAACCAGAGCGTGCTCTATGTGACCGATTCGCTCGAGAAGCCGGGTCGCGTACTGTTCGACCCGAATACCGCAAGCAAGGACGCAACGATTGCGCTCGCGCGCTTCGAACCGAGCCCCGATGGCAAGCTGCTTGCCTATTCGCTTTCGGACGGCGGCACCGATTGGGAGATCTGGCGGTTTCGCAGGGTTGATGACGGCGTGGACCTGCCGGATGAGCTGCGCCGCGTGAAGTTCTGGCAAACAAGCTGGGCGGCCGATGGCAGCGGCATCTACTACAGCCGCTATCCGGCTCGCGCCGATGGCCACGGCGATGATGCCGGCCGGCCGGCGGTCTATTTCCATCGGCTGGGCGAGCCGCAGGAGCGCGACGCCCTCGTTTACGCGGTCACCGATCATCCGACTCGCGCGCCCTCGGCCGACATCACCGACGACGGCAAGCTCCTCGTCATTTCCATCTACGAAGACACGCGGCGCGACGGCGTCGTGCTGAAGGACCTGGTGCGACCCGACGGGCGCGTCACGAAACTCTTCACCGATTTCGACGCCAACTACGTCTACCTTGGCAGCGACGCGGACACGCTCTATTTCACCACCACCTCAGGCGCGCCGAACTGGCGAGTGCTCGCGGTGGATCGCGCGGCGCCGAGCGCGGCGAGTGCACGTACGATCGTGCCCGAAGCGCGCAACGCCATCGCTTCGGCCGACGTGGCCGGCGACCGCCTGGTCGTGAGCTATCTTCAGGATGCGCGCAACGTCGTGAAACTGTTCGATCGTGACGGCAAGCCGGCCGGCGACGTCGCGCTGCCGGGCCCGGGCACGGCGGCCGGTTTCGAAACGAAGAGCGATGACCCCGAAGTGCTGTTCGCGTTCTCGGATTTCCTCGCCCCCACCCGCATCCTGCGTCTCGACGCCGCGACGAATACCGTGACGCCGTTTCGCACGCCGAAAATTGCGGCGAGCACCGCGGCCTTCGTGACCGAGCAGGTGTTCTACGCGAGCAAGGACGGCACGAAGGTGCCGATGTTCATCACCCATCGTCGCGACATGCCGCGCGACGGCAACCAACCGGTGCTGCTCTATGGCTACGGCGGCTTCAACATTTCACTGACGCCGGTGTTCCGCCCGACCGTCCTCGCGTGGCTCGAAATGGGCGGCGTCTATGCCGAAGCGAACCTGCGCGGCGGCGGTGAGTACGGCGAGGCCTGGCACGACGCCGGCACGCTCACGCACAAGCAAAACGTGTTCGACGATTTTGTGGCGGCGGCCGAGTACCTCATTCGCGAGAAGTACACGCAGCCATCGCGGCTCGTGATCAACGGGCGCAGCAACGGCGGGCTGCTCGTCGGCGCAGTCATGTTACAGCGGCCCGAACTATTCGGTGCGGCGCTACCCGGTGTCGGCGTGCAGGACATGCTGCGCTACCAGCTCGCGAGCGCGAATGCGCGCCAGTGGTCGGGCGATTACGGGCTCAGTGAGAAGCCCGATCAGTTCAAGGCGTTGTACGCCTACTCCCCGGTGCACAACGTGAAGAAGGGCGTGTGCTATCCCGCGACCCTCGTGACGACTGCCGATCGGGACGACCGCGTGGTGCCATGGCACAGCTACAAGTTTGCGGCGGCGCTGCAAGCCGCACAGGGCTGCGCCAACCCGGTCCTGATCCGCATCGAAACGCGCGCCGGCCACGGCGCGGGCAAGCCTGTGTGGATGCAGATCGAGGATTTCGCGGATCAGTGGGCCTTTGCCGCGAAGGCGATCGGGATGCCGGCGCCCGGCGCGGCCGCGGCCGCGGCGCGGTGAGGCGTATCATCTCCGCATGAGGCCTTCTTCGGACAAGTCGCCCCCGCCCACGGCGCCGGATCAGCAGCCGTTCCAGCGCGTCGTGGGTCGGCGTGTGTCGCCGCCGCCGGGCCAATTGCCGAACAGGGCCGCGAGGGACGCAATGACGGCGAATGCGCGCTACCGCACTCGTGCGCCAAAGGGCGTTTTCATCTATCAGAGCCACGAAGAAATGACGCGCGACCGCGAACGCTGGACGGTGGATGCCATGGTCGCGCGCCGGTCCGGGCGTGGCTGACTACACGCGGCCGGCGACCTGGGACGACCTCCGCGAGCTGGCGAGGTATCTCGATGGCGCCGGCGTCGACTATGCGCTCGTGGGCGGCTATGCGATCGCGGCGCACGGCTTCAATCGCTACTCGGAAGACATCGACATCCTGGTCGAGCCCGGTGCCGAGAACGCACGCCGCTGGGTTTTGGCGCTGAGCCGTCTACCCGATGGGGCCGTCAACGAACTCGCGAAGGAAACGGATGTGTTCGCGCACGACCGCCTTTACGCCATTCGCGTGAACGATGAGTTCACCGTGGACGTGATGCCGTCAATCGCCGGCCGGTCGTGGGATGAAATGCGGAGCTACATCGAGGTCATCGATCTCGACGGCGTGCCGCTGCGCTTGCTCGGCCTCGAAGGGTTGCTGCTGACCAAGCAGGGCGTTCGGCCCAAGGATCAGATGGATGCGGCGGTTCTGCGCAGCGCGATCGACGCATTGAAAAAATCAGGTGAATGAGGCCGGGTCGGGCGACGTTTCATCCACGGCCTCGCCCGGGATCGCGTGCTCTTCCGCGAGCCATGCGCCGAGATCGATGAGCCGGCAGCGCTCGCTGCAGAACGGTCGACAGGGCGAGGCGTCCGACCATTCGGTCTCGCGTTTGCAGGTGGGGCAGGGAATCTTCAACTGCAGCAACTCAGCGTGAACGGCACGTCCTGCCCCGCCTGTGTCGGGCGCGTTCCGAGCCCGTTCCACTTGAGGAAGCGCACGCTCGAGCGGTAGTGGCTGCCGCTGATCTCGGGGTAGAGACCGAGCGACTGCGGCACGCCGATGCGCAGCAGCTGCACCGGGGATTCGCGGTCGAAGGTGATATGGAACACGCCGCCTTTGGCGATCTCCTCGCGCGGCCGGCCGTTCTGGCGTGTGAGCCACAACAACTCCGCGATTGAATCGCAGAGCGGCCGCAACAGCGTGAGCCATTCGTTGAAGGCCTGCGTGCGGGCCTCGGCGGGCTGTTGCAGCCAGTAGAAATAGTCGGGCAGGTCGAACTCGCAGGTGCCGCCCGGAATCGCGCTGCGGTGTTTCACCGCGGCGAGAAATTCGGATTCCTTGATCGGTTGCAGATACGCAGAGCCCGCTGCGAGGAGTTCCGTGCGCAGGCGCATGAGATTCGACATCACCGCGCGCAGGCGCGAGGTGTCGACATTGGGTTTCGCCTGGAAATCGCCCATCAGCGCGAGCTGGCGCTCGAGTTCCTTCAGTGCATCGGCGCGCGCATCGCCGCGGCTCGTGATCGCGAGGATGTCGATCAGGCTCGCGATCGCCGCCCGGCTTCCCCATTCACTGGCGCGCTCGTTGTGGTAGGAAGCCTGGCCGTACAGGAAGTCGATGCGCAGGAACGTGCGCATCCGCTCGTTGAGCGGCTGCTCGAAAACGAGTTCGGCCTCCTCGGCCAAGGGGGCTTCCGCCTGCGCCAGTTCCTCGGACATCCGGCTATTGTGCTTGAGCGCGTCCGCCCGCGTAAACGCCTGCGGCGGCGAGATAGGCCCCGTGGAGGCGTTCCACCTGCGCCGCGAGGGCCGTGATGTCGCCGTCGTTGCGGATGACATCGTGGGCGGCCGCGAGCCGCGTGTTGCGATCGGCCTGTGCCGCCAGCACCGCGCGCGCCTCGGAGAGTGTCGCACCGTCGCGCGCCTGCAGCCGCCGGACCTGCGTCGCCTCGTCGACATCGACGACCAGCACCCGATCGACGCGCGCGCGCGACCGGCCCTCGGCCAGCAGCGGAATGTCGAGGATCTGGTATGGCCCGCCCGCCTTCGCTGAGCGCGCTTCCATCTCCGCGGCGATCGCGGGATGCGTCAGCGCCTCGAGTCGGCGTCGCGCGGCGACAGCCTCGGCGGTGTCGCCGAAGACACGGGCCCGCAGCGCCTTGCGGTCGAGCGAACCATCGGCGGCGATCACTGCCTCGCCGAACTCCTCGCGAATGCGCGCGAGCAGCGGCGTGCCGCGGGCGACCACATCGCGGGCGATGGCGTCGGCGTCGATGATCGGCACGCCGAGGGCCGCAAAGAGATTCGCGACGGTGCTCTTTCCGCTTGCGATGCCACCGGTGAGGCCGACGCGG
>CADEFQ010000015.1:74046-79801 GCA_902826635.1 uncultured Pseudomonadota bacterium
GCGCCGAGCGCGGCGAGTAGCTTGAAGTCGCCGTAGCCCATGCCTTCCTTGCCGGTCGCGAGCTTGAAGAGGTGGTACACCGACCAGAGCGAGAGATAGCCCGCGAGCGCGCCGATGATCGCGCTGCGCGGCTCGACGGGCGTGTAGCCAAGCACGCTCGCGGCGAGCCCGAACCACAGCAGCGGCAATGTCAGTGCATCAGGCAGCAGCTGCGTGTCGAAGTCGATGAACGTGAGCGCGATCAGGAACCAGGTGAGTACGAGCGCCGCGCCCAGCTGCGGCCCAAGGCCGAACTTCCACGCGACCGCCGCGGAGAGGATCCCCGTCAGCAGCTCGACGCAGGGATAGCGCGCGCTGATCTTCGCCTTGCAACTCGCGCACTGGCCGCGCAGCGCGAGCCAGCTGAGCACCGGCACATTGTGGATCGCCCTGATCGGCGCCTTGCAGGCCGGGCAGGCCGAGCGCGGTGCCACGATGCTGAGCGGCGCCTCGGGCGTCTCGCGTCCCGCGAGTTCGTCGCATTGCCGTCGCCACTGCCGATCCAGGATGATCGGCGTGCGATAGATCACGACGTTCAGGAAGCTGCCGATCAGCAGCCCCAGAACGAAGCAAGCCGCAATCACACGACCGCGCCGAGCTTGAAGATCGGCAGGTACATCGCGATCACGAGGCCGCCGACGAGCACGCCGAGGATCGCCATGATCAGCGGCTCGAGCAGGCTCGACATGCTGTCGACCGCGTTGTCGACCTCGGCCTCGTAGAACTCGGCCACCTTCGCCGACATCTGGTCGAGCGCGCCGGCTTCCTCACCGACCGCGATCATCTGGATCACCATGTTCGGGAAGAGCTGCGTGTTCTCCATTGCGCGCTGCAGGCGCTGGCCGGTCGCGACTTCGTCGCGAATTTTCATCACGGCGTTCTCGTAAACAATGTTGCCGGTGGCGCCCGCGACAGAATCGAGTGCCTCCACGAGTGGCACGCCGGCCGCGAACATCGTCGACAGGGTGCGCGCGTAGCGCGCGATCGCGGACTTGGTCAGGATCGGGCCGATGATCGGCAGTTTGAGCGAGAGGCGGTCGAGGGTCTCGCGCATTTTCCTCGAGCGCTTCCTGAAGTACATGAACGCGTAGACACCCCCGCCTACCACAGCGGCAATCAGTAGCCCGTGCGTCTGCACGGCCTTGGAGAGATTGATGACGAATTGCGTGAAGGCAGGCAGCTCCGCGCCGAAGCCCTTGAACAGACTCTCGAACTGCGGAATCACGAAAATCAGGAGGATCAGTGTGACGACCACCGCCACCACCATGACGGCCGCAGGATAAAAGAGGGCCTTCTTGACCTTCTTCTTGATTGCCTCGGTCTTTTCCTTGTATGTCGCGATCTTGTCGAGCAGGTTCTCGAGCGCGCCCGCCTGCTCGCCTGCTTCGACGAGATTGACGTAGAGATCGTCAAAGTACAGTGGGTGCTTCGCGAGCGCCTCGTGCAGCGAGGTACCTCCCTCGATGTCCTGCTTCACATCGAGGATCAGCTTCTGGACGGAGGGCTTCTCGTGTCCGTTGCCGACGATCTCGAAAGCCTGTACGAGCGGAATGCCGGAAGCCAGCATTGTCGCGAGCTGACGGCTGAACACGGCAATATCTTCGGGCTTGACCTTGCCGCCGCTCTTGAAGGCCTGCGACTGCTTCTTGATCTTTGACGGCGCGATCCCCTGGCGCCGGAGTTCGGCACGAAGCGCTGCTTCATCGGGCGCGAGGCTCTTGCCCTTGATCCTGTTCCCGCGCTTGTCCATACCCTCCCACGCGAACGGGATGTCCCGCTTGATCGTGCGGACTGTGGCGGTTGCTGACACGTTGGCCATGCGGAATCTCCGTCAGGTCACTCGATGGTGACGCTGTTGATCTCTTCGAGGCTGGTCATGCCCTGTTTCACTTTCTCGAGGCCCGAGCGGCGCAGGTCCCAGACGCCCATGCGTTTCGCTGCGTCGCCTATCTGGATCGCGTTGCCGCTTTCCATGATGATGCGGCCGATCTCCTCGGTCACGGGCAGCACCTGGTAAATGCCGACGCGGCCCTTGTAGCCGTCGGTGCAAGCCTGGCAGCCCTTGGGGCCGTAGACCTTGATGCCGGCCGCGACGTCCTCTTTCGAGAAACCTTCTTTCAGCAAAGCCTCGGCGGGAACGTCGACCAGGTGCTTGCATTGCGAGCAGAGCCGTCGCGCGAGTCGCTGAGCGATGATCAGGCTGCACGAAGTCGCGATCGCATAGGGTTTGACGCCCATGTCGATGAGTCTCGTGAGCGTCTGCGGCGCATCGTTGGTGTGCAGGGTGGAGAGTACAAGGTGGCCCGTCTGCGCCGCCTTGATCGCGATTTCGGCGGTCTCGAGGTCGCGGATCTCGCCGACCATTACGACGTCGGGGTCCTGACGGAGGAACGCACGCAGCGCGGAGGCAAAAGTGAGGCCCACTTTCGCATTGACGTTGACCTGGTTGACGCCGGGCAGGTTGATTTCCGCGGGGTCCTCCGCCGTCGAGATATTCGTATCCTCTCGATTGAGGATATTGAGGCCCGTGTAGAGGGAGACGGTCTTGCCGCTACCGGTCGGGCCGGTCACGAGGATCATGCCCTGCGGCTTCGCGAGATTCGCGAGATACAGCTCCTTCTGCTGCGGCTCGTAGCCGAGCGCATCAATGCCCAGCATCGCCTGCGACGGGTCGAGGATACGCGTGACGATCTTCTCGCCGTAGAGCGTCGGGCAGGTGCTGACACGGAAATCGATCGCCCGCGTCTTCGACAGCTTCATCTTGATGCGGCCGTCCTGCGGCACGCGACGCTCGGCGATGTCGAGACGGGCCATGACCTTGATGCGCGCACAGATCTTCTGCGCGAGCTGTACCGGCGGCTGCGCGACTTCCTTCAGGATGCCGTCCATGCGGTAACGCACACGGTAGGTTTTCTCATACGGCTCGAAATGGATGTCCGAGGCGCCGCGGCGGATCGCGTCAAGCATGACCTTGTTGACGAACTTGACGATCGGGGCGTCGTCGACGTCGTCGCGTGAGATGCCGGCGTCGTTTTCGTCATCACCGCCTGTGACCTCGAGCCCTTCGAGATCAACGCCTTCCTCATCGGTGAGGTTCGGCATCTGCGTATCGACCTGCTCGAGCGCCTTGTCGATGAAGCGCTGCAGCTTGTCGTCCTCGACGACGATGGCATCGATGCCGAGGCCGGTAGCGAACTTGATCTCGTCGATCGCGTGCAGGTTGGTGGGGTCGGCCACCGCAAGGAACAGGCGCTTGCCGCGGCGGAAGAGCGGTAGCACGCGGTGCTTGGCGAGCAGCTTGTCGTTGACGAGCCGCACCAGATCGAGGTCGAGAGCGAGGCCGTCGAGATCGAGCAGCGGCACGCCGAACTCGCTCGAAGCGGCCACGGCAATGTCGCGCGCCTTGGCCGCACCCATGCCGATCAGTTGGGTGACGAAGCCGCTCTTGCGATCGCGTGCGGACTGCAATGCGCTATGCATCGTCGGCTCGTCGACAAGCCCGTCCTGCACGAGCCGCTGAGGCAGCCCGCCGAGCGCGGAGCGCGAGCCTCCAATGGCGAGAGAAGCGTTATCGTTCATGCACTTGCAGCGAGAGGGTAGCGACCCGGGTCAGCGATAGTGTACCGGAGGGCGACCCCCGGGCAATTGTCAAATCCCGGGTGATGGTCGCACAGCGGGGGCGGGGTCTGCGTGACTCGGCTCCCAAAAAAAGAAGCCCCTCCGAAGAGGGGCTTCTGACGATACCTGACAATCCCGAGGGGATTACGGACGGCAGCTCGCCGGCAGGTACTTGTTCGGGACGGTCGTCGCGGCTGCAGCGGCCGCGGTGGCCGGCTGATGCACCGCCGTGGGGCCGGCATTGTTGCCGCAGACCCAGACTACGTCGTTGTTGCCGGTCGCCGCCGCGCCGCTGAGGGACGGTCGGAGATCAAGCACGAAGCCGTTCAGGTTCGCGTTCGCCTGGTAGCCGCCCGTGTTCGAGTACGCGATGCGAATCGTACCCGGGTTCACGATGGTGACGGCACTCACGTACTTGCCGCTCGGAATCTCCGTCGCGGTATGGCCCAGCGTACCGGCGCCTGGGCCCATGCCGGTCGGCCAGGAACCGTTCTGCGCGTAGAACTCGGACACTTCCGCCTTCACCGCGCCGGCCAGGTTCAGGCCTTCAGTCACCTGCGAACGGATCGTGTAGTCCTGATACGCCGGGATCGCGATCGCGGCGAGAATGCCGATGATCGCGACGACGATCATCAGTTCGATGAGGGTGAAACCCTTCTGCATGGTCTTCATTGATAAAACTCCTTGAGGTCGAAAACTTTTCGGTCGATACCAAAGGTCGCGGCGGTGTACGCCTGCAGGGCGAGAATGAAGCAACGCGCGTGCCAGCAATGTGATGGGCTTCTAACTTGCTGATGCGCCGCGGGTTCGCGCCTTCGCGACACCTTTATGTTGGGTCCCGCATGTCACTCAGCTGCGACGCACCCGTGCGATTCGCGTCACTAACTGACACAGCGCGTCACAGTGCGAGTGACCCCTAGCGCGCCTAGCGCACACCAAGCTGATATCCGGGCAATTGACCGAGGAAATGGCGATCTGCCGCCGACGCCCGCGCGTATGACGACCTTTAGCCGCGGCGACGTCATCAAGGTTCCGTTTCCCACCGATCGCGCGACTCGACGTTCGCGGCCTGCCCTGGTTGTGTCGAGCGAATCGCTTCATGCGCCGCACGGGATCATGCGGGTCGTGATGATTACCAGTGCCGCAAGTCGGGGCTGGCTCAGGTCCTCAAGCGGGCCGGTAACGTAGTGGGTGCTGAACAGCAGGACGCAACTATCCGACCCCCGGCTTCTTGATGCGGAAGCGCAGTGCGCGAACACCCGATCGCGTCGCGCACCCGCCAGATCGTGATGAATACGGCAGAAATTCGGCTCGACGGATCAGGGGCGTTCGTATATATATACAAAATATATATACCCTGACGGAGCAGTCCTTGAAGACCGCGAAACTGTTCAAGAACGGCGACAGCCAGGCCGTGCGGCTGCCGAAGGAGTTCCGCTTCTCCGGCACCGAGGTCTGGATCAGGAAGTCGGGCAATGCCGTGGTGCTCCTTCCCAAGCGAGCAACATGGGAATCGATGCTGGCTGCACGCGCGCGGTTCACGCCGGACTTCATGCGCGAACGGGAGCAGCCGCCCGAGGCCGAGGAGCGTGAGCCGTTCTGATGCGCTGGCTGCTCGACACGGACACGGTCATCGCGTTGATGCGTGGCACGTCGCCGCGTCTCGACCGACGGGTGGGGTCCCGGCCGATGGGGCAGATCGGGCTGTCGAGCATTTCAGTCGCGGAATTGATGTTCGGCGTCGCACGGAGTTCGCGGCCTGCGAAGAATGCGACCGCGCTCAATGCTTTTCTGGAGCCATTCCTGACCGCCTCGTTCGATACTGTCGCGGCCGCGGTCTACGGCCCCCTGAGGCAACATCTCGCTGCCAAAGGGACGCCGATCGGGCCGCTCGATACGCTGATCGCCGCACACGCGCTATCTCTGGAAGTGGTGCTTGTCACCTGCAACGTGCGCGAGTTCCGCCGTGTTTCGGGGCTGCGGGTCGAGAACTGGCTCGCGCCCTGAGCCGCAACCGCCACAACGCAGGCTACAACGCCAGCGTCAACCGTAGGCCCGCCTCGACATCGCGCATCACCGTGGGCGACACACGCCCGGC
>CADEFQ010000016.1:0-63979 GCA_902826635.1 uncultured Pseudomonadota bacterium
ACCTCGCGCCGCTGCACCGTGCCCTTGCTCGCCAGCGAAAAGCGCGGCTCGACCGCGCCGCGCATGCCTGACACAAGTTCGGCCGCATAGCGCCCGACCGCGGGACCATGCTTGAAACCGTGGCCCGACCCACCGCCGACCAGCCACACGTTTGCGAAGGCGGGGTGGCGGTCGATCAGGAAATCGCCGTTCGCGCTGTTCTCGTACTGGCACACCCGCGTCTCGATCAGCGCCTCCCGCGCCAGCGTCGGGAAGCGGCGCGCGAGATAGCGGCGCACGTCCGCCTCGCCTTCGCGGCTCGCGCGCCGGTCGCCGATGTCGGGGTCGAACGCCGGGCCATGCGTGTCGTTCGCGATCTTGAAGCCGCGGCTTTCGAGGTCGGGCATGCCGTAGTAGATGTCGCCCGCCGTGAACTCCGCCCAGCCCGGCAAGCGCGCCGGCAGGAATCGGTCATCGCCCCATGGCGTCGCGAAAAAATAGACCTCTTGCCGGGTCGGAAAAATGCGCCCGCCGAGTAGATCGGGGAACAGCTTCGGCAGCCAGGGGCCGCATGCGAACACGAACTGGCGCGCGGCGACGTCCTCGCCGCCACTCGTGCGCACGGCCGCAAGCATCGCGCCCTCGCCGGCCGCCCGCTCCGGCGACAGCACCGCCCCCACCCGATATTCGCCGCCCGCCGCGACGAACTCGGCCACGAGCGTCTGCACGGCGCGGCGCGCCATCAGCACGCCGTAGTCGGGCTCGTGGAGCCCGAACTCAACGCCGTCCCAGGCCATCTGCGGCCAGCGTCGTGCGAGCTCGCCACGGTTCAGTACTTCGAGTGGCAAGCCGAGTTCGCGATGGATCGCGATGCTCTCCGTCGCGAAGGGTTCCTGCCGCGAGAAGTACATCAGGATGCCCGAAGAATGCAGGATCGGCGTGCCGGCGCGCGCCGACAGCCAGCGCCAATCGACGAGCGATTCGGCGGCCATGCGCGTATAGACCGCGTCGGCGCCGTAAATCGTGCGCGTGAGTCGGGATTCGCCGCCGGAGGAGGCCCGGTTGTTCGCCGCGCCGCTTGCATCGAGCAGCAACACCCGCTGTTGCCGGCGCAGCAACTGCCACGCCGTCCAGGCGCCGAACACGCCTGCGCCGACGACGACTGCGTCGTAGCGTGGCGCCGGCCGAGGTGCCGTAGCGCGGCCTTCGGCAGCGACCGCGAGCGCCGTGGAGGCGCCCGCCAGACCGGCCAGGGCCTCGCGGCGGGAGAGCGTGTGGGCCGCGCGCTGCATCGTTGCGGGACTTCCAAAAACCTGAGTATAGGCGCAGAATTTCGCGACGCGAAAGTACAACAAGCGGGTTGCCCCGCGACCCGCTCACAGGGAGTGAATCATGCGGACGCGATCGATTTCTGCCATCGCTTCATTGGCCGTATTGCTGCCGGCCACCCTCTTGGCCCAGGAACCTCCCGCGCGCACGAACGTGCTCGAGGAGGTCGTCGTTACGGCGCAAAAGCGCTCGGAATCCACGCAGGACGTCCCCTTCTCGGTCGCCGCGATGACGGATGAAAGTATCCGGCGTTCGGGCGCGAACAACATCGTCGAGCTCGCGCGCAATGTCTCGGGCCTCACGATCACCGACCTCGGGCCCGGCCAAAGCCAGGTCGCGATCCGCGGCATCAGCGCGGGCCAGGTCGTGCGCGACCAGGCGGGTGTGAAGGAATCGGTCGGCATCTACCTTGATGAGTCGCCGATCTCGGTCGCCCTCTTCACCCCCGACCTCGACCTCTACGACCTCGAACGCCTCGAAGTATTGCGCGGCCCGCAGGGCACGCTCTTCGGCGCGGGCTCCTCCTCGGGCACCGTGCGCTACATCACCGCGCAGCCGAAGCTCGACAAGTTCGAAGGTTCGGTGCAGGTGAGCGGTCAGGAAGGCACCGACAGCGAGTTCGGCGGCTCGGTGAAAGGCGCCGTCAACCTGCCGTTCAGCGACAAGGCGGCGTTGCGCGTCGTCGGCTACTACAACGACATGGCCGGCTTCATCGATTCGGTCTATCCGGGTCGCGGCAAGCGGGAGGACGTCAACAGCGGCACCAAGTCGGGCGCGCGTGTCGCGCTGCTCATCCAGCCGAATGAAAACCTGTCGATCACGCCGCGCGTGATCTACCAGAAGCTCGAGACCGACGGCTTTCCGCGCATCGATGTCTACAGCATCCTCGGCAACCCGTTCACGACCACCGAGCCGCGGGTGACCCCGGGCGAGCGCGGGCAGGTGACGCAGCTGCAGGAAGGCATCGACGACGACTTCACGCTGGCCGACCTCAAGATCGACTACAACTTCGGCCCCGTGACCCTCACGTCGGTCAGTTCGTACACCGATCGCGATGTCGTCGTCACCCGCGACGCCAGCCAGCTGACCGGCAGCGTCACGTACGACCTGACCTTCGGTCACCCGACCGGGTACTTCCCCGCCGAAGTGCGGCTCAACTCGCCGCTGATCGATTCGACGACGCTCGAAGCCTTCAGCCAGGAACTGCGGCTCGCCTCGAACGGCGACGGGCAGTTCAGGTGGCTGGTGGGCGGCTTCTACCAGCAGGTCGATCGCACTTACGGCCAGGACCTGCCGACACCCGGCTACGACGCGATCCTGCAGCGGCGGTTCGGCGCCACGAGCGCGACCTTCAACGCCCCGCCCAACACGCCCTACTTCTCGCACCTGACCTACGACTTCCAGCAGTTCGCGCTCTTCGGCGAAGGCACCTGGAACTTCAGCGATCAGTGGAGCCTCACCGGTGGCCTGCGCTACTACGACTTCGAGGAGGACCGCCTGCTCACCTTTGCCGGTGTGTTCGCGGACGTCGGGTACCAGAACCAGCCGGGCTCCACGAGTTCGGACGGTTTCTCGCCGCGCGCGATCCTCGCGTTCCGGCCGACCGAGGACCTGATGCTCACGGCGCAGGTGTCACGGGGCTTCCGCCTCGGTGGCATCAACGATCCGCTCAACGTCACGCTGTGCCAGGGCAACGACATCAACACCTACGGCGGTCACCCGAACTGGAACGACGAGAAGACGCAGAACTTCGAGCTCGGCCTGAAATCGACGCTCGCGGGCGGCAAGGTGCAGTTCAACGCCGCGGCGTTCTACACCGACATCGATGGCCTGCAGGTGATCGCCGACGCCGGCTCCTGCTCCTCGCGCATCATCCTGAATGCCGAGGCGCGTTCGGTTGGTGGCGAAGTGGAACTGTTCGCGCGCCCGAACGAGAACTGGGACTTCGGCATTTCCGCGACCTACAACAATGCGGAGATCACCAAGTCGCAGCTCGCGGGCGGCAGCCCGATCGCGGGCATCCGCAAGGGCAACCGCCTTCCGACGGCGCCCGAGTTCCAGGCGGCCGCGAGCGCCACCTACTCGTGGACCTGGTCGAACTCGCTCGAGAGCTACCTGAGCTTCACGTTCCAGCACGTGGGTTCGTCGTACACGCAGCTCGCGGACCAGGAGCCCAACTTCGGCCTGATCGCGACCGGTGGCCCGCCGGGCTCGGCACGCTTCATTCCGTTCGGCAACCCGACGATCAACTCGTTCGCGTTCCAGGCCGAGCTGCCTTCGTACGAGCTCGGCAACCTGCGCTTCGGGTTGCGCAGCGGCCGCTGGGAAGCCGCGGCGTTCGTCAACAACCTGTGGGATGAGCGGGCGCTGCTGTCGATCGACCGCGAGCGCGGGCGCAGCGCGCGCGTGGGCTACCTGACGAACGTGCCGCGCACGTACGGCGTGAGCCTCAACATCAACTTCTGATGCCCGGGCTGGCGGCGGCGGCTACTTTGCCGCCGCCGCCAGCGACGTCGAGACCGTGCCGAGCGCCTGCTGCAGCGCCAACTCGTAAGCCGCCACCACCTCGCCCATGCGGTTGGCCGCCGCCGGCGCCTGCCCTTCGGCCGTAAACGCGGCGATCACGCTGCGATCGAGCCGCCGCCCGAGCGTGCAGTCGAGCACCACGCGCGCCACCGGCGCTTCGGCCCCGGCCGTGTATTCCGCGACGAAATTGCGCACCGAAATCTGCAGGAAGTAGTCCGAGCGCATCGGCGTGCCTTCGCCGTACACCGCGTCGAACAGGGGCGCGCGCCGCAAACTCTCGATCGCGAGCGCCTCGATCATCTCGGGGATCGACGCAGCCCAGTGCCCGGTCGCGTAGAAATCGAGCTCGCGATCGTCGCGCAACAGCAGGATGCGGTCGGTATCGAAGCCCGGCCCGGGACGGGGCGCCGGGATGCGCAGCGCGCCCGCGTAGGCGGGCTTGGTGAGCGGCGCGGCATCCGCCGCCGCCGTGGCGGCCGGCGCCGCACGCAGCACATAGGCGCGCGACACCGGGGACTTCGAGGTGAACGTGCCGCTGCAGCCCGCAAGGAGCGCCAGTGCACAGGCGAGAGGCGCCGGATGTCGGAGGGCTCGGATCACCGCGGTATCTCCACGCCGAAGTAGTTCGATTCGTAGACGAGCTGGCCCGGGTCTTCACGCAGCTCGCGAGAGAGGTCGCGGAACTCGACGGCCGCCGAGCGTGCATCCTGCAACAGGCGCTCGATCTCGGGCAGGCCGTCGCGCGCAAAACCGCGCAACTCACGCTCGTTTTCCGTGACGAAGCGGTCGAGCCCGGCGGAAGCGCTCGCGAGGTTCGCCGCCGCGACGCGCATCTTGGCGAGTGCCTCGCTGACATCGGGACCCGAGTGTTCCGCCAAGGCTCGCAGCGACACCATCGTCGCCCCGAAATCCTTCGCCGAAGCGCGCAGGTCCGCGACCACCGCCTCGGCGTTCTGCATCGTGCCCGGCAGGTGCGCCGCCGCGCCTTCGAGCGACTGCAGCGTCTTCGTGAGCGAAGCGATGTTCGAATCCGACAGGATCGTGTTGACGCGATTCAGCGTCTCGTTCGCCTTCGCGACCACCTCCGGGAGCGAGGCGAGGAACAGGTCGAAGTTCGAGCGCGCGGAGGCAATGACCGGATAGCGCTCGCTCGGCGCCGGCTCGGTGGTCGCGAGATTGCCGCGGTTCTCGATGAGATCGATGTAGAGGAGCCCCGTGACCCCCTGCAGCGAAAGCTGCGCGATGGTGCGTTCGGAAATCGGGGCATCGGAATCGATGTCGGCGATCACCTGCACGCGCGCGCTCGAGCGCCGGTCGACGCGCAGCGTCACGACGCGACCGACGTCGACGCCGAGGTAGCGCACCGGCGAGCCGCGCGTGAGGCCACTCACGCTGCCGTCGAAGTAGATCTCGTAGCGCGTGTAGTCGCGCCGATCGGCACTGTCGGAATACCAGTAGACGAACAGCACCCCCATCGCGATGACGAGCAGCACGAAGGCGCCGACGGCCGCGTAGTTCGCCTCACGTTCCATGCCTGCCCCCGAAACGCAGCGCACGCTCGCCGTGGAAGTATTCGCGGATCCACGGGTGCGGGTGGTCCACGATTTCCTCTACGGTGCCGCTCACCATGTGCCGGTCGACGATCACGCCGACACGATTGCAGGTTCGGAAGATCGTGTCCAGATCGTGGGTGATCATCACCACCGTGAGCGCGAGGTCCTTCTGCAGCGCCATCACGAGCTCGTCGAAGGCCGCGGCGCTGATCGGATCGAGGCCCGCGGTCGGCTCGTCGAGGAAAAGCAGGCGTGGGTCGAGCGACAGCGCCCGGGCAAGCGCGGCGCGTTTGACCATGCCACCGGAGAGCTGCGAGGGGAATTTGCCCGCCGCGTCCGCCGGCAGGCCGACGATATGCAGCTTCAGCCGCGCAAGCGCGTCGAGCGCGTCGGGCGGCAGCGCGAGGTGCTCGATCATCGGCAGCTGGATGTTCTGCAGCACGGTGAGCGAACTGTAGAGCGCGCCCTGCTGGAAGGTCACGCCATAGCCCGCCTTGGCCGTGCGCAGTTCGTCCCACGACAGGTGCGTGATGTCGCGCCCCTCGAGCTTCACCTCGCCCGCCTGCGGCCGCTGCAGCCCGAGGATCGTGCGCAGCAGCACCGACTTGCCGGAACCCGAACCGCCGACGATGCCGAACACCTCGCCGTCGTACGCGACCATGTCGAGTCCATCGTGCACGACCTGCGCGCCGAAGCGGTTGACGACCCCGCGTACTTCGACCATCGCGTGCATCAGAAATCGATCTCCATGAAGAGCATCGCGAACAGCGCGTCGGCGAGGATCACGAGGAAAATCGCCTGCACTACCGCGACGGTGGTGAGACGGCCCAGCTCCCGTGACGAGCCGCGCACCTGCAGGCCGCGAAAAGTCCCCGCGGTGGCGATCAGCACCGCGAACACCGGCGCCTTCACGAGTCCCGCCCAGAACGTGGTCGCGGAAATCGCGTCCTCGACGCGCGTGAAGTACTGGATGATCGGCATGTCGAGCAGCCACTTGCAGAGCAGCGCGCCGCCCGCGAGCCCGACGCCATCGGCGATCACCGTGAGCAGCGGCAGCGCGATCATGAGGCCGAGGATCCGCGGCAGCACCAGCACTTCGACCGGCTCGACGCCGGTCGCGGTGAGCGCATCGACCTCTTCGTTGAGTTTCATCGCGCCGATCTCCGCCGCGAACGCGCTGCCCGAGCGGCCCGCGACGATGATCGCGGTCAGGAGCACGCCGAGTTCGCGCAGCACGCCGACCGTGACGAGATCGACCACATAGACTTCCGCGCCGAAATTGCGCAGCTGCTGCGCGCTCATGTAGGCGATGATCACGCTGATCAGGAACGCGATCAGCGAGACGATCGGGATCGCGGTGATGCCGGTGTCGTACACGTGGCGCGCCACCGAGGTCACGCGCAGTCGGCGCAGGCTCGTGCCGGCGCGTCCGGCCTGCAGCGTGACCCGGCCCAGGAAATCGAGGCCTTCGCGCAGCCCGCGCCATTGCCCGACCGCGGTGCGCCCGACGACCTCGACGGGCGAGTCTTCCTCCTTGTGCTTCTCCTTCGCGTCGCGGGCCGCCGCCTCTTCCACGCGGGTCCGCTCGATCAGCGCGAGCTGCGCCGGCGCCTCGCCGATGAAGCTCACGCGGCGCCCGCCTGCCGCCGCGACGCCATCGAGGAACTCGCGCAGCAGCCAGGCGCCCGAAAGGTCGAGCCGCGCGGCGCCCCCGGCATCGATCGCAATCTCCCGCACGCGTTCGAGCGGCAACGCCGCAAGCTCCGAGCGGATCGCGGACAGTTCGCGCGCCCGCCAATCGCCAAGGAGCCGCAGGGTCAGGCGTCCGTCAACATGCTCGGCGGACAGGTGCATCCGAAAAGTCTAACCGGCAAACTGCCTGCATGACGACCGGAATCCGCCCCTGACCTCGCTCGGCACCCCTTTGTCGCCCTCCGGCACGCGCCTGCTGCTGCTCGGCGCCGGCGAGCTCGGCAAGGAAGTCACGATCGAGGCGCAGCGACTCGGCCTCGAAGTGATCGCGGTCGACCGCTACGCCGGCGCGCCCGCGATGCAGGTCGCGCATCGCCACCATGTGATCGACATGCTCGATTCCGGGCAGTTGCGCGCGGTGATCGAGCGCGAGCGGCCGGCGTATGTCGTGCCCGAGATCGAGGCGATCGCAACAGCCGAACTGGTGCAGCTCGAGGTGGACGGAGTCACGGTGATCCCGACCGCGCGCGCCGCCCACCTCACGATGAATCGCGAGGGCATCCGGCGGCTCGCAGCGCAGGAGCTGGGACTGGCCACCTCCACCTATCGTTTTGCGGATACGGCGGACGACTACCGCGCGGCCGTCGCAGCGATCGGCCTGCCGTGTGTCGTGAAACCGGTGATGTCGAGTTCCGGCAAAGGCCAGAGCCTCGTGCGCACGCGCGACGACATCGAGGCCGCCTGGGACTACGCACAATCGGGCGGCCGCGCGGGCGCGGGCCGCGTGATCGTCGAGGGCTACATCGCCTTCGAATACGAAATCACGCTGCTCACGATCCGCCACGCCGGCGGCACCGCGTTCTGCGCACCGATCGGGCACCTGCAGGTGGACGGCGACTATCGCGAGTCCTGGCAGCCGCACTCGATGAGTGCGCGGGCGCTCGAGCGCGCACAGCAGGTCGCGCGCACGGTGACCGATGCGCTCGGCGGGCGCGGCATCTTCGGCGTGGAGCTGTTCGTGCGGGGCGACGAAGTATGGTTCAGCGAAGTCTCACCGCGCCCGCACGATACCGGCATGGTGACGATGATCTCGCAGGACCTGTCGCAGTTCGCGCTGCACGTGCGCGCGATCCTCGGCCTGCCGATCCCGAACATTGCCCAACACGGGCCGTCGGCGTCGTGCGCGATCCTGATCGAGGGTGACAGCCAGGATATCCGCTACACCGGCATCGAGGCGGCGCTCGCGGAGCCCGACACGGCGCTGCGTCTTTTCGGCAAACCCGAAGTGCACGGCCACCGCCGCATGGGCGTCGCGCTCGCGCGCGGCGCGTCGATCGCGGTGGCGCGGGAGAAGGCGCGGAAGGCGGCGGCCCTCATCGTGGCAGGTGCGCAGACCCGGCCCAGCGCCGGCTGACTGCGCTTTTGGTTGGGCCTCGCCCGGCGATCCCGGGCGCCGTGGGCTAATTGTCGTCGCGATAGCGGCGCACGCGGATCGCAACAAAGAGCAGCGCCGCGGCCGCGACGAGCCCGAGCAGCATCGGCGCGTTGAAGAAGACCGCCGACACGTCGAGGCCCTCGAATACCCGCGGCAGCGAGATCACCTTGTCGCGGTGGATCGTCACCGTCGACGACGCAATCTGCGCTTCCACGCCCGAGAACGCGCTGAACGCGGGCTCGAGACGCTCGGCGACGAACGTCCAGACGCGCGAGGTGCGAAGCGCGAGGCGCTCGACGAGTGCGAGCACGAGCGGCGGCAGCACCGTCCAGAGCATCACGTTGCGCCGCGCCCAGGCCGAAAGCGCCAGCATGTAGGCGGCGACCGGCGCGTACCACAGCACCGACGCCAGCGCCCAGATGCCGAGCAGTGCCTGCGACTGCAGCCACGTGCGCGTGTCCCACAGCGGGAAATGTTCGACCATCAGCCCCGCGCCCGTGCGCAGCGTCAGGATGCCGCGCACGATCAGATCGGTGACGACCGCGAGGGCGAACGCAGCGACCGGCACAATGAGGACGGCCACCAGGAACTTCGACAGCACGGTCGCCGCATCCGAGACGGGTAGCGATTTCCAGAAGAGGATCGAGCGGTCGCGCCGTTCGGCGAAGAGGCAGTCGAGCAGGTAGAACGAGATCACGACGCCCGCGATCACGAAGATCACGAGGCTCATCGCCCACACGGTCATGCCCATGATCGCGCGCGCCTGCTCGGTGGTGAGCGCCGTCATGGTGGCCATTTCGAAGTGGCCGAAGATCGCGATGCCGACGAGCAGCAGCGCCATCACGAGCGGCGCGAGCCACAGCGCGCGGTGTTCCCAGAATTCGCGGCGGATCAGGGTCGGCAGCACGTTCATGGCGTCGCTCCCTGTGCGGCCGCGCCCTGTCCGGCCGCGCCCTGCATCTTCGCGACGAAAAGGTCGGCGATCGTCGGCGTGCGTACTTCGCCGAGCGGCGTGAGATCGGAGTCCGGCCGGCCCTCGAAGTAGAGCGCCGTGCGCCCGAACACTTCGCGCGCGTAAAACGGGGCGAGTGCCTTCGCGTGCTCCACGCGATCAGGCGCGCAGACAACCTGGCGGAAGCGCTCGCCGAGGCTCTCGACGGCGCTGTCGAGCACGATCCTGCCGTGCTGGATGAAAATCACATCGGTGAGGAGATGCTCGATTTCCTCGACCTGGTGCGTGGTGAGAAGGATGGTGCGGTCCTTGTCGAAGTAGTCGTTCAGCAAGGTGTCGTAGAACTGGCGCCGGAAGAGGAGGTCGAGGCCCAGCGTCGGCTCATCGAGCACGAGCAGGCGCGCGTCGATCGCGAGGATCAGCGCGAGATGCAGCTGCGTGACCATGCCCTTCGAAAGCTCGCGCACGCGGCTCTTCATCTTGATGTCGGTGGTCTTGAGGAAGCCTTCGGCCCGCGCGCGATCGAAGCGCGGGTGCACGCCGGCCACATAGTCGAGCGCCTGCGAGACGCGCAGCCACTTCGGCAGCACCGCGACGTCCGCGATGAAGCAGACATCCTGCATCAGCGCATCGCGTGCGGCGGTCGGGTTGCGGCCGAGCACGTTCAGATCGCCGTCGAACGGGGTGAGGCCGAGGATCGCCTTCAGGGCGGTCGTCTTGCCGGCACCGTTCGGGCCGATGAGCCCAACGATACGGCCGGCGCCCACCGTGAAACTGACGCCGTCCAGCGCGCGCATCTTGCCGTAGGACTTGGCGAGACCGCGCGCTTCGATCACGGGCGCATCATTCGTGCTTGTCATCGTCGTTCCCTGCAGGCGACAGCGTCTGGGTCGGGGCGGGGGTCCGCGCGAACAGTTCCTCGGCCGAAAGCCCGAGCCGCTGGATCGTCGCGTGGACCTTCGGCCACTCGTCCTCGATGAAACGCTGCCGCTCGTCCTTCATCAGCGCCTTGCGCGCGCCGGCATTCACGTACATGCCGCGGCCCCGGCGCTTTTCCACGAGCTGCTCATCGACGAGCTGCTGGTAGCCCTTCAGCACGGTCAGCGGGTTCAGGCGAAACTCGGCCGCCACGTTCCGCACCGAGGGCAACGGGTCGCCCTCCTTCAGGACGCCCTCGAGGATCATCGCCACCACGCGATCGCGCAGCTGGCGGTAGATCGGCAGGCTGTCGTCCCACTGCGGATCCATGCTTCCCGAGTACTCCTGTGCCATGGCGAGATGCCGTGCTTTAGCGGGGTAATCTAGCAGAACGCCTTAACGGCTCGCGGCGAGGTGGATCGCCTGGGGAGCATCGACCGCCACGCGCGCCACGCTGGTCGCGTCGAGGAAGGTCACGCTCGAAGCCACTGTCAGGACGATCGCCAGGATCGCTGCGCCGAGGGCCACCGTGAAGTTCTGGGTTGAGGTGCTCATGTTCGTCTCCTTGGGTTACCGTTCTGGCCGTTGCACCCTGCAATCGGCCTTCGTCTTGGTGTTATATATAACTACAACACTAGTTCAGTGTCAACACCCCACGCAGATTTTTTTGCATCCGGCAGGCCTCCCGGTCGGGTCTTAACGTAACTGCTTGATTTCTGTAGAATCCACGCCCCCTTTCGCGGAGTTCTCGATGAAAACTGCCTTGAATGTCGCGATCACCGGCGCTGCCGGCCACATCGGCTATGCCCTCGCGTTCCGGGTTGCCTCAGGCGCCCTGTTCGGCCCCGACCAACCGGTGAACCTGCACCTGCTCGAAATCACGCCGGCGCTGCCGCAGCTGCAGGGCGTCGTGATGGAGCTCGCCGATTGCGCCTTCCCGACCCTGCAGAAAACCGTCGCGACGGACGATGCGAAAGTGGCGTTCCGCGACTGTCACGCCGCGCTGCTCGTCGGTGCGCGGCCGCGCGGACCCGGCATGGAGCGCAAGGACCTGCTGCTCGCGAACGCGCAGATCTTTTCCGCGCAGGGCAAGGCGCTGAATGAAGTCGCCGATCGCAACGTCAAGGTGCTGGTGGTCGGAAATCCCGCGAACACGAACGCGCTCATTGCGCGCGCGAACGCGAAGGACCTGAATCCGCGCAATTTCACCGCGATGACACGCCTCGATCACAACCGAGCGCTCTCGCAGCTCGCGGAGAAGACCGGCACGCACGTGAACGCGATCCAGCGCATGATCATCTGGGGCAACCACTCGGCGACGCAGTACCCGGATGTGTCGCACGCACTCGTCGCCGGCAAGGCCGCGAGCTCGCTCGTCGGCGAGGACTGGCTCGAGGGCACGTTCATTCCGGTGGTGCAGCAGCGCGGCGCGGCGATCATCAAGGCGCGTGGCGCGTCGTCCGCGGCCTCGGCCGCGTCGGCCGCGATCGATCATGTGCGCGATTGGTTCCGCGGTTCGACGCCCGGCGACTACCTCAGCATGGCCGTGCCCTCCGACGGCAGCTACGGCATCCCGGAAGGCGTCATTTATTCGTACCCGGTCACCACGAAGAACGGCGACTACCAGATCGTCCCGGGCCTCTCGATCGACGAGTTCAGCCGCAAGCGGATGGACGCTACACTCGCGGAACTGCGTGAGGAGCGTGACGGAGTCAAGGAGCTGCTCGGATGAAAATGCTCGCCGCCGCCTGTGTGCTCGCGTTCGCCGCCCTGCCGGCGTTCGCGGAATCGAAAATCGAGCTCGACGCGAAAGTGCAGGAAGCCCGCACGAATTTCGCGAAGCACACGACGGCGGGTGCGGAACTCGCCGCCAGGGCACACGGCGTGCTCGTCTTCCCGACCGTGATCAAGGCCGGGATCGGTGTCGGCGGCGAGTATGGTGAGGGCGCGCTGCAGGTCGGCGGCAAGACGGTCGGCTATTTCAACATCGCCGCCGCCTCGATCGGCCTGCAGCTCGGCGCGCAGGCGCGTTCCGAGATCATCCTGTTCATGACCGCGGATGCGCTCAAGCGCTTTCGCGACAGCGAAGGCTGGAAGGCGGGCGTCGACGGCAGCGTCGCGCTCGCCACGCTCGGCGCGGGCGGCTCGATCGACACGGACACCGCCCGCAAGCCGATCATCGGTTTCATATTTTCAAACAAGGGACTGATGTACAACCTGACGTTCGAGGGATCGAAGATCACGAAGATCGACAAGTAACGCGGGAGACAGAACATGCTCGGTGCGCTCATCACACTTCTGATCGTTGCGGCGGTCGTGTTTGCCGTGACGCAGGTGGGCGGCATCATCACGCTGCTGTTCATCGCGGCGATCCTCTTTCTTGCCTACAAGCGCCTGTCGCTGATCGCGTTCGCCGCGACCTTCACGGTGCTGCTCGCGGCGTACACCGTGCTCGGCCATCCGGCCGGCATCTGGAAGGGCATCCTGTGGGTGATGCTCGCGGCGCTGTGGATCTTCACGATCCGCCCGCTGCGCAAATCGCTGATCACGCGACCCTTCATGAAGGCTTACCTGCGCATGCTGCCACGCATGTCGCAGACCGAGCGCGAAGCGCTCGAGGCCGGCACCGTGTGGTGGGACGGCGAGCTGTTCACGGGTGCGCCGAAGTGGTCGAAACTCTTCGCGACCCGGCCGCCGCAGCTTTCGGCCGAAGAACAGGCCTTCCTCGCCGGTCCCTGCGAAGAGCTGTGCCGCATGATCGACGACTGGGACATCACCCACGTGCGCGCCGACCTGCCGCCCGCGGTGTGGGAGTTCGTGAAGTCGAAGGGCTTCTTCGCGATGATCATCCCGAAGAAGTACGGCGGCCTCGAATTCTCCGCCTACGCGCATTCCTGCGTGCTCGCGAAGCTCGCGAGCCGCAGCGCCACCGTGTCCTCGACCGTGGCGGTGCCGAATTCGCTCGGCCCCGCGGAACTGCTGAACCACTACGGCACCGAGGAACAGAAAAACCACTACCTGCCGCGGCTCGCACGCGGTGAGGAAGTGCCGTGTTTTGCGCTCACCGGTCCGCGCGTGGGCTCGGACGCCGCGTCGATCCCCGACACGGGCGTCGTCTGCCGCGGCTTGTGGCAGGGCAAGGAAATCGTCGGCGTCAAACTCAACTTCTCGAAGCGCTACATCACCCTCGCACCGGTCGCGACCGTCGTGGGTCTCGCGTTTCGCCTGTTCGACCCCGACAGGCTCGCGGGCGACGTGCAGGACGTCGGCATCACCTGCGCGCTGATCCCGCGCAATACGCCGGGCTTGACGATCGGCCGCCGCCATTTCCCGCTGAACGTTCCGTTCCAGAACGGCCCGCTCCAGGGCCACGACGTGTTCGTGCCGCTCGACTTCCTGATCGGCGGCATGAAGATGGCGGGCCAGGGCTGGCGCATGCTGGTCGAACAGCTCTCGGTCGGCCGCTGCATCTCGCTGCCCTCGAACGCGACGGGCGGCGCGAAGGCGGGCGTCTTTGCGACCGGCGCCTACGCGCGCATCCGCCGCCAGTTCAACATGCCGGTCGGCAGGTTCGAAGGCGTCGAGGCCGTGATCGCTCGCATGGTCGGCTACACCTACATCATGGACGCGGGCCGCTCGGTCACCGCCGGCGCGATCGACGGCGGCGAGAAGCCCTCGGTGCCTGCCGCGATGCTCAAGTACCACGTCACCGAAATGGGCCGGCAGGTCGCGGACGACGCGATGGACGTGCAGGGCGGCAAGGGCATCATGCTCGGGCCGAACAACTACCTCGCGCGCGGCTACCAGGCCGTGCCGATCGCGATCACGGTGGAAGGCGCGAACATCCTGACGCGCAACCTGATGATCTTCGGCCAGGGCGCGATCCGCTGCCATCCGTTCGTGATGCGCGAAATGACCGCGGCACGCAACCCGGACCGCAAGGCGGGCGTCGACGAGTTCGATCGCGCGCTCTTCGGCCACATGGGCTTCGCGATCTCGAACGCCGTGCGCTCACTCGTGATGGCGCTCACGCTCGCGCGCTTCACGAGGAAGCCCGTGCAGGGCCCGACCGCGCGTTACTACCAGCACATCGTGCGCTTCAGCGCCTCGTTCGCGTTCGCGGTCGATGTCGCGATGCTGACGCTCGGCGGCTACCTCAAGAAGAAGGAAAGCCTCTCGGCGCGACTCGGCGACGTGCTGTCCTGCATGTACCTCGCCTCGATGGTGCTGAAGCACCACGAGAACCAGGGCAAGCCCGAGGCGGACCTGCCGATCGTCGAGTGGGCGCTGCGCGACTTGCTCTACACCGCGCAGGAACAGTTGCACAGCTTCCTGCGCAACTTCCCGAATGCCTTCCTCGCGGGCCTGATGCGCACGCTGATCTTCCCGCGCGGGCTCACCTATTTCGCGCCCGGCGACCGGCTCGGCCGCAAGCTCGCCGAGCTCGTCACGATGCCCTCCGAGTCGCGTGACCGATTGTGCGAGAACGTCTACCGCACCCTCGAGCCGGGAAACGCGCTCGGGCTGCTGCAGGAAGCGTTGGTGCTGTCGCAGACCGCTGAACCGCTCGAAAAGAAACTGCGCGTCGAGGGCGTGAAGACCGGGCGCATCACCGCACTCGACCTGCCGGGCCAGATCCAGCAGGGCCTCACGCTCGGCATCCTCTCCGAGACCGAAGCGGCGATGCTGCGCGACTTCGATCGCAAGGTGATGCACCTGATCAACGTCGACGACTTCGAGTCGCACGAACTCGCCGCGGGTGCGCAGCCCGCCGCGCCCGAAGCGCGCGCCGCCGACGCACGCATCGCGTGAGCGCCGACGCGACGGGGGTCGATGCGGAGGCTGCGCGCTGCCTCAATTGCGGCGCGGCGCTCACCGACAGGTATTGCGCCGCCTGCGGCCAGCGCGACGACCGTCACGTGCACCGCATCGGCCATTTTCTCTCCGAGGCGTTCGAGGGACTCACGCACGCGGATTCGCGCGTGTGGAGAACGCTGTGGCCGTTGCTCGCGCGCCCGGGCTTCCTGACGCGCGAATTCTTCGCAGGGCGCCGGCAGCGCTACCTGCCGCCCTTCCGCCTCTACATCGTCGTGAGCTTGCTGTTCTTCCTCACGCTCGCGCTGTTGCCCGACGGGCAGATCCTGCGGGTCGACATGATCCCGCAAGCCGACACGTCGGAAATTGACGGGCGCCTCGCGACGATTGCGGCGCAGGAAGCCACCGAGACGAGCCCCGATCGAAAGGCCGCGCTCGGCATCGCGCGCAAATCGCTCGAAGCGAGGCGCGCACGCGCGGCGAAGGGCGAGACCGAGGATGCGATGCCGGGCACCGGATCCGAGTGGTCATGCATCCTCAGCTACCAAGGCCCGGGCGAGGCCTGGATTTCGCCGCGCCTCAAGCTCGGCTGCGAAAAGATCCGGGCCGACAAGTCCCTGCTCGGACGCGCGTTCCTGCACAACGTGCCGCGGGCGATGTTCTTCCTGCTGCCGCTGATCGCGGCCTTCATGCTGCTGCTGTACTGGCGGCCGCGCCGGTACTACGTCGAGCACCTGCTGTTCTGCATCCACAACCACGCGATGATATTCCTGCTCGGCACGCTGCTCGTGCCGGTGTCCTGGCTGCTGCCGGGCGGCATCGCCTCCGGGCTCCTCACCGCAGCGATCCTGCTGTGGCTCACCTGGTATCTCTTTCGCGCGATGCGCGTCTACTACGGCCAGGGCCGCCGACGCACCTTCGTGAAATTCCTCTTCATGGGCAGCGTCTACATGGTCGTGAGCGTCGTGATGGTCGTGTTCACGGTGTTCTACAGCGTCGTGACCCTCTGATGAGCGCCGCGCGCGAGCGCGCGATCCTGCATGTCGACATGGACGCGTTCTATGCGTCGATCGAAGAGCGCGACGACCCTTCCCTGCGAGGTCGCCCGGTGATCGTCGGCGGCACGAACGCGCGTGGTGTCGTCGCGGCGGCGAACTACGTCGTGCGCAAGTTCGGTGTGCATTCCGCGATGCCCATGAGCCGCGCGCTCGCGCTGTGCCCGCAGGCGGTGTGCATCCCGCCGCGCATGTCGCACTACAAGGCCGTGTCGCGTGAAGTGTTCGCGGTGTTCCACGAAGTGACGCCGCTCGTCGAGGGCCTGTCGCTCGACGAGGCCTTTCTCGACGTCACCGCGAGCCGCGCGCTGCTGGGCGACGAAGTGACGATTGCGCGCTGGATCAAGGCACAGATCCTGGCGCGCACGCGCCTCAAGGCCTCGGTGGGCGTCGCGCCGAACAAGCTGGTCGCGAAGATTGCATCGGATCTGGAGAAGCCCGACGCCCTCACCGTGATCGCCGCTGCGTCGCTACCCGCGCGGCTGGATGCGCTCTCCATTCGCCGCCTGCCGGGCCTCGGGCGCAAGAAGGGCGATGCCGTCGAGCACGCGGGCATCGCGACGCTCGGCGAGCTGCGGCGCGCGCCCGACGCGGTGCTGTGGCCGCTGTTCGGGCGCGACACGTCGCGCATGCGCGATCGCGCGGGCGGCATCGACGATCGCCCGGTGGTCGCCGATCGAGAGGACCTCTCGATCAGCGCGGAGGAAACCTTCGACACCGATCTCGTGGATCCGGCGCGCATCGAAGCAGAGCTGCTCGCGCTCGCCGATCGCGCGAGTTCGCGGCTGCGCGCGAAAGGCCTTGCGGCGGGCTGCGTGGCGGTGAAGGTGCGGCGCGCCGACTTCGCGACCTTCACGCGCCAGCAGCAGCTCGAGCCCGCGACCCAGGATGGTCGCGTCATCGGCCGTGCGGCGGCGGATCTGCTGCGGCGGTGGCGCGCCGGGCAGCCGCGGGCGCGGGTGCGGCTGCTCGGCGTCGGCGTGTCGGATCTTGCCCCGGCGACGCAGCTCGATCTGTTCGCTGCAGGCGCCGTGCCGCAGCCGCCGCCGCTCGATGCGGCGCTCGATGCGATACGGCACAGGTTTGGCAGTGCGGGGCTGACGCGGGCGAGCGGATTGCCGGTGGGCAATCGGAAGCGCGACGCACGCAAATAGGGGTTGGCGTGGGGCGGCTGCCATCCCGTGACGGGATGGCGCCAACTTGATATCCGTGGGCGCCCATGCCTAGTCTAGCCGGACCCATGAGCACCGGACCCTCGTTCGACTTGTCGGGCCGCGTAGCCCTCGTCACGGGCGCGTCGCGCGGCATCGGCGAATCGATCGCCCGCACGCTCGCGGCCGCGGGCGCGCACGTGATCGTCTCGAGCCGCAAGCTCGAGGGCTGCGAGGCCGTCGCCGCTTCGATTCGCGAGGCCGGCGGCAAGGCCAGCGCCCTCGCCTGCCACATCGGCGAGCTGGCGGACATCGAGAAGACCTTCGCCGCGCTCGAGGCCGCGCACGGCCGGCTCGACATCCTGGTGAACAACGCCGCGACGAATCCGCACTATGGCCCGATCACGTCGATCGACCCGGCGGCGTTCCAGAAGACCGTCGATGTGAACATCCGCGGCTACTTCTTCATGTCGCAGGCGGGCGCGAAGCTGATGGCGAAAGGCGGCGGCGGCAGCATCGTCAACGTGGCCTCGATCAACGGCGTGATCCCGGGCCCTCTGCAAGGCGTGTACTCGATCACGAAGGCCGCGGTCATTTCGATGACGAAGGCGTTTGCGCGCGAGTGCGCGCCGCAGGGAATACGCGCCAACGCACTGTTGCCCGGCCTGACCGACACGAAGTTCGCCGCCGCGCTCACGCGCAACCCCGCGATGCTCGAGAAGGTGCTGCCGCACGTACCGATGAATCGCGTCGCGCAGCCCGATGAAATGGCGGGCGCGGTGCTCTATCTCGTGTCGCCCGCGGCGAGTTACACGACCGGCGTGGCACTCAACGTCGACGGCGGCTATCTGGTCGCCTGACGATGCGCGAGCTCGCCGGCAAAGTGGCGGCGATCACCGGCGCGGCGAGCGGGATCGGGCGCGAGCTCGCTTACGCCTGCGCAAGCGCGGGCATGCGACTCGTGCTCGCCGACCTCGATCGCGCGGGGCTCGACGCCACGGTCGCGCGTGTGCCCGCGCCTGCCGCCGGTTGCCTCGCCATCGACTGCGATGTCTCGAAGCCGGCATCCGTCGAACAACTGGCTCAGAGGGCCTACGACGCGTTCGGCGACGTGCACCTCCTCTTCAACAACGCGGGCGTCGCCGTCTGCGGCCCCGCCTGGACCGCGACGCCCGAGGACTGGCAGTGGTCGATCGGCGTGAACCTGATGGGGGTGGTGCACGGCATCCGCAGTTTCGTGCCGCGCATGCTCGCGCGCGGGCAGGAAGGGCACGTCGTCAACACCGCTTCCGTCGCGGGCTTCGTGTCGGTGCCGGGCTCGAGCGTGTACTGCGCGACGAAGCACGCCGTCGTCACCCTCTCGGAATGCCTGCAGCACGATCTCGCGCTCGCGAAGTCGCGCCTCGCGGTGTCGGTGCTGGCGCCGGCGTTCGTCAACACCGGCATCGCCGATTCCGCACGCCATCGCCCCGCCGAGCTCGCGGCGACCAATCCGCTCGCCGCGCCGTTCGAGGCGCGCGTGCGCAAGGCGATCGAGGCCGGCCGCCTCACGGCGGCCGACATCGCGCGGCTCGCGCTCGAAGGCGTGCGGGAAGGCCGCTTCTACATTCTCACGCACCCGGCGATCCTGCCGGCCATCGACACGCGCGCCCGCGAGATCCTCGGGGGCCGCCCACCGACGAATCCGATGCCATGAAAGCACTCCTCTGCAAGCAGTACGGCCCACCCGAGGGCCTCGTGGTCGAGGAAGTCCCCGACCTCGTGCCCGGCGAGAAGCAGGTCGTGATCGACGTGCGCGCCGCCGGGGTCAATTTCCCCGACTCGCTGATCATCGCGGGCAAATACCAGTTCAAGCCGCCGCCGCCCTTTGCACCCGGTGGCGAGTGCGCGGGCGTGGTGCACGCGGTGGGCGCTGCGGTGAGGAACGCAAAGGTGGGCGATCGCGTCATCGCGTTCACGATCTACGGCTCCTTCGCGCAACAAGTCGCGGTGGACGCGGCGACGCTCGTGCCGATGCCGCCGGCGCTCGATTTCCCGACCGCGGCCGCGTTCGTGATGACTTACGCCACTTCGTACCACGCCCTCGCCGATCGCGCCGCGCTCGCGGCGGGCGAGACGCTGCTGGTGCTCGGCGCGTCGGGCGGCGTGGGGCTCGCCGCCGTCGAGATCGGCAAGGTGCTCGGCGCGCGAGTAATCGCCGCCGCCTCGAGTGCTGAAAAGCTCGCGGTGTGCCGCGAGCACGGCGCGGACGAGCTGATCGACTATACCCACGAGGACCTGCGCGAGCGCCTGAAAGCGCTCACCGGGGGTCGCGGCGTCGACGTGGTCTACGACCCGGTCGGCGGCGCGTACACCGAGGCGGCGCTGCGCAGTTGCGCCTGGCGCGGCCGGCACCTGATCGTCGGTTTCGCGAACGGCGAGATCCCGCGCATTCCCGCGAATCTCCCGTTGCTGAAGGGCTGCTCGATCGTGGGTGTGTTCCTCGGCGACTATATCCGCCACGATGCGGCGCGCATGGGCGAGGACCTCGCGACCCTCTTCAAGTGGCTCGGCGCGGGCAAGCTGCGACCGCGCATCGCCGGCACCTACCCGCTCGCGCGCGGCGGCGAGGCGATTCGCGCACTCATGGAGCGGCGCGTGTCGGGCAAGCTCGTCATTCTTCCGGGAGAGTAGCCGTGGCTTTCGAGTACAACACGCGCACGCAGGCGCTGCTGACGCGCCTGCAGGCGTTCATGGACGAGCAGGTGTATCCGCGCGAGGGCGAGTTCTTCGCGCAGGTCGCCGAGGGTGATCGCTGGCGGCCGACCCGCCTCGTCGATGAACTGAAGGCGAAGGCGCGCGCGCAGGGCCTGTGGAACCTCTTCCTGCCGGAATCAACGCGCGGGCCCGGCCTCACGAACCTCGAATACGCGCCTTTGTGCGAGGCAATGGGCCGCGTGATCTGGTCCCCCGAGGTCTTCAACTGCTCGGCGCCCGACACCGGCAACATGGAGGTGCTCGAGCGCTACGGCACGCCCGAGCAGCAGCGCCGCTGGCTCGATCCGCTGCTCGCGGGCGAGATCCGCTCGTGCTTCGCGATGACCGAGCCCGCAGTGGCCTCGAGCGATGCGACCAACATCGAGACTTCGATCGTGCGCGAGGGCAACGAGTACGTCGTGAACGGCCGCAAGTGGTGGGCCTCCGGTGCGCCCGATCCGCGCTGCGCGGTGTTCATCGTCATGGGCAAGACCGACCCGCAGGCGCCGCGGCATGCGCAGCAGTCGATGATCCTCGTGCCGCGCGATTCGCCCGGGATCCGGATCCTGCGCGCATTGCCGGTGTTCGGCTACGACGATGCCCCGCACGGACACGGCGAGGTGCTGTTCGAGAACGTGCGCGTGCCCGCCGCGATGCTGCTTCAACAGGAAGGCGATGGCTTTGCGATCGCCCAGGGGCGGCTCGGGCCGGGCCGCATCCATCATTGCATGCGCCTGATCGGGCTCGCCGAGCGCGCGCTCGAAAGGATGTGCCGCCGCTCGCTGGCGCGCGTCGCGTTCGGCAAGCCAATCGCCGCGCAGACCGTCACGCTCGAGCGCATCGCGGAATCGCGCATCCTGATCGACCAGGCGCGCCTCCTCGTGCTGAACGCCGCGCACCGGATGGACACGGTGGGCAACAAGGTCGCCGCGAAGGACATCGCGATGATCAAGGTCGCGGCGCCGCAGATGGCGTGCCAGGTGATCGACTGGGCGATCCAGGCCCACGGCGGCGGCGGCGTCAGCGACGATTTCGGCCTCGCGTACGCCTATGCGCAAGCGCGCACGCTCCGTCTCGCGGACGGACCGGATGAAGTGCATCGAAATCAGATCGGGAAGCTCGAACTTTCGCAATACACGCTATGATGTCGCCAATCCTGTTGCCTTCCGGATTTCGGATGCCGCACGTCGAAATGCCCCGCGCACTCGAGGACTATTTCGCTTACGCCGAAACGGCGCAGACGCGCGCCGGTCGGCGTTTTACCATCACCCTTCCCTATCTCGACGGCCAGCGCCTCGACCGCCTGCAATGGTGGTGGCAGGTGTCGGCGACGCAGGAAGCGCTCGGCGGCGCGGAGATCGTTGCGACGCTGCGCGCGGAGGCCGTCGCGCGATTCCGCCGCCACATCGAGCGCTGGCTCGAGAACACCCGCCAGCGTTTCCATGGTGACGGGCCGATTCCGCTGATTGCGCCCCAGCTCGATCCCGTCGAAGCCCTGCCGGAGCCACAGGTGGCGAACGGCTGAGGCGAGGCATAGCATGGCGCCCTCCGCACTCGAGGAGAAGGACCATGGCTCGAGTCGACTGGCGCATCCAGGGATACGACGTTACCAACTGCAACTGCGCCTGGGGCTGCCCCTGCCAGTTCATGTCGCTGCCGACGCAGGGTTACTGCCACGCCGGGGTTTTCTTCCGGGTTGATCGCGGCCACTTCGGCAGCACTTCGCTCGACGGGCTCGCATTCGGCGGCCTGTTCGCCTGGCCGAAGGCGATCCACATGGGCAACGGTCACGCGCAGCCGATCATCGATGTGCGTGCGAACGACGCGCAGCGCGAGGCGCTCCTCAAGATCATGTCGGGCGAGGAAACCGAACCCGGCGCCACGATCTTCAACGTGTTCGCGGCCACCTATTCGAAGGTGCACCAGCCCCTTTTCAAACCGATCCGCATCGAGGCCGACCTCGAGGCGCGCACCGCACGGATCGAAGTCGAAGGCGTGTTCGAAGCGCGCGTCGAGCCGATCAGGAATCCGGTGACCGGCGAGGCCGTGCGCGCGCAGATCGTGCTGCCGGCGGGGTTCGAGTACGAGCGCGCGGACGCCGCGAGCGGCAAGGTGCAGACGATGCCGGGGGCGAGCATTCCGCTCAGCTGGGACGCGAAGCACGCGCATTTCGCGCGCCTCGACATGACCGGCGAGGGCGTCGTGCGCGGCCGCGCGGCCTGACCCGCGCCGGGACGCTGCCCGACCCCACCGCCCCGCCGCGCGTGCCCGCCCGCACGACCCTCGTCACGCTCGCGGCGCTGGCAGCGCTCGTCGCGCTGTCCTGGGCGTACCTCTCGTGGGCGCCGATGCCGATGCCGGCGACGAGCGGCGGACTGCGCACGAGCCACTATGCCGCCTTCACCTTCGCGATGTGGTTCGTGATGATGGTCGGCATGATGACGCCGTCGGTCGCGCCGACTGCGTTGCTCTTCGATCGCATCAACCGTCGCGGCGACCCCGGCGCGCCGGCCACGCGCACCGCCTGCTTCGTCGCGGGCTACCTGCTCGTGTGGCTCGCGTTCTCGCTCCTTGCGACGGCGCTCCAGGTCGAGCTGATCGCGGCCGGCTGGATCGACGCAATGGGTGTGAGCACGCGCCCGCTCGGCACGGCGGCCGTGCTGTTCGCGGTCGGGCTCTATCAATGGCTGCCGGGGAAGGTCGCCTGCCTCGAACACTGCCGCGCGCCGGCCGAATTCATCGTTTCGGCGCACCGCCCCGGCGCGCGCGGCGCGCTCGTGATGGGCCTGCACCACGGCCTCTACTGCCTCGGCTGTTGCTGGGCGCTGATGCTGCTGCTGTTCGTCGGCGGCGTCATGAATCTCGCGTGGGTCGCCGGTATCACCGCGCTCGTGTTCGCGGAGAAGCTGCTCGCGCGCGGCGCGTGGCTGCGGCGACTGATCGGCGCCGCGGCCCTGATCGCCGCGATCGCCCTGACTGTCGCGCGCTCGCCGTAGCGGATTGATGTATAAGTCAACGCATGACACAATTCAGTTGATGTATAAGTCAACACCCTTGTCTGGTGTCCTCGGCGTACTCGGCCGCCAGGCGCGCACGCTCGGTTTGACGGACACTGAATGGTCCGCGCGCGCCGGAGTGCGCAAGGAAACACTCTCTCGCCTGCGTCGCAGGGATACCTGTGATTTCGCCACGTTGCTCGCATTGGCCGATGTCGTGAGCCTGCGCCTCGGCGTGCTCGAGGCGCCCGGCCCCGATACGACGGCGGATGGCCAATTGCCCGCCGCCGTCAGCCGGGACTATGAGGCGCAGCTCGTCGACCTGTGCGATTCGGGAAGCCTCGACCCGGAACGCTGGAGCCGGGCAGGTCCGCGCTTCTTCGTCGCAGGTCTTGCGGTCATGCTCGCAAGCGTGCGAGACCATGATCGGCGTGGACTGCTGGCGCTCGCCGAGCGCCTTCATTGCGGCGCGAGCGAACCCGCCGTCTTCACGCGCTGGCTCGAGCGAAGCCCGGTGCGGCCGACTCGATTCCTGCCATTGCTTGCCAGCGAGCGGCGGCGTGCGCCCTGACAAACACGCCCAACCCGAATATGTCGGAGCATTCCGCGAGATTGCCCTGCGCATCGCAAACTCGCTGTCCGCCGTTTCGAGGCGCAGCCTGCCGGTCAGGATGTATGTCGCGGGTGGCGCCGCGCTGCACTTCCACACGGGCGAGCGCGTTTCGCGCGACATCGACGCGGCGTTCTCGCGCCGCATTGCCTTGCCGGAGAATCTGGAAGTGGCCTATCGCGACGCCGACGGAGCCGCGCGCCTGCTCTACCTCGACCGCCAATACAGCGACACGCTTGGCCTGATGCATGAGGATGCGTACGACGATTCCGTGCCCGTGTCGCTCCCTGGCGTGAACGCCCAAGTGCTCGACGTACGCGTGCTCTCCCCGCTTGATCTCGCGGTCAGCAAGCTCGGCCGCTTCGCGAGCCAGGACCGCGACGATATTGCCTCGCTCGCCCGCCGCAAGCTGATCGGCTCCGGGTCCTTGCGCAGGCGCGCGTCCGAAGCGCTGGTCGCATACGTCGGCGACACGGCGCGAGTGCAAGCCTCGATCGATATCGCCGTCCGCATCGTCGAGGATCGGGAGCGGCGCTGAAGGCGAGCGGCGAGGGGCGGAGAAGCAAACAGCTGACAGCGAACAGATTAGAGCCAGAAGCGCCGGCTCGCGGTCTTCTCTGGCTGTCAGCCGTTCGCTGTTCGCTGTTCGCCGCTGCTAGAACTTCAGCCTGAACGTCACCCCGTACAGACGCGGATCCCCGAGGAACGCATCAATCGTTCCCGTCTGCAACGTGGCATCAAACCCCACCTGGATGTATTCCTCGTTGGTGATGTTCTTGCCCCACAGCTCGAGCGCCCACAGGTCGTTCTGCGAGCCGATGCCGATGCGCGCATCGACGAGCGCGTAGGCATCCTGTTTCTTGAGCGGGTTCAGGTCCGAGCCCGTGTTGTAGTCCGACATGTACTTCGCGCCGACGTTCATGCGCCATTTCAACTTCCCGTTGAGCGGGTGCTCGAAGGTCGCCGAGACGCCCCCGGACCATTTCGGCGCGAACGACATCTGGTTGCCCGGCAGCGCGGGCTGCACGCCGGCCGCCGCGGCGTTGAAGTTGCCGTACTCGGTTTCGGCGTAGGTCAGGCCACCCTGCAGCGTGAGGCCTTCGGCCGGGGTGTACCACAGGAAGTCGAAATCGACGCCCTGTGAAGTGACTTCCGGAATCGAGGCGACCACGAACTGCAGCCCGGTGAAGGTGTTCAGCTGGAAGCCCTGGTACTCCTGGTAGAACACCGCGCCGTTCAGCGCGAGGCTGTTGCCGAGCCACGTGGTCTTCATGCCGAGTTCGTAGGAGTTCACGGTTTCGGAACCGAACGCGGTATCGGCATCGACCGCGGCCAGCGGGCTCACGGGGCTGCCGATGCGCTCGCGGTCGAGGTTGAAGCCGCCCGCCTTGTAGCCGCGGGCATAGGAGGCGTATGTCATTACGTCATCCGTGAAGTGGTACATCAGCTTCGCGGTGCCGCTCCACTCGCCCTCGTCGATCGACTGCTTCGTCGTCACGTTGTTGAACGCCGGGTCCGCGAAGGTCGCGCAGCCGAGGCCGTAGAACGACGGCAGCGCCGCCGCCGGCAACGCCCCGGATACGACTGCGAAGCGCGCCCGCGCGGTCGCGCAACCGACGCCCGGCGGCGAGGCCGCCGTCCCGAGGTTCGTGTAGTGCGAATCGAGGTCCTTTTTCTCGTTCGTATAGCGCAGGCCGAACCCGATATCGAATTTGTCCGTGATCGAAACGGTGTTGTTGGTGAACAGCGCCCAGCTCTTCGAGTTTTGCCCGTAGGTATCGGACGAACCGTTGCTGGTCGCGTAGGACGTGCCCGGCGCGCGGCCAAGCAGGGTGGGCACCAGCGCGGGTGCCATGCCGGCCGAGAGCGCGAGGCTGTAGTACAGCTCGAACTGGCTGTCGTAGAGCAGCGAGTTGATCGAATCGAGGTCCTCGTCGGCGTAGAAGCCGCCCACCAGCCACTTGAGCCGGCCGTTCTCTCCGGCGAGGCGCAGTTCCTGCGTGAGCGTCTCGAAAGCGTTCGCCGTGCTCCCGGAGTCGCGATACAACATGGCCGCGCCCGAGAAGTCGCTGTCCTGCCCGAGATCTGCTTCCCAGTGGCGCCACGCGGTGACCGAGGTGAGGGTCGCACCGCCCGGCGCATCCCAATCGACCTGCGCCGACGCGCCGTAATCGCGGATGTCCTGGTTGGTCTCGCGATTGGAATAGGCGCGGCGCGCGAAGGGCCGCGCGGGATTGGCGATACCGCCGCCCGAGATCGCACCGACGATCGCCGCGCTCGGTCCGTTCCGGTACTGCACGCCGAGGCAGCACACCTCGTTGCGCTCCGACCAGTCGGCGATCAGGCGCACCTTGAGGTCGTCCGCCGGGCGCCACAGCAACTGGCCGCGCGCGGTGTTGACGTCGCGGGTGCCGTCATCCTTCGACTGGCGCGGCGCGCGCGCGTTCACGTCGAGATAGCCGTCGTGCTGGCGGTAGCCGTAGAAGATGCGGCCGGCGAGCTTGTCTGCGACGAGCGGGCCGGTGAAAGTCATCGAACCTTCCGCGATGCCACGATTGCCGCCGACCGCTTCGAGCGAACCGCCAAAGTCGAACTTCGGTTCCGCGGTCTTGACGTTGATGACGCCGGCCGAGGTGTTCTTGCCGAAGAGCGTGCCCTGCGGGCCTTTCAGCACTTCGATGCGTTCGAGTTCGCCGAGATCGCCGAAGCCGACGCCGTTGCGCGGGCGGTAGACCTCGTCGACCATCACGCCGACCGAGGATTCGAGGCCGATATTGTCGCCGACCGTGCCGACGCCGCGGATGCGCGCGGTGGTGCTCGTTTCATTCGCGGTCGAAGTGACGATCAGGCCCGGCGTCAGGATCGTGAGATCCTTGATGTCACGCACGCCCGTGTCCTGCAACAGCTGGCCGGACACCGCGGTCACGACCATCGGCACGTCCTGGATGTTCTCCTCGCGCTTCTGCGCGGTGACGACGACTTCATCGAGTGTGCGCCCCCGCTCCACATTCTGGTCCTGTGCTGCGACCGGCCCACCCGATACCAGCGATGCCACCGCGCACGCCACGGTCGCGCGCGCGACCCCTCTCAGTGATCGCATGTCAGATTCTCCCTGTCGTGTGTTGTTTTTCATTCGAACAAATGCCTGCCAACCGCCTCGAGATGGTAGTCGACATCGCCGAAGGCCATCTCGATCATCGTCAAGCGCCGGAAATAGTGGCTGACGGCGAGCTCGTCGGTCACGCCAATGCCGCCGTGCAGCTGCACGGCCTGCTGGCCGACGAAGCGCGCGGCCTCGCTCACCCGCACTTTGGCCGCCGAGACGATCCGCCGGCGCTCGGCCGTCCCGGCCGTGCCGAGGCGGCTCGACGCGAGCAGCGCCATCGAGCGCGCGGCCTCGGTTTCGAGCAGCATGTCTGCCATCCGGTGTTGCAGCACCTGGAAGCTGCCGATCGGCACGCCGAATTGCTTGCGGGTCTTCAGGTACGCGCCGGTCGCCTCGAGCAGCACGGTCATCGCGCCGACCGCTTCGGCGCAGACCGCCGCGATCGCCGCATCGATGGTCGCGGCGATGGGTGCGGCGGCCGCTCCCTCTTCACCGAGCTGCGCCGCCGCGCCGACCCGGACGGCGTCCAGGCGCAAGTCCGCCGCGCGTTGCGAGTCGTACATCGGATAGTCACGCAGCTGCACGCCCGGCGTCGTGCGATCGATCATGAACAGCGTGAGGCCCTTCGGGGTGCGCGCCGACACGATCAGCTGATCGGCGGCGATACCGTTCAGGACGTAAGTCTTCGCGCCCGTGACTACCCAGCTTTCGCCATCGCGACGCGCGTCGGTCGCCACCACGTCGAGCGCATAGCGCGCGGCGGGCTCGTAGTGCGCGAATGCGAGCTGCCGCTCGCCGGCACCGACCGCGGGCAGGATCGCGGCGCATTGCGTGGAGCTGCCGACGCGCGCAATGAGCCCCGCGCCGAGCACCACGGTGGGGAGATACGGTTCGAGCAGCAGCGATCGGCCGCACTCTTCCATCACGACGAGCGTGTCCATCGCGCCGCCGCCGAAGCCGCCGTGCGCCTCGGGCAAGGCGAGCGCGAGAACGCCGAGCTCGGCAAGCTGCCGCCAGGTTTCGCGGCTCCAGCCGAGCGTGCTGTTCGCGATCTCGCGGCGGCGCTCGAAGCTGTAGTCGGCGCGCAGCAGCCGTTGCAGGCTGTCGCGGAACTGGAGTTGTTCGTCGGAAAGCGCGAGCACGATCAGAGGCCGAGCAGGTGGCGCGTGATGATGTTGCGCTGGATCTCGTTCGACCCGGCGTAGATCGACGCCTTCCTGAAATTGAAGTAGCGCCCCGTCGCGGCCTGCGGGAACGGTGCCGCGGCGTGACCGAGCGCGTGCATCGTCGTTTCGGTCAGCGCCTGTTGCAGTTCGCTGCCCATGATCTTGAGCATCGAGGCCTCGGGGCCCGGCGCGTGGCGCTGCTCCTCGAGCGCGAGCACGCGCACGTTCATCACCTCGAGCGTCATCAGGTCGATCTCGAGCCGAGCGATGCGGTCGCGGAAGCGGGTGTCGTCCGCGAGCGCGCGACCGTCGTTGCCGCGCTGGCGCTGCGCGAGTGCCTTCAGTTCCGCGAGCCAGCGGCGGCAGTGGCCGACACCGGCATTGCCGGTGCGCTCGTGGCCGAGGAGGAACTTCGCATAGGTCCAGCCCTTGCCCTCTTCGCCGACGAGGTTTTCCGCCGGCACCATCGCGTCTTCGAACCAGACCTCGTTAATTTCGTGCTCGCCGTCGAGCATGATGATCGGGCGCACGGACACACCCCGCGTCTTCATGTCGATCAGGAGAAAGGAGATGCCCTCCTGCGGCTTGCCCGCGCTCGCGGTGCGCACGAGGCAGAAGATCCAGTCGGCGTACTGCGCGAGCGTGGTCCAGGTTTTCTGGCCGTTGACGAGGTAGTGGTCGCCGCGCCGCTCGGCGCGCATCTTGAGCGAGGCGAGGTCGGAACCGGCGCCCGGTTCCGAATAGCCCTGGCACCACCAGTCCTCGCCCGACAGGATCCGTGGCAGGAAGTGCTGCTGCTGCGAGGCGCTGCCGAACTTCATGATGACCGGCGCCACCATGCGAATGCCGAATGGCAGGATGCCGGGCGCACCCGCGAGCGCGCATTCTTCCTCGAAGATGTGCTGGCGCACCGCGCTCCATTCGCAGCCGCCGAAGGCCTTGGGCCAGTTGGGAGCGACCCAGCCTTGCTCGTGGAGGATGCGATGCCAGACGAGGTAATCCTCCTTGCCGAGGCGCTCGCCGGCGAGCATTTTGTGGCGCAGGCCCAACGGCAGCCGGGCACGGACAAAATCGCGCACTTCTGCCCGAAAAACCTCATCCTGTGGGGCGAATTCGAGTTCCATGTGTCGCCGGCGCTACGCTCCCTCGTCCGTCCCTGTAGCGTAAGAGGGGGCGCCGGATCGGGCAAATGAAAAATGCGCCTTCCCGTGATGGCGCGGCCGGGGTGCAGACGATAGGCTGGGCGGCTTACCGGGGTTTCGGTCGCGAGGAGGGCGGGGGCATGGGTGTGACGAGTTACGAAAAGCGCGGCAGGGTCGCCGTGATCACGATGGCGAGCCCGCCGGTCAACGGCCTCGGGCACGCGCTGCGCGCCGCCCTCGTGAAGGCGCTCGACAAGGCGCTCACCTCGCGCGGCGTGAAGGCGATCGTGCTGATGGGCAGCGGCAGCGGGTTCTCCGCGGGTGCGGACATTCGCGAGTTCAACACGCCCAAGGCGCTCGCGCCGCCCAACCTGCACACGCTGATTTCGGCGTATGAGGCGAGCCCGAAGCCGGTGGTCGCCGCGATCCATGGCGCGTGCATGGGGGGCGGCCTCGAGCTCGCGCTCGGTTGCCACTACCGCGTCGCCAAAGGCGACGCGCAGATCGCGCTCCCCGAAGTGAAGCTGGGCCTGCTGCCCGGCGCGGGCGGCACCCAGCGCCTGCCGCGTGCGCTCGGGCTCGAAGCCGCGCTCAACATGATCGTCTCGGGCAACATCGTGCCGGCGCAGAAACTCGCGGGCACGCCGCTTTTCGACGAGATCGTCGAGGGCGACCTGCTCGAAGGCGCCGTCGCGTATGCCGAGCGCCTCATCAAGGAAAAGCGCCCGGCGCGACGCGTACGCGATACGACCGTGCAGCACGCGAACGCCGCCGGCTTCCTGATGTTCGCGCGCAATACCGTCAAGAGCGTCGCCGGCCCCTACCCCGCGCCGGTGCGATGCGTCGAGGCGGTGGCGGCGGCGGCCAATCTGCCGTTCGACGAGGGGTTCGCAACCGAGCGCCGGTTCTTCCAGGAGCTGCTGCTGACGCCGGAATCGAAAGCGCTGCGGCACATTTTCTTCGGCGAGCGCGCGGCCGCGAAGATTCCCGACGTGCCGGATTCGACCCCGACGCGCCCGATCCGCGCTGCTGCCGTGATCGGCGCCGGCACGATGGGCGGCGGCATCACGATGAACTTCATCAACGCAGGCATTCCGGTGACGCTGCTCGAGATGAAGCAGGAAGCGCTCGATCACGGCCTCGCCACGATCCGCAAGAACTACGGCGGCGCGATCAAGAAGGGCCGCATGACCGACGCCGACGTCGATGCGCGCATGAAGCTGATCACGCCCGCCCTCGACTATGCGGCGATCGCGCCGGCCGACATCGTCATCGAAGCGGTGTTCGAGGACATGGACGTCAAGAAGGCGGTTTTCGAGAAACTCGACCCGGTGATGAAGAGCGGCGCAATCCTCGCGACCAACACTTCGACCCTCGATGTGAACCGCATCGCTGAATTCACCCGGCGCCCCGGCGACGTGATCGGCACGCACTTCTTCAGCCCCGCGAACGTGATGCGGCTCCTTGAAGTGGTGCGTGGCGGGAAGACCGCGCCCGACGTGCTCGCGACCGTGATGAAGCTCGGCAAGACGATGAAGAAAGTCGCGGTCGTCTCGGGCGTCTGCGACGGCTTCATCGGCAACCGCATGCTCGAACAGCTGGGCCGCCAGACGCTCTTCCTGCTCGAGGAAGGCGCGCTGCCGAAACAGGTCGACGCCGCGATGGAGGCGTTCGGCTTCGCGATGGGCCCCTTCCGCGTCGGCGATCTCGCCGGCAACGACATCGGCTGGGCGATCCGCAAGCGTCGCTATGTGGAAAAGCCGATGGTGATCTACTCGCGCCTCGCGGACCGCCTGTGCGAGCAGGGCCGCTTCGGCCAGAAGACGGGCGCCGGCTGGTACGACTACAAGCCGGGCGATCGCACCGCGCATCCTTCAGCGGCGGTCGAGCAGATGATCATCGACTACTCGAAGGAGATCGGCGTGAAGCGCCGGGTGTTGAGCGACGCGGAGATCGTGGACCGCATCGTCTTCGCGCTCGTGAATGAAGGCGCGAGGATCCTCGAGGAAGGCATCGCGTTGCGCGCCTCCGACATCGACATGGTGTACCTGAACGGCTACGGCTTCCCGCCGTACCGCGGCGGGCCGATGCTGTACGCCGATACGGTCGGCCTCGACGTCGTCGTGCGGCGCATGAAGCAGTTTGCGCGCAATCGCCACGGCGACCCGACCGCGTGGGAGCCGGCGCGCTCGCTTGCGAAGCTGGCGACGGCCGGCAAGACCTTCAGCTGATTCCGGGGATACACCATGACCGATGCCGTTATCGTTTCCATCGCCCGAACGCCGCTCGCGAAATCGTGGCGCGGGGCTTTCAACATCACGCACGGCGCCACCCTCGCCGGCCATGTCGTGCAGCACGCGATTGCGCGCGCGGGCGTCGACCCGGCCGAAGTGGAGGACGTGCTGCTCGGCTGCGCGTACCCGGAAGGGGCCGACGGACTCAACATCGCGCGCCAGGCCGCGCTGCGCGCCGGCTGCCCGGTGACCACCGGTGGCACCACCATCAATCGTTTCTGCTCCTCGGGCCTGCAGAGCATTGCGATGGCGGCGGCGCGCGTTACCGTCGAGAAGACACCGATCGTCGTCGCGGGAGGCGTCGAGTCGATCTCCTGCGTGCAGAACGAATTGAACAAGCACATGCTGCAGGAGGCCTGGCTCAAGGAGCACAAGCCGGATCTCTACCTGCCGATGCTCGCCACCGCGGAGAACGTCGCGAAGCGCTACAAGATCTCGCGCGAGCGGCAGGACGAGTACGGTGCACGCAGCCAGCAGCGCGCCGCGGCGGCGCAGGTCGCCGGGCGCTTCGACGCCGAGATCGCACCAATCACCGTGAGCGCCGCGTTCGCCGACCCGGGCACGCAACAGATGGGCACGCGTGAAGTCACGGTCGCGAAGGACGAAGGCATTCGCGCCGACACGACCTTCGAGGGCGTCTCGAAGATCAAGCCCGCGATTCCCGGCGGCGTGATCGCGGCGGGCAATGCAAGCCAGTTCTCGGACGGCGCGGCGGCATGCGTCGTGATGGATGCGCGGCTCGCGGAGCGGCGCGGCATCACGCCGCTCGGCATTTTCCGCGGCTTCACGATCGCGGGCTGCGAACCCGACGAGATGGGGATCGGGCCGGTGTTTGCCGTGCCGCGCCTGCTCGAACGGACAGGGGTCTCGATGAGCGACATCGGCCTCTGGGAACTGAACGAAGCGTTCGCGGTGCAGGTGCTCTACTGCCGCGACAAGCTCGGCATCCCCGACGACCGGCTCAACGTGAACGGCGGCGCGATTGCGGTCGGCCACCCCTACGGTGTCTCGGGCACGCGCCTCGTCGGCCACGCGCTGATCGAGGGCAAGCGCCGTGGCGCGCGGTTCGTCGTCACGACCATGTGCGTCGGCGGCGGCATGGGCGCAGCGGGTCTGTTCGAAGTGGTCTGAGTCGCGGGATACAAGGCCATGGAACGGCGCTGGCTCAAGTCGTATCCGGCAGGTGTGCGCTGGGACATCCCGGCAAAGCCGGCGCCGGCGTGGCGCCACCTCGAGGATGCGGCCGAACGCTGGCCCGATCGCCCGGCAATCGAGTTCTACGGCCGCAGGCTGGGCTACGCGGACCTGCGCGCGCTCGTCGCGCGGGCGGCGGCGGGTTTGCACCGCCTCGGCGTTCGGCCCGGGCAACGCATCGGCCTCTACCTGCCGAACTGCCCGCAGTACGTGATCGCGTTCTACGGCGCGCTCGAGGCCGGCGCGGTGGTCGTCAACTTCTCGCCGCTCGATGCCGAGTCCACGCTCGCGCACAAGATCGAAGACAGCGACACCGACATCCTGGTCACGGTCGATCACGCGGCGCTTTTTCCGAAAGCCGAGAGCCTGCTCGCGAAGACGCGTCTCAGGACGCTGATCGTCGGCGGGCTCGCCGATTTCGCCGCCGTGCCGATTCCGGCGCAGTGCGAAGTGCCGCGCGACGCGGCCCACCTGCGTTTCCTCGATCTCCTCGACAACGACGGGCGCTTCGAACCTTGTGCCGTCGACGACCCCGCCACGCACATCGCCGTGCTGCAGTACACCGGCGGCACGACCGGTGCGCCGAAGGGCGCCGCGCTGACGCACGGCAACATCTCGATGGCAGCCGCGCAGTGCGTCGAGACGACGCAGGGCCTTGCGCCCTCGATGCTGCCCGGCGAGGAACGCGTGCTCGTCGTGTTGCCGCTGTTTCACATTTACGCCGAGCTCGTGATGTTCATCGGCCTCTCGCTCGGCGCCGAACTCGTGCTGCAGCCGAAGTTCGATCCGGTCGCGGTCTCGCAGGACATCGCCGCGAAGCGCATCACGGTGATGTTCGGCGTGCCGACGATGTTCTTCGCGCTCGCCCAGCACGCACGCGCGAACGCCGTTGACCTCTCCTCACTGAAGCATTGCGGCTCGGGCGGCGCGCCGCTGCCGGTGGAGGTGATCGAGCCGTTCCGGCAACTCACCGGCGTGCTGATCACCGACGGCTGGGGCATGAGCGAGACCACCGCGGCCGGTACCTTCACGCCGCGACACGGCGTCGTGAAGCCGGGCTCCTGCGGCCTGCCCCTGCCGCGTGTCGAGATGAAGGTGGTCGACCTCGCGGATCCGCAGCGCGAGCTTGCGGTGGGCGAACACGGCGAGATCTGCATTCGCGCACCGAACGTGATGCGCGGTTATTGGAAGAACGCGACGGCCAGCGCCGAGGCGCTGACGCCCGACGGCTACTTTCGCACCGGCGATGCGGGCTATGTCGATGGCGACGGCTACGTCTTCATCATCGAGCGCTGCAAGGACATGCTCCTGTGCGGCGGCTTCAACGTCTATCCGCGCATCATCGAGGAAGCGATCTACGCGCACCCCGACGTCGCGGAGGTGAGCGTGATCGGCATCGACGATCCGTATCGCGGCCAGTCGCCGAAGGCGTTCGTGAAGCTGAAGGAAGGCGCCGCGCCGCTCGCGCTCGAAGCGCTGCAGGCCTTCCTCGCCGATCGCCTCGGCAAGCACGAAATGGTGAAGGCGCTCGAGCTGCGCGCGGAACTGCCGAAGACGCCGGTGGGCAAGCTGTCGAAGAAGGAACTGTACGAAGAAGAGCGGCAGCGCGCACGCTATACTGCCCGCCCATTGCAATAGCCGGCGACAGACCTGCCCGATGTACCTGTCGTTCTTCGGACTCAACGAGAAGCCTTTCTCGATCACACCCGACCCGCGCTACCTCTACCTGAGCGAGCGGCATGCGGAAGCGCTCGCGCACCTGCTGTACGGAGTGAGCGAAGCGGGCGGCTTCGTGCAGCTCACGGGTGAAGTCGGCACCGGCAAGACGACGATCGTCCGCTCGCTGCTCGGCCAGATCCCGAAGAACGCCGAGATCGCGCTGATCCTGAATCCGCGCATGACGGCGCCGGAATTCATGCTGACGATCTGCGAAGAGCTCGGCATCGGCCTGCCCGACCGCGCGGTCGCGAGCCTCAAGGACCTCGTCGATATCCTGAATCATTATTTGCTGCGCGCGCACGCGGACGGCAGGCGCGTCGTGCTGCTCGTCGATGAGGCGCAGAACCTCGCGCCCGCGGTGCTCGAGCAGGTGCGCCTCCTCACGAACCTCGAAACGCCCACCGAAAAGCTGCTGCAGATCATCCTGATCGGCCAGCCCGAGCTGCGCGAGATGCTTGCCCGCCCCGACCTGCGCCAGCTCGCGCAGCGCATCACCGGTCGGTACCACCTTGATCCGCTCTCGGCACCGGAAACGGCCGCCTACGTGCGTCACCGCTTGCGGGTCGCCGGCGCGACCACCGACATCCTGACGCCGGGCGCGCTTGCCGAGACCTATCGCCAGTCAGGCGGCATTCCGCGCCTCGTGAACGTGATCTGCGATCGTGCGCTGCTCGGCGCCTACACCCTGGATCGCCATCGCGTCACCGCTGCGATCATCCGCAGTTCCGCGAGCGAGGTGTTCGGCCGGCGCGTCACGCCGCGCTGGTTGCCGTGGGCCGCCGGCGCGGGCGGTGCGCTGGTTGCGACGCTCGCCGGCATCGCGCTGTGGCAATCGGGTGTACTCGAGCGCAGCACTACCGCCATCGGCGCGGGGGCGCTGAACGCAGGTGCCACGAAGGCCGAGACGGCCGGAACGACCAGCGTCTCGGGCGTCGCTGCCGCGAATGCCACCGGGGCCAGCGGCGCCGCCACGCCCACCGTCGCATCGGCCGTGACGCCGCCGCCCGTCCACGAATCGATGGCGAGCCTGCTTGAAAAGAGCGCCGCCGAGACCACCACGGACGCCGCGTTCGCGCGCCTGCTCACACGTTGGGGCGCCGCCACCGCCGACTCGGGCGACGGTTGCGCGCAGGCGGAGCACGCGGGCCTGCAATGCGTGCGCCAGCGCGGATCGTATGCGCAGCTGCGGCTCTACAACCGCCCGGCGATGCTCGCGCTGGGCGACGATCAGGGCGGCTCGCACCAGGTCGTGCTGGTCGCGCTCGGCGACGACGACGCCGTGCTCGACATCGGCGGCGTGGAACATCGGGTCGGCATCGCGGATCTCGCGCGCTACTGGTTCGGCGATTTCGTGCTGCTGTGGAAGCCCGTCTCGATTCCGCTGAAGGCACTCGTGCCGGGAATGAGCGGCGAGGCAGTGCGCGCGCTTCGCCGGCATCTCGAGCAGCTTGCGGGCACCACGGCCGCGGGCGAGCCCGGCGATCGCTATGACGAATCGCTCGTGCAGCTCGTCGAGAACTTCCAGCGCAAGCGCCGCCTCGATGTCGATGGCATCGCGGGCTGGCAGACGCAGCTCGCGCTCGATGCCGCCGCGCCTGCCCCCGGCACGCCGCGGCTCCTCGTCGCGGACAAGGGGAACTGAGCGATGTCGTTCATCCTCGAAGCGTTGAAGAAATCCGACGGCGAGCGACAACGGCAGGCCGGACCCGCGCTGTTCGAGGTGCGCAGCGCGACACCCCGTGGCAGCCTGCCGAGCTGGGCGATCGCGCTTGGCGTGTTGCTCCTCGTGAATATCGTCGCACTCGGCTGGTTCGTGCTGCGATCACCGGAGGGAGCGGCGCCGGCACCCGCGAGCGCGAGCGCGACGAACGCACCGGCCGTCGCGCCCGCCGCCGCGCCGACCGCCGGCGTTTCGCCACCGAGCACCGCGCCAACGAACGCGAGACCCGTGCTGCCCCCACGCGAGGCGACCCCCACGGACGCGACCCACTCCGACGCGACCCGCTTCGAGGCGCCCGCCGCCGCGGGCGAAGCCGAAAACCCGGCCGATTATGCCGAGGCGCTACCCGAAAGCAGCGCGGCGATTGAACGCGACTTCGTTCCCGGCCTCGCGCAATTGCCGGCGTCGATCGCGAACCAGTTGCCGCCGCTGCACCTCGACATGCATGTCTACGCAACGCGCAAGACCGACCGCTTCATCCTGCTGAACATGCAGCGCCTGCGCGAAGGCGACGCGACGCGCGACGGCGTACGCGTCGAGGAGATCATGCCGACCGGTGTCGTCCTGAGCTTCCGCGGCACCCGGTTCCTGCTTGAACGCGATTGAGGCGCCGCCCAGCCGTCTTGACGGCGCGACCCTCGGCGACGCGTTGCGCGCCGGCATCTACCGCCTCTTTTCGCGCACGGATCACCTGAACAAGATCAACGTCTTTCCGGTCCCGGACGGGGATACGGGCACGAACCTCTCGATGACGATGTCGGCCGTGCTCGGAACGCTCGGTGAGGCGCGCACGAACCACGTCGGCGAACTGCTGGTGCAGGTCGCCGACGCGGCCATCGACGGCGCGCGCGGCAACTCGGGCGCAATCCTCGCGCAGTTCCTGCACGGCCTCGCGGACGCGGTCGAGGACCGGCCGTCGATCGGCACGGCCGAGTTCGCCGCCGCGACGGAAGGCGGCGCCCGCTACGCGCGCGATGCGGTGATCGAGCCGCGTGAAGGCACGCTGCTTTCGGTGCTGAGCGCCTATGCGGCGGAACTTCAGCAGCTCGTCGCAAGCGGTGCCGCCGGTGATTTCCGGCGCCTGCTGCGCGCCTCCCTGCCCGGCGTGCGCGAGGCACTCGATCGAACGCGCAGCACGCTCGATGTGCTGCGCACGGCGAATGTGGTCGACGCGGGCGCGGCGGGCTTCGTCGAGCTCATCGAGGGCATGTCGGCCTATCTTGAAACGGGCGAGATCGGCGATCCCGGCGCGCTACCGCAGGACGTCGATGAAGCCATGTCGGTCGGCGGCTGCGAAGGTGAGCATCGCTATTGCACGGAATGCGTGGTCAGCGGCGAGCGCGTCGACCAGCGAAAGCTGCGCGAAGACCTGACGGCGCTCGGATCGAGCCTCGTGGTCGCGGGCACGCGCCGCAAGGCGCGCATCCACATCCACACCAACGAGCCCGCGGACGTGTTTGATGCCGCTGCGCGCTTCGGCACGCTCTCGGCGCAGAAGGCCGACGACATGCACCGCCAGACGCTCGCCGCGCATCACTCGAACGCGCGCCGGGTCGCGATCGTCACCGACTCCGCGGCCGACATCCCGGAGGAGTTGCTCGACCACCTCGACGTGCACTTCATCCCGGTACGCGTGCACTTCGGCTCGCGCAGCTATCTCGACAAGGTGTCGCTCTCGCCGCCGGAGTTCTACCGCGAACTCGCAACGAGCGGCGTGCACCCGCAGACGTCGCAGCCGCCCCCGGGCGACTTTCGCCGCATGTACGAGTTCCTCGCCTCGCACTACGAACACATCGTGTCGATTTCGGTGACATCCTGCGTCAGCGGCACCTTCGCCGCGGCGAAGGGCGCCGCGGAGCGCGTCCCGGGCGGCAAGGTGACGGTGATCGACAGCCGGAATGTCGCGCTCGGCCAGGGTCTCGTCGCGATGTACGCCGCGGAATGTGCGCTCGCCGGCTACGACGCCACGCGCGTGATCGCGGCCACCGCGGCGATACTCCCGAAGACGAAAGTCTTCGGCCTTCTCGCCAGGCTCGACCATGCCGTGCGCGGTGGCCGAGTGCCGCCGCTCGTGCGCACGCTGTCGCGCCTGCTGCGCTGTTCGCCGGTGCTCATGAGCACCGCGGACGGGCGCATCACCACCCGCGGCGCGCTCCTGGGTCGTCACGACCTCACCGCGCGCTTCGCGCGCTTCATTGCGCGACGCCTGCCGGCGGGCGTGCCTTGCCGGATCGCAGTCGGGCACGCGGAAGCGGAAGCGCAGGGCCGGCGCCTGCTCGAAGCGCTGCGGGCTGAAGCGCCGCAGATCGAATCGGCGTGGCTCACACCGCTCGGCACCGCGCTCGGCGTGCACGGCGGGCCCGGCATGCTCGTGGTCGGCGTGCAGGAATACACGCCGCCCACCTGAGGGAGCCTACTTCAGGACGAAAGTGATTTTCAGGCGCACGCGGTACTCGATCACCTTGCCGTTCTTCACGAGCACTTCCTGATCGGCCACCCAGGCCGACTGCACGCCCTTCAGGGTGCTGGTCGCGCGTTTCACGCCGCTCGCAATGGCGTCGTCGAAGCTCTTCGTGGAGCTCGCAATGATCTCGCTGACTTTGGCTACCGACATGACTGTCTCCTTCCCTCAGGATTTCCCATCGTAACCCAGCGACTCAATACCGGCCCGATCGAGTCGCCATACGGTCCAGTCCGCCATCGGACGCGCGCCGAGGTCCGTGTAGAAGCGCTGCGCATCGACGTTCCAGTCGAGCACCGACCACTCCAGGCGCCCGCAACTGCGCTCCGCTGCGCGGCGCGCGAGCTCGGCGAGCAGTGCGCGGCCGATGCCGTGGCTGCGCGCCTGCGGCCGCACATAGAGATCCTCGAGATAGAGACCCTGTCGGCCGAGGAAGGTCGAGAAGCTGAAGAAATACAGCGCGAACCCCACCGGGCTGCCTTCAAGCTCCGCTATCAGCGCGTGCACGACCGGCTGCGCCGCGCCCAGCTCGGCCGCGAGCTGTGCTTCGGTCGCGACCACTTCGTGCGCCAGCCGCTCGTACTCGGCGAGGCCTCGGATCAGCTCGAGCAGGAGCGGCGCATCCGAAGCGAGCGCGGGGCGGATCGTGATCTCGCTCATTCCGCGATGTACCAGCGGTTGTCGATGCGCTCGAGCACGAAGCGGTCAAACGGCAGGCCGCGGCCCGTGGTGTCGTAGATCGCGCGACCGCCACCGCGATCGAACACGGGCGCCGAATCCTGCACGATGTGCAGCGCGGCGATCAGCGTCTCGCGCTGCGAGTCGCTGCGCTCGCAGCTCTTCACGAGCGCGTGCAGCGCATTCGTCGACGTGGTGCGCCGAAAGTCCGGGCTCATGTAGTCACCGTAGTAGTCATCGCAGCGGCCGTCGATCAGCGCCGTCGCCGCATTCGCGAGCAGTGTGCGCATTTCCGCTGTGTTGACGGCGGGCGGCGCCCCTGCCGCTGGACTGCCTGCGGGCGCCGCCACGCGCCGCGGCGCGAGCCCGACGGCCGGATCGCGGCCATCGATCAGATCCTCGATCTGCGCCTCGATCTCGCTCGGGACCGCCGCCATCCAGTCCTTGCCGTACGGCATCAGGGTCACAAGGGTGACGACGCGCGTCTTGCCGCGACCCTCGGGCTGCTCGCCCCGCATCACGACATGCACCAGCTTGTCACCGTCACGCACGGCCTCGAGGCCGTGCACCTTGGCGAACGGTCGCCCGGGATAGCGCAGCCGCACTCCGAGCGCGGCGAAAAAATTGACGTCGGTGAGACGCTCGATCTCGCCGAGGTTCGACGCTTCGCCGAACAGGCGCTGGCGCGCGTTGTGATCGCCGAGCGCCGCATCCGCGCGCAGGCGTTCGGCGATCGCCACACGCAGGCGATGCAGGTCGTCCGGATGCAGCGACTGCGCGACCGCGATGGGGCTACCGGAGGCCATCGCGGCGAGGAACTCCCGGGCCGCGCGCTCCTGCGCGCCGCTCACGCCCGCCGCGAGAGCCGTGGCTGCGTGTAATCCCAGGGCGAAAACCACGCAGGAATGCCGAAAGCGTCTCATCGCGCGATCATAGCCGCCCGCCCGGAATGTGACACGGTTCGCGGTTCCGGGGGCCGCGCCGACGCCGCCGTCGGGGAATCCCCGGGAAGGACCGCGATCACAGAATCTTGCAGAAAACCCCTGTAAATCCGCTCCATATATAACGGAGCGCGCCGTGGCGAGCAGCTACTCACAACAATCCCGGGAGTCGAAGGCCCCGTTCGGGTCCGGCTTCGCGGCCACGCCCGCCCCCGCGGGACTGCTCGCGCTCACGCAGGACGCCGCGTTGGTCGCCGCGCTGCGCGCGCTGGTCGATGCGGAGCATCGCTTCACGGTCGTGACCACCGAGACCGCGCTCACCGATCACCTGATGGCGAGCAGTACGCGCGCGGCGCTCATCGACAGCTCCGCCTGCCAGCAGCCGGTTGCACAGTTGACGGAGCGGCTCAAATCGCAGTTCCCCGACCTCGTGCTCGTGGTCGCAGGTACTTCCGCCGATCAGGGAGTGCTCGCTTCGCAGATTACCGACGGGCGTGTCTTTCGCTTCCTGCACAAGCCCGTCTCGGCCCAGCGCGTGAAGCTCTTCGTCGAGTCGGCCTTTCGCCGCAGCGACAGTGCGCTGCCGCCGCTTCCGACTCCACAGCCGACGCGCGCGTCGGGCGGCCGTTCGCGCGCCCCGCTCGTCGCGGGCGGGATCGCGCTCGCCCTCGTCGTGGGTGTTGCGATCTGGTGGGCCACTCGCACGCCCGATCCGGTCGCGGAGTCCGCCACACGCACCACCCACACCACCGCGACCACGGCCGCCGTCGCAGACACGCAGCGCGTACTCGACAACGCCGATGCGGCCCTCGCCCGCGGCGCGCTGATTGCGCCCTCCGGCGAATCCGCCGCGGACCTCTATCGGCAGGTGCTGGCGGGATCGCCGGGCAATGTGCGCGCGAACACCGGGCTCGATACGATCGTCGATCGCCTCCTCGGTAACGCCGAAAAAGCCATCGTTGCCGAGCAGCTCGATGCGGCAACGGGCCTCGTCGACAGCGCGCGCGCCCTGCGCCCCGCGCATCCGCGGGTCGCCTTCCTCTCGGCGCAGATCGGCAAGGAGCGCGAGCGACAGCTCCTCAGCGCCGCGCGCGAGGCCGCCGCGAGCGGCAACCTCGACCGCGCCATCTCGGTGCTCGAGAGCGGCTCGGCCGCGGGGTCGGAGCTCCTCGGCGCGGCGAAGCGCCAGCTGCAACAGCAGGAGATCGACAGCCAGGCGGCGGGCTTCCTGGCGCTCGCCGATGCGCGCATGAAATCCGGCGCGCTGATCGAGCCCGCCCAGGACAACGCGCGCTTCTACATCGAATCTGCGCGCGCACTCGCGCCGGGTCATGCGGGGTTGCGACCGGCCGAACGTTCGTTGCAGGCGGCGCTCACCAGTGCCGCGCGCGGATCGATCGCGGCCGGGGATCTCGCCGCCGCCGAGCGCTGGATCGCAGCCGCCGACGAGAACGGCGCCGAGCGCTCCGGGGTCACGACGCTGCGGCGCGAGCTGCAGGGCGCGCAGATCGAGCGCAAGGCCGCGGATCTCGCGACGCTCGCGCGGCAGTTCAACGAACGGCTGCGTCAGAACCGGCTGATCGAGCCGGCCGGCGACAGCGCGCGCGCCCTCTACACGCAGATGCGCGACACCGACCCGAAAGACCCCGCCACGCTGGCCGCGCGCGATGCGCTCGGCAAGGAGATGCTGGACGAATCGCGCGTCGCGCTCGCGCGCGCCGACATCCCCGGCGCGGAGCGCTGGGTGTCCGAAGCCGAGGCACTCGGCCTCGCGGGCCTCGAAATCACGAACGCGAGGCGCGACATCGCGACGCTGCAGGCGCGCAACGAACAGGCAACGGACGTGGTGCCGGTCAGCCAGTTGAGCCGGCTGCGCGTGGTCGAACCGCGCTATCCGGCCGATGCACGGGCAAGCGGCCAGACCGGCTGGGTGGACCTGGAGTTCACCGTAACGCCCAAGGGCACCGTCAGCGACGTGCGCGTGACCGGCGCTTCCGCCGCAGGCGTGTTCGACGAAGCCGCGTCCGAAGCGATCGCGCGCTGGCGCTTCAAGCCGGTCGAGCGCAACGGCGTCGCGGTTCCCCAGCGCGCGAAGCTGCGCATCCGCTTTGACCTGCAGTGAGTGCCGCCGCCCGCATGTCCCCGCGCATCCTGATCATCGACGACGACGCCCGCTACGGCGCCTGGCTCACCGCGCACGTCGGCGCGGTGCTGCCGGATGCGGACATCGAGTTCATCGACATCCCGGAGTTCGAGCGACGCCGCGCAAGCGTGCAGTTCCGCGACTGGGATGCGCTGCTGCTCGCGATGCACTTCGGCGCAAGCATCGACGACGCCTCGGCCGAAGGCCTCGGCTGGCTGCGCCGGCTGCGCGACGAAACCCAACTGCCACCGATCATCGCGATCGCATCCGGCGGCAACGAACTCACCGCCGTGCGCTCGATCCGCCTCGGCGCGACCGACTACCTGCCGAAGCACCTGCTCACGCCGACCCGCCTCAGCACTTCGATCAAGATCGCACTGCGGCTCGTCGAGCGCCGGCGCAGTTCCGAACGGGCGCGCAAGATCGAAGCGCCGCCACCGACTCGCACACCGGCGAACGCGACGGCCCCCGCCGCGCGAGCGCGGCTGCCGCGCAATCTGATCCCGCGCTATGCGATCCTCGACGTACTCGGCGAATCGGATCGCGCCGTCGTCTATCTCGCGACGAGCTTCGAACTCGACGCGCTCGTCGCGCTCAAGGTGACGCGGCTCGACGAGAGCGAGGCGCCGGGCGCGGCAAGTGACGGCAGCGCCAGCAACGGCGTGGGCGATCGCGCGGCGAACCAGCCGTTCGCGCGCGAGTACGAGGCGCTCAGCTCGATCCACGACCCTTCGATCGTCGACATCTACGACTACGGCATCCACGACGGCCTCGAGTATCTCGCGATGGAGTACTTCCCCCGCGGCGACCTGAAGGCACGCCTGCAGCATCCGATGGCCGCGGAAGAAGCGCTGGGTTATGTGCGCCGGATCGCCCGCGCGCTCGGCGTCGTGCACGCCGCGGGCCTCGTGCACCGTGACCTGAAGCCCCCCAATGTGATGCTGCGCGAGAACGACGAAATCGTGCTGATCGATTTCGGCCTCGCGCGCCCGATGCATGCCGAGACCACCACCACGCACACCGGCATGTTGCGCGGTTCACCGTACTACATGAGCCCGGAGCAGGCGCAGGGCGCGATGCTCGACGCGCGCAGCGACCTCTACAGCCTCGGCGTCGTACTGCACGAAATGCTGAGCGGCCGCAAACCCTTCACGGGCGGCACCGCGATCGAAGTGCTGCAGCGGCACGTGTCGGCACCGGTACCGCTGCTGGCCGCCGAACACGCGGCGCTGCAACCGGTCGTCGATCGCCTGCTCGCCAAGACCCCGAGCCAGCGCTATGCAAGTGCGCAGGAATTGCTCGCGGCGCTGCCGCCGGCGCCCGGCGCTCCCGCGGCCACTGAAGCGGGAATCGCGATCCCCGAAGCAAACGCCGCCTCGGGCTGAGGCCCGTACCACGCGGGCGGACCGCTAGCGGCCCAGGCTGCCCGCCGCTCGCTCACCACTCGTCGTGGCGGCCTCATGCCGACGCCCCAGCCACCAGCCTACCCCCGCCCAGCACAGCGCCGCACCGGCGCCCAGCAGCGCGACACCGGCGCTCGTCAGACCGCCCGCCCGGAGTGCATTCTGAAGCTGCGCGACCAGCAGGTCGGCGCCGCGGTAAACCGGCACATCGATCAGGTTCTTCGCCTTGTATTTCGATTCGGTGTCGAGCCGGCTGAAGAGCATTTCGCGCCCCGGCCGGATGAAGGCGTACTCGCCCCAGCGCCGCAGGATCATCACGCCCGCGAGGATCGCGAAACCGCCCAGCGCCGCGAGCGCGAGGAACCCGCCCACCATCACGAGCGGCACCGTGACGAGCAGCGCGCGCACGCCGAAGGTCGCCGCGATGCGCCCGGTGAGGAAGACCTGTGACAGCACCGTGAGCGTCTGCACGGCGTAGTCGATGCGCGCGAAAACCTGGGTGCGCTGCGCGGTGTCGGGAAACGTGTCGCGCACGATGTTCAGCTGCTCGAAATAGAGAAACGTATTGACGCTCGACAGCAGCACGACGAAGAGCGCGAGCATCAGCAGGTACGGCGAGCGGAACACGATCGAAAAGCCCGCGAACGGGTTGCCGCCGAGGCCTCGGTCGATGGGCGCGGCCTGCCCCGTGCGGCCCTCTTTCCAGATCGACACCAGCACCCGCTGCGCGATGATCGCACCGACGAACAGCGTCGCGCCGATGAACAGCACACCGGCATTGCCGATGCGCTGGACAGTGAGGTCGGTGAGCAACGGCCCGACGAGCGCGCCGGTGGTGCCACCGGCCGCGATCACGCCGAACAGCCGTTTCACCTGCGCGCCGTCGAAGATCTCGAGCAGGAAGCTCCAGAACACCGACACGAGCATCAGGTTCAGTACGCTGATCCACACATAGAACACCGCGCCGACCGCGAGACTCTCGGGCCGGGCGCGAAACAGCAGCCCGAAGGCCGCGAGCGAGACAGCGACGAAACCATAGATGGACGGCAGCAACACCGCTCGGCGCACACGGCCGACGAGCCAGCCGTAGAGCGGCACGATCGCCACCGCGCCGATCGAAGTGACGACCCACACGTTGGCGACCCGATCACCACCGAGGATCGTCGCGATCGTCTCGCGCAGCGGCCGCACGGCGAAGTAGCCGCCGAGCACGCAGAAGAACAGCAGGAAGGCCGTGACGACGGCGGGCGCTTCGCGCGGCTCGATGTGCGCGGCGCGCCCGAGCAAGCGGGCGAACGGCGAAACCGGTTGCGGGGAATCGGTGCTCATCCGGGGGTCCGTGCGCAAGGGCGGTCAGTGCTCATCAGCTTTCAGCTCCTTGAAGAACCGGTCCCAGTCGGGCGGCGAACCGTTCGGATCGCCGATCACCTCGAAGGTCTTGCCACGCGCGTCCTTGCGGCCGAGCGCCTCGACCAGGATCGTCGCGACTTCCGCGCGCGCGATCTGGCCCATCGCTTTCGGGTCGCCCTGCATCACCGTGACGCCGCCTTCCCCCGCCGCACCTTCGCGCAAGCCGCCCGGGCGCACGATCGTGTACGGCACGCCGGAGGCGCGCAGCGCGTCTTCGCCGCGCTTCTTCCAGAGGAGCACGTTGTCGAGGATCTTGTTCAGCATGTGATCCGGATCGGTGACGCCCATCGAAGACTGCAACACGAACTGGCGCACGCCCGCCGCCCTGGCGCTGTCGGCGAGCGCTTTGACGGCGCCAAAATCGATGAGTTCCGGCTTGTTGTCGGGCTCCCGCCGGCTGTTCGAGCCGAGCGCGCTGATCACGTAGTCGACCCCGGCGACCGCCGCGGGCAGGCGGGCGCTTTCGCGCACGTCCGCCACCACGTAGGTCACGCGATCGCCGAAGAGCGCGCGAGCCCTGGCTTCGTCGCGCACGAGTGCGCGCACGGCGTACCCGCGTTCGAGCGCGAGGCGGACGACTTCGCGGCCGGTGCCGCCGGTGGCGCCTGCGACGAGCACTGTTTCGGTCCGCGCGCGCGAATCGGCGCGCTCGCCGCCACCGGCACAGGCCGTCACGACCGCCAACGCCGCGACCACCGCCGGCCGCATGGCGAGGTTCTTCATCCGATTGGATCGCATGGCGCGTGCCCCCTTTGCCGCGAGCATAGCCAACCTCGTAACATCGGCGCCATGATCACCCTCGAAATAAACGGCGCACGCCACGAGCTGGACGCCGATCCCGCCATGCCATTGCTCTGGGCGCTCCGCGATCTCGCCGGCTTGACCGGCACCAAGTACGGCTGCGGCAAGGCGCTCTGCGGCGCGTGCACCGTGCATCTCGACGGCGAACCGGTGCGCGCCTGCGTGACGCCCCTCGCGGCGGTGGAGGGCCGTCGCATCACCACGATCGAAGGCTTGTCGACCGACGGCAGCCACCCGGTGCAGCGCGCCTGGACCGAGCTCGACGTCGTGCAGTGCGGCTACTGCCAATCGGGGCAGATCATGTCGGCGGCGGCGCTGCTGGCAAGCGCGCCGAAACCCAGTGATGCCGACATCGATGCCGCGATGGCCGGCAACCTCTGTCGCTGCGGCACGTATCAGCGCATCCGCGCGGCCATCAAGCGCGCGTCGGAACTGATGGAGGCGCCGCAGTGACCGCGCACACATCGGGCGAGGACAGCGCGCGCACGAGCCGGCGCATGTTCCTCGTGGGCGGCGGGGTCGTCGCCACGGGCCTCCTCGTGCCGTGGTATTTCGCGGGCCGCGGCGCGCCGTCCGCGGGGATTGCCGCGACGCGCGGGCCGGGCCTTTCGGCGAATGCGTTCGTGCACGTCGCCCCCGACGACACCGTGACGGTGTGGCTCGCCAAGTCCGAGATGGGCCAGGGCGTCTACACGGGCCTGACGCAAATCCTCGGCGAGGAACTCGACGTCGATCCGCGCCGGATCAAGGTCGAGTTCGCGCCGGTCGATGCCGCGTTCAACCATCCCCACGTCCCGATGCAGTTCACGGGCGGCAGCATGAGCACGAACTCGAGCTACGAGCAGCTGCGCAAGGCGGGCGCGACGGCGCGCGCGATGCTGGTCGCGGCCGCCGCGCGGCGCTGGAGCCTCGCGGCCGCATCACTCGAGACCACCGACGGACAGGTCGTCGGTGGCGGCCAGCGTGCGAAGTATGGCGACCTCGCGATCGATGCCAGCGAGCTCGCACCCCCGCGCGACGTCACGCTCAAGGATCCGGCGAAGTTCCGCTACATCGGGCGTTCACTGCGGCGACTCGACAGCCCGCAGAAGATCACCGGCCGCGCACAGTTCGGCATCGACGTGATCCGCCCCGACATGGCGCACGCGGCGATTGCCCGCCCGCCGATGTTCGGCGGCGCGGTGCGCTCGGTCGACGATCGCGCCGCGCGCGCAGTCGCAGGCGTACTCGACGTGCGCCAGATTGCGGCGGGTGTCGCGGTGCTCGCGACCAACACCTGGTCCGCGCGCCAGGGTCGCGACGCGCTCGAGATCGAGTGGGCGCCGGGCGCGGAGCCGGACTTTTCACTCGCGACGCTGCGCACGCGCTACCAGGCCCTGCTGCGCGAACCGGGCGCCATCGCAACGAACACAGGCGATGCGGCCGCCGCGCTCGGCAACGGGGCGCGCAGCCTCGATGTCGAATACGAGTTGCCGTACCTCGCGCACGCCTGCATGGAGCCGCTCAACTGCGTCGCGCAGGTCACGGAGCACAGTTGCGAGATCTGGACCGGCACGCAGATGCAGACCGCAGATCGCGACGCGGCCGCGGCGCTGCTCGGTTTCAAACCCGAACAGGTCTCGATCCATACGACTTTCCTCGGCGGTGGCTTCGGCCGCCGCGGCAATCCGCGCGCGGACTTCGTGCTCGAAGCGGTCGAGCTTGCGAAGGCGGCGGGTCGCCCGGTCAAGGTCACGTGGACTCGTGAAGACGACATGCGCGGCGGCTGGTACCGGCCTTTCGGCCTGAGTCGGGTGCGCGCAGCTGTCGACGCGGCGGGGCTGCCGATCGCGTGGCTGCACACGATTGCGGCGCAACCGGTGCTGCGCGGCACGCAATTCGAGGGTTTCATTCCGCCGGGCGCGCCGGACCCGACGGTGGCCGAAGGCGCCGCCGACATGCCGTACGCGATCGCGAACCTGCGCGTGGAAGTGCACGAAGGCGCGTCGCCCGTTCCGGTGCAATGGTGGCGCTCGGTGGGGCATTCACACACCGGCTTTGCCGTGAACGGCGCGCTCGATGAACTGGCGCAGCTGGGCGGCCGCGATCCGCTCGAGCTGCGTCGCGCGCTGCTCGCGGGCAAGCCGCGCCATCTCGCGGTGCTGAACGCCGCGGCGCGCCGCGCGCGCTGGGGCGAGGCGCAGGAACCGGGGCACCATCTCGGCATCGCGCTGCAGGAATCGTTCGGCAGCATCGTCGCGCAGGTGGCCGAAGTCTCGGTCGAGCGCGGCGCCGTGCGCGTGCATCGCATCACCTGCGCCATCGACTGCGGCTTCGCGGTCAACCCGGGCGGCGTGATCGCGCAGATGGAAAGCGCGGTGGTCTTCGGCCTTTCCGCGGCCCTCTATGGCGAGATCGGCATCGAGCACGGCGGCGCCGTGCAATCGAATTTCGACGACTACCGGCTGCTGCGCATCAGCGAGATGCCGTTCGTCGACACGATCCTCGTCGCAAGCGACGGCCCGATGGGCGGCGCGGGCGAACCCGGCGTGCCGCCGGTCGCCCCTGCCGTCTGCAATGCGATCTTTGCGGCGACCGGCAAGCGAATCCGGCGATTGCCGATCACATCTTCCCTGTGAGGTAGTCGACCGTGAGTTGCGTGAGCGCACGCACGCCCACGGGCAGCGCGCTCTCGTCGATGTAGAAAAGCGGTGAATGGTTCTCGGCGACCGAGGCCATCGGCACGCCGGGCTTCGCCACGCCGACGAAGAAAAAGAGGCTCGGTACTTCACGCGCGAAGAACGAGAAATCTTCCGACGGCGTCTGCAGGCCGATCTCCTTCAGCTTCCCCGCTCCCGCCACTCGCGCAAGGGTCGGCAGCGCGCGCTTCGTGAGCGCAGGATCATTCCAGGTGACGGGGTTCGGCCGGCCGGTCAGTTCAAACTTCGCGCTCGCGCCGCTCGACGCGGCAACATGGCTCACCGTGCGCTCGACGCGCGCGAGGATGTCTTTGCGCTGTTCGGGATCGAAAGTGCGGATCGTCCCCAGCATTTCCACCGTGTCCGGAATGATGTTGCCGCGCACGCCGCCGCGGACCGTGCCGACCGTGACGATCGCGGGATTCTGCGTGAGGTCGATCTGGCGACTCACGACCGTCTGCAATGCCGTGATGATCTGCGCCGATGCAACGATCGGATCGACGCCCATCCACGGGCGCGCGCCGTGCGTCTGCCGACCGGTCACGACCAGGCGAAAGCCATCGGAGCCCGCCATGAAGGCGCCGGGCCGGTAGCCGATCTCGCCCACCGGCTTGGTCGCCCACATGTGCAGTCCGAATACCACTTCGGGCTTGTCGGTCGCGAACACGCCTTCCTTCAGCATCAACGGCGCGCCGCCCTCCTCGCCCTCGGGCGGGCCTTCTTCGGCCGGCTGAAAGATGAACAGGACCTTGCCCGGCAATTCCGCGCGCAGGCCGGCGAGAATTTCCGCGACACCCATCAGCATCGCCGTGTGCGCATCGTGGCCACAGGCGTGCATCACGCCGACCGTTTCACCGCGATAGGTGGTCGTGACGGTCGAACGAAACGGCACGTCGGTCTGCTCGACCACCGGCAACGCATCCATGTCGGCGCGAAGCGCAATGGTAGGCCCGGGCCGCCCGCCTTCGAGTACGGCGACGACACCGGTTTTCGCAACTCCGGTCTGCACTTTGAGTCCGAGGCGGCGCAGATGTTCCGCGACGATGCCGGACGTGCGCACCTCGTGGTTCGACAGTTCGGGGTGCGCGTGGAAATCGCGCCGCCACGCGACGACGCGTGGCGTCTCCTTCACCACGAGCGCAGCGATGGCCGTATCGCCGGTATCCGCCACGGACACGGCACTGGCCGCGGCGCAGAGACCCGCCACGATGGTCGTTAGAAGCGTTCTCATGGCGCAAGCTTGACACAGTCGCGCGGGGCGGGTGCAATCGTGCTACCCGGCCCGGGTGCGGGAGAGTCGACGCGAACAGAACCATGCATGTCGTCGATACAACCGTTTTTTTCTCGCCCACGAGTGGGGGCGTCAAGCGTTACCTCACGGCGAAGCACGCGTGGTACGCGAAGCGCCTGCCCCTGAGCCACACGCTGCTCGTCCCCGGCGAGCGCGAGCAATTCGTCCCCGGTGGCATCTCGACCCTGCGCGGCATCAAGGTTCCCGGCACGTTCAATTACCGCCTGCCGCTCGACCCGCAGCGCTGGTCGGCGATGCTCGCGGCGCTCGAACCCGACCTGATTGAAGTCGGCGATGCCTTCCATCCCGCGTGGTGCGCGGCGCAGGTCGCGCAGCGCCGTGGCATTCCCCTGGTCGCGTTCTTCCATTCGAACCTGCCGCAGCTCGTCGCGCAGCGCTGCGGCACGACACTCGGTCGGGGCTTCGCGCGTTACGTGCGTTGGCTCTATGCGCGCTACGACGCCGTGCTCGCACCGAGCCGCTACATGCGCGACTATCTGCAAGGCTTGGGTGTCGCGCGCGTCGCCTGCCAGCCGCTCGGCGTCGACGTCGAGACCTTCAACCCCGCGCAGCGCACGCTCAATGTCCGCCGCGAACTCGGCCTGCCGGAGCGCACGCGCCTGCTCGTGTACGCGGGCCGTTTCTCGGGCGAGAAGAACCTGCCGGTGCTGTGCGAGGCATTCGCGCGGCTGGGCGCGCCCTACCACCTGCTGCTGATCGGCGGCGGCGAATCGAAGGCCTACGCGCCCAATGTCACCGCGATGCCCTATCGACGTGACAGCGGCGAGCTCGCACGCTGGATCGCCTCCTGCGACGCCCTCGTGCACGCGGGTACGCGGGAAACTTTCGGGCTCGTGATCGTCGAAGCGCTCGCCTGCGGGCGACCGGTGGTTGCAACGCGCGCAGGCGCGATTCCCGAACTCGTCGATGAACGCGTCGGGCTGCTCGCCGAACCGGACAGCGCGGCGAGCTTTGCGGACACGATCGCGGCGCTGTACGACCGCGACCTCGCGGCACTCGGTAGCGCAGCGCGCGAGCGGGCGCTGCGCCTCAGCTGGACACAGGCCTTCCAGACACAGCTCGCAACCTACGCTTCCCTCGGCGTGCGCGGGCGCGAGTCTCGGCCGGCGCAGCGGCCAATCCCGGAATTCCGCTGATTCGATCCGCGCGGCTGATCAGGCCGCGAGCGTGTACAGCGCGATTTCGCCGTTCTCGCACGCAGCGGCGACCTGCCGGCTGTCGGGCGACCACGCGACGGCGCAGAGCGGCGCACCGAGGAGGTGCGCGTCGAGCGCCTGGTTCGTGCTTCCCGGACGCCAGAGCGAAAGCCGCCAGTCACGACCCCCCGAGACGAGGTGGCCCCCTTCGCGCTGGAACGCGACCGCCGTGATGCGATCGGTGTGCCCTTCCAGCTGCACCGGCCGCGTGCCTTCGGGGCCCTTGCCGCCGAAATCCCACAGCACCACGCCCGGTCCGCCGCCCGTGGCGAGCCAGCGGCTGTTCGCGCTCCAACTCGTCTCGCGCACTTTCGTCGCGTAACCCGACATCTGCGAATGATGGCCGCCGGGTCGGCGCCAGAAATGCACGCTCGCATCCTGCATGCCGCAGGCGATCACCTTGCCGTTCGGGCTCCACGCGAGCGTGAGCGGCGCGCCCTTCCACGGCAGCGCCTCGGTCGAAAACCGGCCGCTCGCGATGCTGTGCACCCACACGCCACCAAAGGCCGCCGCGCCGAGGCGCTTCGCGCCGTCCCACGCGATCGCCGCGACCACGCCGCCGTGCGCGTCGAAGCCGTGCAACGCCTCTCCCGCTTCCGACCACAGGTCGACGCGTTTTGCGCTCGCTGCGGCGAGGAGATTTCCGCCGGGCTGAAACGCGAGATGCTCGACCCAGGCCTTGCCGGGCGCGCTCCGGTGCAGCAGCTCGCCGTCCGGCAGGCGCCACTGCGCGATCGTGCAGTCCTGGCCGGCGGTCGCGACGCGTGTGCCATCCGCGCGGCAGGCCACGGCGAGCACGCCGTTTTCATGCTGCCCGATCACGCGGCGCGCGCCATCGCCCACCGCGAGCACGCTCACCTCGCCGGACGCGGCGCCGACGATGAGCTGCGCGCCATTCGGCAGCCACGCGATCACCGTCGGAAAATCGCCCACTTGCGCGGTCCACAGCGCGTCGAGCCGCGCCGGCTTCAGTTTCATCACGACTGCGCGCCCCTCACGCGACGGCCGATTCGAAACCCGCCTCGAGTTCGGCGCGATCGAGATTGCGACCGATGAAGACGAGGCGGTTGCGACGCTCCATCGCGCCCCACGCGCGACCGGTGCGCCCGTCGAACATCATGTGTACGCCGTGGAACACGTACTGGAGATCCTCGCCTTTGAGGCTCAGCACGCCTTTCATGCGAAAGATGTCCTGGCCGCGGCTTTGCAGCAGGTAGGAGAGCCAGTCGTCGAGTCGCCGCGGGTCGAGCGCCCGCGGATCCTCGATGCCGATCGACGAGATGCCGGCGGCATGCGAATGGGAAGCGAACGAGCGAACGGCGAGGGGCGAACGGCGATCGGCCCGCGGAAGACCGCGGACCGGCGCGTGCTCCAGGAAAAGGCCGTACGCACCGCTCGCCGGTATCTTGAGCATCGCGATGGCGCCGGCGTGGTCGAGGTCGAGCGCGTAGCGGTGCGTGGCGGGGGCAAGCTCGCTGCCGCAGGCGATCGCGACCGCGGGTTCCGCGAAGGCGCGCACCGCGGCGTCGATCGAGGCGTCGAGCGCCTCGCGGGTCGGGGCCGTCAGCGGCAGCAGGACCGCAGCGATGCCGTCACCGTGATCGTGATCGTGATGGTCGTGATCGGAATGATCGTGCTCGTGCGCGTCACCCGCGCTCAACGCGTGCGATCCGGCCGCGAGTTCGTAGGCACCCGCCCACTCGAACGGATACTGTGGCTCGAGGAATGCACCGTCGACGGCGAGCGCGCGCGACAGATCGAAGGCCCCGAGCCCGAGCAGCCGGTCAATCGGCACGTCGGCATTCTGCGCGCGATGGATCTGCGCGGTGCCGTTCATTGCGCGCACCCGCGATTCGATGCGCGCGAGCGCCGCTTCGTCGACGAGGTCGGTCTTGTTGAGGACGAGCACGTCGGCAAATGCGACCTGTTCGGCCGCTTCGCGCGCGCTCGCGAGCTGGCCCTCGAAGTGGCGTGCATCGACCAGCGTGACGATCGCGTCCAGCACGAACTGCTCGCGCAGCTCGTCGTCGAGGAAGAAGGTCTGCGCGACCGGCCCGGGATCGGCGAGGCCTGTGGTCTCGATCAGCACGTAGTCGAACTTGTCGCGGCGACGCATGAGCTGCCCGAGGATGCGCAGCAGGTCGCCGCGCACCGTGCAGCAGATGCAGCCGTTGTTCGTCTCGAAGAGCTCTTCCTCGGCACCGATCACGAGGGCCTGATCGACGCCGACCTCGCCGAATTCGTTTTCGATGACGGCGATGCGCTTGCCGTGGCGCTCCGTGAGGATGCGGTTCAGCAGCGTGGTCTTGCCGGCGCCGAGAAAGCCGGTGAGTACGGTCACGGGAATGCGGGAAGTCGTCATGTCTTGCAGTTGTCCGTCAGCCGCGCGAAACGAGCCACACGCCGCCGAGCAGCAGCGCGCAACCGGCCACGCGCGCGAGCGTGACAGGCTGCTGGGGAAAACCGAGCCAGCCGTTCTGGTCGACGATCAGCGCCGCGGCAAGCTGGCCGAACACGGTGATCGCGAGCAGCAGCGTGGCGCCGAGTTTCGGACCCGCGACCGTGACGGTGGCGACATAGAACGCGCCGAGCAGGCCGCCGAACCAGGCCCACCAGGGCACGCCCGCGATCGCCTCCCGCGAGGGCACCGGTGTGCGCATCACGAGCAGGAAGGCCATCAGCGCGAGGATGCCGACCGTGAAATTCGCGAACGCCGCGGCGCCCGCTGACTGGAACGCGGTGCGTAACGCCGCATTGAGCCCGACCTGGATCGTGAGCCCGAAGCCCGCGGCGAGCACGAGCAGCCAGAGCGTCGCTTGCACGTCAGCGGCCCCGCAGGGCGAACAGCAGTCGACGGCCGAGCGGCGAGGCGACGACCCGGGGCAACCACCACCACGCGAGCCGGCGCAACCGCGGCGCTGCGTGTCGCGGGAGCAGGGTTCGCAGTGAGACCGACACGTCGCGATGGAGATACGCCTCGCGCGCGTGCACGATGAACTCGCCGCGCGCGGTGCGCACCGACCACGCGCGACCGGCCGGCTCGGCCTCACTGACCTCGGCGTATTCGAGATCGTCCGGCACATCGCCCGCGGCGCCGGCGAACGCGAGTTCGGTGGCGTTCGAGCAAGTACCGACTTCGCGGCCGGCGAGGATCAGGTTGAGGGGGCCGGAGGCGGGCCGAACGGCCTGCACGCCGGAAAGACTGGCGATCATCCGCCAAGGATAGCGCAAGCCGCGGCTCAGCCGCCGACCGGTGAGAACGACTCCGCAAGGATGATCTCGCAGGCGCCGGCGCCCGTATCGTCGCGCCGCAACGAGGTGCGCGCCGAGCCCCCGTCGGGGCCGTCCACGTCGACCAGCTCTCCTTCGAGCCGCACGACCTCGCCCACCCGCACGCGGCGCAGTGCGCGATCGACCGCGGCGCTCGCGGGCACGATATGCCAGTTCGCCGAATGCGATTCGATTTCGCCGCGCGGCAGCGGCAACTCGTCGGCGTGCCAGTAGTAGAAGCGGTTCGACTGCGAAATATCGAACGCCGCGAGGACCGCGCTGTCCGACATCGGCCCCCAGCCGACCGCCAGGTCGACCGGCGCAATGGGCGCCAGCGCATCGATGTAGTACCGCTCGCGCGCGAGCACGCGCACGGTGGCGCTGAAGCGCGCCCGCGGCGTCAGGTGGTAATCGTGACCGGCGTCGAGCGGCCCGGCCGCGCCGGGCGCGGACGCGTCGAGCGCGGTCTGCACCGGCTCGCCGGGCGCGATGACGCCCGGGCGCCGATCGAGCGGCCGGCTCGCCGCCCATTGATACCCCGCCAGCAGCACCGCCGCGATGACGAGCAACCCTTTCCAGCCCGGAAACGCGCCGGACTCGCGGCCGTGACGCCCGCCCCGCATCACACTGCCCGCCCCACCGTCTCGAGTTCCCACAGCGGCAACGGCGCGCTCTTGCGCAGCCAGAAGCCCGCGCCGACTTCGCGAAAGCCACGCCGCAGTCGCGTGCGATACCACTCGGCCCGTCGCAACCGGACATGCGGATCAGTGCGCGTCTGGTCGCAGTTCTCCCGCCAGTCGGCCTCGGTCAGCGCGCTGAAATAGAGTAGCCCGCGACAGAGGCGCGCGAGATTCGCGAGCGCGCTCGCGGCCCTGCGGTCATCGAGGTACTGCAGCACGTCGTAGCAGATCACGAGGTCGTAGGGCCGCTCGCTCCGATGCGCCTCGATGGATGACTGCAGCCACCCGTACTTGCCGCACAGATACGCGCTCACCTCGATGCCGGTGTATTCCGCCCTCGGGAGCGCGCGTTTCAGCGGCGCGCGCAGCAGCCCGACGCCGCAGCCCGCATCGAGCAGGCGTCTCACCGGCAGCCCGATATGGGCCGCATAGGCGGCGATGAAGCGGGCACGCGCGCTCATTTCCGCCCGCGAAGTCACGCTGCTTGCGGGGTCGATGTAATAGCGCTCGTAGTATTCACGATCGAAACGGCCGTCCATGCGGACCTCCTGCTCACACTTCCCGCAGATAGCCCCAGGTGTGCAGGCGGTCGTGGTCCTCGAACCAGCGTTCACCGATGTCATCGCGATAGTACATGTCGGGGATCATGATGTTGCGGATGCGCGAATAGGCCTGCGCCTGCGCCTGGCGCATCGTCGAGCCGACGCCGCAGACGATCAGCACCACGCCCGAGGTGCCCGCGACGAACCACTGGCCGTTCACCTGTTTCACGTCCTCGATATGCACTTCTTCGGGAATGCCTTTCTTGAAAAGAATCGCGGCGTTGTGGGAAACCGAATTGAACGTGGCCTCGTCGTCGAACGGGAACGGCGAGACGACGATGCGCACGCCGATCTGGAAGCCGCTCTTCACCCTGAACTTCTGCGCCGCCCCGGCGGCAAGATCGTGGAAGAACTCACCGATCGGCGTCGTCATGCCTTCCTGCTGGATGCTGATCGTCGGGTAGCCGAAGCGCGCGGTGAATTCGAGCGGGTAAATGCCGTTGCCGTTCACGATGCAATTGAGGTCGATGTAGCCGACATAGCCCTCTTCCGCGAGCTTCGGCTCCATCTTCTTGAGCGTCTGGTTGAAGAGGCGGTTTGCGCCGCTCCAGAACATCACGGTGCCCATCTCGCCGGTCGAGGGCCCGATGTTGCCGGGGAACAGCTTCTTGTTCTCGAAGTTGACGTTGATCGGATAGATGAACTCGCGGCCGTTGAAGAACGCGCCGACCGCGATCTCGACGCCGGTGACGCGCCGCTGCAGCTGGAACACCTTGATCTCGTCCGGGAAGGATTTCTTGTACGCCTCGAGCACGCGCACGACGTCCTGCCCGTCCTCCTCGTCGCCGACGAACAGGCGCCGCTTCACGTTGCCGGCTTCGCCCGAAGGCTTGATCACGTAGCGCTCGGGGTTTTCCTTCACGTAGGCGATCGCGGCATCGAAGTCGCTGAACTCGCGATACGGCAGGATGTTGACGCCGGCCCGCTTGAGTTCCTCCTGGCCAAAGGAGCGATCGTCCTCGAGCCGGTCGGTGTACGACGTGCCGCCGATCACTTTCTTGCCGCGGGCGCGCAGCTGCTGCGCCCGCTCGCCCTGGCCCAGCGTGTCGTCGAAGACGATGACGTCGGCCCAGTCGACGTCCGCCTCCCAGTCGAGGGTTTTCGTGACGAAACCGTCCGCGATCTCGCGTTCCTTGGCGTTGTCGATGTAATAGCGGACTTCATGGCCTTCCTTGGCGACCTGCCAGGCGATATCGCTGATCAGGGCGGAAAGCGAGACGAACAGAAAGCGGCGCGGTTCCATGGGCTCGTGACTATACCGGGCACCGCTGGCAAACTCGCGCCCATGAGCCGTCCCCTGTCCGCCCTGGCCGCTGCCGCGCTGCTGACCGCCGCCGCGCTGGCGCCCGCCGCGGCTGCCGAGCCTGCCACCTTCACCGTCACGTCCGCGGCCTTCGCGCCCGGCGGGATGCTGACGAACGAACAGGTGTTCAATGGCTTTGGTTGCTCGGGCAAGAACGTCTCGCCCGCCCTCGTCTGGAAGAACGCCCCGGCCGGCACGAAAAGCTTTGCGCTGATGGTGTACGACCCCGATGCCCCGACCGGCAGCGGCTGGTGGCACTGGGTCGTCTACAACCTGTCGGCGGGAACCCACAGCCTGCCGGCGGGTGCAGGTTCGACTGACGGCCGGCACTTGCCGGCGGGCGCGCTGCAGGGCCGGACAGATTTCGGCACCGTGGGCTACGGGGGCGCCTGCCCACCGCAGGGCAGCCGGCCGCACCGCTACTTTTTCCGCGTGTTCGCCCTCAAGATCGACAAGCTCGACGTGCCGGCGGACGCCACCGCGGCCCTGATCGGCTTCATGGTGAATGCAAATTCACTCGCGGTCGCCGAAACGCAGGCGATTTACGGGCGCTGACATGGCCACCGAACGACGCAGCACGGCGTGGCCGTGGATCCTCGTGCCGATCATCTCGCTGCTCGTGTTCTTCGGCCTGCGCTCCTGCAAGGAGCCGGCCGACACCCCTCAGATCGAAACGGTCGTCGGGTTGTAATCGAAAAGACCCAGGCGCTCGTCGGCCGCCTGGCCGCCGGTCTTGCTCGCGTAGTGCTCGGGCTCGTGCGAATGGAAGACCTTGACGGCGTTGCGCGATTCACGCACCACGAATGACGCACGCGGGATGCGCGCCGCCTCGTAGCGGGCGAGTGCGGCCTCGAGCGAGGGCTCGGCGGCGAGGGCACGCGCCAGCACCACCCCGTCTTCGATCGCGAGTACGGCGCCGTGGCCCAAGAACGGCAACACCGGGTGCGCCGCATCGCCGAGCAACGTCACGCGCCCGCTGCTCCAGCGCGTGAGCGGCTCACGGTCGAAGAGGCCCCACTTGAAGAGCAGTTCGGGCGGTACGGCCGCGAGGAAACTGCGCACCTCGGGGTGCCAGCCCTCGAATTCCTGCATCAGTTCGTCGACGGTCGAGCGGATCGACCAGCCCTCTTCGCTCCACGCCGCGCGTTCGGCGAAGGCGACGAAATTGAGCGTCTTCCCGCTGCGCACCGGATAGCGGTTCACGAGATGCCCCGGTCCGACAAAGATGCCGGACGGCGGATCGAGCACGGCCGGCGGTACCTGGTCCATCGGCACGAGGCCCCGCCAGGCGATGTAGCCCGTGTACTTCGGGCCGCTGTCACCAAAGAGCGCCTGGCGCATCAGCGAACGCGAACCATCCGCGCCGATCGCGAGACCGGCGCTCGCGCTCGTGCCGTCGGCGAAGCGGAGTCGCACCTCGTTGGCATCCTGGACGAGAGAATCGAAGTGCTTGTTGAGCCGGATCGCCGCCGGGTCGTTCGCCCGCACCGCCGCAGCGAGTGCATCGTGCAGGTCGGCGCGGTGGACGAGGTAGTAACGCTCGCCGTACTTCTCGAGCAGCGCGCGGCCGCGGTTGGTCCACTGCAGGGCGCGACCGTCCCGGTAGTGACGTACCGCCTGGTCCTCGGGCAGGTACGAAAACGAGTCCAGGGCCGGGCCCAGGCCGAGGTGCCGCAGCGCATGCGCCGCGCTCGGGCTCAGCGACAGCCCCGCGCCCACTTCGGCGAGCTGGGGTGCCTGCTCATAAACCGTGACGCCGAAGCCGGCGCGTTGTAGCGCGAGCGCGGCGGTCAACCCGCCGATGCCTCCGCCGACGACCGCAATTTGAAGATCTCCCATGGGTGGAAGTTTCCCGCAGCTTCCGCGAGGTGGCGAGGGCCCGCGCGTGGGAGGGTTCAACGGGCGGACAATCCGGCGGTCGAAGTGATGACGCGTCCGGCTGGTGGCCTCGGCCACGTATAATTGCCCCATGCCCCGCCCCGCCCCCCGCGCCCCCAAAGTCGGCTTCGTGAGCCTCGGCTGCCCGAAGGCGCTGGTCGATTCCGAACGCATCCTCACGCACCTGCGCGCCGAGGGCTACGCGGTCGCGCCCACCTACGACGACGCCGACGTGGTGGTCGTCAACACCTGCGGCTTCATCGACGCCGCGATCGACGAATCGCTCGATGCGATCGGCGAGGCGCTCGAGCAGAACGGTCGCGTCATCGTCACCGGCTGCCTCGGCGCGCGACCTGAACGCATCCTCGAGCGCCACCCGCGCGTGCTGAAGGTCACCGGCGCGCACGCGTATGAAGATGTGATCGGCGCGGTGCACGAGCACCTGCCGCCGCAGCACGATCCGTTCCTCGATCTCGTGCCGCCGCAGGGCGTGAAGCTCACGCCGCGGCACTACGCCTACGTGAAGATCGCCGAAGGCTGCAACCACAAGTGCAGCTTCTGCATCATCCCCTCGATGCGCGGGCGCCTCGCGAGCCGCCCGATCGACGAAGTGCTGCGCGAAAGCGAAAAGCTGGTGCACGCGGGCGTCAAGGAATTGTTGATCATCTCGCAGGACACGAGCGCCTACGGCTCGGACCTCAAGTATGCCGGGCGCGAATGGCGCGGCTCGATGCGCGAGACGCGCTTCCTCGATCTTGCACGCGGCCTCGGCGAGCTGGGCGCGTGGGTGCGCCTGCACTATGTGTACCCCTACCCGCATGTCGACGACGTGATCCCGCTGATGGCGGAAGGCAAGATCCTGCCGTATCTCGACGTGCCCTTTCAGCACGGCAGCCCCTCGGTGCTGAAGCGCATGAAGCGCCCCGCGCATGCGGAGAACACGCTCGCGCGCATCCGCGCGTGGCGCACGACCTGCCCGGAGCTCGTGATCCGCAGTACTTTCATCGTCGGCTTTCCGGGCGAAACCGACGCCGAGTTCGACGAGCTCCTTGCGTGGCTCAACGAAGCGCAGCTCGATCGCGTGGGTTGCTTCACCTATTCGCCGGTCGAAGGCGCGACCGCGAACGCACTCCCCGACGCAGTGCCTGACGAAGTGAAGGCCGAGCGCCAGGCGCGCTTCATGGAGCGCGCACAGGCGATCAGCGCCGCACGCCTCGCGAAGCGGGTCGGCACGCGCATGCGTGTGCTGGTCGATCGCGTCGATGGCGCCCTCGCGATTGCGCGCGGCCCGGGCGATGCGCCGGAGATCGACGGCGTGGTGCGGATCCGCAAGGGTGGCAAGCTCGCGGTGGGCGAGTTCGCCGACGTCGAGATCACGGCGGCAGACGCTTACGATCTCGACGCGCGCGTCGCCACCTGAACGCGGCCTGCGCAGCGAGCAACGCGTAGCCCGCCCATTTCACGCGGCGTAGCGCGGAAAGCCTGCCGACGAGCGACGCGCCGGCGAGCACCCAGGTGAGCCCCTTCGCGCCGGCGAGCGTATCGATCGAGCCGCGCAACGTGCGCCGCTGCAGCTCCGCTTCGAGCTCAAGCAGCTTCGCGCGGTTTTCCAGGTTCGAGCGCTTCGCTGTCACGTTTCAGGGTGTCGATGAGTTGGGCAAAGAGGCGCTCGCGCCGCTGCAGGGCGCGCCGGAAGAGTACGCCGCAGACGATCGCGATCGCAGCGAGAGCGCCGGCCAGCACACCCAGTACGATGAAACGGATGCGTGGCTCGAACGACAGCGCCGCCCACAGGATCGCCGCAAAAATCGCCAGGGCGGCGCTCGTGCCGCTGGCGACCGCGAGCGCGATCTGCCGCCCGAGCGCGGCCTTCTCCCGCTGCAGGTCGACGGCCAGGATCTCGAGCCGCGTCTGCGCGATGCGCAGCCCCTGGGCTCCGAGACTGAGCGCCTCGTCGAGGATGCGCTGGGTCGGCGAAGACACGGCCCGCCGGCGCTGCTTCAGCTACGCCGCGAGAGCAGCGCGCCGATCACGACGCCGGCTGCCGCGGCAATCGCCACGGCGGCCCACGGATTGCCACGCACGTACTGATCGGCGGTGGCCGCGGCCTGGTCGGTGAGCTGGCGCGCATCGGTCTCGATCGACGAGAGACGCGCGCGCGCACTCTTGACCGTGGCTTCGACCCGCTCGCGCAAGCGCTGCGCCGCCTCGCCCGACTGGCCGGTGAGCGAATGCAGCATGTCCTCCGCCTGCGCGATCAGGTCGCGCAGGTCGTCGCCGGCGGCGCCGTCGTTCGCGGCGGTATCGCTTTCGGTGCTCATGACGCCGGGGCGAGCCCAAGGGCCACGAGCACTTCGCTTCCCTTGTCCTTCACGGATTTCGCCTTGCCGGCTGCGTCGATGGCATTGCCCGAATTGAACGCCTCGTTCGCCTCGGCCCAGGTGGTCTTCATCCAGTCGAGCCCCGACTTCGCGTTGTCGTAGGCTTCCGTGGAAATGTTCTTCGGCAGCCGCTTCGCCTTGCCGAGGATTTCGACGCGGCTCTGGATCGCCTCGACCATCTTCGGCAGGTCGGTGGCGTAGCCGGTCCATTGCTCCTTCGCCGCGGCGGTGGCCGCTTCCCATTCGTGCTTCTTCGCCGCAGTCGCGTCGCGCAGCGCGGCGAGCTTGTCCCACATTCCAGGCGCAGCGGCGAGCACCGCCTTGTAGTCGCCCTTCGCGAGGTTGTCCTTCAGGCCCGTGAGTGTCGTATCGAGGGCCGACATGTCCTCGGGCAGCAGGCGCGCGGCATCGTCCTTGAACGCGGCGAGCGCGGTTTCCGCGTCGGCGATTGCCTTCGTGGCCGGACCCTTCTGGTTCGCGCAGCCGGCGGCGAGCGCGAGGACCGCGACCGCGGTGATCAACAGGCTTCGCTTCAACATGGGAGTCCTCCATCGGGCGGCTGAGGGACCCCCGAGGTTACTCGACCGTGACGCTTTTCGCGAGGTTGCGCGGCTGGTCGACGTCCGTGCCCTTCAGGATCGCCACGTGGTACGACAGCAGCTGCAGCGGCACCGTGTAGACGGCGGGCGCCTGGAAATAGCTGACATGCTTCGGCATCTGGATCACGGTGACGCCGTCGGAGGGCTCGAAGCCGGCTTCCGGATCGGCGAACACGATCAGCTCGCCACCGCGCGCGCGCACTTCCATCAGGTTCGACTTCAGCTTCTCCAGCAGATCGTTGTTCGGCGCAACGGTGATCACCGGCATGCCGGCATCGACGAGCGCGAGCGGACCGTGCTTCAGCTCACCCGCCGGGTAGGCTTCGGCGTGGATGTAGGAGATCTCCTTGAGCTTGAGCGCACCTTCCATCGCGATCGGGTGCAGCGCGCCGCGACCGAGGAACAGCGTGTGCTGCTTGTCGGCGAAACGCTCCGCGAGGCGATGGATGATCGGATCGAGCGTGAGGGTCTTCTCGATCAGGCCCGGAATCTCGATCAGGCGCGCAATGAGACCGCGCTCGCGCTCGGCATCGGCGCTGTGATACTTCGCGAGCGCGACGACCAGCATCGACAGCGCCATCAGCTGCGTCGTGAACGCCTTGGTGGAAGCGACCCCGATCTCCGGGCCCGCGCGCGTGAGCATCACGAGCTCGGATTCGCGCACCAGCGAGCTTTCCGGCTGGTTGCAGATCGCGAGCGAAGCGAGATAGCCCGCCTGTTTCGCGAGACGCAGCGCCGCGAGCGTGTCGGCGGTCTCACCCGACTGCGAGATCGTCACGAAGAGCGAATTGCGCAGCACCACCGGGTTGCGATAGCGGTACTCGCTCGCGATCTCGACCGAGCACGGCAGCTTGCAGATCTGTTCGATGAAATAGCGCGCGACGGCGCCGGCGTGATAGCTCGTGCCGCAGGCCACGATGTGCACGTGCTCGGTGCGGCGGAAGATTTCGCCCGCCGCCGGCCCAAAGGCGGCGTCGAGCAGCCGCCCGTGCGCGACGCGCTCCTGCAGCGTGTCGGCGACAGCGCGCGGCTGTTCGTGGATTTCCTTCAGCATGAAGTGCCGGTACGGGCCCTTCTCCGCGGCGTCGGCCGACAGCTCGCTCTCGTGCGGCGGGCGGTCCGCGGCATTGCCGTCGCGATCGATGATGCGCACGCTTGAGAGGCTCACCTCCGCGACATCGCCCTCCTCCATGAAGATGAACTTGCGCGTGACCGGCAACAGCGCAGCGACGTCCGAGGCGACGAAATTCTCGCCGACCCCGAGGCCGATCACGACCGGGCAGCCCTCGCGCGCCAGGATCACGCGGTCCGGCGCGGCGGAACTCACCACTGCAAGGGCGTAGGCGCCCTCGAGCTCGGCGACGGTGGCGCGCACGGCCTTGAACAGGTCGCCCAGCTTGGCGAGGTGAAAGTGGATGCGGTGCGCGATCACCTCGGTGTCGGTCTCCGAGGTGAAGTTGTAACCCGCGCGTGTCAACTCGGCGCGCAGTTCCTCGTGGTTCTCGATGATGCCGTTGTGCACGATCGCGAGCCCGTCGCGCGAGACGTGCGGGTGGGCATTGCGTTCGCTCGGCACGCCGTGTGTCGCCCAGCGGGTGTGCGCGATGCCGAGCTTGCCTGCGAGCGGCTGCTTCGTGAGCGCCTCCTCGAGCATCTTCACCTTGCCCACCGTGCGCACGCGCTCGAGCTGCTGGCCGCCATCGAGGACAGCGAGCCCCGCGGAGTCATAGCCCCGGTACTCGAGGCGGCGCAGCCCCTCGATCAGGATCGGGACGATATTGCGTTCCGCGACGGCTCCGACGATTCCACACATGGGCGGCTGGTCTCCGGTCAGGGTCGCGTATTTTGCCTGAATGCCTGCGGTTCTGCCTTCGGCTTGGTGAAGCCATAGCGCGCGAACGCGGCCTGGGCCGCCGGGGTTCCAAGGAAGGCGAGGAAGGCGGCGCCCGCCGGCCGCCCACCGGTCGGCACCGCGGCAGGGTACGCGATGGGGGCGTGCGTACTGTCCGGAAACAGACCCACGACCTTTACTTTTTTGTCGATGAGCGCATCGGTCGCGTAGACGATGCCCAGCGGTGCCTCACCGCGCGCGACGAACGCGAGCGCCGCGCGAACGTTGTCGGCGCTCGCAAGGCGATCCGCGACGCTGTCCCAG
>CADEFQ010000016.1:64079-68995 GCA_902826635.1 uncultured Pseudomonadota bacterium
GATCGTCGGTCGGGTTTTCGACCGCGTGCAGCGGGGTCGCGGCGAGGAGGCTGAACAGGAGGGCGAATCTTCGGTTGAATAGGTGCACTTCACTTACCAATTGAGTTGGGCATCGCGATACGCCGAACTTGGACACCAGCTCACGACCACCAGTGTGCGGCCGTCAGCTTGCGCTCAGCGTGAATCTAAGAGCCACGGGGAAACACAAGGGAGATGGCATCAAGCAGATCGAAGCTGCCGTCTGATTGAGCGACATGCGCTTCGGCGCTCCGGGTGACCACTCAGGATTTGAATCGATTCTCATTGTGCCACTGAAGGAAATCCCTTGCGGGCTGTAGATGTTGCTCGCCCGGCAGATGCGCCAGCTTCTTGCCATGCCATGCGTAGTACTCGCGCCCGTTGCTCCAGTCCTCGCGAAGCTTTCTGCTGACTTCCATTTTCAGTTCTGGAGTCACAGTGACGTACCCCAAGTCGAACAGCTTGTGCACATCCGAGCGAAGAAGGAGCCCGTTCTGCACGCGGTGCGGCCCCTCGCATGCGTAGGGTTTGATATGGGCGGCGTCCAGCACAGGTAAGGTCTTCTCTCCAGTTACGGCACAGCGCCGCTGGTAGGCATCGGTGACGAGCACGCGGAAGGCGCCCTGACCAAGACGTGCTCGCGTCAGGTATTCCGTGCCTAGCCGTGGGCTGTCTTCGGTTGGCAGTGCGGTCGGCGATTGAACCATGTCGCCAAGCCTGGCGGCCTCGACCACGGCTTGCCAGAGTGCAGCCCCGTCGCCAAACGTTTCGTAGCTGCGACCCTGCACGATATTCGGCGCCCAACCCGCAGGCACTGGAACCCAGAGACCGCGTGGCAGGAAGAAGGGCTCGGCAAGCACATTGCAGCCGATCACAGGATCCAATGCGTCGTCCGAGCGACGGTACTTGCGGACTCGCTTTAGCAGAACATCGAAGCTCTCCACTCCGTTCTTTAGAGCGAATGCATCCCAGGCGAGGGAGGCAGGAAGTGCTGAGTAGCGCACAAAAAAGCCGCCACCCACGATGAAGTGGTTCGGGCTATGCAGCTTGAAGAGGAAGGGCTCGCCCGGCTGCAAAACTCTGAACGTGCGTGTTCCACTGGGCTGCCAGAAGTTGACCTCGTCCGGGCGCTGAAGTGCCAGGTGTTCATACCAGTCCTTGTCCGTGATACCCACCCACAGCTTCATTGCCGTGAGCCCATTCCGCTAGAACTGGTCGTATTTCCGGCTGCTGCCGCGCGCCTTCTCAATCGGATACTTCGACGCATTGATCTCGATCTTCTCATGTGCGGCGGCAATCGGGTCGATGCCGAGCTTGTCCGCAAGTCGAACGAGGTAGAGCAAGACATCGGCGAGGTCATGTCGGATCGCGACCATTTCATCGGCCGTCAGCTCGTCGCTGTTCCTGTCGGCCCACTGAAACCGCTCTAGCAGTTCAGCGCTCTCGATGCAGATCGAGCTGGCGAGGTTGCGAGGCGTATGGAACTGATCCCAATCGCGCTCCGAGACAAAATCTCGCAGCGCGTCTCGAAGTCCCTGCATATCTCGTGACGAGTCGCCAGTCATTACGCCCCTCTCTTCCGATGCCGCGACGCCTACGGAAACAATTTCGGATTTACTATTCGTTCTTCTGAATCGTCGTCACCGCGCCGGATCCTCCATCAGCCTGGTGGTTTTCGCAGACACGATGCTCTCATTCGCCTCGTCGCGTGTGACGATGAGCACACCCATCACTGCGGACGCCCGCCGAAGCGTCTCGAACCGAGCAAAGGCAAAATTTGAATTCAAGTGGCCTCTCTTTCTGGAGGCTCGCAGAGCTGGATAGCCCCGGACTCGGTCACAATGCGCTTGAAGTACTCGCGCGTCTCCGTGTCAGTGCAATACAAGAAACAACCCTTCATCCCCCGCGTCAAAAGCGTCCGGTAGGTATTGCGGATAATCCGATCCGCCTTTTCCCGCGCCGCCTCGGGCTCCGTCTCAAGCATCGCCTTGTATCCTCGAATCGAGTGATCCTGTTTCGATCGCCTCTCCGGACGCGTGATCACGCGTCCGTCGCGCACGACGAGATCTGGGCCAACAATCACGCCAATCCAGTCGACTTCAAGCCCCTGACACGTATGTATGCAGCCGATTTGGGCGACAGACTCCGGTGAGATAATCCACAGCCCGCCGTCGTCCGTCAGGTTCCATTGCATTCCGAAGCCGTGCTCGGGAATGACGACGTCCATGGCGTCTGGATCCTTCTTGCTTTTCCAGTCCCAGCAGTAGCCCGCCACCATTCGAGCGCGATTGCTTGCGGCATTGCGTTCGACGATTTCCCGTCGCAGTGTCTCTGGGGAGTCAAACACACGGAAGTCGAAAGGCCCGGGCTCGAGCTGTTCGTTTGCCGTCGGACGGATTCCGAGTGCATTGTCCAGCCAGGCCAGATATCCGTCGGACCCGCTGCAGCGAAACTGCGAGGCCAGCTGCAGATGCGTCACCCGGGCCCCGGCGCGGCGCGCGCGCTGCGCGATGTCTGTCTTGGACCCGATGTCCTTCCAGGTGACACGCTGATCTTCGTCAATGAAGAACACTGCGCACTTCGACGAGCCGATGATCTCCTCTACCTGATGCGAACCCTGATTCCCGTAAAGGCCGGACTTCTCATTGACCCGGTGCGCCTCGTCGACGACCAGCGCGTCGAACACGTTTGCGGTTGTGTTCACGAATGCGCCTGAGCCGGAAAAAAGGTTGCCTATGCGGCTGCGACGGAAACTGCCGGACAGTTTCGACTCGAAGACGGCTCGCGGCGCAGCGTTCTTCGTAACGTACTTCGCCACTAAGCGGCTCGACGTCAATGCTGCCAGCGCATTGATTGCGACGACCGACTTTCCGGTCCCCGGCCCACCTTCGACGATGACGACTTCCTTCGTGGAGGGCGTTGCGCCGCGCGCGAGTTCAACGATGGTCTCGAAAACGACCTTCTGGTCGTCGATCAATACGAACTCGTCCTTGCCCTTCAACATCCCCTCGAGGCTGTCGACCAGTCCCTTTGACGGCCGGACTTTCCCGTTCTCGATCCGATACAGCAGGCGATTCCTGTCACCCGCGCGCACGTGCTGGCGAACGAACTCTCGCAGACGTGTCCGCTCGGCGTCACCTCGCAGAAACACCGGCGCCTTTTCGATCCAGCCTTGGTAGAAGGGGTCCGTCAAAACACCATCGTCGCCGTAGTTGTGCAGGTATGCGCAGGGGCGAAGTTGCACCTCGTCGCGGTCTACCGCATCGTTGAAATCCTGGAGGAGCGACGCGTACGACCAAGCCTGATAGGACGGATGGCTGACGTCTGCCATTCCGTGCTCAAAGCGCGTCCGGATCACTCCGTCCTTGCGAGTGCGTTCCGCTTGCGCCCACTGCTTGAGCTCGATGATCAACAATTCGTCGCGCCCGTCTGATCCAAGTCCCGAAAGCAAGACGTCGATTCTCTTTGCGGTTTGAGGAATTCCGTACTCGATCGCGACACCACAGTCGATCGGAATCGCGTCGTCGTTGATCACCTTCGCTAACGCGAGCAGAGACTCCTTCCAAGAACGAACTTCACCGCGAGAAACAGAGCGGCCGGTGCGACGGCGGTAGGCCTCCAGCACGACTTCCTCGATGTCGCGCGAGAAGGCGTCTCGAAGAAAGTCTGCTTTGTTCTCCTGGTACACGATCACTCGCGAAACATCCTCTCAGCGAGCTGCAATCGTGACGGAAGCTTCTTGATCGTGAAATGCGCGATCGGCAGAGATTCGTGAATAGAGCGCAACCGTGCCGAGATGTCGCGATCAAGCTCCAAAACGGTCGCCTTCAGATCCGGTTGCCGGCCGTTGCAGAAAGTGTCGCCTTGGGCGATCTGGCCGGAGTTGAAGTCGCGGATGGCGAGGTTCATGCGCACCGGCCCTCGTGACGAGCAGCAGGGTTCGTACACGCGGCCGAGCACATCCTTGGCGCGGCTCGCGTCGTCGACGAGCTGGCCGACGGTCGCCTGGCGCGCCTGCGCTTTCAGGTGTGACCAGCGGGCCTCGGGGGTCACCCCTCGGTGCCTCGTCGGGCAAACAGGAATCGATGAGGCTCGGTGCCCCGGGTCATGTCGGCGATATCCCCCAATGGCTTGTATGTCGAACCGTACCAGATTTTCCTGCTGGCGCAGAGACTTGGGTAGGACTCTGGTAATGGGGTTCATGAATCCGGAACAGACGGTGGCGCGAGCGCCGGCAATCCAGCGCATTCGCACCAGTTTCTGCGTTGGGCCGCCCTCTCGTGCCGGCGCAGAGTGGTCGGCCATGGGCACGCCTTCCGCAAACCCGCCGACGATTGACACCCGAATCCACACCATTCGTGGGCTGTCGGTGTTGCTGGATTCGGATCTGGCTACCCTGTATGGCGTCACGACCAAGGCCCTGCTGCAGGCGGTACGGCGCAATCGCGGGCGGTTCCCGGGCGACTTCCTTTTTCAGCTGTCCAATCAAGAGGTTGGCGTCTTGAGGTCACAATTTGTGACCTCAAGTTTGAGTTCCGGCCACGGCGGTCGACGGGTGCGCCCCTACGCCTTCACCGAGCAAGGCGTCGCAATGCTTTCGAGCGTCCTGCGCAGCGCCACCGCGGTACGGGTCAACATCGAGATCATGCGCGCGTTCGTTCGGCTGCGTCGTGCCGCGCTGGTCAGCGGCGAACTGATGAAGCTGGTCGAAGACTTGTCCACACGAGTGGATACGCACGACCGCGCGATCAGCGAACTCGTGAAGTCCATCCGGCATTTGATCACGCCGCCGGCAGGGCGGAAGGCGCGGCCGATCGGCTTCACCGCGGATCTGGACGAATAGGCGCCGCCAGCATCTACCCCGGCGGAAACGAATGGCTGCGCAACGACACGGCCTT
>CADEFQ010000016.1:69095-75702 GCA_902826635.1 uncultured Pseudomonadota bacterium
GCGCCGCCAGCATCTACCCCGGCGGAAACGAATGGCTGCGCAACGACACGGCCTTCACGAGCGCCCACACTTCCGCACCCGGCCGCAACCGCAGCGCCGCCACAGCATCGCGCGTGACATGCGCGACCACCTGCGCGCCGTCGAGATCGACGAGTGTGCGGCAGGCTTCGTCGCCCTGCGGCTCGATCAAGACGATATGGCCGCGCAGTGCGTTGCGCACGCTCAGGCCCTCGGGCGCGCGATCGGAAAGAATCACGTCGCGCGCGAGCACCTGCACGCGCACGCGGGCGCCGGCCGCCACCTGGGCGGCGCGCAGTCGCAGTTCGCCGCTGCGGCCGACCCGCACGCGCGTCAGGCCTGTCGCCGCGTCGCTGTCGAGCACTTGCGCGTCGAGCACGGCGCCGACGGCGGCCGGTCCGACGATCGCCGTCAACGCGGGATCGCAGCTCACTTCGGTGAGCGGGCCCTGCGCGACCACCTGCCCCGCTTCGAGCACGACGAGATGCGTGGCGAGGCGCAGCACTTCGTCGAAGGCGTGGCTCACATAGATCATCGGCAGCACGAGGCGCAGCCGCAATGCCTCGAGAAAGGGCAGCACTTCTTCACGCCGCGCCGCATCGAGCGAGGCGAGCGGCTCGTCGAGCAACAGCAGGCGCGGTTGCGCGAGCAGCGCGCGCCCGAGCGCCACCCGCTGGCGCTCGCCACCCGACAGCGAATACGGACGCCGATCGAGCAGCGGCCCGAGCGCAAGCAGCGCAATGACATCGTCGTATGCGATGACATGCGCGCGACCCCGGCTGCGCCGCAGCCCATAGTCGAGGTTCTCCGCCACGCTGAGATGCGGGAAGAGGCGCGCGTCCTGGAACACGTAGCCAACGTGCCGCTCTTCCGGCGCGAGGCAGCGAGCGCTCGCGGTGTCGAGCAGGGTTTCGCCACCGATCTCGATGCGGCCCCGGTCAGGCCGCAGCAGTCCGCTCATGAGGTTGACGAGCGTGGTCTTGCCGCAACCCGAGCGGCCGAAGAGCGCGACGACACCGGCTTCCGGTGTCTCGAAGCGCGCGTCGAGCGTGAAGTCGCCGCGACGCAGGGCAACGTCGACGTGGATCATGCGCGCCGCGCTCTCACGCCTGCCCCAGCGTGCGGCGCACGCGGCGCGCGAGCCATTCGGATACAGCGAGACCGGTGAAGCCGAGCGCGAGCGACAGCCCCGCGATGCGCGCCGCGGCGGCGTCGCCTCCCGGAGTCTGGATCGCGGTGTAGAGCGCGAGCGGAAGCGTGCGCGTTTCGCCCGGTATGTTCGAGACGAATGTGATCACAGCGCCGAATTCGCCGAGGCTTGCGGCGAACGCGGTGACGCCGCCGGCCAGGATGCCCGGCAACATCAGCGGCAGCGTGATCGACACGAAGCGATCGATCGGTCCCGCGCCGAGCGTGCGCGCGGCGTCTTCGAGGCCCTGGTCGACGGCTTCGAGCGACAGACGCATCGCGCGCACCATCAGCGGAAACGACATCACGGCCGTGGCGAGCGCCGCGCCCGCCGTCGTGAACGCGAGCTGGATCCCGAAGCTGTCGTACAGCCAACCGCCGATGGCACCGCGCCGGCCGAAGAGCACGAGCAGGAGATAGCCGACGACGACCGGCGGCAGCACGAGCGGGAGGTGCACGAGTGCGTCGAGCACGAAGCGGCCGCGGAAGCGGCCGCGCACGAGCAGCCAGGCGATCAGTGTTGCGAAGGGCAGGGAAAAGAGCACGCTGCGGGCCGCGACACCGAAACTGAGCCGCAGCGCATCGATCTCGGCGGCCGTGAACGGCATCAGTGCCGCGCCCGCCGCCGGCGCTCAGGCCTTTTTCGTCGGCCGCTGCCAGCCATCGATCGTGACCTGCTTCGAGCGCTCGAGCGTGAGCTTGTCGGGCGGCGTGTCCTTGGTGATGACGGAGCCGGCGCCGATCGTCGCGCGCGCGCCGACGCGCACGGGCGCGATCAGCATGCTGCCCGAGCCGATGAACGCGCCATCGTCGATGTGCGTCTGTGATTTGTTCACGCCGTCGTAGTTGCAGGTGACGGTACCCGCGCCCACGTTGACGCGCGCACCGACGACCGCATCGCCGAGATAGGTGAGGTGGTTCGACTTGCTGCCTTCGCCGAGCGTGCTGTTTTTCACTTCGACGAAATTCCCGATGTGCACGCCGCGCGCGAGCTTCGAGGAAGGGCGGAAGCGGGCGAACGGCCCGATATTGCACGCCGGCCCGATCGTGGCGCGGTCAATCACGCAATTCGGAAACACTTCGGTGTCATCACCGATCTCGGTGTCGCGGATCACGCAGTTCGGCCCGATCCGCACGCGATCGCCGAGGCGCACCGCGCCCTCGAAGACGACATTGACGTCGATCTGCACGTCGCGGCCCACCGCGAGCGGGCCGCGCACGTCGAGGCGCGCCGGGTCGACGAGCGTCACGCCGGCTTCAAGCAGCTCGCGTGCACGGCGCGCGCGGTACGCGGCCTCGACTTCCGCGAGCTGCGCCTTGTCGTTGACACCGAGCACGTCGGTCGGCGTGTCGACGACGAGCGGCGCGACTTTCACCTTTTCCTTCACCGCCATCGCGACGATATCGGTGAGATAGAGCTCGCCCTGCGCGTTGTTGGTGCGCAGGCGCGCGAGCCAGCGCCGCAGCAGCCTGGCGGGCGCCACCATCACACCGGTGTTCCCCTCGCGAATGCGCTTCACGCGCGCCGTCGCATCCTTTTCCTCGACGATGCGCTGCACCTGCCCGCGGGCGCTGCGTACGATGCGGCCGTATCCGGCGGGATTGTCGAGCTCGGTGGTGAGCACTGCGACGCCCTTCGGGCCGGCCAGCGCGACGAGCTCACGCAACGTCGCCGCGCGAATGAGCGGCACGTCGCCGTAGAGCACGAGGACGAGATCGCGATCGTCCACCTGCGGCATCGCCTGCGCCACCGCGTGACCGGTGCCGAGCTGCTCGGCCTGCCGCGCCCAGGCAACGGGCGCCGCGACGAGTGCATCGCGCACGCGTTCGCCACCGTGGCCGTAGACCACATGGATCGACGAGGGCTCGAGCTCCTGCGCGGTCGCGATCACATGCGCGAGCAGCGCCCGGCCCGCGAGCGGCTGCAGGACCTTCGGCAGGTCGGAGCGCATCCGCTTTCCCTGACCGGCGGCGAGAATCACGATGGTGAGAGGCATCGCGCAATTGTATCCGAGCGCCGCGTTCGTGTAGGACCGCGCGCAGGCGATCGGTGGGACCCGCCCGGATTCAAAGGTCGGAACGGCGACCACGTCGGGGCGCCGAGACAGACGCGCAAGTCGGCAAATCCAGCCTTTGCGCGAATCCCGCCTGTAGGACGCACGCGTCGCGAGGGCACCCTGTCGCCGTCGCGGGACATTACGCTCGTTCCGGGTGCGCAGTACGGTGCTTCACGGAGGTACCCCACCATGAAACACCTGATCATCACTGCTGCTGCCCTGCTCGCCGGCACTGCCCTCGCCGGTGAGACCCTGGCCTCGAAGTCCTTCGAGTCGCTCGACAAGAATGCGGACGGCCACATCACCGCCAGCGAATCGGTTGCGGACAAGAGCCTCGCCGCCGACTTCGCCACCGCCGACGCGAACAGCGACGGCGGGGTGTCGAAGGAGGAGTTCACCCGATGGCAGGCGTCTGCGAAACCGCGGTCGGCCCCGGTGGAGCCGGATCCGGCGAAGTAGCGCCGGGCTCCGGCGCGGGTGCAATCCCCGCGGGCCGGGAGCGGCCCGCGGGGAATTGTGATCTCCCGGCGCGGTATGAAAGGCGCCTCAGCGCGCTCCGTCGACCGCACCGTCGTCGAGGAAGCCCGCGACGATCGCCGCCCACTCTTCCGGTCGCTGATCGACGATATCGTGCGTCCCGCCCTGCATCTCGCGGTACGCAAAGTCGGGACGCAGTGCCGCGGCGCGCTTCGAAATCCCGAAGATGTCGTCGCCGGTGTTCGTGAGAATGAGCGTGCGATGCGCGAGACGCGCGATCGATGCGGCATGATCGTAGTGGAACGCCGCGTTGTGTCCGTACCAGTGCGGAGCGAGGCACTGGTACTTCTGGACTACATAGCGTGTGATCAGCGCCGGCTCCGCCCCCCGCCCGTACATCTTCAGGCGCAACGCGAAACTCCGCACGAGATGCAGGCCGTCGAGTGCGGGCTCGGACTCCTCACGCCCCGCTTCCATCGCCTCGAGGTATTGCCGACGCTCGCTTTCGCTGGCGGGGAACGGGCCGTTCAGGATCAGGCGGCGCACGCGGCCAGGCGCTTGTAGCGCCACTTCGGTCGCGAGTAACGCACCCGTGTGATGCCCAAGCATGTCCGCTTGGGAGATGTCGAGGTGATCGAGTACCGCGACGATCGAACTCGCCCAATCCTCGATGCGCGGTACGAATCGCGTCGGGTCGGACTCGCCGAATCCCGGCGTATCGACGGCGATACAGCGGATGCCGCGCGTGGCGAGCGGTTGGAGCGCGGCTTCGAACTGGCGCGCAGACATCGGAGACTGATGCAGCAGCACGAGGGGCAGCGAGGCGCTGCCCGGGCGCACGAGTCCGCCTGAATCGTGGTAGTGAACGAGTCCATGGGGGCCCCGGGCATAGCCGCGCGACGGAATGCCTGTCGAGCGGGCTCGGGCAGGCGCAGCAGCAGCCATCATCGCGGCGGCGCCGCTGCAAAGCGCGAAGAAACTCCGGCGATCATTCACGCAGTACCTTTCATTGCGAGCCAGCGTGACAGAACGGGCAGCGCACGCGCAATCCGGTCGCCTCACCCCGAATACCCTGCAGTTTGCGATGCCTGGCGCGGCGGCGCATAGTTGCCGCCTCGCCCGCCAAACGGGCGTTCAACAACAACACTTCAAAGGACGGAAAACACCATGCGTATCCAACGAGCGGGGCTGCTCGCAGCCCTTGCGTTCATTTGTGCGCCGATTGCCGGTTTCGCCGAGGACGCGCTGCCTTACAGCGAAGGACCGGTCACCAACGTCTCGTTCATCAAGGTCGAGCCCGGCATGTTCGATGCCTACCTGAGCTACCTTGCGACAACCTACAAGTCGTTGATGGAAGAACAGAAGAAGGCGGGCATCGTCCTCGAGTACCACGTCTACGAGGCGCAGGCTCGCGATCCCCATGATGCGGACCTGATCCTGACGATCACGTACAAGAACATGGCCGCACTCGATGGGCTCGACGCGAAGACGGAGGCGATCCAGCGCAAGGTCTGGGGCGATCGCGCGACGGCGGCGAAAGCCGGCGCCGATCGCGGCAAGATGCGCACGCAGCTCGGCAGTCAGCTGGTGCGGGAACTGATCCTGAAATAACGCACGACCGGGGCGGGGCGTCGCGCGCGGCGCCTCAGCCCTTCAGCTTGCGCAGCTTCTCGATCAGCTTGAGCTGGGCCGCCGCGCGCGTGAGCTCGGCGAGCGCCTCGGCCTGGCTGATCGCGTCGACCTTGTCCTTGAGCGCTTCCTCGGCACGCTGCTTCGCGGCGAGCGCGGCCGCCTCGTCGATGTCCTTCGCGCGCAGCGCCGTATCGGCGAGCACGGTCACTTTCTTCGGCTGGATCTCGAGCACCCCGCCACCCACGAAGATCAGGTGTTCGGCGCCTTCGGGCGTCTGGACTCGCACTTCGCCGGCCTTCAGCAGGGTCAGCAGCGGCGCGTGACGGGGCGCGATGCCGATGTCGCCTTCCGTCGCCGGCACGAACACCATCTTCGCGGGACCCGAGAAGATCTCGCCTTCGGCGCTCACGACATCGACCTGTATGACGGGCTCAGCCACGGTATGCCTCAGCTCAGGGTCTTGGCTTTTTCAACGGCTTCGTCGATGGAGCCGACCATGTAGAACGCCTGCTCGGGCAGGTGATCGAATTCGCCGGAGAGAATGCCCTTGAAGCCGCGGATCGTGTCCTTCAGCGAGACGATCTTGCCGTCCTGGCCGGTGAACACCTTCGCGACGTTGAACGGCTGCGACAGGAAGCGCTGGATCTTGCGCGCGCGGAACACGGTGAGCTTGTCCTCTTCGGACAGCTCGTCCATGCCGAGGATCGCGATGATGTCCTGCAGTTCCTTGTAACGCTGCAGCACGGCCTGCACGCCGCGCGCGGTGTTGTAGTGCTCCTCGCCGACGACCAGCGGGTCGAGCTGGCGGCTCGTCGAGTCGAGCGGGTCGACCGCCGGGTAGATGCCGAGCGCCGCGATCTGGCGCGACAGCACCACCGTCGCGTCGAGGTGCGCGAAGGTCGTGGCGGGCGAGGGGTCGGTCAGGTCGTCCGCCGGCACGTACACCGCCTGGATCGAGGTGATCGAGCCGGTCTTGGTCGAGGTGATGCGTTCCTGCAGCACGCCCATTTCCTCGGCGAGCGTCGGCTGGTAGCCCACCGCCGACGGCATGCGGCCGAGCAGCGCCGACACTTCGGTGCCGGCGAGCGTGTAGCGGTAGATGTTGTCGACGAAGAACAACACGTCGCGGCCCTTGCCGCCGTCCTCGCGCACTTCGTCGCGGAAATATTCGGCCATCGTGAGGCCGGTGAGCGCGACGCGCAGGCGGTTGCCCGGCGGCTCGTTCATCTGGCCGT
>CADEFQ010000017.1:0-15114 GCA_902826635.1 uncultured Pseudomonadota bacterium
TGGCGAGGCGCGCGGGTCGAGAACCTGCAGCAGTTCCGCCGCGACTGGCCGCAGGCGCAGCTGCACAAGCTCGAGCAGAACTACCGCTCGACCGGCAATATCCTGAAGGGCGCGAACGCGCTGATCGAGCACAACAGCGGCCGCCTCGGCAAGAACCTGTGGACGAGCGATGGTCACGGCGAACCGATCCGCCTGTACGGAGCATTCAACGAGCGCGACGAAGCGGATTTCGTGACCCACCGCATCCGCGAGTGGGTGCAGCGGGGCGGCGCGCGGCGCGAGATCGCCATCCTGTATCGCTCGAACGCGCAGTCGCGCGTGTTCGAAGAATCTTTCCTCTCCGCGCGCATCCCGTACAAGGTGTATGGCGGCCTGCGCTTCTTCGAGCGCGCCGAAATCAAGGATGCGCTCGCCTACCTGCGCCTGCTGTCGAACCGCGACGACGACGCCTCGTTCGAGCGGGTCGTGAACCTGCCGACCCGCGGCATCGGCGCGAAGACGATCGACGAGATGCGCCAGGCCGCGCGAGCCGCCGGCGGCTCGATGTGGCAGGCGGCGCGACAGGCGATTGCCGCGGGCACGCTCGGCGCGCGCGCCGGCGCTGCGCTCGGCGGCTTCGTCGAGCTGATCGAGCGCCTCGCACAGGAGGCGGCCGCGCTGTCGCTCCACGAGCAGGTTGATCTCGTGCTGGCGGCGAGCGGGCTCGTCGAGCATCACAAGAAAGACAAGGCGGACCGCGGTGAAGCGCGCGTCGAGAACCTCGAGGAACTCGTGAGCGCCGCGCGTGGCTTCGACGAGGGCGATCTGCCGCCGCTCGACGCCTTCCTCGCGCATGCCGCGCTCGAATCCGGCGAGGGCCAGGCGGAGGAGTGGGAAGATTGCGTGCAGATGATGACACTGCACACCGCCAAGGGACTCGAGTTTCCCGTCGTGTTCCTGTGCGGCATGGAAGACGGCCTCTTCCCGCACCAGCGCTCGCTCAACGATCTCGACGGGCTGGAAGAAGAGCGGCGCCTCTGCTATGTCGGCATGACGCGCGCGATGCAACAGCTCTACCTGACTTTCGCCGAACAACGGCGCCTGCACGGCATGGACAGCTACGGCCAGCCGTCGCGCTTCATCACCGAAATCCCCGAGGACCTCGTCGAGGAAGTACGGCCGCGGATCCAGCTCGGCCGGCCCTATGCACGACCCGCCGGACATTCCCATCCGCGCGAAAACAACGCGGCGCCGGCCTACACCCATTCGCAGGCCGGGCGTCGCGCAGTCGCGGCGGAGCCCGTCGCGCCGGGCATGCGCCTCGGAGCGCGAGTCCGCCACGGCAAGTTCGGCGAAGGCACCGTGCTCAATGTCGAGGGGCAGGGTCCGCAGGCGCGGGTACAGGTCAACTTCGAGCGCCAGGGCACCAAATGGCTCATGCTCGCCTACGCCAATCTCGAAGCGGTATGACTCGCACATGAAAATCGTGATTCTCGGCGCCGGCCAGGTCGGCCGCACGGCGGCGTATCACCTCTCGCGCGAAGAGGCGAACGACGTTACCGTCGTCGACACCAACCAGGAAGTGTTGCGCGACCTGCAGGGGCGGCTCGACATCCGCACCGTCGTCGGCAACGCCTCGTTCCCGACGGTGCTCGACTCCGCCGGCGCGGCCGATGCCGAAGTGCTGATCGCGCTCACCAACAGCGACGAAGTGAACATGCTCGCGTGCGAGGTGGCCTACACGCTCTATCGCACGCCGACCAAGATCGCGCGCATTCGCTCCGCCGAGTACACGGGCAACCCGAAACTGTTCTCCGATGAGGCGCTGTCGGTCGACGTGTGGATCAGCCCCGAGCAGCTCGTCACCGAGTACATCGAGCGCCTGATCCGCTACCCCGGCGCACTGCAGGTCCTCACTTTCGCCGCGGGGCGGCTGCGCCTCGTCGGCGTGCGCGCGGGCGCGGGCATGCCACTCGTCGGCCAGCCGATCCGCGCGCTGCGCGAACACCTGCCCGACATCGACGCGCGCATCGTCGCGGTGTATCGCGACGGCCGCAGCATCGAGCCCGAAGCCGGTGCCGTGATCCAGCCGGACGACGAAGTGTTCTTCCTCGCCGAGCGCGAGCAGGTCCGCCGCGTCATGAACGAGCTGCGCAAGGAAGGCAACCCGGCGAAGCGCATCGTGATCGCGGGCGGCGGCAGCATCGGCTTCCGGCTCGCGCGCATGCTCGAGAAGACGCATTACGTGAAGGTCATCGAACGCGATGCGAAGCGCGCGCGCCAGGTTTCCGAAGTGCTGGAACATGCGATCGTGCTGCACGGCGACGCCGCCGACGAGGAACTGCTGATCGAGGAGAACATCGACAGCGCCGATGTGTTCGCCGCGCTGACCAACTCCGAGGAAGCGAACATCCTCTCGGCAATGCTCGCAAAGCGTCTCGGCGCCGCGAAGGTGATGGCCCTCATCAACAAGCCCTCGTACGCCGAACTGATGGAGAGCGGCAGCATCGATGTCGCGATCTCGCCGCAGTCTGTCACGATCGGCTCGCTGCTCGCGCACGTGCGACGCGGCGACATCGTGCGCGTGCACTCGCTCAAGCACGGCGCGGCCGAGGCGATGGAAGCCATTGCCCATGGCGAAAGCGGCCGTTCGCGCGTCGTCGGGGTCGCGGTGGGCGAGATTTCGCTGCCCGACGGGGCGCGTATCGGCGCGATCGTGCGTGACCAGAAAGTGATCATGGCGCACGGCGAGACCGTGGTGGAGGAGGACGATCACGTGATCATCTTCCTCGCCGATCGCCGGCACGTCGAACAGGTGGAGCGGCTGTTCATGACCGCGACGTCGCGGTAGCGACCCGTGTTCGCGGTCCTGCATGTCCTCGGGTTGATGCTCGCGTTCTTTGCGATCACCTTCGTGCTGCCGATGGTCTGCTCGCTCGTGACCGGCGATGGCATGCTCGGCGATTTCGCTGCCGCGGCCGGCCTCAACGTACTGGTGGGGCTCGCGCTCGCGCTCGCATTCCGGCGCTACCGGCGCGAGCTCGCGGCGCGCGACGGGTTCCTCCTCGTCACGCTCGCCTGGGTGATGATGTCGGCGGCCGCCAGCCTGCCGCTGATGATGTCGATACCGGGCCTCTCGTTCACGGACGCCTACTTCGAGGCCATGTCGGGGCTCACGACCACCGGCTCGACGGTGCTGACAGGGCTCGATGCCCTGCCGCCTTCAGTGAACCTGTGGCGGTGTGCGCTGCACTGGTTCGGCGGCCTCGGCATCATCGTGCTCGCCGTCGCTGTGCTGCCGCTGCTCGGCGTCGGTGGCATGCAGGTCTACAAGGCCGAGAGCCCCGGGCCCGTGAAAGACGAGAAGCTGACGCCGCGCATCACGCAGACCGCGAAGGCGCTGTGGCTCGTGTACACGGGCATCACCGCGGCCGGCGCGATCGGCCTGCACGCCGCCGGCATGAGCTGGCTCGACTCGATCTGTCATTCTTTTTCCGCGATCGGCCTCGGCGGCTTCTCGACCCACGACACCGGGATCGGCTTCTACAACTCGGCGGCGATCGAGTTCGTGCTGATCGTGATCATGTTGCTCGCGTGCATGAATTTCTCGCGCCATTTCATGGCGGTGCAAAAGCTTTCGCTCGCCCCTTACCTGCGCGACACCGAGGCGAAGGCCATCCTGATCGTGCTCGGCACGAGCATCGTCGGCATCACGCTGCTCGTCTGGGCGAGCGGCCATTACCAGCTCGTGACGACATTTCGCCATGTCGCATTCAGCGTCGTCTCGGTCGCCTCGACGACGGGCTTCGTCACCCAGGACTACGAGCTGTGGCCGATCTTCGCACCGGTCTGGATGTTGTTCCTCTCCTGCATCGTCTGCAGCACGGGTTCGACGGGCGGCGGCATCAAGATGTTCCGCACGCTGCTGCTCGAGCGGCACGCAGTGCGCGAAATGAAAGTGCTGCTGCATCCGCGCGCGCTCGTGCCGATCCGCATCGGCGGCTACGTGATCCCAGAGCGTGTCGTCTACGCCGTGCTCGCCTTCATCTTCCTGTACTTCGCGACGATCGCGGTGCTCACCTTCACGCTGCTGCTCTCGGGCCTCGACCTCGTGTCAGCTTTCAGCGGCGTCGTCGCCTCGATCAACAACCTCGGCCCCGGCCTCGAGATGGCCGGTCCATCGACCCAGTACCAGAAGTTCACCGACTTCCAGACCTGGGTGTTCACCGCCGCGATGCTCCTCGGACGGCTCGAGATTTTCAGCGTACTGGTGCTGTTCACGCCGGCGTTCTGGCGAAAGTAGGGCCGGAGCACACGGAAGGGGGTCTCATGTCCGCACCGCCGGAACTTTCCGCCCTTGAACGAAGCCTGCGCCTCCTGACCCGCGTCCGCGCGGGCGAAGGCCGCTGTATCGCGCTGTTCGCGTCGCACGCCTTCCTGATCATGGCGTCGTACTACGTTCTGAAGGCGCTGCGAGAATCCTTCCTGCTCGCCGGCGCCGCGGCCGAAGTCCGCAGCTATGCGGTCGCCGCGAACGGCGTCGTGCTGATGCTGCTCGTGCCGCTCTACAGCGCCGTGCGGCGGCGGATCGACGGCTCGAACCTCGTGCGCGCCGTCAGCGCCTTCTTCGCGGTGAACATCCTCACCTTCGCGCTCGCGTACCCGTTCCGTTCGAGCCACTGGTTCGGCATCGTGTTCTTCATCTGGGTGAGCGTGTACGGGCTGATGGTGGTCGCGCAGTTCTGGGCGCTCGCCGCGAGCCACTTCAACACCAAGACGGGCCAGCGGCTCTTTCCCGCGATCATGCTCGGCTCGACGCTCGGCGCGCTCGCGGGCGCGCAGCTCACCGACCTCCTGATCGTGCGCCTCGGGCCGCTCCCGCTGCTGCTGCTCGGCGTCGTGCTGTTGACCGCGAGCATCGCGCTGATCGTTCCCGAAACCGACGCGATCCCGCAGCCCTCGCGGCCGCAGGCTGCGCCAGGCGAGGCGCCGCAGCGCGTGGGCTCGGTACTCGGCGGCTTCCAGGTCGTGTTCAGGAGCCGCTACCTGCTGCTTGTCGCGGCGTTCGTCGTACTGCTCAACTGCATCGGCTCGACCGGCGACTACCTGCTCGCGGCGCTCATCAAGGGCCGCGCCGAGGCGCTCGCGGGAGCCGCCGCCACGCTCGCCGATCGCGAAGCGATCATCGGTGCGCTCTACGCGCGCTACCAGCTTTGGGTCACGCTGGCCGGCGTGATCGTGCAGGCCCTCCTCGTGTCGCGCATCTATCGCGCCGTCGGCGTGCGCGGCGCGCTGCTCGTACTGCCGGCGATGGCGCTCTTCGTCTACGGTGCGATCGCGTTCGTGCCGGTCTTCAGCATGATCTATGTCGCGAAGATCCTCGAGAGCTCGACCAACTATTCACTGATGAACACGACGCAGCAGACGCTTTACCTGCCGACGGGCGTCGCGGAGAAATTCGACGGCAAGACGACGATCGACACCTTCTTCTGGCGCTTCGGCGACATCCTGCAAGCCGGCGTCGTGTTCGCCGGGCTCAACTGGCTTGGCCTCGGCACGCGCGGGTTCGCGCTGCTGAACGCCGTGCTGTGCGTACTCTGGATCGCGCTCGCAGTGCTGATCGGCCGCCGCTATACCGCGCTCTCGCGCACCGAAACGCACAACACTGCGCCGATGCGGCAGCGCCAGCCGGAAGACCTCGTGGTGTACCCGGGCCGCGCGATCGATCACCGGCTGCCGGCGGAAACCTTCTTCGATCCCGATCCGGGCGATGTGCTCGCGTATGAGGCACGCCTCGCAAGCGGCGCGCCGCTGCCGCACTGGCTCGAATTCGACGCGGCGATCGTGCGCCTCAGCGGCACGGCGCCCACCGATTGCGCGATCGAAGAGCGCATCGAGATCGTCGCCTCCGACATGGACGGCGCGATTGCGACCGCCATCTTCACGATGCGTCGGGCAACAGCCTGAATTCGCCCTTGTCGATGCGGCGCACGAGCTTCGCGCGCCGCCGCTCGACTTCGCCGATTTCCTTGCCGGTGAGCCCGAGCTGCAGCAACTTGCCGCGACGCTTCACGCCACGCATCGCGTCGAAGTTGGCGCCCGGCGCGCGCGGTTCCCAGGTCTCACCGACCAGCTCGTACTGTGCGATCACTGCGAGTCGCGCGCGCAGCTCGTCGAGCGTCAGCGCCCGCAGCCGATCGGCCAGCGCGCGATCCACGGCGTCGACGTGCAGGACCTTCCAGAAGATGCCGACGTCGCTTTCCTCGGAATCGAACGCGACGCCGTTGTCGATCGCCCAGGCGCGCACCGCGGCGCCCTCGCCCGTCAGCATCACGTTGCCGAGATTGGAGTCCTTGTGCTCGACCAGGTAGGTGAGGACATTCAGGCGGCTGATCGTGCGCGCATAGGCGGGATCGGCCGCGAAGCGTGTCTCGTCGATCGCGAGCGGATGAGGCTTCGCGCCGTTCAACCAGCACTGCACCATGTAGAACGTCGCGTCGGTGCCGCGCCAGGCCTCGACGGCCGCTGGATCGATCGCCTTGAACTGCGGGAGGGGCGCGGAACGCAGCGCGATGGGCGGCACCACTTGCTCATCGGCCGGGAACAACAGGCGGGACAACTCATAGGCCGCGAGTTCGTAGCGCGGTTCGTTGTTGAAGGAGCTCACGCCTGCTCCCGCGCGCCGCACCTTGATTTTGAAGGCCGCCGGATCGGCCGCCGTGTGTGCCATCGCCTTGCGCGTGATGTCTTTCTCGAAGCGCACGGGCTTCGCGTCCTCGATCACGAGATCGGGGGCGGTCAGGGCGTCGAGGGTGCAGGTTCCGTCAGTTGCGTGCGCTGCAGCAAAAAAACACAGCAGGAGGGCGGTTCGTGGAATCCAGCGACCTCGAACCGGCCTTGTACCTTCCATGCAACCCCCGGATGCGGCCCGCTTCTGCCGGCGGGCGTCGGGCGATCTTACACTCGGGCCTTCAGGGCAAGGCAAGACGGCGTCCAGAACCCGCTAATTGATTGATCGCAAAGCAAAGGCTGCGGGACGGCATTGAACTTGCTGGCTGACTTTCTACGGGCTCCGCCTCGCAGAGTGTTGGCTACGCCAGACGATCAAGGGGAATCGTGATGAAGCAGTCAGTGTGGAAAACGACCTGCTTGTGTGCGGCGGCTGCCGCCCTGCTTGTTCCGGCAGCAGCCCAAGCACGCCGAATTCAGGTCGATTTCGATCCCAGCGCGTTCGAAAACAGCGGTGGCGGCTGGATTTTCAACACGATCGATCTGTACAACCAGGCGGCACTCGACGCCGGGGCGAACCGTTCGCTGTTGTTCAGCTTGGCGGGTTCATACGATCCCGATAGCGACGGCGGCACGAACAACGACGTGAATTTCGCCTTCGACCAGAGCGCGGCGCTTCGTGTCGGGGGATCGGACTACAGCTTTGTCTGCATGTTTGCGAATTTCTCTTTCTCGTTTTCGCAATCGAGTGGCTGCGGTGCGGCCGGCGATCCGACTTTTTCGCTGCTTCCGGTCGATGGCTTGAGCGTCGTTGAAACGACCAACGCGCCCGATCCCGGCTCGGTCTTTTCGACCCAAGGTTTTTCCGTGGGCATCCCTGCCGAGGGCCAGCCGGAGTTTACGGCCCCTTACGACATCAATGCTGCGGTTCCCACGATGCGCCTTTGGTGGAACAATCTTGCGGCCTCATATGACCTCGGGAGTCCACAGGGCCCGACGTATTCAGTTCAGGCGTTCATCTACTTCCTCGGCAACGGCGACTTCGACCTCGATGTGCGCTACGGGCTCGAGAATGCGACGGATTTCCCGGGGGTGGAACGCTCGTTTCTCGTCGACGGCCAGACGATCTTCAGCAGCTCCAATCCCGCTGTGCCAGACGACGACTATTTCTACCGCTTCCGCGGCGGCCAGTTGTTGGGCGGTACCACGCAACCACCGTCCGGCGTACCGGAGCCGGGGTCGCTGGCGATGATGCTGGCGGGCATTGCAGCCCTCGTCGCGTTTCGCCGGCGCGGAATGGGCAAGACAGCGCGCTGATCGCCCGGGTACGCGCAGGCCCGGCGACTCGCGATTGTCGCGCACGTAGCCGTTCAGTAATGTGCGCGCGTTGGACACCTTCCGGATATTCGTCTCCTCGCCGGGCGATGTCGCAGAAGAGCGGCTGATCGCACGTCGGGTGATCGAGCGCCTGCGCGCGGAACTGGCGGGCGCACTCGATATCTTGCCTGTCTTCTGGGAACACGAACCGCTCAGTGCGTCCGGTTCATTTCAGGACCAGCTTCCGCACCCGTCCGACGCCCATGCGGCGATCTGCATCCTCTGGTCTCGTCTCGGCACTCGCCTGCCGGCGACGTTCCGCAAGCCCGACGGCGCGCGCTATTCGTCCGGTACGGAGTTCGAGTTCGAAGACGCGTTAGCCGGGTTTCGCGCCCGTGGCTGGCCCGCGCTGCTCGTCTATCGCAAGACGGCGCCCGCGCTGCTGGACGCAAGTGACGACACAGCGGCGCTGGAGCGCTTGCAGCAGAAGCGTGCGCTCGATCAATTCGTCCGGAAATGGTTTCACGACGAGACCGACGGCGCACTTCGCGCGGCTTTTCACCCGTTCGAGACCACAGCGGAGTTCGAGGAGCTGGTCGAAGTTCATCTTCGTAAACTGATCGAACGACAGTTCCCCGAGGCCGTCGGTGCCAAGCGGAGCGAAGCGGCTTCATGGCGGCAAGGGTCACCGTTTCGGGGACTGCAGGCGTTCGAATACGCGCACGCCCCCGTATTTTTTGGCCGAACCGCAGCCATCGCCGGGATGCTGGCGGCACTGCGACAACGGGATCGCGGCGACGGCGCATTTCTGCTCGTGTTGGGTGCCAGCGGGAGCGGCAAGTCGTCTGTTGTTCGAGCGGGTTTGCTGCCCCTGCTCACACAACCGGGGGTGGTGGAAGGCATCACTGCCTGGCACTGGTCGGCCATGCGCCCGCGCGATCGCGCCGGCTCTCTCGTTCGCTTCCTCGTGGATTCGTTGCTCGCATCAGGAGCATTGCAACCCATCGACGGCGCAACGGAGGAAGACGAGCTCGAAGCGCTGGTGTCACAGCTTCAGCCCCACGCCGAGGGTACGACGCGCATCGCGCTCGCGATCGACCAGCTCGAGGAAGTGTTTTCTGACGAGGGAATCGACGACACAGAGCGCGAGCGATTCTTCGCGACGCTCGCACGCATCGTCGCGACGCACGCAGTCTGGGTGGTTGCGACCCTGCGCAGCGACTTTTATTCGCGCGCTGCGGAATTCCCGCCGCTCGTGGCCCTCAAGGCAGGCGGCGGGCAGTACGACCTGCTCGCACCAACGGCCGCAGAGGTCGGCCAGATGATCCGGTTGCCAGCGGCGGCCGCCGGCCTGCGTTTCGAGGTGCACACCGACGGTGGCGAGCGACTCGACGAGATCCTGCGGGATGCCGCGGTCGCGAGCCCCGAATCGCTGCCGCTACTGGAATTCGCACTCGAGGAGCTGTACAAGCGCCGGGCCTCGGACGGCACATTGACCTTCGCCGCTTACCGCGAGATCGGCGGGGTCGAGGGTGCGCTCGCGCGGCGCGCCGAGGAAGTATTCCTCGCGCTGCCCGCAGAAGCACAGGCGGCGTTGCCAGCGGTCCTGCGCAAGCTCATCGCGGCAACCACCGGGGGCGACGGCTTCAACCGCCGCAGCACATCGCTGGGCGAATTCGCAAGTTCGAAGGAGCGGGAACTCGTCGAGGCGCTGATCGGAGCACGCCTGTGCGTGTCCGAAATGGATCACGCACGCAGGCCCGTCGTGTCCATCGCGCATGAGGCCTTACTACGCCACTGGCCGCGTGTCCGTGATTGGCTGGAGGAGAACCGCGACCTGTTGCGGGCACGAGCCCGCCTGGCGTCGAGCGCGGAGCGCTGGAGCCTCGAGCAGCGCCGGCGCGATCTGCTCCTGTCGGCGGGCCGGCCGCTCGATGAGGCATCCGCAGTCGTGGCGTCGGGCATGTCGCTCACGGACGTCGAACGTGCGCTCATCGACGCTTCACAGCGCAGGGCGCGTCGTGCTCGACGTGTGCGGGCGGGCGCCGTCACGGGACTCGCGGTACTCGCGACCGCAGCATCCGCAGCCGCGTACCTCGCGACCACGCAGAAACGCCGCGCCGAAACGGAAGCCTCGACGACCCGGGAAACAATGGATTTCATGGTGTCGATCTTCACGCTGGCCGATCCGACCGAAGCGCGCGCGAACCAGTTTACGGTGCGGGAGATGCTCGATCGTGGCGCTGAGGACGTGCAGCAGCAGCTGCGCGATCGCCCCGCAGTCCGTTCGAGCCTGATGACCGCGATGGGCAGGGCCTACACAGGGCTCGGCCTCCCTGCGCCGGCCAAAGAGGTGCTCGCCGATGCGCTGCGCGATCGCGAGAAGGTTGCGGGCGCCACCGCACGCTCGACAACCGAAACCCGCAGCGCACTCGCGTCAGCCCTGTATCTCGACGGCCAATATGAAGCTGCCGAGAAGCAGTTTCGCACTGCACTCGCGAGCGCACGCCGGCTGACGCCAACCGGCGACGCGATGGTTGCCTCCATACTCAACGGGCTTGGCGACTCACTCTCACAGCTCGGGTCCGACTCGGAAGCCGCGTCGGTCTATCGCGAAGCGCTGGCCATCGATCAGCGGCTATTCGGCTCCGAAAGCCTCGAATCCGCCCAGACGCTGCAGGGACTCGCAAGCACGCTGTATTTCGCGGGGCGCTATGAAGACGCCGAGCCGCTGATGCTCCGCGGTCTCGCGATTCGGCGCGACAGACTCGGTTCAAATCATTGGAAAGTCGCCGACAGCCTGAACGATCTGGGCGCGCTCTACTATCAAACCGGTCGCTATGACCTGGCCGCGCAGGCGTGGAAGGAGTGTCTGCCAATCTCGGAAATATGGGCTGGCAAGGACCACCCTGAAGTCGCCTCGGTTGCGAACAACATCGGCCGAAGTCTGCTGATAGGCGGTCATCTGGATGAGGCAGAATCCTATTTTTCGCAGACGCTCGAGTTGCGTCGACGCACGAAGCCGCCGGGCCACGACGATTTCATACTTCCGCTGAACAGCCTTGCGATGATCCGCATCGCCCACCACGATCTCGGCAAGGCCGAAGAAATGCTCGATGAAGCGCGGCGCATCGCCGGGAAGCAGAACCATTGGATGCTCGATCAGGTCCTGACCAACCTCGCGGACGTGTACGCAAAGACGAGTCGCGCCCCGCAGGCCGAAGTGCTGTTGGGCCACGCTCGCACACTTCTCGAAAAGCAGTATCCGCGCACAGAGATGCCCGAGGAAGCCTGGCGCTACGCGCTTCAGGACGCGGTACTCGCCACCACCTACGCGGCGGAGAAGAAATACCCGGAGGCCCGCCAACTTCTGACGGCGGCCCTGCCGATCGTGCGCAAACGCTTCGGCGAGGGGCGATACTACACACGCGACCTTGAAGCGCGACTCGCCAGCCTGCCTCGATGAAGGACCCTGAGCACGACATGGATCTCCCTGCCGCCCTCCCGCTCGTCATCGGCGTCACGGGCCATCGCGATCTCGTCGATGACGAAGTGCCGGCGATACGCGCGCGGGTCCGCGAGTATCTGACGGACCTGCGCGCGCGCTGGCCGGCGACGCCGCTGATCGTCGCGTCGCAGCTCGCCGAGGGCGCCGATCTCCTCGTCGCGGAGGAAGCGCATGCGCTCGGCCTCGAACTCGTATTCCTGCTGCCGCTGCCGCTCGCCGACTACCGCGCGCAGTTTTCGAGCCCCGGGGCGCAGGCGCGGTTCGACGCGCTGCGCACCGTGTCGCGAGTGGTCGATCTCGCGACCGCCGAGTCGCCCCACGACCGCGATGCGCTGTATGCGCTCGCCGGCGACTTTCTCGCGCGCTACAGCTTCATTCTTCTCGCGCTGTGGGACGGCAAGCCGGCGGTGGGCCCCGGCGGCACCGCTGCGGTGGTCGACTATCGTTTCGCGTCGAAGGGCGGCTCGCGACCGGCGACGGAGGAACTGCGCGACATTGCACTCGGCGAGGCCGACAACTCCCTCGTCTTCCATGTCCTCGTGTCGCGCGCGCGCCTGAACGGTGAGCCGACGAACGGCCACCAGCCGCTCACGGCCGGCTATCTGCACGAGTACGCGGGCGGGCGCTCGGCGCTTCAGGATTCGATGCCCGCGGAGAGCCAGCGCGTGCTCGATCGCACCGAGGAGTTCAACCGCGCCGCGGCCCACGAGGCGTCTGCACTGGCCGAGCACTCACCGCTCGTCGGGGCGCCGCCGGCCGTGAGCCGCTGCGCACGCCTGATCGCCGTGGCCGACCGTCTCGCGGCGCTCTATCGCCATCGCCTGATGCGGATCACGGCCTGGACCTACGGCATCGGCGCGGTGATGGGCTGCGCGTTCGTGCTGTACTCGAAGATCCCGGCGATGTGGGGCCTCATCTATGTGTTCTTCGGCGCCGCGCTCGCGACGATCGCGCTCAGCCGCTACGCCGAGAAGCGCGGCTGGCACCGCGACCACCTCGAGTACCGCGCGCTCTGCGAGGGGCTCCGCGTGCAGTTCTACCTGCGCGTTGCAGGCGTGCGCGACGAGGGGCGCCTGCACACGGGCGACGAGAGTTTCCTGCGTCGCCAGGACCCCGAGCTCGACTGGATCCGGAACGGGATGCGCGCCGTCGATTTCGAGATGCACGACGCCGGCCGCGACGGGATCCTCGGCGGCATCGAGCATGCACTCGAGGCGTGGGTGGGCTCGCTCGACCCGATCAAGGATCTCGGCGCGGGCCAGCTCGCCTACTTCTGGCGCGCGGGCGAACGCCGCCGCCGGATGATCGGGCTCACTGAACGCACGGGCGCGATGACGCTCGTCCTTGGCCTCACCGCCGCCGCCGCCCTGTGCTTCATCCCCGTGCTGCACGTGGCGTACGTGAAGACGCCGCTCGTCGTGACGATGGGTCTGCTGCCGCTCGTCGCGGGCATCCTCGAAGCCTGGCTGCAGAAGACCGCCGCCAAGGAGCTCGCGCGCCAGTACGCCTACATGTATCGCCTCTTCGACGAGGCACGCACCCAGTTGCAGGGCGACACGAGCGACGATCACCGGCGCTCGGTGCTCTACTCGCTCGGGCGCGCCGCGCTCTCGGAGCAGGCCACCTGGGTGCTGCTCAACCGCGACCGCAAGTTGCGACACCTGCCTTCGCACTAGGAGAACCCATGCCGGGCTCGGAAGAAGACGTCGATAGAGCGCTGCTCCCGATCGCGCACAAGGACTACGGCGCCGACTACCGCCTGCACGCGCTGCGCGAGTACGAGCTGTACGTCGAGATGGCCGACCGGGTCAGCAGTCGTCGCATGCTCGCGAACTCGTTCTTCGTCGGCATGAACACGGCCGTGGTCGGCGCCCTCGCGATTGCGCTCAAGGAAGGCCTGATCCAGTCGCGCACGCTGGTCGTCGCACCGGCGACCGCCGCCGTGCTGATGTGCGTCGCGTGGTGGCTGATGGTGTTGTCGTACCGGCAGCTCAACGCGGGGAAATTCCGCGTGATCCTCGCGATGGAGCGTCAGCTGCCGTTCGCGCCCTTCGCGGCCGAGTGGAAGGCGCTCGACGGCGCGCGCTCACGGCGCGAGTACCTGCAGACGACGAAGGTCGAGCTGCTCGTGCCGTGGCTGTTCGCCGGCATTCATGTCGCGCTCACGATCGCGATCCTCGTCAAGGCGTTTTGAGCAGCGCATCTCGCCGCGCGAGGATCGCCTTTTGCTGCGTGCGATCGAGCCAGGGCGCCAGCGCTGCGGCGAGCTTCCCCTTGTCGAGCGTGCGCAGTCGCCGCGCTAACTCGGCGCCCACGGCCGGCCTCGCGACGCGCGCGTCGAGGCGCCGCGAAGTCGGGAAATCCGCCGCATTGTCGATCAGTCGCGCGAGCCCATCTTCGCGACCCAGCACGACGTTGTCCGAACGGCGCGAGAGATTGCCGGCGAGCGCGTCGAACGTGCGCATCAGGTTGTACTGCGACTCGAGAGTGCACCATCGCGGCAGGCGCACCCGTTCCTGCTCGACGACCGCGGCGCTGACGGCCTTCTCGATCCAGAACTGCAGCGCACCTGGCTTCCCGCCGATCGTGCGCTCGACGGTGGCCGGCACCATGTCGATGCCGAGCAGGCGGTCGAGGCGATAGGCCGCCACTTCGTGTTGCCAGCGCCCCGCGACCGGTGCAGTGATGAAAAGCGCGCGGAACTTCACCTCGCCCTGTTGCAGCGTCAGGAGTCGAGTGCCCTCGCGCGGGAGCGGCGGTGCGTCGTTCGCCACGACCTCGGCCTGCGCGAGCAGCACTTCGAGCTGATCGTCGGTGAGTTCGCCCGGACGATCGCCGACGCGGCGTGCCTCGGGTTCCGGCGTTGCGCGCTCGCCCGGCCTTCGGGCGTAGACGACACTGCGCGCATCGCCTTCGATGACCAATGCCGAAGGCTGCCCGTGCAGCGAGGGCAACATGCCGGTGTCGATCATCGTGACGCGGCCGCCCATCCGGGTGGTGACGCGCTTGGTCTCCGTGATCGTGTGGCCCACCACGACGCTCGTACCCGAGAGCGCCCGCAGGACGTCCGACGTGGTGTCGGTCTCGAACGCGCTGTTGCACATCGCCGTGCCGCGATACCAGAGGGGCCCCGCGACGCTGTGCACGGGCGATGCTTCCGTCCGCTTCAGTGTCGCGACAAGGGCAGTGAGACGTTCGCGGTCGGGGCCGGTGGCTGCGACGAGCCGCTGCTCGGCAAGCGCCACCCGGCCATCGTCATCGGTATCGGCATCGATGAGCCCCGCCGCGATCAGCGCGTGCCACGCGGCGGTGTAGTCGATCAGATCCTGGTGAAGGGCCGTGGTGTTGATTGAATCGAGCGACTCGGTCGCAAGTCCCGGCGGCAAGCCACCGTGCGTGAAGAGCACACCGTTCACGCGCACCATCAGCGGCCGCGCAAGCAGCCAGCGGCCGACCTCCCCGGACGCGCTGAACTCCTGCTGGCGCGCGAACCAGCCGCGCGGAAATTTCTGGTCGAACGCGGCGCGCGCCGCATCGTCCGCGAGCCCGGAAAACTCGCCGTGCGAGCGCAGCGCTGCAAA
>CADEFQ010000017.1:15214-72227 GCA_902826635.1 uncultured Pseudomonadota bacterium
AGCGCGCCGTGGACATCGCCGATCGCGACGATCCGCGCGACACCCTCGCACGACCACGGCTGCTCGCACTTCGCCGCGGCGTGCACATTGACCGCCGCGACGACCAGCGCGATCCAACAAATCAGTGCTGGACGAAGTCGCATACGCCTCTGGCCATCAGCTTCTTATATACGCTTCCAGCTGCTCGATCGTCTGCCGCTGCTCCCCGATCACGGTCTTCACCAGATCGCCGATCGAAAGCACGCCAACCACGCGGCCGCGTTCGAGCACGGGCAGGTGGCGGATGCGTTTGTCGGTCACGAGGCGCATGCAGGCTTCGATCGTGTCGTCCGGGGTGACGGTGATGACGGGCGAGGACATGATCTGGGAGACCGGTGTGTCGCGCGAGGCGCGGCCGAGCAGTGCGACCTTGCGCGCATAGTCGCGCTCGGAAATGAGACCAAGCACGGTGTCCCCCTGCATCACGAGGAGCGCGCCCACCTCGTGTTCAGCCATGCGCTTCAACGCTTCGAGGACCGTGACATCGGGGCCGATGGCGTGGATCGAATGGCCTTTGCGATCGAGCACGTGGCGTACCAGCATGACAAGCCTCCCCTGTGACTGACTGCTATTCGCTCGAGACGACCGTGAGCACCGCGCCGTCGACGCCGGTCACGCGTACGCGCGCACCCGCGGGCAGCGTAGGCCCGGAGACTTTCCACACCGTGTCGCCCACGCGCACTTTGCCAAAGCCCTGCTGGATCGGCTCGACGAGCGTGAACTCCTGGCCGATATATTGCGCACCACGCTGGTTCAGGCTCGGCTGCGAAGTGGGCTGCGGATTGCGCTTCGCGTAACTGCGAAACGCGACGATCGCGGCGAGCCCGAGCACGCCGAACAGCACGAGCTGCAATTGCCACGGCACGGGAAGGATCAGCACGAGCGCGCCGACCACGGCGGCCGAGATGGCGAACCAGATCGCGACGGCGCCCGGCATGAACGTTTCGATGGCGGCGAGCACGGCGGCGGCGACCCACCAGTGCCACCACTCGAGCTGCATCAGGAATTCCTTCATCACGGCCCCCGCGTGCGTGTCGCGGCGCCTTCGCCCTGCTTCGACATCGCTTCCTTCGCGATCTCGGCGATGCCGCCGAGGCTGCCGAGCAGCGCGCTCGCCTCGAGTGGCAGGAACATGACTTTCTGGTTCGGGGAAGTCGCGAAATCCTTCAGCGCCTCGACGTATTTCTGCGCGACGAAGTAATTGATCGCCTGCACGTCGCCCTGCGCGATCGCCTGCGACACCATCGCGGTCGCGCGCGCTTCGGCCTGCGCCAGACGCTCGCGCGCCTCGGCTTCGCGAAACGCGGCCTCCTTGTTGCCTTCGGCCGCGAGCACCACGGACTGCTTCTCGCCCTCCGCCTTGAGGATCGCAGCCTGGCGGAAGCCCTCGGCGTCGAGGATGTTCGCGCGCTTGTCGCGCTCGGCCTTCATCTGCCGCGCCATCGACTCGACGAGATCGGCGGGCGGCTGGATGTCCTTGATCTCGATGCGGGTGACCTTGATGCCCCAGGGCGTGGTCGCGTCGTCGACGACTTTCAGCAGTCGATGGTTGATCTCGTCGCGCTTCGACAGGGTTTCGTCGAGATCCATCGCGCCGACGACGGTACGGATGTTGGTCATCGTGAGATTGATGACGGCGAGTCGCAGGTTGTCGACCTCGTAGGCGGCCTTCGCCGCATCGAGCGCCTGGAAGAACACCACGGCATCGATGCTGACCATCGCGTTATCCTTGGTGATCACTTCCTGGCGCGGCACGTCGAGCACCTGCTCCATCATGTTGATCTTGCGGCCGACGGCTTCAACGAACGGCACGATGAAGTGAAAGCCGGGCTGCATCGATTTCTTGAAGCGCCCGAATCGTTCGAGCGTGAACTCATAGCCCTGCGGCACGGTGAGCCAGGCCTTGGAGGCGACGACGATGATCGCGACCAGGAGAATGATCGGCAGGAACCCGATGTCGAACATGAAAAACCCCTCTCTCTGTCGCGAAACGGCGGCAAGCTGCCGACGCGCCCATTCTAGCCGTGTACCGGCCGTGATGCAGTTCAAGGTCCGGGGGGCGGAAAACCCGCACCATGCGCGCTGTGCTGCACCCTGATCCACGCATGATCGACGTGCCGCCCGACCATTTCGAGGTCGCGGCGGACGATGTCCAGTTCACCGCGACGCTCGACGGGACGCTTGCGGTTTGCCTCTATGACGCCGTGGAAGAGCACGGCGCGCTGTTGCACCTGCGTTTCATCGCGCGCGGCTCGACCCAGACGGACGTCACCGACCGCACGCTTGCGTCCGACCTGCTGCTTCTTGACCGCTGTGTCGAGCGCTTTCGCGACGCGATGGATCGCGGCATCGACGTGCAGGGCAAGATCGCCGCGAGCGTCGAGGCAGGCGAGCCCGCGCGCCTCGCGGCCGAGGCGGTGCTGGCGCTGATCGGCGAATACCTCAACGACGCCGGCGTGCATATCGTGTCGCGCGAGATCGAGCACGGACGCAGCGTCCAGCTGCGGTTTCGCGCCAGCATGGGCCAGTTGCGGCTCGAGTGAGTCCTGGAATGAGCCCGGGCCTTGCGCCGGGGCGGGATTTGCCCACAATTCGCGGATGCGCCACCTCATCACGCTGCTTGCCGCGAGCCTGATCGCGGTCCCGCCCGCCTCGCTCGCGGCAGACGCCCGCCTGCAGGCGCTCTTCGATTCAGCCTGGGAAGCGGACCTGCGCGACAACCCGACCGGCGCCGACTATCTGGGCGACCACCGGTTTTCGGCCGAGTGGCCCGACCTGTCACCGGCGGCGTTCGAGGCGCGCTACGCACGCTATTCGGCAACGCTGGCGCAACTGAAGGCGATTCCGCGCGCGGGCCTTTCGAACGCCGACAAGTTGAACTACGACCTCTTCGCGGAAGACTTCCAGCGCCGGCTCGACGCGCGGCCGTTCAAGCCCTGGCTCTACGAAGCGATACGCCCACGCGACGGCGTGCAGACGTCGAGCGAGCTCGCGGAACTGCTGCCCTTCGCCACCGCGGCCGACTACGAGGCCTGGATCGCGCGGCTCACGAAGATGGGCGCGTATATCGACCAGAACATCGCGCTCCTCGACACGGCGATCCGCGAGAAGCGCACCCAGCCGCGTTCGATCATGGAACGGATCCCGGCGCAGCTCGCGAAGCAGATCCCGGCGAGCGCCGAGGACAGCCCGTTTTTCGAACCCTTCAAGCGCTTTCCCGACAGCATCGGCGCCGAGGACCGGGCGCGCCTGATCGGCGCCGCGGGCCGCGCGATCGACGAGCAGGTGATCCCGGCGTTCACGCGGCTGGACGCCTTTTTCCGCGATAAATACCTGCCAGCGAGCCGCGCCTCGGACGGCATCTGGGACACGCCGGACGGCCTCTCGTTCTACGCGAACCGCGCCGCGTTCCACACCACGACCGAGCTCACGCCCGAGGAGATCCACGCGATCGGCCTGCGCGAGGTGGCGCGGATCCGCGCCGAGATGGAAGGCATCATCAAACAGGTCGGGTTCAAGGGCAGCTTCGAGGATTTCCTCGTTTTCCTGCGCACCGACCCGCAGTTCTACTACAAGACGGGCGACGAGCTGTTCGAGGCTTACGCGGCGATGGCGAAGCGCATCGACCCCGAACTCGTGAAGCTCTTCGGCAAGCTGCCGCGCACGCCCTACGGCGTGCGACCGATCCCGATGACGACGGCGCCCGACACGACGACGGCCTACTACCAGGGCCCGGCGCTCGACGGCAGCCGCGCCGGGTACTACTACGTGAACCTTTACCGCCCCGAAGTGCGGCCGAAGTACGAGATGGAAGTGCTCACCGTGCACGAGGCCGTGCCCGGGCATCACCTGCAAATCGCGCTCGCGATGGAAGACAAGAGCCTGCCGCTGTTTCGACGCAACGCCGACTTCACCGCGTACATCGAAGGCTGGGCGCTCTACAGCGAGCGCCTTGGCGAACAGATGGGCCTTTACCAGGATCCCTATTCAAAGTTCGGCCAGTTGACCTACGACATGTGGCGCGCCGTGCGCCTCGTCGTCGATACCGGCATCCACGCGAAGAAATGGACGCGCCAGCAGGCGATCGATTACTTCAAGGCGAACGCGGCCAAGAGCGAGGCCGATATCGTCAACGAAGTCGACCGCTACATCGCGTGGCCCGGGCAGGCGCTCGCGTACAAGATCGGCCAACTGCGCATTCTCGACCTGCGCCGCGAAGCGCAGGCGGCGCTCGGCGATCGCTTCGACATCCGCGCCTTCCACGACACGGTGCTGTCGACGGGCGCCGTGCCACTCGATGTGCTGACGAAGCGCATCGAGGCATGGGTCGAGGCGCAAAAGAAGTAAGCGCATGGCCGAGTATGTCGTGAAGGTGAGCTGGGCTCGCGGGGATGCCGGATTTCTCGATAACCGGTATTCCCGCGGTCACGTCTGGGCGTTCGATGGCGGGGTCGAAGTGCCGGGGTCGGCTTCGCCGCACGTCGTGCCGCCGCCGCACTCGGTCGCGGCCGCCGTTGATCCGGAAGAGGCGTTCGTCGCGAGTCTGTCGAGCTGCCACATGCTGTGGTTCCTCTCGATGGCGGTGAAGGGCGGCTTCGTCGTCGACCGCTACGTCGACGAGGCGGGCGGCGTGATGGGCCGGAACGCCGCGGGGCGGATCGCGATGACGCGCGTAACGCTGCGCCCGGCGGTGCAGTTCAGCGGCGCAACGATCCCGACCGCAGGCGAGATCGCAGCAATGCACCACGAAGCGCACGACAAGTGCTTCATCGCGAACTCCGTCAAGACCGAGGTTCGCTGCGAACCGCGTTTGTGAGCGTACTCGGCTCGCGCCGCAGCGCCAGATCCTTGCTGTAAACGACATTGAGCACGTTGTCATACCACCCCTCGACCCGTGGGCTGACGAGGTGCTTGTTGACGTAGAAATAGAGCGGCAGCAGCGGGGTGTCGGTGAGCATCGTGCGCTCGGCCTCCTCCAGCAGCGCCCGGCGCGCCGCCGTATCGACCGTCGTCGCCGCGCGGGCGAGCAGGGCGTCGTAGGCGGGGTTCGAGTAGCGCGGCAGGTTGATGCCGAAATCGCCCTTCAGGTACTGCAGGAAGGTGTACGCGTCGTTGTAGTCGCCGCTCCAGCTCATGCGGAACATCTCGACGTCGCGCGCATCGATGTCCGCCATCAGCGAGCGGAACTCCACCGCAGTGAGCTGCGCCTCGACGCCGAGCGCTTCCTTCCACATCGCCGCGATCGCGACGGCGAGTCGGCCATGCACTTCGCCGCTGTTGTAGCGCAGCTCGAAGCGTAGCGGCTTCGCGGCGCTGTAGCCCGCTGCCGCGTAGAGCCGCCGCGCCTCGGCGACGCGCTCGGCCATAGGGCGACCCGCATAGTCGAAGGTCTGCGAGGTGTAGTCGTGCACGCCGGGCGGGATCCAGCCGTAGGCCGGCAGCTCGCCGACCCGCAGCACGACTTGCGCGAGGCGCTCGCGGTCGATCACGAGCGAGAGCGCGCGGCGCAGGCCCGTCGCACCCTTGAAGGGCGGGCGGTCGAGCGCAAAGCCGTAGTAGTACGTGCTGAGCTGCGGCGCGACATGCAGGTCGGCGGCATAGTCGCGCTTCACGATGTCGTATTGGCCGCGAGGCACGACGGCAGTCACGTGCAGGTCGCCGGCGCGGTAGCGCGTGAACTCGGCGCTCTCGTCGGGAATCTGCAGGTACTTCACGCCGTCGAGGCGCGTCGCGGCATCGTTCCAGTACCGCCGGTTCCGAACGACCGAAATGGAGGAACCCGGCAACCATTCGGCGAGCGTGAAGGCGCCGTTCGAGACCATCACGCCCGGCTTCGTGAAGCGCGCACCTTCCTTCGCGAGGGTCGGCCGGTGAACCGGGCACGTCGACGGGAAGGACAGCAGGCCGGGCAGATAGGGCGCCGGGGCGCTCAGGCGCACGATGACCGTCGCGGGATCCGGCGCGCTGACGCCGAGCGATGCGGGGGCTGCGCGGCCCGCGACGATGGCGGGCGCATTCGCGACGACATCGATCAGCTGTGCATATTGCGAGGCCGTCGCGGGGTCGACGAGGCGGCGCAGCGCGAACACGAAATCATCACTGGTGACACGATCACCATTCGACCATCGCGCATTGTCTCGTAGGTGAAACGTATAGCGGAGCCCGTCGGCGCTCGCCTCCCAGGATTTCGCAACGCCCGGCGCGGTGCTCGCGTCCTTCGCGAGGGACGTCAGGCATTCGTACAGGTCGCGCAGCACCACATGCGATTCGACGGTGCGCGCCTTCTGGGGATCGAGCGAATCGGGCTCGGGCCCGTTCCCGCGCAACAGGATCGCCGCGGAAGGCTCGGGCGCGCGCGTGCAGCTGCCGAGCGCGCCGAGTACCGCGAGCGCACCGAGCAGCAGCGCGGTGAGCCGGCTACGCGGCGCGGCCACGTCGCTTCAGATGGATCATCAGGATCGAGATCGCCGCCGGCGTGATTCCCGGAATGCGCGCCGCCTGGCCCAGGGTGCCGGGGCGCGCTTCGGCGAATCGCTGCCGCGCCTCGTTCGAAAGGCCGCCGATCGCGAGATAGTCGAGGTCGGCCGGCAGCTGCAGTTCCTCGCTGCCGCGCTGGCGCTCGATCTCGGCCTGCTGGCGCTCGATGTAGCCCGCGTACTTGGCGCGCACGGTCACCTGGTTCGCCACCTCGCGCACGAGGCGTTCGTCACTCGCGAGGGCTGCGGCGTCGGGGCCCTCGGCGGCGCCGACCAGTTCGAGCAGGCCTTCGTAGCTCACCTCGGGCCGGCGCAGCAGCTCCATCCCGGTGACGCCGCGCACGCGCGTGCGTTCGAGGCGCGCGACTTCGGATTCGGTGCCGTCGCGCTTCGCCTCGAAGAACGCCCAGCGTTCGTCGCCGACGAGCCCGAGCTCGCGGCCGAGAGGTGTCAGGCGCAGGTCGGCGTTGTCCTCGCGCAGCAGCAGCCGGTGCTCGGCGCGGCTCGTGAACATGCGGTAGGGCTCGGTCACGCCGCGCGTGACGAGGTCATCGACCAGCACGCCGAGGTAGGCGTCGCTTCGCTTCGGCAGCCACGGCGTTTCATCGCGCGCCGCGCGAGCGGCGTTGATGCCCGCGACGAGCCCCTGCGCCGCCGCCTCCTCGTAGCCGGTCGTGCCATTGATCTGTCCCGCAAAATAGAGCCCCGCCAGCGCCTTCGTTTCGAGGCTGCCCGCGAGATCGCGCGGATCGAAATAGTCGTATTCGATCGCATAGCCCGGGCGCGTGAGGTGGGCGCGCTCGAGGCCGGCGATCGTGCGCACGAATTCGATCTGCGCGTCGAACGGCAGGCTTGTCGAGATGCCGTTCGGGTAGACCTCGTGCGTGTCGAGGCCTTCGGGCTCGAGGAAAATCTGGTGCGAGGCCTTGCCGGCGAAGCGGAAGACCTTGTCCTCGACCGACGGGCAATAGCGCGGCCCCACGCCCTCGATCACGCCGGTGAACATCGGCGAGCGATCGGTCGCGGCGCGGATGATCTCGTGTGTGCGCTCGTTGGTCGCGGTGATGTGGCAGGGGCGCCCGCGCGGGTGTTCGCTGGCGCGGCCAAGGAAGGAAAACACCGGCGCGGGATCGTCGCTCCACTGCTCCGGCAGGCGCGAGAAATCGATCGAGCGTCCGTCGATCCGCGGCGGCGTGCCCGTCTTCAGCCGACCGACGCGAAACGGCAGCTCGCGTAGCCGCGTGGCGAGACGGTTCGACGGCGGATCGCCCGCCCGCCCGCCCTGGTAGTGGTCGAGCCCGACATGGATACGACCGCCGAGGAACGTGCCGACGGTGAGCACCACCGCGCGCGCCTCGAATACGATGCCCGTCACGGTGACGACGCCGCGCACGCGTTCGCCCGCAACCACGAGGTCGCCTGCTTCCTGCTGGAAGATCGAGAGATTCGGCTGATTCTCGAGCAGCGCGCGGATTTCGCGGCGGTAGAGCACGCGATCGGCCTGCGCGCGCGTCGCGCGCACGGCCGGGCCCTTGCTCGCATTCAGCGTGCGGAACTGGATGCCTGCGCGATCGATCGCGCGCGCCATCGCGCCACCGAGCGCATCGATCTCGCGCACGAGATGGCCTTTGCCGATGCCGCCGATCGCCGGGTTGCAGCTCATCGCGCCGAGCGTCTCGATGTTCTGCGTGAGCAGCAGCGTGCGCCGGCCCATCCGGGCCGCGGCGAGCGCGGCCTCGGTGCCGGCGTGACCGCCGCCGATCACGATGACGTCGAAGATTTCCATGGGTTTCAAAGGCTTGATGCCGAACGCCTATTGTACGGCATATTGGCCGGATGGCGGCCATCCACAATCCGGCTTGAAGCGGGCGATCGCGCTGGCGTTGCTCGCTCTACCGGTTGCGGGGCTTGCCGCGCCGCAGGCAGTCGAGTTTGCCCCCTGCCAGCTCGTTCACCCCGCGGGCCTCGCCACGGTCGCGGCCGATTGCACGCGCGTTCGCGTGCCCGAGGACCCCGACCACCCCGGCGCGCGCCAGATCGATCTCTTCGTCGCGCGCGTGCCTGCGATCAGCGCGCGCAAGGCCGGCGATCCGCTCTTCATTTTCGCCGGCGGTCCGGGCGCCGCGGCGAGCGAGTTCTACGCGGGCGTCGCGCCCGCCTTCGCGCGCGTCAGTCGCGATCGCGACATCGTCCTCGTCGATCAGCGCGGCACCGGGCGCTCGAACGCGCTGCGCTGCGCGTTCGACGATGAGGCCCTGCTCGACGCGGGTGACGGCGAGATCGCGAGCGAGACCCGTCGTTGTCTCGCTGAAGTGTCAACGCACGCCGACCCGCGGCTCTACACCACGAGCATCGCGATCCGCGATCTCGAGGCCGTGCGTCGCGCGCTCGGTTACGGCAAGATCAATCTTTACGGCGTCTCGTATGGCACCCGTGTCGCGCAGCACTATTTGCGCCGTTACGGCGCGCACGTTCGTACGGCCATTCTCGACGGGGTCGTGCCGCCCGAGCGCATCCTCGGCCCCGATATCGCGATTGACGCCGAGGCGGCGCTCGATCGCGTGCTCGCGCGCTGCGCGGCCGACGATCCTTGCCGCGCCGCGTTCGGCGACCCGGCCGTGCACTATCGTGCGCTGCGCGCGCAGCTCGCGGAGCGCCCCGCCGGCGTGCTGCTCGCGGCGCCTCGCACCGGCGAGCGCCTCGCGCTCGAGTTCGGCGCCACGCATCTCGCGACGGTCCTGCGGCTCTCGACGTACAGCGCCGAGCAGGCCGCAATCCTGCCGCTCGCGCTTCATGAAGCGCACATGCACCGCAACTTCGTGCCACTCGCGAGCCAGTTCCTGCTGATGACCGACTCGCTCGCCGGGCAGATGGCCTATGGGATGCACCACAGCGTCGTGTGTTCCGAGGACATGGCGTTCGTCGACGAACGAGCGGATCGCACGGCGCTCGCCTCGACCTTCATCGGTACGCTGCAGCTCGACGGCCTCGCGGCGCTGTGCCGCGTGTGGCCGCGCGGCGCCGTCGACGCCGACCTGCATGCGCCGCTCAAGAGCGATGTGCCGACGCTGCTGCTGTCCGGTGGCGCCGATCCCGTCACACCGGCGAAGGATGGGGCACGCGCGGCGGCAGGGTTCAGCCATGCGGTTCACGTCGTCATCGACGGCATGGGCCACGGCCAGATCGGCGCACCCTGTGTCGATCGCCTGATTGCGGAGTTCCTCCGCGGTGGGCGGGCGATGGGCCTCGACCTCTCCTGCGTCAAGCGCGTGCGGCCGATGCCGTTCTTCACGACGCTCGCAGGGCCGGCGCCATGATCGCGGCCGAGGGCCTCGTCAAATCCTTCGATGGCGTGAAAGCCGTGCGCGGCATCGCGCTGCGCGCCGAGGACGGCGCGATCACCGGTCTCCTCGGCCCGAACGGCGCGGGCAAGTCGACGACGCTTCGCATGCTGTGCACCGTGCTCGCGCCCGATGCCGGTGAGGCCTGGATCGACGGCACGCACACCGCACGCGATCCGCTCGAGGCGCGGCGCCGCATCGGCGTGCTGACGCATGATTCGGGCCTCTACCCGCACCTGACCGCGCGCGAGAACATCCTGTATTTCGCCGAACTGCACGGCATGGCGCGTGCCGCGCGCGAACGCCGCGCCGACGAACTGATCGACTGGCTCGAGATGGGCGCGTTCGCGGGCCGGCGCGCGAAAGGCTATTCGCAGGGCCAGCGCATCAAGACCGCGCTCGCCCGCGCGCTCGTGCACAGCCCGCGCAACGTACTGCTCGACGAGCCGACCAACGGCCTCGACGTGATGGCCGTGCGCAACCTGCGGGTACTGCTGCGTCGCCTGCGCGATGCCGGCCATTGCGTGCTGTTCTCGAGCCACGTGATGCAGGAAGTGTCGGCGCTCTGTGATGTCGTCGTGGTGCTCGCGCGCGGCAGCGTAGTGGCGCGCGGCACGCCGGAGGAGCTGCGCATCAGCACTGGCTGCGATTCGCTCGAAGACGCGTTCGTGAAGCTGATCGGCACCGACGAGGGGCTCGGCTGATGGCCGGTCGCAGGGGAATCGGCGCCATCGCTACGGTATGGCGCAAGGAAGTGCGTGAGAGCCTGCGCGACCGGCGCACGCTGATCTCGGCGCTGCTCTTCGGGCCGCTGTTCGGCCCGCTGATACTCGCGGCGTCGCTGCAGTTCCTCGTCCACCGCACGGTGGAGGAAGCCGATCAGCGCCTCGTGCTCGCCGTGCGTTACGCCGAACGCGCCCCGAACCTGATCGCCTGGCTCGAAGCGCGCAACGTGGCCGTCACCAGGGTCGCGCTCGACGACGCCGCGACCCGGCGCGCGGTGCAGGACCGCGCGTACCCGCTCGTGCTGTCGATCCCCGCGGATTTCGGCACGCGGCTCGCCGCGGCACGCCCGGCGCCGCTCCAGCTCTACAGCGATGCGTCCGCCGGCCGCACCGATCGTGATGGCGCACGCGCGAGGGCGCTCATCGCACAGTACGGAGCCGGCATCGGACGCCTGCGCCTCCTTGCGCGCGGCGTCGATCCGCTGCTGCAGATGCCGATCGTGGTGCAGGAAATCGACGTCTCGACGCCGCAGAGCCGCTCGGTCACGGTGCTCGGGATGCTGAGCTATCTCGTGCTGCTCGCGATGATCCTGGGCGGCCTCTACCTCGCGATCGACGCCACGGCGGGCGAGCGCGAACGCCATTCGCTCGAGCCGCTGCTCACGACGCCGGTGCCGCGTGAGCAGCTGATCTACGGGAAGATCCTCGCCTCGGCGACCTTCATGCTGCTGTCGCTCACCCTGACCGTGATCGCCTGCGCGATCGCGTTGCGCTTCGTCGATCTCGAAAACTTCGGCATGACGGCCCGGCTCGACGCCGGTGTCGTCGCGAAGATCATTCTCGCCACGGCTCCGCTGGCGCTCGCTGCCGCAGGACTCATGACGGTGGTCGCTTCGTTCACGCGCAGCTATCGCGAGGCGCAGACCTGGCTCGGCATCGTGATGCTGGTGCCGACGCTGCCGATCGTGTTCGTGGGCCTCGCCGACCTGCAGCCGAGCCTCGGCCTGATGGCCGTACCTTCGCTCAGCCAGCATTTCCTCATTACGACGTTGCTGCGCGGCGAGGCGATTTCACCGCTGTATGCGCTCGTGTCGGTCGCATCGAGCCTCGCGCTCGGCGCGGCGCTCGCCTTCGTCGCCGGGCGGCTTTATCGGCGCGAATCGCTGCTCGGCTGACGCTGCAACCGGTATTCTTTGCCCATGAAGCTCGATCTCATCCAGACGGTGACTTGTGCGGGCCTCGCGCTGTTTGCGGGTTACGGCCTGCGCCGCGCGATTCCGGTCCTCGGGCGACTGAACGTGCCGGCACCGGTGATCGGCGGCCTCCTCGTGTCCGTCGCGATGCTGGTCGCGCGCACCCAGGGCCTGCCGTTGCCCGAGTTCGACACGGCGCTGCAGAAGCCGCTGATGATCGCGTTCTTCACCTCGATCGGCTTTGCGGCGAGCCTCCGGCTGCTGCGCATCGGCGGACCCCAGGTCGCGGTCTTCCTCGCGATCGGCACGGTGTTCGCGGTGATGCAGAACGTCGTCGGCGCCGGCGTCGCGACCCTGTTCGGACTGCCGCCACTCTTCGGCGTGCTCGCCGGCTCGGTGACGCTGACCGGGGGTCCTGCGACCGGACTCGCGTTCGCGCCATTGTTCCAGCAAGCCGGAATCGAGGGCGCCGCCGCGATCGCGATTGCGACTGCGATGGCCGGCATCGTGATCGGCGGGCTCGTGGGTGGCCCGATCGCGACCTGGTTCATCGATCGGTACCGCGTGCACGGACCGAAGCGGCGCGCCGGCGCGCCGGCGCCCGAAGCGGTCGACCTGCAGCCTGCCGATCCGGCGCCGCACGTCGAGACCGAAGACGAATCCGCCGAAGCGTTCGACGCGCTGAAGACGATCGTGATCGTGCTCGCCGCGATGTGGGTCGGCGAATGGATCAGCCGGCTGATCGGCGCTTCGGGCATCACGCTGCCGGCCTACATCGGCGCGATGGTGGCGGCGGCGATGATCCGCGGCGTCGACGACTACACCGGCTGGGTCGGCCTGTCCCATCGCACCATCGATACGCTCGGCGCGATCACGTTGTCGCTGTTTCTCGTGATGGCGCTGATGACGCTCGATCTCAGACAGCTTGCCGGTCTCGCGTTGCCGATCATGGCGATCCTCGCCGTACAGCTCGCGCTCGTGGCCTTCGCCTGCTGGCCGGTGTTCAGGCTGATGGGGCGCGACTACGACGCGGCGGTGATGAGCGGCGGTTTCGTCGGCTTCATGCTCGGCACCACGGCAAACGCGATGGCCGTGATGCGCGCGCTCGTCGAGCGCTTTGGCTCGGCGCCACGCGCCTTCCTCGTCGCGCCGCTCGTCGGCACTTTTTTCATCGACTTCACGAACGCGCTGATCATCACCGTTTTCCTGAACTTCTTTGCGTGAGATCGCTGCGCGCAGCCTCCGCCAGCAGCCATTCGCGAAAGCGCATGACCTTGCCTGCCGCCGCGACGCCGGGCGGACAGACGATCCAGTAGGCGAACTCCGCCGGCAGGCTGCGCCCGATCGGCCGCACGACCCGACCCGCGACGAGGTCCAGCGCGACGAGCGCGCTGCGCGCGAGCGCGACGCCCTGGCCGGCCACGGCCGCGTCGATCACGAGGTGCATTTCGTTGAAGACCGGGCCGCGATCGAAGCCGCGCGGCGGCGCGGCGCCCACCGCCTCGAACCAGCGGCGCCAGGCCGCGGAGGACTGGTGATGTATCAGCACACAGCGCGCGAGATCGCGCGGCTGGCGCGGCGGCTCGCTGAGCTGCGCGCTGCAGACCGGAAACATTTCCTCTTCACACAACCGCGTGCAATGCAGCTGCGGCCAATGGCCGTCGCCATGGCGAATCGCGACGTCGATTTCCCCGTCGCTGAAATCGATGTGCTCGGGATTGGCGCTGATACGCAGGTCGAGGTCGGGATGCGCGGCCGCGAGCGCGCCGAGACGCGGCACGAGCCATTTGGCCGCAAAGCTCGGTGAGACGCTGACGGTGAGTACCCGCGCATTGCGGCGCGGATCGACCACCGCCCGCTCACCCGCGCGCAACCGCTGCAGCGCCTCGGTCGCGAACGCGAGATAGAGGCGCCCGGCCTCCGTCAGCACGAGCCGACGCCCGTCGCGCGCGAAAAGGCTCGTGCGCAAATGGGTTTCGAGGTCGCGCACGCTGTGGCTCACCGCGCTCTGCGTGACATGCAGCTCGGCTGCCGCGCGCGTGAAGCTGAGATGCCGCGCGGCCGACTCGAAAGCGCGCAGCGCGCTCATCGAGGGGGGCGACCAATGAGAATCGCTCATCTGACTATGAAGAAATTTCGGTGTTTTCGCTGACAGCGGGCGAGTATAAGCATGAACATCATTCATTGTGAAACCGGCCATGCCCCGACGCAGCGAGTCACAGGCAGCGCGCGAGCTGGAAGCCCTGTTCGGCGCCCGGCGCCCGAGCCGGTGGGTCACGCGAGAGCGGCCGAAGATCGATCGCATTGCCTGCCCGTGGGCGATCCTGCGCTTCATCGATGCCGAGGCAGAATTTCTCTTCGTGGCCACCGCGCGCGTGTTTGCAGTGGCGGAGTCGCAGGGTGCGGTCGCGTTCGACATTCCCGGCGCGCCGATTTCCCATGAGGGGGAGCGCTGCAGCTTCGACACGCTCATCGCGCGTTTCGGCCTCGACGACCCGGCACTCCTTCGCATGGCGCCCATCGTGCGCGGCGCGGATACCGATCGCCACGCGCTCGCGCCGGAAGCTGCCGGGTTGCACGCGATTTCCCTCGGGCTCGCGCAGAACTACACCGACGATCACGCCCTGCTGGCGCAGGGCCTGATCGTCTATGACGCCCTCCATGCGTGGGCCAGCGCGCCCGACCAGCCTCGCCATGCGTGGGCGTCCGGCGCGCCGTGACTGCGTCGGTGAGCGCGACGCTGCTGCTGTCGCGGCAGGATATCTGCCGACTCCTCTCGCCCGTTGATTGCTACGAGGCCGTCGAGGCCGCCTTTCTCGGCAGCCGCCTCGGGCAGATTGCAGCCGCGGCGCCGTTGCACATGCAGCTGTCGCGGGGCGGGATTCATGCCAAGGCGGCGGTCCGCGCGGCACCGCGCAGCTATGCTGCGATCAAGATCAACAGCAACTTCCCCGAGAACGCCCGGACCGGCGATCTGCCGACGATTCAGGGAGTCATCGTCCTGTACGACGGCGAGGACGGCCGTGTTCTCGCCGTGATGGACTCGAGCGAGATCACGCTGCTGCGCACGGCGGCCGCGACGGCGCTCGCCGCGCAGCATCTCGCACGCAAGGACGCGCGCAGCCTGTGCCTCTGTGGTTGCGGCCAGCAGGCCCCGGCCCAGGTGGCGGCGCTGACGCGCGTGCGTCGCTTCGAATGCGGCTACGCCTGGGATCGCGATATCGGCAAAGCGACGACCTGCGCGCGCGCGATCGAGCAGACGCACGGCATCCCTGTCGAGGTCGTGCCTACGCTCACGGCGGCCGCGCGCTACAGCGACGTGATCGTGACCTGTACCACTGCGCGTACACCGTTTCTCGACGTGGGAGACGTCTCGCCGGGCGCGTTCGTCGCGGCGGTCGGCGCGGACGCGCCCGACAAGAACGAGATCGCACCGCGGCTGATGGCGCGCGCGACCGTGGTGGCGGACGTACTGGCGCAGTGCCTCGTCATGGGCGACCTGCACCACGCGGTCGAGGCGGGTGCGCTCCAGCCGGGCGATATCCACGGCGAACTGGCGGATGTCATCTGCGGGGCGAAACCGGGCCGGACAAGCGACGACGAGATCGTCCTGTTCGACTCCACCGGCACGGCGATCGAAGACGTGGCTTGCGCAGCGCTCGCGTACGAGCGGGCGCTTGGGATCGACGCGCCGCGCTTTCCGTTCGCGGAGCACCCCTCGCGACGCATTCACGCCGATAATGGGGCATTCATGAAGCGGGGGCCGGGCGTGTGAGTATCGGACTGTCACTGCTGGCGTTCACGGCGGCGGCGGCGCTTCTCACGGTGACGCCGGGGCTCGACACGGCGCTGGTCCTGCGCACCGCGGTGGCAGTCGGGCCGCGCCCGGCACTGCGCGCCGGCGCAGGCATCATCGCCGGCTGCTTCGCCTGGGGGCTGCTGGTGGCGTTCGGTCTCGGAGCGCTGGTCGTCGTCTCCGCATTCGCGTTCAACCTGGTGAAAATCGCGGGCGCCCTTTATCTGGCGTGGCTCGGCTTCAGATTGATGTGGCCGCGCAAACGGGCTGCCGACGATCGCGCGAGCCCGCGCGAGGCGAGCGGCTGGTTGCGGCGCGGATTTCTCACCAACATGCTCAATCCGAAGGTCGGCGTATTCTACGTTTCGTTTCTGCCGCAGTTCATTCCGCACGGCGCCAATGTCCCCGTGATGACGATACTGATGACAGCGATCCACGCGGCGCTGGGCCTCCTGTGGTTCGCACTGCTGGTGAGCGCCACGCGCCCGTTCGCGCGCGTACTTTCGAACCAGGCGTTCGTCGCATGGCTCGATCGCCTGACCGGGGGATTGTTCGTCGCGCTCGGCATTCGCCTGGCGCTCGCGCCACGGCCGTAGCCGGTCATGCACGGCACGCCGCCCCCGTTTCGCGATCTGGTGGCCGCGAGCTTTCGTGTCGGCTGCCTCGGCTTCGGCGGACCCGCCGGCCAGATCGCGCTGATGCATCGCATCTTCGTCGACGAGAAGAAGTGGATCGACGAGGCGCGCTTTCTGCACGCACTGAACTACTGCATGCTCCTTCCGGGGCCCGAGGCGCAGCAGCTCGCGACCTACGTCGGCTGGCTGTTGCACGGCGTGAGGGGCGGCATTGTGGCCGGCGCGCTGTTCGTGCTGCCGGGTGCGCTCGTGGTGCTCGCGCTGTCGTGGCTCTATGCGAACTTCGGCGAGGCGCCGGCCATCGCGGCGCTGTTCTTCGGCATCAAGGCCGCCGTGCTCGCGCTGGTCGTCGAGGCCATGCTGAAGGTGGCACGGCGCTCGTTGAAGTCACGGCTCGATGCGGCGATCGCCGCCGGCACGCTCCTCGCGCTCTACGTGGCCAACGTTCCCTTTCCGCTGGTGATCGCGGTAGCGGCACTCGTGGGGCTGGCCCGCGGTGACGCCGGGAGCGGGGCTCCGCCCACGGCGCTCGTCGCGACGCCGGGCGCCACGCAAGCACTGAAGGTGGCCGCGGTGTGGGGCGTGCTGTGGCTCGCGCCGGTCGCGCTCGGGTGGGCGCTGCTCGGTCGCCACCATGTGCTGACGGACATCGGCTTCCTCTTCAGCAAGCTCGCGGTGGTGACGTTCGGCGGCGCCTACGCGGTGCTCGCCTACCTGCAGCAGCAGGCCGTCGAGGTGCACGGATGGCTCACGGCTGCACAGATGATCGACGGGCTCGGACTTGCCGAAACCACGCCGGGCCCGCTGATCCTCGTGAACCAGTTCGTCGGCTACATGGCGGCCTGGCAGTCGGGCGGTGGCCCCTGGCTCGCGCTCGCCGGCGCGGCGGCGGCATCCTGGTGCACTTTTGCGCCGTCATACCTGTGGATTTTCGCGGGCGCGCCGTTCGCGGAACGACTGCGCGCGAGCCGGTGGGCCACCGGGATGCTCGCGGCGATCGGGGCCGCGGTGCTCGGCGTGATCGCGAACCTCGCGCTGCGCTTCGGCACCCACGTGTTGTGGGGAGGCCCTGTTGCCGTGGCGGATCTCGCCGGGTTCGATCGGCTCGCAGCGGCCATCGCGGTGGCCGCCGCACTCGCACTCATCGTTGCACGAATGAATGTGGTGCTCGTGATCCTGGCCTGCGCGCTCGCGGGCTGGGCGGGGCTCGCGTTGCGCTAGGCGCGTCAGCCCGCGACCCGCACCCACTCGAGCAGCGCATCGTGTGCGCCCTGCGCGCCGCCCGCGTTCGCGTGATTGACGATCGCGACCACGACGTACCGTCGCCCGCTTGCCGCGAGCACATAGCCCGCCACCGCGCGCACGTCCTCGAGCATCCCCGTTTTGATGTGTGACGCACCGACCGCGCCCTTGCGTTTCGCGGCGGTTCCGTCGACGCCGACGACCGGCAGCGACGCCATCAGCTCCGGCATCACGGGGCTGTGGTACGCATCGGTGAGCAGCCGCGCCAGGCTGCCCGCGCTCACGCGTTCGACGCGCGAGAGGCCCGCGCCGTTTTCCAGCACGAGCTCGGGGCTTGCGAGCCCGGCTTCCGCGAGCCAGGCGCGCAGCGCTGCGCGCGAGCGCTCGAAACTGGCCGGCCAACCCGAGCGCTCGGCACCGAAGGTGAGGAACAAGTGTTGCGCCATCACATTGTTGCTGTATTTGTTGACGTCGCGCACGACCTCGGCGAGCGGCTTCGAGACGTGCGTGGCGAGGATCGGTGCGCCGGCCGGCACGAGCCCGTCGCGCACTTTCCCCGACCAGCTGCCGCCGCTGGCTTCCCACAGCGCGCGAAACACAGCACCGAAATACGGGGTCGCTTCGAGCGGCGCGAGGTGCCAGTTGCGTTCACCGCAATCGAGCGGATACGCGCCGCGAAAAACCGGAGCGAAAGGCGCCGAGAAATCCGCACGCAGTTTGCCGCGCCAGTCGCCACAGGCGCCGCTCACCGCGCGCACCGTCGCGGGTGCCCGGTAGCCCGCGAGCGGCGGCAGGACCGCGACCCGCACGGTGTTTGCCGCGACATCGGGCACGAAACCGTAGGCGATCGATTGATAGTTGAGCAGCAGCGCATCGGGGCCCACGTTGTAGCTGCGCAGCGCGTCTCCATCGAAGGCAGCCGAGTCGTGCGGCGGCAGCTGAAAGGCCGAGCGATCGAGCACGAGGTCGCCACGCAACTCGCGAATGCCAAGGCCGCGCACTTTCTGCACGAGGAGCCACAACTGCTCGATGACGAGCGCGGGATCGCCGCCGCCCCGGATGCCGAGGTCGCCGCGCACGGTGTCGCCGTCGCGCGTGCCGAGGATCGCGACATCCGTGTGCCAGGTGTACGCGGGACCGAGCGTGCGCAGGGCCGCGTACGTCGTCAGCAGTTTCATCGTGGACGCGGGACTGCGCGGTTCATCGCGATTGAGCGCGGCCTCGAGCCCATCACCATCGAGCGGCATCACGACCGCGCTCGCCGCTTTTTGCGGAATGCCCGCGGTGCGCAGCGCACTCGTGTAGCTGTCGGGCAGCGGCGCACCGACGGCCGCCGCGGCTGAGAACGTCAATGCCACCGCAAGCAGCACGCGAGGCTCACGCATGGCGCGAGCGTTCTTCGGCTTCACGGCGCGCAAGCAGCGCGCAATAGCGGTGGCGATGATCGTCGGCGTATTCCCGTGCTTCGATTTCAAAACGGTTGTCCCAGTAGCCGCGGCGAAAATGCTCGACGCAATACTTCCACACCGAGAGCCGGCGCGGTTCCCATTGCCCGAGCACGTGGAAGTATTCGTGCAGCACGAAGGTCGGATCGGCGAAGAACGCCGCGGCGCCGCCGCGCAGGTAGATGCGGCGCCGGCGGGTGGTCGCGATCGCGCGCAGGTGCAGCCGTGCAAACCACGAGTACTCGATCACCCGCACGGCTTCGGCGCCCTCGCCGAAGAGCTCCCGCAACGTGGCTCGCAGGGCGGCCGGCGGCAGGACCGGTCGGCCCGGGCGAAGCGAACGACGGGTTATATCGGCCATTTAGCGCCAATCTTGGCTTTATTTGTCGCGATCATGCGGAGAATGCGCCCTCACGCACTTTGTGCTGGAATACCAGAGCAAGACCCGGAGTGTTTGCTTTGGCGCGAACGACCAGACTCGCAACCCCTGATTCGCTACGCCAGGTAAGGACGCCATGACCACGACCTTAAACGATTCGCGCTGGGCCGCGATTGTCGCGCGCGATCCGCAAGCCGACGGCCGGTTTTTCTACGGCGTGCGCACGACCGGCGTGTTCTGCCGACCCTCGTGCCCTTCGCGACGCGCGCGCCCGGAGAACGTCGAACTGTTCGCGACGCGGGAAGACGCCGAGCGCTCGGGCTATCGCGCGTGCAGGCGCTGCAAACCCGGCGAGGCGCGCGCGGGCGAGCAAGCGGCGTGGGTCGCCGCAGCCTGCCGACAGATCGACGCGGCGGACGAGATCCCAAGCCTCGCGACCCTCGCCGCGCACGCGAAGGTGAGCCCTTTCCATTTTCACCGCACGTTCAAGGCCATCACGGGCGTAACGCCGAAGCAGTACGCCGCGGCGCGACGCAGCGAACGCCTGCGGCGCGAGCTCGCGCGCGGCAACTCCGTGACCGGAGCGATCTACGACGCCGGTTACAACTCGAACGGGCGCTTCTATGAGGAAGCGGACGACGTGCTCGGCATGACCGCGTCGAATTACCGCGCGGGTGGCGCCCATACTGCGATGCGCTTCGCCGTTGGCGAGTGCTCGCTCGGCTCGATCCTGGTCGCTGCGAGCACGCGCGGCATCTGCGCGATCCTTCTGGGGGACGACCCCGACGCACTGACCCGCAGCCTGCAGGACCAGTTTCCGAAGGCCGAGCTGGTCGGTGGCGACGCCGCCTTCGAACAGCTCGTCGCGAAAGTCGTGGGCTTCGTCGAAGCCCCGGCGCTCGGCCTCGATCTGCCGCTCGACTTGCGTGGCACGGCCTTTCAGCAGCGAGTCTGGCGTGCGTTGCGCGAGATTCCCGCGGGCTCGACCGCAAGCTACAGCGAGATCGCGCACCGCATCGGCGCGCCGAAGTCCGTGCGTGCGGTTGGGCAAGCCTGCGGCGCCAATCGCATCGCGATCGCGATCCCCTGTCATCGCGTCGTGCGCACGGACGGCGATCTTTCGGGCTATCGCTGGGGCATCGACCGCAAGCGCGCGCTGCTCGCGCGCGAGGCCCAGGATTGAAGCCGATCGACTGGGCGCACGTCGGCGCAGAACTCGACGCCGAAGGGGCGGCCACGATCCCGGGCCTGCTGACCCCGGCGGAATGCGAAGGCCTGCGCGCGCGGTACGAAGAGACGGGGCTTTTTCGCAGCCGCGTCGTGATGGCGCGTCACGGCTTCGGGCGCGGTGAGTACCGGTACTTCGACTATCCACTGGCCGAACCGGTCGGCGCGCTGCGAAAGGCGCTGTACCCGTCCCTCGTGCCGATCGCGAATCGTTGGCACGAATCGCTCGGCGTCGATGCGCGTTTTCCGGACGAGCACGCCGCTTTCCTCGCGCGTTGCCACGCCGCCGGACAGCGACGGGCGACGCCGCTGCTCCTCCAGTACGGTCCCGGCGACTACAACTGCCTGCACCAGGATCTCTACGGCGAGCACGTGTTTCCGCTGCAGGTGGCGATACTGCTGTCGGCGCCGGGCCGGGATTTCACTGGCGGCGAGTTTGTCCTGACGGAGCAGCGGCCGCGAATGCAGTCGCGCCCGCTCGTCGTGCCGCTGGGGCAGGGCGACGCCGTCGTGTTCGCCGTCCATCACCGGCCGGTGCAGGGCAGCCGCGGAACATACCGTGTCAATCTCCGCCATGGGGTCAGCCGCGTGCGGTCGGGCCGACGGCACACGTTAGGCGTAATCTTTCACGATGCCGCATGACGCAGCGGCGAGGGGGACATCGCCATGAGTACCGTCACTGCCACGCGTGATACGGCCGCCGCCCGTGAGGCATTCCGCACGCTGCATGAACGCGGCTGCTTCGTGCTTGCGAACCCCTGGGATATCGGCGGCGTGCGCCGCGCGGAGCAGCTCGGCTACAAGGCGATTGCTTCGACGAGCGTGGGCTTCGCCTGGTCGCTCGGGCGCGACGACAACCAGGTGTCACGCGACGAAGTGCTGGCGCACCTCACCACGCTCTGTGCATCGACCTCGCTGCCCGTCAACGCGGACTTCGAAGATGGCTTCGCCTCGGAACCGGCCGCGGTGGCCGAGAACGTGCGCCTCGCGATCGGCACCGGGGTCGCAGGCCTCTCGATCGAGGACCGCCACGGCATCGACCTCTATCCGATCGCACTCGCGACCGAGCGCATCCGCGCCTCGCGCGAGGCGATCGATCGCAGCGGCGAGAACGTGATACTGGTCGGGCGCAGCGAAGGGCTGCTCCTCGGCAACACCACGATCGACACCACCGTCGAACGGCTGATCGCCTACGCCGCGGCAGGCGCGGACTGTGTGTTCGCGCCGGGGATCCGTTCCCTCACCGACATCAAGGCACTCGTCACGGCGGTCGCCCCGACCCCGGTCAACGTGCTGCTGATCGACGTGTCGATGAACGTGCCGGAGCTCGCGGCCGCGGGCGTGCGGCGGGTCAGTGTCGGCGGCGGGTTTGCCAAGGCGGCGTGGGCGGCCTACGAACGCGTCGCGCGGAGCGTCCTGGAAGACGGGCACTGGCCCCGCGGCAACCGGGACGACTAGGCGCGTCCAGCACGGTCGCCAGCATCCGGAACGTCTGCTCGGCTTGCGAAATCCTGAACGGGGTGTAGGGATCCGGCGTCGTCGCGAACTGGCGAACGGTAAGCAGAGCTAATCTTGCCGCCAGAATTTCGGAACTCAAGAGCCCCTCCCACCGGTCAAGCTGCCTCCCATCAACAGTCCGACACCGGACAGGGAGAGCGAAATGTTCATCAATATCTGGTCTTCACCGTTGCTGGCTGGGCTGTCGCGAGGGTGGGACATCTGGTACGAGGCGATGGCGCGTTCGCAGGATTTTTCGGCGCCGTGGCGGGCAGGCCACCGCGGGGCGGCGTTCTCGCAGGCATCGCAGCCGGCGCGGCCGCGGATCGGGCACTACGAGAGCCTGTGCTCGAGCAAGTAGCGGAGCGGGTGGCCTACAATCGGCCGATGAAACTCCGATACCTGTCGATTCCGGTTCTCTGCGGGTATGTGGCCGTCGCTTCGGCGGCCACCCCGACACCCGACGCCGCGCAGTTGCAGGCGATGGCCGCACGCTTCGCGCCGGTCGAGATTCGCGTCGACCTCGCCTCGCTGCCCGGGAACGAACGCGCTGCGCTCGCGTATCTCGTCGAAGCGTCGCGCATCGTCGATGCGCTCTTCCTGCGCCAGCGCTCGCCGGCCGTGCCCGCGCAGTTGCTGGCACTTGCCGGCGACGACTCGGCGCTCGGCCGCGCGCGGCTTGCGTATTTCGTGCTCAACAAGGGCCCGTGGTCCGAGCTCGACCACGACCGCCCGTTCATTGCGGGCGCGGGCGTGAAGCCGGGCGGCGGCAACTTTTATCCGCTCGATGCGACGCGAGAGGAAGTCGATGCGTGGATCCGCACGCTTTCGGACACCGATCGCGCCGCCGCGACCGGGTTCTTCACGACGATCCGCCGCACGCCCGCAGGCGAACTGACTACGGTGCCCTATTCGATGGAGTATCAGGGCCAGCTCGGTGAGCTCGCGCGCCTGCTGCGCGAAGCGGCAGCGGCGACGAAGCAGCCGACCTTGAAGGACTTCCTCGGGAAACGCGCCGCCGCACTCTTCTCGAACGACTACTACGCCAGCGATATCGCGTGGATGGAGCTCGACGCGACGATCGAGCCGACGATCGGCCCCTACGAGGTGTACGAGGACGAGTGGTTCAACTACAAGGCGGCGTTCGAAGCTTTCATCACCGTGACCGACGCCGGCGAGACCGCGCAGCTCGCGCGCTTCGGCAAGGAATTGCAGGGTCTCGAGGATCGCCTGCCGATCGACCGCAAGTATCGCCGCGCGAAGCTCGGCGGGCTCGCGCCCATTCGGGTGGTGAACGTCGTCGTGTCGGCGGGTGATGGCAATCACGGCATCCAGACCGCGGCCTTCAATCTGCCGAACGACGAGAGGGTCGTGGCCGAGAAAGGCTCGAAGCGCGTGATGCTGCGCAATTTCCAGCAGGCGAAATTCGAGAAGGTGTTGCTGCCGATCGCCGCGATCGCGCTCCCGCCGGGGGATCGCCCGCTGGTCGAGTTCGAGCCGTTCTTCACGCACATCCTGATGCACGAGCTGATGCACGGCCTCGGCCCGCAGACGATCACCGTCGACGGCCGCGCCACCACCGTCCGGCAGGAACTGAAGGAGCTGAACGGCACGCTCGAGGAAGCGAAGGCGGACATCTCGGGGCTCTGGGCCCTGCAACAGCTGATGGACAAGGGTGTCATCGACAAGCGTGGCGAGCGCGGCATGTACGTGACCTTCCTCGCCTCGTCGTTTCGCACGCTGCGCTTCGGGCTCAACGAATCACACGCGAAGGGCATGGCGCTGCAGGTGAACTATCTCCTCGACCACGGCGCCGTACGCATCGGCGCGGATGGCCGCTTCTCGCTCGATCTCGCGAAGACCAGGAAGGCCGTGACCGGTCTCACGCACGACATCATGACACTGCAGGCGCGCGGCGATTACGCCGGCGTCAAGGCGCTGCTCGACAGGATGGTCGTGATTCGCCCCGAGGTGCAGCGCGTGCTCGACCAGCTCGAAGGCGTGCCGATCGACATCGCGCCGCGCTTCGTCACGGCGGACGAGCTGCTGCGCACCGTGCGTTGAATCCGCTCTTCCAGACGCCCGGCGCATTGCTCGCGCCGATTTTCGTGTTCTGACGCGCCCTATTTCGGCGGCAGCAGCTCGCGCACCGCCTCCGACGGCCGGCACAGTCGCGTGCCTTTCGCGGTGACGACGAACGGACGGTTGATCAGGATCGGGTGCGCCATCATCGCGTCGAGCAGCTGCTCGTCGGTGAGGGCGGGATCACCGAGACCGAGGTCGTCGTAAGGTGTGCCTTTTTGCCGCAGCGCCTCGCGCACGCTGAGGCCCGCCGCGCGGATCATCTCGACGAGTCGCGCGCGGGTAGGCGGGTCGCGCAAATAGTCGACGACGACGGGTTCGAGACCCGCTTCCCGCAGCAGCGCGAGCACATTGCGGGACGTGCCGCAGGCAGGGTTGTGCCAGATCGTTGCCTTCATTCTCTGACCACAGCGATGATGGCCTGCCCGTAGCGCGCGAGCTTCGTTGCGCCGATGCCCGAGACATCGGCGAGCGACTCGATGGACTGCGGCCGCCGTGAGGCGATCTCGCGCAGGCTGGAATCGTGCAGCACCGTGTAAGCCGGCACGCCGTGCTCGCGCGCGATGCCTCGACGCCATTCGCGTAACGCCTCGAACACGGACTCCTCTTGCGAAGAAGCAGCAGCGGTCGGCGATCGCGAGTCGGCCTCTTTCCGTCGGCGCGATTCTGGCTTGCGCCCCGCCTTTTTCGTCGCCTTTCGTGCTTGCTCCTGCCGCAAGATCAACCGACGCGCGCCCGTCAGCACCTCGCGGCTCGTATCGGTCAACCGCAGAACGTTCCAGTGCTCGTGATCGACCGCCACCAGTCGCATCGTCAGGAGTTGTCGCAGCACCGCGCGCCACTGCGATTCATCCCGGTCCGCGCCGATGCCAAACGTGCTCAGCCGCTCGTGGCCGCGCTCGATCACCTTGTCGGTGCGCTCACCGCGCAGCACCGCGATGATGTGCTGCGTGCCGAACGCGAAGCCGCTCGCCTGCTCACAGCGGTAGATGCACGACAGCAGCTTCTGCGCGGCTTCGGTGCCGTCGAACTGCGCCGGCGGTTCGAGGCAATTGTCGCAGTTGCCGCAAGGCGCGCTCGCCTCGCCGAAGTACTCGAGCACGTACTGCCGGCGGCAGCGCACCGTCTCGCAGAGCCCAAGCATCGCGTCGAGCTTCGCATTGGCGACGCGCCGATGGGTCTCGCTGGCCTCCGATTGTTCGATGAACCGCCGCTGCTGCACGACATCCGCGAGGCCATAGACCATCCACGCCTCGGCGGGCTCCCCGTCGCGACCCGCGCGGCCCGTTTCCTGGTAGTAGCCCTCGAGGCTCCGCGGCAGGTCGATGTGCGTGACGAAGCGCACGTCCGCCTTGTCGATGCCCATGCCGAAGGCGATCGTCGCGACGACGACGACCCCGTCTTCCTCGAGAAAGCGCGTCTGCCGGGCCTCGCGCTCGGCCGCGCTGAAGCCGGCGTGGTAGGCGAGCGCGTCGATGCCGTTTTCCACGAGCATCTGCGCAGTCTCCTCGACGGACTTGCGCGACAAGGCATAGACGATGCCGCACTCGCCCGCGTGCTCTTCACGGATGAAGCGCAGCAACTGGCGCCGCGGCGAATCCTTCCCCGAGATTCGATAGCGGATGTTGGGCCGGTCGAAACTCTGCACGAAGGAGCGCGCCTTGCGCAGGTGCAGGCGCTCGATGATCTCGCGGCGGGTCGCTGCGTCGGCCGTCGCGGTCAACGCGATGCGCGGGACCGACGGATAGCGTTCGGCGAGCACCGCGAGTTGCAGGTACTCCTGCCGGAAATCGTGCCCCCATTGTGAAACGCAGTGCGCCTCGTCGATCGCAAAGAGCGCAATCGAAAGCTGATCGAGCAACGCGAGGCCGCGCTCGGTCAGCAGGCGTTCCGGCGCGAGGTACAGCAGATCAAGCTCCCCGGCGCACGCCCGGCGCTCCACCGCCTGCGCAGCGCGCCAATCGAGCGTCGAGTTCAGGAACTCGGCGCGCACCCCCGCCTCCTTCAGCGCCGCGACCTGGTCCTGCATCAGTGCGATCAGCGGCGACACGACGATGCCCACGCCCTCGCGCAGCAGTGCGGGCACCTGGTAGCAGAGCGACTTGCCGCCGCCAGTCGGCATCAGCACGAGCGCGTCGCCACCGGCGGCGACGTGCGTGACGATGTCGGCCTGGTCACGCCGGAAATCGGGATAGCCGAAGACATCCCGAAGGATGCGTGTGGCGCGGGAAAGGAGGTCGGCCATCAGGTGCCGCGATCGGCGTTCAACGTGCGCGGGGGGATTGGCGGATCATATCCTGACCACCCGGCGCTGGTTGAACAGATCGTTCAACTGTGATGGCCCTCGCCGCGCGGATTGCACAGCACGCGCGTAACTTCATTGCGGCTTTCGCGACGTGGAGCCCATCAATCCCAGGATCGCCTCGTAGACCTGATCGAACTGTTTGCGCGTATCGGCATCGAGCGTGGCGACAGAACGTTCCAGCGTCTCGAGCTTGCGTGCCAGCTCGGCGTTCGAGGCGAGCATCTGCCTGAGCTCCACGAATGCGCGAACGACGTACACGCTCATCTCTACCGCCCGCGGACTGTTCAGGATCGTGGCGGCCATGATCGCGCCGTGCTCAGTGAAGGCCAGTGGCGAGTACTTGCGGTGCTCGCCGCGGCCACTCTTTAAGGTCGCAAAATGCGACCTTAAAGACGTAATATCTTGATTGTTAAGGGAGAACACAAAATCCTCAGGGAACCTCCCCAGATTCCGGCGCACCTGCTCGTTGAGACGTTTCGTCGTCACGCCATACAACGCCGCCAGGTCTGAATCGAGCAGGACGCGTCGGCCACGTACGACGCGGATCTGCTGCGTGATGCCGGGCGCAAGTGCACCGCCCTGGGTCGTCATGACTTCGAGCCTGCACTACATGCGGCTCGCGCTCACGTCGAATATCTGCCCTCTTTAGGGTCCGAGTCCTGTGGATGTCCTTAGGAAGTCCCGCTACTTCCCGATGCAGAAGCTCGAGAAAATCCGCCCGAGGAGATCATCGCTGGTGACAGTACCGGTGATCTCGCCGAGCGCCAGCTGCGCCTGTCGCAGCTCTTCGGCGACGAGTTCGCCGGCGCGACTGTCGTGCAGCTGCGCTTCGGCCGCATCCACATGGCGCAACGCGCGTGCCAGCGCCTCGAGGTGTCGCGCGCGCGCCGACACCGTGCCGGCGCCTGCGACCTGATAGCCCATGCTGTCGCGCAGATGCGCGCGCAGCACGTCGAGGCCCGCACCGGTCCTCGCGGAAATCGCCACGCGCGGCGGACCGCTCACGGTATCCGACAGCGGAATGCCGGTCGCGAGATCAATCTTGTTGAGCACGATCGTCACGGGAACATCGGCGGGCAGGCGCGCGCGCTCTTCGGAGAATGCCCGCGCATCGGGGTCGTCCACGGCGTCGATGATGAACAGCACTCGATCGGCACGCGACATCTCGACGGTCGCGCGGCGGATGCCCTCCGCTTCGACGACATCGGGGGCATCGCGCAGCCCCGCGGTGTCGAGCACGTGCAGCGGCATGCCGTCGATGTCGATGCGCTCGCGCACGATGTCGCGCGTGGTACCGGGGATCTCGGTGACGATCGCGGCGTCGTAGCCGGCGAGCCGGTTCAGCAGGCTCGACTTGCCGGCGTTGGGCCGGCCCGCGATCACCACCGTCATGCCCTCGCGCAGCAGGCGGCCCTGGCGCGCCGTGCGCTCGACGGCGGAAAAATGCTCGCGCACGCCGGCGAGGCGCGCCCCGAGTTCGCGGTCGGCGAGAAAATCGACCTCCTCTTCCGGAAAATCGATCGCGGCCTCGACCCAGGCGCGCAGTTCGGTGACCGCGTCGACGAGGCCGAGCACCATCGCCGAGAATTCGCCCTGCAGCGAACGCATCGCCGCGCGCGCGGCCTCGCGCGAGCCGGCATCGATGAGATCGGCGACCGCTTCGGCCTGCGCGAGATCGACCTTGTCGTTGAGAAACGCGCGTTGCGTGAATTCGCCGGGTCGCGCGCGGCGCGCCCCGAGTTCGATCGCGCGCTTGACGAGACCCTCGGTGACGACGGGACCGCCGTGGCCGTGGAACTCGACGACATGCTCGCCGGTGTAGGATTGCGGCGCGGCAAAGAACAGCGCGAGCCCGACGTCGATCGGTTCGCCCGCGGCATCGAGGAAACGCGCCAGCGTCACCCGGCGCGCCGCGGGCAGATCTCCGCCGATCACGACCGCTGCGATCTCGGGCGCCTTCGGTCCCGACACACGCACGACGGCCACGCCCCCGCGCCCCGGCGGGGTGGCTGCGGCGACGATCGTGTCGTGGTGCGACATGGGCGTCCTTGCGGTCGACTGCGCGGGTCTTAGCCTACGCCTGCGGCGAGGGCGCGGCCAATTCGCCTTCCCACTTCGCGACGACGCTCGCCGCGATCGAGTTGCCGACGACGTTCGTCGCACTGCGGCCCATGTCGAGGAATTGATCGACCGCGAGCACGAGCAGCAATCCTGCCTCCGGGATACCGAAATGCGGCAGCGTGGCGGCGAGCACCACGAGCGACGCCCGCGGCACGCCGGCGATGCCCTTGCTCGTGACGAGGAGGAGCAGCAGCAGTGTGACCAGTTGTGTGCCGGAGAGGTCGATGCCGTACGCCTGCGCGATGAAGAGCGTCGCGAAGGTGCAGTACATCATCGAGCCGTCGAGATTGAACGAATAGCCGAGCGGCAGCACGAAGCTCGCGATGCGCGGCGAGACGCCGAAGCGCTCGAGCTGCTCGAGCGTTTTCGGATAGGCGGCCTCCGAGCTTGCGGTCGAGAACGCGAGCAGCAGCGGCTCGCGGATCATCGAGACGAGCGCACGCACGCGCGAGCCGATCACCATCGCGCCGAGCCCGAGCAGCACGGCCCACAGGACGATGAGCGCAACGTAGTAGCCGCCGATGAACTTGCCGTAAGTCCCGAGGATGCCGAGGCCTTCGGCCGTGACGGTCGCGGCGACCGCCGCGAACACCGCGACCGGCGCGGTCCACATCACGTAGCCCGTGACCTTGAGCATCACGTGCGCGATCTGGTCGATCACGGCGACGAGCCCTCGTCCGCGTTCGCCGAGCGCGGCGAGTCCGATGCCGAAGAACACCGAGAACACGACAATCTGCAGGATCGAGTTGTTCGCCATCGCCTCCGCGATCGACCGCGGCACGAGGCTGTGCACGAACTCCTTGAGCCCCGGTTGCGCGAGCTGCACGCCGCTCGCCGCGTCGGTCGCCGGGATCGTGAGCGCCAGCTCGGTGCCGGGCGCGAGCAGCGTGACCATCACGATGCCGATGGCGAGCGAGAGGATCGAGGCGAGCAGGAACCACGCGACCGTGCGCAGGCCCACGCGCCCGACGGCCGAGCCCGCCCCCATGTTCGCGATGCCGACGACCAGCGTCGAGAAGACGAGCGGGCCGATGATCATCTTGATGAGGCGCAGGAACGCGTCGGTGACGATGCCGAAATAGCCGGCGAGCTGCGCCAGCGCCGTCGCGTCGGTGACGCCACCATGGCACCAGTAGCCGACAATGACGCCGAGTACGAGCGCGAGCACGAGCGAAAGCGTGAATCCGCGGGACACGGGCACCCCCTGTTTCCCGGCACTGTGGCGACAATCCCGTTCAGCCGCAAGGGCTCTCCGGTATGCTTCGGCGCCTGTGCTGACTGTTCACGGACTCCACAAGAAGTTCGGTGCGCTCGAGGTCGTGCGCGGCGTCAGTTTCGAAGTCGGCGCGGGCGAATGCTACGGCCTCCTCGGGCCGAACGGCGCCGGCAAGACGACGACGCTGCGCTGCTGCCTTGGCCTCACCACGCCCGACGCCGGCGAGATCACGCTCGATTCGCTGCCGGTACCGGCGCGCGCACGCGAGGCGCGCGCCCATGTCGGGGTGGTGCCGCAGTTCGACAACCTCGACCCGGACTTCACCGTGCGCGAGAACCTGCGCATGTTCGGTCGCTACTTCGGGCTGGCGCGCGAACAGGTCGCCGCGCGAGTGCCGTACCTGCTCGATTACGCGGGCCTCGCCGACAAGGCCGATGCCCCGATCGACGCGTTGTCGGGCGGCATGAAGCGGCGCCTCACGATCGCGCGCGCGCTCGTCAATGATCCGCGCGTGCTCTTTCTCGACGAGCCGACGACCGGCCTCGATCCCCAGGCGCGCCACCTCGTGTGGGAACGCCTGAAGCGGCTGCTCGGCGAGGGACGCACGATCATCCTCACCACGCATTTCATGGATGAGGCACAGCGGCTGTGCGATCGGGTCGCGATCATGGATCGGGGCGCCTTCATCGCCGAGGCGTCGCCGCATGCGCTGATCGAGCGTGAGATCGAACCGGTGGTGATCGAGGTGTACGGTGACGGCGTCGCCGCGTGGTTCGAGGCCCACGCACGACGCCTCGCGACGCGCGCGGAGCTCTCGGGCGACACCGCATTCTGTTACTGCCGCGACCCGGACGCGCTGCTTGCGACGCTCGCCGATCACCCGGACCTGCGCGTACTGCGCCGATCCGCGAACCTCGAAGACGTGTTCCTGAAGCTCACGGGGCGCGACCTCCGTGACTGATGCGCTGCGCTTCCGCCATGTCGTCTATCGCAACTACCGCGTGTGGCGAAAGCTGCTCGCGGCCTCGCTCGTCGGCAATCTCCTCGACCCGCTCTTCTGGCTCGTGGGCCTCGGCTTCGGCCTAGGGAGCCTGCTGCCGGTCGTCGGCGGCCTGCCGTACCTCGAGTTCCTCGGCTCCGGCATGATCTGCTACGGCGTGATGTACTCCGCGAGCTTCGAGGCGCTGTGGTCGGCGTTCGCGCGCCTGAAGCAGCAGCGCACCTGGGAGGGGATCCTGCACGCGCCGATGACCGTGACCGACATCGTGGTGGGCGAATGGGTCTGGGCGGCGCTCAAGGGCACGCTCTCGGGCGTCGCGATACTCACGGTGATGGCGGCGCTCGGGCTCGTGCATGGGGCCGCCGCGCTGTGGGCGTTGCCGGTCATGCTGCTCACGGGCCTCGCGTTCGCCGGCATCGCGCTCGTGATTACCGCGCTCGCGAAATCCTACGACCACTTCGTCTATTACTTCACGCTCTTCATCACCCCGATGATGCTCGTCTCGGGTGTGTTCTTCCCGACCGCACAGCTGCCACCCGCCGTACAACTGGTCGCGCACGTGCTGCCGCTCTCCCACGCCACGCAACTCGCAAGAGGGCTCGTGCTGGGGCGCCCTATCGACGGCGCAGTCGGCCATATCGCCGCCTTGATGCTGATCGCCGTGACCGGCGTCACCGTGGCCCGCGCACTCGTGGCGAGGCGCCTGCGCTGAGCCGGCCGAGCGAACCGCGAGCAGCGGGCGGCGAACAGCCAAGCGCGCCTGCTGGCCGCGCCGCGCCTCCGGCTCTAAGCTCTAAGCTCTGAGCTCTGAGCTCGAAGCCCCAGGCCCGGTTCGCGCGCGATGCTTCCCGAGACCCTCTTTCACCTCCGCGCCCGCGCGTCGAGCGGCGATCTCGATGCGCTCGCGACGCTCGGCCGCAAGCTGCTGCTCGGCGATGGCGTGCCGGCAGCGCCGCAGGACGGCGTCGCGTGCCTGATGCAGGCGGCCTCGCGCGGACATGCGGAAGCGACCGCGCAGCTCGCGCTGATCACCGCGTTCGGCGTGATGCGACCGCGCAATCTCGCGGACGCAATCACCTGCCTGCGGCGCGCCGCCGCGCTCGGCTGGGCCCCGGCGCGGCAGGAGCTGCAACTGCTCGCACGCGGCGCATCCGACGTGAGCGTCGCCGCGCTCACGGCGCCGCCGCCAGTGCGCGTCGTGTCGGAATCGCCGCGCATCCGCGTGTTCGAGCGTTTCGCGACGGCGGCCGAATGCGACTGGCTGATCGAGCGCGGCCGCGATCACCTGAAGCGCGCGCTCGTCTATCGCAGGGATGCGGAGGGCCATCACGAGACGAGCGCGCGCACGAACACTGAAGCGGATTTCACGTTCGGCAATGCGAGCGTGCTGCTCGCGCTGCTGCGTGATCGCATTGCGGCCGCTGCCGGCCTCGCGACCGACCATTTCGAAGTTGCGAAGCTGCTGCACTATGAGCCGGGCGAGGAATTCAAGCCGCACGGCGATTTCCAGGAGACCTCGACGCCGGCGCTCGCGCGGGAAGTCGAGCGCCGCGGGCAACGCGTCGCAACCTTCCTGCTGTATCTCAACGACGACTACGAAGGCGGCGAGACCGATTTCCCGCGCGCCGGCCTGCGCCACAAGGGCGCGCGGGGCGACGCGCTCCTCTTCTTCAATGTGGATGCCGCCGGCCGACCGGATTTCAACACGATCCACGCGGGCCAGCCGACCACACGCGGCGAAAAGTGGCTCTTCTCGCAGTGGATACGGGGCAAGCCTGTCTGATCGCGTGCGCTAGCCCAGCCGTATCGTGAAGCGACCGCGGCCGATCGCATGGCCGCCCTGCGCCACTTCGAAACGATAGGTGAGCGCATCGGCGGTCCAGGCTTCGCGGCAGGCCGAGATGTCGAGGCCCGGTGGCAAATCGTCGAGCCGATCGACGAACCACTCGCAATCCCGCATGGCAACGATCATGCCGGCCCGTCGTTGCGCCGCGCCCGTCGGCGCCTGCAGCGCCGAATGCAGCGCGACCGCCTGCGCACCGTATTCAATGAGCGTGGACGCCGGCAGCACGCCGCCGCGCCGCAGCGGATGCGCGGGATCGCGGTGTGTGTCGGTGCGGCATGCGATCGCCTCACTCGACCAGGAGATCGCGCGGTCGATCAGGCACATCGAGCCGGCGTGCGGGATCAGCGCAAGGATCTCGTCCCTATCTTTCATGGCGGCGTCACGCGAAGGCCAAAGCACAGTGCGTCGTGGGCACGGAGTCCAACGAGCGCCGTCTCACGCCGCGCGATGCACTGGAGCAGCGGCAGTGCGCGCAGCGCCGGGCTCGACTGGCGCATCTGCTCCAGCGCCGAGGCGTGGCAGCGCGATTCGACGCTTGTCGGCATCGTCGAGTCGTCATCGACCAGCGTGAGGCGTGCCAGCGAGCGCACGCCCGGTCGCGGGCGCAGCAGCAAGGCGACCGCCGCGGAAAGCGCCACCGGCCGCGATGCCAGCAGCGGCGGCGGTGGCGCAACATCGAAGGCGACCAGCACCACGTCACTGCCATCGACGCTCACCTGGGTGAGCGCTTCGCGCAGGCCCGCTGAAAAACTGAAGTCGTAGGCCGACAGCGTCGTCGAGGGTCCTCGCGCCTGCACGCCGATGCTCCAGTAGCCGGAAGCGGCGTTGTGCACGGAATTGTGGAAATCAGTGGGCGACACGCTGCGGCCTTCCTCGGCGAGCGCGACGCAGAGTCGATGCACGACGTCCATGTCGGCATCCGATGTCGCGAACACGGCGGCGAGCGTGTCGGCGTCGAAGTCCGCGCCCGCCAAGGCCTGCTCGGCCGCGTGCAGTGCGAGGCGCACCCCGAGCGGCGCCCGCCGGCGCTCATTCGCCGGGAGCAGGGCCGGCTGGGGCGCCACGAGTGCGCCGCCCGTGAAGGGCGCGTCGCCGATGAGCACGGCTCGCGCCTCTGCCCAGGACGCCAGCCCCGGTGCGACGAGCCCGATCGCTTCGACATACGCGCCGCTCAAGGTTGATCCCCGAACACGAGCACGCAGTTGCTGCCGCCGAATCCGAACGAATTGCTGGCCACGCGATGCACCGGCGCGTGTCGACTCGCCAGCAGCACGGCGCCGGCCAGCGCAGGGTCCTGGGTGCGGGTGTTGAGGCTGCGTGGCAGGAGGCCCTGCTCGATGCAGATCAGTGACAACACTGCTTCGACGATGCCGGCGGCGCCCAGCGTGTGCCCGGTCCAGCCTTTCGTGGAACTTCGCGCAGTCTCGCTGCCGAACACGGCGCACACCGCGCGATCCTCCGCGAGATCGTTCGCGGGCGTCGCGGTACCGTGCAGATTGATGTAGTCGATCGCCGCCGGCGCAAGTTGCGCCCGCGCCAGGGCCGCCCGCATCGCCGCGGCAGCACCGCGACCCAGCGGATCCGGCGACGACATGTGATGCGCGTCGCTGCTCTCGCCGTAGCCGAGCAGCCAGGCGCCGGCGTCACTTTGTTCGAGCAGCGCAAAACCGGCCCCCTCGCCGATCGACAGGCCGTCGCGCTGCACGTCCGCCGGACGACAGGGTTCGGCGGAGACGAGCTGCAGCGAGTTGAACCCGTAGAGTGTCGTCAGGCACAGGCTGTCCACGCCGCCGACGACCGCCGCGTCACACTGGCGGGAAGACAGGGCGCGAGCGGCCGCAGCAAACACCTTGGCGCTCGAAGAACACGCGGTGGAAATCGAGACGGCGGGCCCCGCGAGTTCGAGCTCCCGCCGCACGAAGTCAGCGACACTGAACGCCGTGTGCGTGTAGCGATGCTCGAACCACGGCGGCAGCCGGTCGGTGGCGCGATCGCGTTCCCGATAGGCCCGCTCGGTCTCCTGCACGCCGGCGGTGCTCGTGCCGACGAACACGCCCACTCGCGCCGCGCCGAACTGTTCGCGCCGACGCCTCACCGCAGCGCGAAAACCATCCTGCCCGAGCGCGAGTCGCGCGAGCCGATGATTGCGACAGTCCCAGCGGGCGTACGCGCCTGCGAGCGGCGTATCGAGGCCGGCGACTTCGCCCGCGTAAGTCGCGAGCGTGCAGCCGTCGACGGATTGCGGCGCGAGGCCGCTGCGCTCCTGCAGCAGCGCCTCGCGATGGGCCGCGCGGCCGTGCCCCAGCGCAGTTGTCAGCGTGCAGGCGCTGATGCCGAGTGGCGTCATGCGTCGCCCGGCGGCTCGAGCCAGTAGTCGAAGAAGTTGAACCAGTTATACGGATACCGGCGCACTTCCTGCTCGAGCCGCGCCGCATAGCGCTGCGCATGCGCCTCGAGCGCCTGCGCGCGCGTGGCGCGGGGAAGTTCGACACGCGGCTCGTACAGCTCGAGGTGGCATTCATAGCGGTTGCCGCCGCAATAGACGCCGAACCCGATGATCACTGGCGCTTCGAGCGCCGCGGCCATCATCCATGGGCCGGCGGGCAGGCGCACGCGCCCGCCGAGGAAATTCACCGTGACGGCGCGCTCGTCGGCGCGCGCGCGGTCGGCGAGCATGCCGACGACACTGCCGGCGGTGATCGCCTGCTTGATGTCGAGCACGAGTTCCGGGCCGCGGCGCGACGCGTCGATCGTGTTCGCGGCGAGCACCGGATCGAGGCGTTCGAGGAGGCTCATCGCCATGCGCCCGACCTGTCGATCGAGCACGATGCGGATCGGCGCCTCGTTGCGCATCATTCCCTTCACGCGCAAGACCTCGAAGCTGCCAAAGTGCGCGCCGAACAGCAGGCAACCTCGCGCGGAGCGCAGCGCTTCAAGCGCGGCCTCCGGAACGCTGGCCGTGATATCGAGCACCGAAGCGCGTCCGGCGAGCAGGTAGACACGATCGATGAACACCGTCGCAAACGCGTGGAAATGCCGCAAGACCTGCTTGCGGCCCGGCGCCCGGCCGGTCGCGCGTTGCAGGTAGTCGCGCGAGGCCGCCCGCAGCCGGCCACCCGTGAGCCAGAAATACAGCACGACGGGCCACAGCAGCGTGCGCATGATCCGGCGCCCGGCGAGCAGCGTCAGGCCGACCAGCAGTTTCAGCATCATCGGCGTGCTGCGCTCGCGATGACTGTCCCAGGCGGGCGGGCCGGCGGCTGCGTCGCGCACGGAGCTCATGCCTCCCGCACCGCGAACGCGCCGACCGCCACGACCCGGGATCCGATGCGACAACTGAAGCGCAGGCTTGCGGCGCGCGGGTCGACCTCGATGGCCAGCGTGTCACCGGGCCTGACCGGCGCCAGGAATTTTGCGGATTGCAGCGTGCGCGGCCGATGAGCCTCGCCCAGCGAGCGCACAATCGTGTCGATCACGAACTCGAGGATCGCCACGGCGGGCACGATCGGGTCTCCCGGGAAGTGGCCTTCGAACCAGGGCGCGTGCGCAGGCACGACGAGCTGCACGCTGTGGCTCATCGGGCACCCAGGGCGTCGAGGAGCGCCTCGCGCGGGAGCTTGCCGGTGGCGGTGCGCGGCAACGAATCGACGATCAGCAGCGGCCGGGGCACGAAGACCGGATCGATTTGCGCCGCGAGCGCTGCGGCAATCGCCTCGCGCGTGCTGCCGGGCGCGACGACGAGTGCGGCAGGACGCCCCTCCCCGTGCGGCATGAACACGACCGCGTCGCGCACGCCGGGGACGGCGAGCAATCGTTGCGTGAGTTCCGCGAGCGACACGCGCTTCCCGGCGACCTTGATCATGTCGGCCGAGCGGCCGACGAGCCGGACGCACTCCGGGCTTTCGAGCTCGAGCACGTCCTGCAGCAGGACCGGTGCGGGAAGATGCGCGCCGTGGTAGCTCGCGCCCGATCGGCCCGCCTCGAACCAGGCGCCCGGATAGGCACGCCACAGATCGCCGTCGACGGTGCGACGCGTGGCCATGCTGCCCGCCTCCGTGCACCCGTAGATCTCGAGCACGCGGGTGCCCCACAGCGCTTCCGCCGCGGCGGCGAGATCGCGTTCGAGCGGCGCGGTGGCGCAGATGACGAGCTCGAGCGCCGGCAGCGGGAGATTCGCCGCAACGCACGCGCGCAAATGCATCGGTGTGGTGACCAGCACGCGCGGCGCCGGAACGCCCGCCAGTTCCTCCGCGACGTCCGCGGGCAGCAGCGGCCGGCCGTCGCTCACGGCGCTGCCGCTCAGCAGGGCGAGCGTCACCGTCAGCTCGAACCCGTACATATGTTGCGGGGGTACGGTCGCCACGACATTGAAGCGCGGTGTCGCAGGCAGCAAGCGCTCGCGCGCGAGCGCCGCAGTGGCGTACAGGCAGGCCCGCTGCTTCTCGTGACACTCGGGGCGCCCGGTGCTGCCCGAGGTAAACACCAGCGCCACCGGATCGCGCGATCCGATCGTCAGGCGCCCTGCCCACTCGCCCGAAGCGGCGGTCGCGATCGTGTCGTCGGTCACGACACAGTGATCCGGATAGGCGCTGCGCAATTCTGCGAGCGCCCGCGGGGCGCGGCTCGCCGGCAACAGACTGACCCGCTCGCCGTGCGCCGCGGCGAGAAAGGCCGTCAGGAAGTTGCGGCGGCCCTCGCACAGGTTGATGACATGGCGCGATGCGGGCAACGCCGCCGCAAGCGCGCCGGCTTGCGACTCGACGGTGGCAGCCGTGACGGCAGCGCCGCGCTGCCAGATCACGGTGTCGGTCGGCGCATGCACGCCGAACGCCGGCATCGCCCGCTCGCGATTCATGGCAGGCGCGGCCGTACCGGCTTCATGCTCCGCAACTGGCGCAGGAACCCTTCGTGCTGATGGTGCGCATAGAACACACGCCGGTAGAGATACTCGCCGAGGAACACCCCCCCGATGACGAGGTAATGCACGAAGTTCGTGACGAGCGACCACACTTCGCGGCTTGCGAACTGTGCGCACAGCACCGCCGAGAGGGTCAGCATCGCGAGCACGACTACCCACAGCACCGTCACGCGTCGCGTGTAACGCTCGAGATCGGCGGGCAACGAGCCGCGCGCCATTGTCGCGAAGCGTGTCACGACCGGGCGGCGTCCGGCGCGCAGCGAACCGGCGAACACCACGAGCAGCGACAGCGGTATCGCGACCGGCGGCAGCAGCAACAGCCAGTGGCCGGCGCCCGAACGCACGGCAAGGCCGCTCGCCGCGAGCGCGACCACGAGCGCGCACACGGCCCACGGCTTGCGGGCCCGCAGGCCGACATGAAGGAGGAGCGCGCACAGCGTCGCGAGCGCGAGCCACTGCAGCCAAGGATGCGGCCAGACTACGGACAGGTGCGCGAGGATCGGATAGGCCACCGCGAGTACGGGCATCGAAGCAGGTCAGGCCTGGGCGAGGCGACCGTGGACATGCTCGGCGAGGTCGCGCAAGGAAGCGAAGGCCGAGCGCGTCCCGGGATCGGCGGAGCGCAGTTCCACGCCGTACTTGCGCTGGATCGCGAGCGCGATCTCGAGCGCATCGATCGAATCGAGCCCGAGGCTCCCGTTCTCGTAGCCAAAGAGCGGCGCCGTCGGTGAAATACCGGACGCGGTCACGTCCTCGAGATTCAGCGCTTCGACGAGCAGCTCCGCCAGTGAGGCTTCGTTGGGGGTCTGCGCTAAAGTAACGGTCGAATCGGACACGGCTCGTTCCCTGGACTGATGGTGAAATGCGTCAAGCGGATTCTATGAGGGTCGCCCGGCCGAGGGAAACGCGGTGGCCCGCGTTCAATCGCGCCACGCGGCGGATCGGCACGGGGGTGGCGTTCGCCACCTTCGGCATTGGCGGCGTCCTCCTCAGCTTGACACTCTTTCCCGCGCTGCGTCTCGCTTCGCGGGACCGCGCCGTGGCGCGGCGACGCATCAACCGCGCCCTTCGGGCGGTGATGGCGCTGTTCATCTGGTTCATGAAGCGCCTCGGTCTGATGACCTACACCCTGCACGGACTCGAACGCCTCGCGGCCCCGGGCCGGCTGATCGTCGCGAACCATCCGACGCTCATCGACGTCGTGTTCATGCTGTCCCTGATCCCCGCGGCGGGTGTCGTCGTCAAGCAGGCGCTATGGCGCAACCCGGCGTTGCGCTGGCCGGTCGCCTGGGCGGGCTACATTCCGAACAGCGACGGACCGGCGCTGATCGAAGATTGCGGGCGGGTGCTGCGGGGCGGGCGGTCCCTGCTGGTCTTCCCTGAAGGCACGCGTTCGGTGCCGGGCGAACCACTCGCACTCAAGCGCGGCGCAGCGCAGATCGCGCTGGCGTCACACGCGGACATCCTGCCGGTCACCATCGTCTGTGACACGCCGTTCCTGACCAAGGATTCCGTCTGGTACCGCGTGCCCGTCCGGCGCCCGCACTACACGATTCTCGTCGGCGAGCCCATCGCGGCGTCGGAGTACGCGGAGTCTGGCGTTCCCCATGCCACGGCTGCGCGACGCCTGACCGCCCGGCTCGCCCAATATTTCACTCGCAACATCGAATCGGTCCTCGGTCACGGGCGTGCCGCGATGCGCGAGCCGCCCGCGATGCATCCGTCCAGCTTATAATGCGGGGCCCGGGGGACACGTAGACGCGCCACGCAGCGATGCAGACAGAACAGGAAATTTTCCAGCAGGTCAGGGGTGTTCTGGTTGATTTGTTCGAGTTGGCGCCGGAGCGGATCGTCCCCGAGGCGCGCTTGTACCAGGAACTGGACATCGACAGCCTCGACGCCATCGACCTGATCATCGAACTGAAGCGGGTCACCGGGCGCAAGGTGCAACCGGAGCAGTTCCGGCACGTGCGTACGGTGGAAGACGTGGTGCGGGCGGTTCGCGAGCTCCTCGCCGACCCGTCGACGGCGTGACCGCCACCCCGACGCGCCCGGTCGTCCAGGAGATTTCCGCCGCGCCGCACGGAATGGCGCTCGAACTTGCCCTGCCCACCGCGCTCGCCTGGTTTCGCGGGCACTTTCCAGGTCGGCCGATCCTGCCGGGCGTGGTGCAGCTCGCGTGGGTGATCGATTTCGCACGCTCGCACCTCGGCCTCGATCCGGAGGTCAGGCAGGTGGCCGACCTGAAATTCCAGCGCGTCATCCGGCCGGGCACCACCGTGCGCCTCGAGATCGACTGGCTGCCGGCCACTTCGGTCCTCGGCTTTCGCTATTCCGAGCGGGGCCTGCCGTGCTCCTCGGGCCGCTTTCGCCTCGCGCCATGATTCGCGCCTGCGCCATCGTCCCGTACTACGAGCATGCCCGGACGATCGGAGCCGTGGTCACGGCGCTGCTCGGGCACGGGCTCGCGTGCATCGTCGTCGATGACGGATCGGGCGCCGCCGCGCACGCCGCCGTCGCGACGCTCGCCCACGCGCAGCCGCGCGAAGTCACGCTCGTGACGCACGCTCGCAACCAGGGCAAGGGCGCCGCCGTCCTGACCGGCATGCGGGCGGCGGTGGCGGCGGGCTACACGCACGCCCTGCAGATCGACGCCGACGGCCAGCACGACTGCAGCGACGTACCGGCGCTGCTCGCGGCCGCCGAAAAGCGCCCGGAAGCGGTGGTCCTCGGCCGTCCGCTCTTCGACGATTCGACGCCGCGCTCGCGCTTCTACGGCCGCTACCTGACCCATGTGTGGGTCTGGATCAACACGCTGTCGTTCGAGATCGAGGACTCGATGTGCGGTTTTCGCGTCTATCCGCTCGCGCCCGTGCTCGCACTGGCCGACGCGGTGCGGCTCGGCCGCCGCATGGAATTCGACACCGAAGTGCTGGTGCGCCTGCACTGGCGCGGCATACGGATCGTCAACATTCCGACCCGCGTGACCTATCCTCGCGACGGCATCTCCCACTTCCGGCTCTGGCGCGACAACCTGCACATCAGCGGCATGCACGCGCGCCTGTTCTTCGGCATGCTGGCGCGGCTGCCCGCGCGGCTGTGGCGGCGTCGGCCGGGGGCCGCGTTCGCATGAGCTTGAAGCCGATCGTGGCGGCCGAGATCACGGTCGAGGTGCCGTTCCACGACCTCGATCCCGCCGGCGTCGCGTGGCATGGCCACTACGCCAAGTACCTCGAGCTCGCACGCTGCGAGTTGCTGAAGCAGATCGATTACAACTATGACGAGATGATGCGATCGGGCTACCTCTGGCCGGTCGTCGACCTGCGCCTGCGATACCTGCGGCCGCTGCGGTTCGGCGACCGGGTCACGGTGCACGCCGGTCTCGTCGAATGGGAATACCGGCTGCGGATCGAGTACTTGCTGCGTAGCGCCACCACCGGCGAGCGGCTCACGAAGGCGAGCACGGTGCAGGTCGCGGTCGATTCGAAAAGCGGAGAGCTGTGCCTGCGATCGCCCGACGTGCTCTTCCAGCGGCTGGGGTTGCCGCCGTGAGCCGCGCCCGGAAGCGCGGTGCGGTCGTGCTGGCGGTCCTGCTGGGCGTGCTGGTGGCAGCGCCGGCGCCTGCGGAAGGCCTCTTCGACCGACCGCTCAAGCCGCGTCAGCTGGTCGACACCGTGCTCGCGGACGTCGCGGCGACTTTCAGCACGACGCAAGTGCTGAACGGCAAGTTCGTGCAACGCCGGCAGATCAGCGGGCTGCCACGGCCGCTCACGTCGAGCGGAGATTTCCTGCTGGCGCGCGGCGAGGGGATCCTGTGGCGCACGAGCACGCCCTTCACGTCGGAGTTCGTGCTCTCGCCGCGCGGCATGACCTTGCGCAGCGGTGGTACGGAACAGCGAGTCACGGAAGCGGAGCAACCGGCGCTGCGCACGGCGCTCGAAATGTTGTTCGCGATGTTCTCGATGGACCTCGATCGGCTCGACGCGAACTTTGAACTGCACGGGCGTTCGCTGGGTGCCCGGTGGGAGATCGGTTTGCGGCCCCGGACCGGCGGACTCTCACAGGCCTTCAGCGAGGCGATCGTCTCGGGGTCGAAGCAGGTCGATCGCATCGTGCTCACCGGCGCCGCGGGCGATCGCACGGAGATCGAATTCAGCGACGTCGTGGCGCGCAGCGCACCGCTCGACGCGGCCGAGGCCGAGCCGTTCCGCCGATGAAGCGTCCGTGGGGTGGGATCGCGCTGCTTGCACTCGTGGCGGCCGTCTTCTCCTATGTGCAGCCGCGCTTGCGCGTCGAGACGGACCTCCTCGACCTCTTGCCACGTGCGTCGGGCGACGCCCGGGTCGGGGCCGCGATCGATCGTTTTTCGACGCGGCTTTCGCGGAAGGTCGTCTTTCTCGTCGGATCTACTGATCCGGGCGCCGCAGCCGGCGCCGCGACGGCGTTCGCCGGGGCACTGCGGGTATCGGGCGCCTTCGACGCCGTCCAGCACGAGATGGGCGCGGGCCTCGCCGCGGGCGTCGACCTGTATCTCGCGCATCGCGACACCTTGCTGTCGCGCCGCGACGAGCGCCTGCTCGAAGCGCACCAAGGGCAGCAGGTGCTCCAGGCGGCGCAGCTCGCGGCCTTCACGCCCGCCGGCCTCCTGCGACCGATCGATCTTCGGCGCGATCCGCTCGGATTCGGCTCCGACTGGCTCCTCGATCAGATACCCGCGATCGGCAACGCGCGCTTGCGCGGCACGCAGCTCACGGTGGCCGCCGCAGGCAGGACCTATGTGCTGGTGATGGCCGAAACGGCCGGCAGCCCGTACTCCGCCGAGTTTCAGGATCGCGCCGAGCGCGCGCTCGCCAGTGCGCGCAACGCCGCGACGCAGGCGGCCGGCGCCCCGGTCGAGATCCTGCAGTCCGGCGCACTCCAGCACGCGACGCACGCGACGCGCACGTCGCGCCGTGAAGTCGGCCTCTTCGGCACGATCGCCACGGTCGCCGTGCTGGCACTGATGCTGGCGCTGTTTCGGGACTGGCGCGCGCCCGCCCTCGGCATGCTCGCGCTCACGGCAGGCGCGGCTGCCGGCATCAGCGCGACGTACTTCGCGTTCGGCACATTGCATCTCGTCGCGCTCGTGTTCGGCTCGAGCCTGATCGGCGTCGCGATCGACTACTCGATGCACTTCTACGCGGACCAGTTCCGCGCGCCCCGGACCTGGAAACCCGCCGACGCCCTCGCACACGTCACGCGGCCGATCCTCTTCGGCGCGGGCGCCACGATGCTCGGCTACGCGGGCCTGCTGCTGCTGCCTTTCCCGGGACTGCGTCAGATGGCATTGATCAGCATCGTGGGTCTCGCGGTCGCGTGCGCCTGCGTTTTCCTGATCTTTCCCGCGACCGCGCGCCGTTCGGGCCGCCCGTTGCCGTCCTGGTGCGCACGCGCGATCGACGCCCTCACAGGCATTGCCGGCGTGCTGCACTCGACGCGTGCGCGCCTCGCGGTCGCGTTCCTCGTCCTCGCGTTCGCCGGCTTCGGGTTCGCGCGCCTCGACTTCGCGGACAACCTGCGGGCGCTGCAGATGAGCACGCCTGCGCTGATCGGGCAGGAACGGCGGGTCGCCGACCTGCTGGGCACCGCCGGAGAAAGCCGGTTCTTGCTCGTCAGCGGCCCGACGGCGGACGCTGTGCTGCAGGCCGAGGAAGCGCTGGCCGATTCCTTGCGGGCGTTGCAGGCACGGGGCGGCCTCACCTCGTTCACGGCGGTCAGCCGCGCGTTGCCGTCGGTGCAGCGCCAGCGGGTCGTGCGTGGGCTGCTCGACGCACAGGTTTACCGACCGGACGGCCTCGTGCCGACCTTCATGCAGGGACTCGGGTTCGACGAGGCCACCATCGCCGCGGAAATCGACGCGGCGCGGCGCGCCCGCGCCCCGCTCACGCCCGCCGAATGGCTCGCGAGTCCCGCGTCGACCGCCCTGCGCGACCTGTGGCTCGGCGACCTCAAGGGCGCGTACGCCAGCGTCGTCACACTTGGCGGCATCCACGATGTCGCGGCGGTTCGCGCGCTCGCAGGCAAGATCCCCGGGGTCCACTTCGTCGACCGCGTGGGCGACATATCGGCCGTGCTCGCGCACTACCGCAGGACTGTGTTGCAGTTGCTCGGCCTCGCCTATGCGCTGATCCTCGCGGCGCTGCTGTGGCGCTACGGACCGCGGGACGCCTGCCGGCTGATCGCCGCGCCGCTGGGTGCGACGCTGCTGACGATCGCCGCACTCGGCGTCGCCCATGTGCCGATCACGCTGTTCGTCGTGCTCGGCCTGCTGCTGCTGCTCGCGCTCGGCGTCGACTATGCGGTGTTCCTGCGCGAAGCGGCGCGGGACCACCGCACGGCGCTGCTGTCGGTATCGTTGTCGGCCGTGACGACGATGCTATCGTGCGGCCTGCTCGCGTTCAGCTCGACGCCGCTCATCGCGTCGATCGGACTGACGCTCGCGGTCGGAATCGGATTGTGTTGGCTGCTGGCCCTCGTGGGCGCCGGCAACTTCAAGGGAAATACATGACTGACGTATTGATCATCGGCGCGGGCCCCTCCGGCGCCGTGTCGGCCGCGCTGCTCGCGCGTCGCGGGTATGACGTGCTCGTCCTCGAGCGGCAGAAATTCCCGCGCTTCTCGATCGGCGAGAGCCTGCTCGCGAACAGCATGCAGTTCGTCGAGGAGGCGGGGATGCTCGAAGCCGTACTCGCCTGTGGCTTCCAGTTCAAGAACGGCGCGGCGTTCGCGCATGGCGATCGCTACTCTGAATACAATTTCGCGCAGAAATCCTCGCCGGGATTCGGCTTCACCTTCCAGGTGCCGCGCGCCGATTTCGACCAGGCGCTGGCGGACGAGGCCGCGCGCCAGGGCGCGAAGATTCGCTATCAGGTCGAGATCAAGGGCGCCGACTTCAGCGGCGAGCGACCCGTGCTCGAGACCTGCGATGCGGGCGGCGCGCGCGCCACCCACAGCGCCCGGTTCGTGCTCGATGCGAGCGGCTTCGGCCGTACGCTGCCGCGCCTGCTCGGCCTCGAGCGGCCGTCCGATTTTCCGGTGCGCGCCGCGCTCTACACGCAGGTCGAAGACCGCATTCCGTCCGGTGCGTTCGACCGCCAGAAGATCCGCATCGTGGTTCACCCCACCGCGCGGGACGTCTGGTACTGGCTGATCCCGTTTTCGAACGGCCGCTGTTCGCTCGGCGTCGTCGCGACACGCGAGTTCCACGCGCGCATCACGGGCAGCCCGGAAGAGCGGTTGTGGCAGCTGGTGCGCGAGGAGCCGAAGCTCGCGGCATTGCTCGCGAATTCGAGATCGTTCGGGCAGCCGGTCGGTGAAGTCACGGGCTACTCCGCCAATGTCACGGCCCTGCACGGTCCGGGCTTTGCGCTGCTCGGCAACGCCGCGGAGTTCCTCGATCCCGTGTTCTCGTCGGGTGTGACGATCGCGATGAAATCCGCCAGTCTCGCGGCGGCGGCCGTCGATCGGCAGCTGCGCGGCGAGGTGGTCGACTGGACCGCCGAGTTCGCCGACCCGCTCAAGTATGGCGTCGAAACGTTCCGCGCCTTCGTCAACAGCTGGTACGACGGCTCGCTGCAGGACATCGTCTTTCACGCGCAGCAGGAAGAGACGATCCGCCGGCACATCTGCGCGGTGCTTGCCGGTTACGCCTGGGACACCGCGAATCCGTACACCGGGCCGCGCGCCGGCCGGCGCCTCGCGGCGCTCGCGGCGATGTGTCGAAGTGCGTAGCGCGCTCCTCTTCGCCGCGACGCTCGTCGCCGCGACCCTCGCGCTCGCGGGCTGCGTCACCGCGCCGGTTTCCGGCGGCTCCGCGGCGGCGCGCTGGCCGCTGCTCTCGCCCGCCTCGTTCGGCGGGCGCATCACGGCCAACCAGCAACTGCGCGCCATGCACGGCGAGCGCGAGTTCGCCGTCGAGTGCGCGGTGGACATCGATCCCGCGCGCATCCTGGTCGTCGGCCTCCTGCCCGCGGGGCCGCCGCTGTTCACCGTGAGCTACGACGGCGAGCGCGTGACGGCGGACAGCCCCCGCCAGGTGCCGCCCGCGCTGTCGCCGGAGCGCATGCTCAACGACCTGCAACTCGCGTTCTGGCCTACCGCCGCGCTCGAGCACGCGTTTGCAGGCACCGAATGGCGCGTCACGGAACCGGATTCGCTGACGCGCCGGTTGCTGCGGAGCGGCGCGCTGGTCGCGGAAGTGCACTACCCGGGCCCCGATCGCTGGCGGGGCCGCTCGTGGCTCGTGAACCTCGTGGACGGCTATTCGATCGCCATCGACTCCACGGATGTGGACTGACGTGCACGTCACCGGAATTCCCATCGCGGAATTGCTCGTGCAGCGGCATGAGATGCTGCTGATCGAGCGCGTGCTCGCGTTCAGCGGGGAGGAGATCGAAGTGCTCGCCCGCATGGCGGCGGATCACCCGCTCGCCGAGCCGCGCGGAATCCCGGCCTGGGTCGGGATCGAGCTGATGGCGCAAGCGGTGTCGGTGTTCTCCGCGCTCGAGTTGCGCGAACTCGGCGAGGCGCCGCGCATCGGCCTGCTGCTCGGAACACGCAAGTTCGAGGCACGCAGCCCGTACTTCGCGGTGGGCGCACCGCTGCGGGTGCGCGCCACGCTGACACTGCGCGACGACACGGGGCTCGGCGTGTTCGACTGTTCGATTCACGACGAGCGCGGGCTCGTTGCGGAGGCGCAGGTCAAGGGCCACATGCCCGCGGATATCGACGCATTTCTCGGGGAGCGGCCGGATGGCTGAGTGGGTGCTCGTGACCGGATCGAGCCGCGGCATCGGCGCGGCGATTGCGCGTCGACTCGCGCGTGACGGCTACCACATCGTGGTTCATTGTCGCAGCGATCGCGCGGCGGCCGGGCAGGTCGCCACCGACGTGCGCGCCGCCGGCGTCGAAGCGCGCCTCCTGCAGTTCGATATCGCCGATCGCGCCGCGACGCAACTCGCGCTGACGACCGATGTCGAGGCGCACGGCGCGTATTACGGTGTCGTCTGCAACGCCGGGATCGCGCGCGACGGCGCATTTCCGGCGCTCACGGGCGACGACTGGGACCGCGTGCTCTCGACCAATCTCGACGGCTTCTACAATGTCCTTCAGCCGCTCGTGATGCCGATGATCCGTCGCCGCAAGCCGGGCCGCATCGTCACCCTTTCCTCGGTGTCCGGCATCCTCGGCAACCGGGGGCAGGTGAACTACAGCGCCGCCAAGGCCGGTATAATCGGCGCCACCAAGGCGCTTGCCGCTGAACTGGCGAGCCGGGCCATCACGGTCAACTGCGTCGCGCCCGGCCTCATTCGGACGGAGATGAGCGCCGACGCTCCGATCGAGGAAGCGCTGAAGCTGATACCGGCCCAGCGCATCGGCGAGCCCGACGAGGTCGCGGCGGTGGTCGCCTTCCTGATGACGGAATCGGCGGCGTACATCACGCGACAGGTGATCGGCGTCAACGGGGGGCTGTGCTGATGACTATCGCAAGACGGCGCGTCGCCGTCACCGGCCTGTCCGGCATCACGGCGTTCGGCCGAAGCTGGACCGAGGTTGCAAGCAAGCTCGAGGCGAACGCCAGCGGTATCGAGCGCATGCCGGAATGGGACCGGTACACGGACCTCAACACGCGCCTCGGGGGTCCCGTGCGCGGATTCACGCCGCCGGCGCACTACACCCGCAAGGTCACGCGTTCGATGGGTCGTGTGTCGCTGCTCGCCACCTGCGCCACGGAACAGGCACTGGCGCACGCGGGGCTGCTCGACGACGCAACGATCCGCGACGGCCGCATGGGCGTGGCCTATGGCTCATCGACCGGCAGCCCGGAAGCCGTGCGCGATTTCGGCACGATGCTCTCGAGCGGCAGCATGGGCAACATCAACGCGACGACTTACCTGCGCATGATGCCGCACACGACCGCCGCGAACATCGGCGTGTTCTTCGGCCTCAAGGGCCGGATCATTCCGGCGTCGAGCGCCTGCACGTCGGCGAGCCACTCGATCGGCTACGCCTACGAAGCAATCAAGTACGGCAAGCAAACGATGATGGTCGCCGGCGGCGCCGAAGAACTGTGCGTCAGCGAAGCGGCGGTGTTCGACACGTTGTTCGCGACGAGCACCCGCAACGACACCCCCACTGCGACACCCCGACCCTTCGACCGCGACCGCGACGGGCTGGTCATCGGGGAAGGCGCGGCGACCTTCGTGCTCGAGGATCTCGAGCACGCGCGCGCGCGCGGCGCGGTCATCCACGCCGAGATCGTCGGGTTCGGCAGCAACTCCGATGGCGATCACCTGACGCACCCCAATACGCACACGATGCAGCGCGCGATGGAACTGGCGCTCGAAGACGCCGGCGTGCCCGCCACTGCGATCGGCTATGTGAATGCCCATGCGACCGCCACCGAGCACGGCGACATCGCCGAAACGCAGGCGACCTGGCGCCTGTTCGGCTCGCGCGCGCCCGTCAGCTCCTTCAAGGGGCACATCGGCCATACTCTGGGCGCCTGCGGCGCCATCGAGGGCTGGTGGACCATCGAGATGATGAACTCGGGCTGGTTCGCGCCGACGCTCAACCTCGAGAACCTCGACCCGCGTTGCGGCGAGCTCGACTACATCCGGGGCGAGGGCCGTCGCCTCGACTGCGAATACGTGCTCAAGAACAATTTCGCATTCGGCGGCATCAACACTTCGCTGGTGTTCCGCCGCTCGGCATAGCGAGCGCTGCTGCTCGCGTTTACCCCGCGGATCGGGCGACCTGGCCCTCGATCCGCCGGTTGATGTTCCACTGCTGCGCGATCGACAGCAGCGTGTTCGTCACCCAGTAGAGCACGAGGCCCGCGGGGAAGAACGCGAACATCACCGACATCGCGAACGGCATCACCATGAACACCTTCGCCTGCACCGGGTCGGGCGGCGCCGGGTTCAGCTTGTACTGCGCGAACATCGCCGCGGCCATGATCGCGGGCAGCACGAAGAACGGATCACGTGACGAGAGGTCGTTGATCCACAGCATGAACGGCGCCTGGCGCATCTCGACGCTCTCGAGCAGCACCCAGTAGAACGCGAGGAACACCGGCATCTGGATCAGGATCGGCAGGCAGCCCGCGACCGGATTGATCTTTTCGCGCTGGTAGAGCTCCATCATCGCGCGGCCGAGCTTCTCGCGCTCGTCCTTGTACTGCTCCTGCAGGTTCTTGATCCGCGGCGCGAGCGTCTTCATCTTCGCCATCGACTTGCCGGCCTTCTCCGACAGCGGATAGAAGATGCCCTTCAGGATGCAGGTCGCGAGGATGATCGCCCAGCCCCAGTTGCCGACCAGCTTGTGCAGCCACTTGAGGAGAATGAAGAGCGGCTTGGCGAGCGGGGTGAGGAGACCGTAATCCGCCACGCGCTCGAGTTCGGGGCCCGTGGTCTCGAGCTGCGCCTGCAGCTTCGGGCCGACGTACAGCCGCTCGCTGAACACACCCGTCGCCCCCGGCGCGACCGTTTTCATCGGGCCCACGGTCGAAAGCAGGTACTTCTCTCCGTCGGCCTTCAGGGAAATGCGCGTCGTCTCGCCGGCCGGCGGCACCACCGCCGTGACGAAGTGGTGCTGCATGCCCGCGATCCACCCGCCGGTGACGTCGAGCGAGAGACGCCGGTCGTCCTCGTCGCCGATTTTCAGCTTCTGGTATTTCGTGCCGTCGAAGTAGGCCGGGCCCTTGAAGGCGTAGCTGTCCGGCGAAAACATCGAACGCTTGACCGGGATGTTGTCGCGCAGGATCTGCGCGTACGACGACGCGTTCCACGGCGCAGCGCCGGCATTCTTCACGCGATATTCGAGGTCGATGTCGTAGCGGCCGCGCTCGAACACGAAAGTCTTGGTGACGGTGACGCCGTGGCCGTCGGTCCAGGTGAGCGGAACGCGCAGCTCGTTCGCCCCGGCGGCGAGTCGATACTCCGTCGCCGTCGCCGAGTAAGCCGCGAGATGAGTCGGTCGCGCTTCCCCCTTCGCGTCGCCCGTGAGTCCGCTCTGCAGGACGTAGAAGCCCTGCGCGCCGTCGCGATTGAAGAGGCGCACGGGTTGCGACTTGCCCTTCACGAGCGGGTAGCCGGGCAGATCGGCGCGGCGCAGCTCGCCGCCGACGAGTCCGATCTCGAGATCGAGCACATCGGTCACGACGTGCACGGTGGGCGCCGCCGCCGGCGCTTCTTCGCCCGCAGGGGCGGCCGTGGCGGGAACATCGTTCGATTCGGGAGCCGCCGTTGCGCCCGTCGTCGTCGTCGCGGTGGGCACGGTGGCCTGCGGCACGTTCTCTTCGAGTACGGCGCCGCGCCGCTCGGCTTCCTTCGCGGCCTGTGCGATTTCGCTCGGCGACTTCGGCTTCGGCGCGTAGTCGCGCATCCAGGTCTCGTAGTTGAGCCAGCCGAGGAGTACGAGGCCGAGCCAGAGGAAAACGCGCGGATTAGTGGTCATGGTGTAGATGCGGTACCGGATCGATCCCGCCCGGATGCCAGGGGTGACAGCGTCCGATGCGCTTCGCGGCGAGCCAGCCGCCGCGAAACACGCCGAACCGCCCCACGGCTTCGAGCGCGTAGTGGGAACAACTTGGATAGAAGCGACACGTCGGCCCGAGCAGCGGGCTCAGTGTCCACTGGTAAAGCCTGATCAGACCCTGGACGAGGCGGCGCATTGGGTCGCGACCTTCTTCCAGAGCACGCCGAGGCTCGCGTGCAGGTCGCGCGCGGGCGCGCCCTTCACGCGGGCGCGGGCGCCGACGACGATATCGACCGCGGGCAGCTCGTGCTGCGCGAGGCGAAACGAATCCTTGACGATGCGCCGCACGCGATTGCGCGCGACACCGTTGCCGGCGGTGCGGATCGCCACCGCGAGGCCCACGCGCGGTGCGTCGAGCTCATTCGGCCGGAAGGTCATGCTGAAGAAACTGTCCGCAACACGCTTCCCCCCGCCCTGGACTCTTTCGAAGTCCGCTTTGAGGCGCAATCGCCGTTGCGCGGGGAAGGTGTGCCGGATCAGGGAATGAGCTTCTTGCGGCCCTTGGCGCGGCGCCGGGCGATGACCTTCTGGCCATTCTTCGTAGCCATGCGCGCGCGGAAGCCGTGCGTGCGTGCGCGCCGGACCTTGCTCGGCTGATAGGTGCGTTTACTCATGATGGGCTCCGAGCGCCTTGAAATTGGACCGAAAAAAGGCCCGGAAGGGTAAGCAGGTCACGAGGGAGTGTCAATACGCCCCGCCCTGCTAAACTCCGCGGCCCCGCCCCGTCCGGAGGCGGTTTTCACGCTTTGGGGTTGCGATTGGAAGCTGGGCTCTGGGCACGTTGCGTGCGCGCTCTCGAGGATGAACTGCCGGAACAGCAGTTCAATACCTGGGTGCGCCCGCTGCAGGCGGTCCAGGGCGATGGTGCGCTCAAGCTGCTCGCCCCGAACCGCTTCGTCGTCGATTGGGTCAATACCCACATCCTCTCCCGCATCGGCGACCTGATCCGGGACGAATCGACCGGGGACGCCCCGATCGTGACCGTCGAGATCGGCAGCCGCAGCGCAGCCCCGGGGGCCGGGTCGGGGGCCGCCCCGTCCGACGCGCCGGTCGGCCGTGAAGTCCGCCGCTCCGAAGGTCTCGTGGTGGGCGCGCGACTGAACCCCGAGTTCAGCTTCGGGGCTTTCGTCGAGGGCAAGAGCAACCAGCTCGCGCGCGCCGCAGCGCTGCAAGTGGGCGAAAACCCGGGCAAGGCCTATAACCCGCTGTTCCTGTACGGCGGAGTCGGCCTCGGCAAGACGCACCTGATGCACGCCGCGGGACACCTGATACGCGAGCGCGATCCGCAGGCGCGCGTCGCGTACGTGCACTCGGAACGCTTCGTCAGCGACATGGTGAAGGCGCTCCAGCACAACACGATGAACGCGTTCAAGACGGCCTACCGATCGCTCGATGCGCTGCTGATCGACGATATCCAGTTCTTCGCCGGCAAGGACCGCTCGCAGGAGGAGTTCTTCCACACGTTCAACGCCCTGCTCGAAGGCCAGCAGCAGGTGATCGTGACGTGTGACCGGTACCCGAAAGAGGTGGATGGCCTCGAGGAGCGGCTGAAATCACGCTTCGGCTGGGGCCTTACGGTCGCGATCGAGCCGCCAGAGCTCGAAACCTGCGTCGCGATCCTGATGAGCAAGGGGCAGGCTTCCGGGGTCGCACTACCCGAGGAAGTGGCGTTCTTCATAGCCAAACGCATCCGTTCGAACGTGCGCGAACTCGAGGGCGCGCTGCGCCGCGTGGTCGCGAATTCGCGCTTTACCGGGCGGCCGATCACGCTGGAATTCGCGAAGGAAGCGCTCAAGGACCTGCTGTCGCTGCAGGCGAAACTCGTCACCGTCGAGAACATCCAGAAAACCGTCGCCGACTACTACAAGGTGCGCGTCGCCGACCTGCTGTCGAAGCGCCGCAGCCGCTCGATCGCCCGCCCGCGCCAGGTCGCGATGGCGCTTGCGAAGGAGCTCACGAGCCACAGCCTGCCGGAGATCGGCGACGCGTTCGGCGGCCGTGATCACACCACGGTGCTGCACGCCTGCAAGCGCATCAAGGAGTTCCGCGACACCGACCAGCGGATCGGCGAGGACTATTCAAACCTGTTGAGAACCCTGGCGGGATGACTGTGGATCAGCTGGGGATGAAAGTGTGGGTAACTTTGCGCACAATTCGTGCACAGGCTTGCGCGGAATCCTTCACAGGATTCCGCGGCGAACAGCGAACAGCAAATAGCTGACAGCCAGAGAGTTTTTCGGCTTATCAGATTGTGCACAGGCCCTACAGCAGCTACTACTGATTTTCATATAAGACTTTCAAGAATTACAGGAAGGCCCGTCTCATGAAGCTTTCGGCCACGCGCGCGCAGGTCTTGAATCCACTCCAGAGCGTCATCGGAGTCGTCGAACGACGGCAAACCATGCCGATCCTTGCGAACGTGCTGCTCTCGGCGCGCAACAACCGGTTGTCGATCACCGGCACGGATCTCGAAGTGGAACTCGTCGCTTCGAGCGATGCGAACGTGCAGCAGGCCGGTGATCTCACTGTGCCCGGCCGCAAGTTGCTCGATATTTTCCGGGCGCTGCCGGACGGCGTGAACGTCACGATGACGACGGAAGGGGAGCGGGTGATCGTGCGCGCGGGGCGCAGCCGTTTCACGCTCTCAAGCCTGCCGGCGGCCGAGTACCCGGTGGTCGAGGAGATCAACGCGCTGCAGACGCTCACGGTGCCGCAGGCCGAGTTCCGGCGGCTGATCGACAAGACGCACTTCTCGATGGCCCAACAGGACGTGCGTTACTACCTGAACGGTCTCCTGATCGAAACCGACGGCAAGAGCCTGCGTGCGGTCGCGACCGACGGCCATCGGCTCGCGATCTGTGAGTGCGTCCTCGAAAAGGAAGCGAAGAATGCCCAGCAGGTCATCCTGCCCCGTAAGGGCGTGCTCGAGCTGCAGCGGTTGCTGGGCTCGGAGGGAAATATCGAGCTCGCGATCGGAACCAATCACATTCGCGCCCAGATCGGCGATGTTCGCTTCACCTCGAAGCTAATTGACGGCCGATTCCCGGAATATGGGCGCGTTATTCCGGCGTCGCCGACCCGGGTCATCGAAGGAGATCGCGAATCCCTTCGTCAGGCCCTGCAGCGCACGGCGATCCTCTCGAATGAAAAATATCGCGGCGTGCGGCTCTCGCTGAAGCCGGATCTGCTGACGGTCCAGGCGCACAACCCCGAGCAGGAAGAGGCCGAAGATCAGGTCGAAGTGACCTACCAGGGCGATGAGGTCGAAATCGGCTTCAACGTGAATTACCTGCTCGACGCGCTGGCGGCGATCGACAGCGCGAAGGTGCAGATCGGACTGGGGGATTCCAACAGCAGTTGTCTGATTCGCGCCGACGGAAACGCCGCGGCCCGGTACGTCGTGATGCCGATGCGGCTCTGACGAGCCGCTCCCGTGCCCCTCGCCGAACTCCTCGTCGAGGACGTGCGATGCATCGAGCGGACGGAGCTCGCGCTCCATCCGGGGCTCAATCTCGTCTCCGGCGCGAATGGCGCGGGCAAGACATCGGTACTCGAAGCGATTTTCCTGCTGGGGCGCGGCCGGTCGTTCCGCACTCGAAGCTCGGAACGACTGATCCGGCAGGGCCGTGATCGACTGATCGTGTTTGGTCGCAGCGACCGGCACGCCATCGGCGTCGAGGTCCAGCGGGGCGGTACCTCACAGGGAGGGGCGGCCACGCGAGCCAAGGTCAACGGCGCCTTCCTCCCCACGCTGGCTGAGCTCACCCAATCGTTTCCGGTGCAGGTCATCGATCCGGAGGTACAGCACCTCGTCGATGGGGGTGCCACGAGCCGGCGCCGGTGGCTCGACTGGAGTGTGTTCCACGTGGAACCAGGCTTCGGGGAGCATTGGGCGCGCTATGCGCGCGCGTTGAAGCAACGTAACGCCGCCTTGCGGGCCGGCGCGGCTCGTGAGGCGCTGGACGCCTGGAACCGGGAGCTCGTCGCGGCGGGAACGCCGATGGCGGAGGCGAGGGCGGCTCACTACGCCGAACTGGAGACGGTGTGGGTGGCCGCTCAGGAGGCTCTGCTCGGATTCACCGTGAGCGCCACCTGGGCGGCAGGCTGGGATCGCGAACGCAGTCTCGGAGAGGCGCTCGACGCCGCGATGGATCACGATGTTTCACGTGGAACCACGAGCGTCGGCCCCCATCGGGCGGATCTGCGCCTGCGAATCGGCCACCGGGCCGCGAGGGATGTGCTGTCCCGCGGTCAGCAGAAGCTGCTGGCCCTTTCGATGGTTCTGGCGCAGCTCGAGTTGCTGCAAAAGACGCTGCGGATTCGGCCCACCTTGCTGATCGACGATCCAGCCGCGGAACTGGATAACTTTCGGCTGGGCATCGTGATCGATCGCATCCGCGCGCTCGAAACGCAACTTGTCGTGACCACGTTGTCGCCCGATACCAGCCTGTTCGGGCGCCCGGACCGCGTGTTCCAGGTGGGACAGGGAAGGGTCCAAACGCTATAATGTCGCATCCGGAAAACCGAGTGGTTCATGACCGATAACGACGTCTACGACTCCAGCAAAATCAAAGTCTTGAAGGGTCTTGACGCGGTGCGCAAGCGCCCCGGCATGTACATCGGCGACACCGATGACGGCACGGGCCTTCACCACATGGTTTTCGAAGCGGTCGACAATTCCGTCGACGAAGCACTCGCCGGTCATTGCAACCGCGTCGTCGTCACGATCCACGCCGACGAGTCCGTGACCGTGGCCGACAATGGCCGTGGAATTCCTGTGGATATCCATCCGGAGGAAGGGCGTTCGGCCGCCGAAGTCATCATGACTGTGCTGCACTCGGGCGGGAAGTTCGACGACAGCTCGTACAAGGTTTCGGGCGGCCTGCACGGCGTCGGGGTCTCGGTCGTGAACGCACTGTCCGACTACCTTCAGCTCAACATCGCCCGCGACGGCAAGATGCATCGGCAGGAATATCGCCTCGGCGAGCCCGTGGCGCCGCTCGCCGCCATCGGCGAAACCGCCGAGCGCGGTACGACGATCCGCTTCAAGCCGAGTGCGCAGATCTTCACCAACATCTCGTTCAAGTACGAGATCCTGGCGAAGCGCCTGCGTGAGCTCTCGTTCCTGAACTCCGGTGTACGAATCGAACTCGTCGATGAGCGCGACGACAAGTCGGATGTCTTCCAGCACGAGGGCGGCCTGCAGGCCTTCGTGAAGCATCTCAATCGCACTCGCACCCCGATTCACGACTCAGTGTTCTGGTTTCGAACACAAGATGGGCCGGTTCAGGTCGAAGTGGCTCTCCAGTGGAACGATTCCTACCAGGAATCGATGTTTTGCTACACGAACAACATTCCGCAGAAGGATGGCGGCACCCACCTGTCCGGCTTTCGCGCGGCGCTCACGCGCACGCTGAACGACTATATCGAGAAAGAAGGCGTCGCCAAGCGCGAAAAGGTACCGACCACCGGCGACGACGCGCGCGAGGGCCTGACCGCGCTTCTCTCAGTGAAACTGCCGGATCCCAAGTTCTCTTCGCAGACGAAGGACAAGCTCGTCTCGTCGGAACTGAAAGGCATCGTCGAAACGGCGGTGGGCCAGAAGCTGTCCGAATTCCTGCTCGAGCATCCCACGGAAGCAAAGGCGATCGTCGGCAAACTCATCGAGGCGGCACGCGCGCGCGAAGCGGCGCGCAAGGCGCGCGAGATGACCCGCCGCAAGGGCGCGCTCGATATCGCGGGCCTGCCCGGCAAGCTCGCCGACTGCCAGGAGAAGGATCCGGCGCTGTCGGAAATTTTCATCGTCGAAGGCGATTCGGCCGGTGGCTCCGCGAAGCAGGGCCGCGACCGGCGCACGCAGGCGATCCTGCCGCTCAAGGGCAAGATCCTGAACGTCGAGAAGGCGCGCTTCGACAAGATGCTCTCATCGGCCGAAGTCGGCACGCTGATCACCGCGCTCGGCTGCGGCATCGGCCGCGACGACTTCGACATCGAGAAGCTGCGTTATCACCGAATAATCGTGATGACTGATGCTGATGTCGATGGAAGTCACATCCGCACGCTGCTGCTCACGTTCTTCTATCGTCAGATCCCGCTGCTGATCGAGCGCGGCCACATCTATATCGCGCAGCCGCCGCTCTACAAGGTGAAGCGCGGCAAGCAGGAGGTCTACGTCAAGGACGACAACGAACTGAACGCGATGCTGCTGAACTCGGCGCTCGACGACTCGGCGCTGCACGTCAATACCGCGGCGCCGCCGCTGCGCGGTTCGGGCCTCGAGATGCTCGCGCGCAAATACATGGAAGTGCAGGCGATCATCCAGCGCTGGTCGAAGCGCTACGACGAGCGCCTGCTCGAGCAGCTGATCTACATGCCGGAAGTGACGCCCGACAAGTTCGACAGCCTCGACTGGCTGCGCGGCTGGGCGCGCGATCTCGGCGAACGGCTGAACGCGCTCCACGACGGCACGCGCAGCTTCGAGGTGAGCGTGCGCGACCCGGCCGATGGCCACGGCGCGCGCCTGCTCGTGCACAAGGTCGAGCACGGCACCGCGACCGACAAGTTCCTGCCACGCGAGTTCTTCGACTCCGCGGAGTACCAGCGGATCGCGGATCTCGGCCGCACGCTCGCGGGCCTCGTGGGTGAAGGCGCCTTCGTGACTCGCGGTAACGACCGCCACGAAGTGGGCTCGTTCAAGGAAGCGATGGGCTGGCTCTTCGCCGAGGCTCGCAAGGGCCAGTCGATCCAGCGCTACAAGGGTCTCGGCGAAATGAACCCCGACCAGTTGTGGGAAACGACGATCAACCCGGATTCGCGCCGGCTCCTGCAGGTGCGCATCGAGGACGCGGTCGCCGCCGACGACATCTTCACGACGTTGATGGGCGACCAGGTCGAGCCGCGGCGCGAGTTCATCGAGAAGAACGCGCTCGCGGTGGCGAACCTCGACATCTGAGA
>CADEFQ010000018.1:0-58043 GCA_902826635.1 uncultured Pseudomonadota bacterium
CGTACACGCACGATCACGGCGGCGTGCAGCCCGAGCCGTGGCACCTGAGCCATGCAAAAACGGCCCGACCCGCATGCGGTGCGCTCAGCGTGGAAATCATGAAGGAAGCCATCGAGAGCGCCGATGTAGAGGGCAAGCAGCGACTCGTGGAGCGCATGGGGGAAATTCGCGCGCGATACGTTGTCGAGTGGCGATGACTGGCGGCGAGCGGCGAGCAGCGAACGGCCAGAGGGAAGATCGCCAGCTGGCTGACGCTTCTGGCTGTCAGCTGTTCGCTTCTCGCTGTTCGCCGGCGTAGACGCGTGGACCCGCGCGCCGGCCGGATTGCTACTGGCTCCAGGCCTTGCGGATATACCCCATTGCGAGCCCGCGCGTAGTGCCGAGCGGGTCGTCGCCCGAGGCGAACACCGGCGGATTCCGGCGCAGCATGCGCCAGCTCTCGCTGCGCAACACCTGCTTCAGGAACACGAGGTTGCGATCGATCGCTTCGAGGTAGGGGTTCTTGCCGTCGAACAGCACTTCGAGATGGCGGTACGCGGCCGCGAATGCGCCGTCGAGGCGTTTCATGCGCGTTTCGGCGACGAACTGCGGCGTCTGGCGCAGCAGGTCGAGGCCCGAGGCGTACTTCACCTGCCGCGCGCCCTGGTTCGAGAGCGGCAACGCGTAGCCGCCGAGCACGAATTCCGGGTAGAGGCGGTCGCGGCACTTCTCGAGGTAACAGCGATCCGCCATCTGGGCGATCATGTCCGCGGTGCCGAGCAGGTGGCCGAGTTTGCGGTCGCGCTCGTCGAACACGACGATCGCGTCGAGCGGCACTTCGTAGCCGGTGAAATGGATGATCTGCGTGGCGACCGGCACCCAGTTCTCGAAGCCCGCTTTCGGCAGGTACTGTTCGAGGAAGTGCGCGCCGCGCGCGACATGCGTCGCCGTCAACTCCGCGCCACTCTGCGTCACCGTGTCGGTGCGTTCCCGCAGGTAGCCGATGTCGTGGAACAGCGCGATCAGCAGGCCGATCGTCGCGCGCTCCGCGCCGAGTGCGCGGCCCGGCGGCGCATCGCGTTCGTAGCCTGCGCAGAGGCGCGCCATCGCGAGTGTGACGTCGAGCGTGTGTTGCGTGTCGTGGTAGACGGTGTCGAGCGCGTGGTACCGCGGATCGCGCCCGGAAAAGGCTTCTTCCAGCCGGTCAAAGCCGCGCAACACCGGGTCGAACGGCGCGCCGGGCCAGGTGGCGTTGAAGAGTTTCTTGATTGCGTCGCAGACGGACCCGGGCGAACTGACCTGCACGGTGTTCGTTACGTCGTAGTCGCTGCGTCGGTTTGCTTGCATCAGGCGAGGGGACGTTCGATTCGCCGGAGTCTAGGCCGGCGATTTCCGGGGCGCCAGCGACGTAGCGCACACTTTGAGGTGCTTCGGGGTTTCCCTGCCTATATGTCAAAGGTCGCGAACGCGGGCGCGTGATCCGACGGTCGTTCGGCACGACGGGGCTCGCGGTCGATCGCGGAGCGCGTGCAGCAACCCGCGAGCGCCTTCGAGACGAGCAGCAGGTCGATGCGCAAGCCATTGTTGCGCCGGAACGCGCCTTGTCGATAGTCCCACCAGCTGTAGCTGGCCGCCGGCTGCTCGAACAGGCGAAAGCTGTCTTCGAGGCCGAGCGCCGCGAGTGCGCGCAATGCGTCGCGTTCCGGCTCGCTCACGAGTACCGAGCCGGCCCAGGCCGCCGGGTCGTGCACGTCGCGGTCGTCGGGTGCGATATTGAAGTCGCCCAGCACGACGAGTCGCGGATGGCGGGCGAGTTCCTGCGGGAGCCAGCCACGCAGCGCGTCGAGCCAGCGCAGCTTGTATTCGTACTTGTCGGAACCGACCGACTGACCGTTCGGCACGTAAAGATCGATGACCCGCACGCCGTCGATCGTCGCTGCGAGCACTCGTCGCTGCGGATCTTCGAAGCCGGGAATATCGGTGACGAGGTCGGCGATCGGACCGCGGGCGAGAATCGCGACGCCGTTGTAGGTGCGCTGGCCGCTGAACGCGACCTGGTACCCCAGCGCTTCGAGTTCGGCGCGCGGGAACGCGTGGTCCTCGAGTTTCGTCTCCTGCAGCGCGATCGTGTGCACCGGCTGGCCCGCGAGCCACTCGGTGAGCTGCGGCAGGCGCACCCGCAGCGAGTTCACGTTCCAGGTGGCGATCGTGCGCATCAGGCTGCGATGCCGTGCTGGCGCAGCAGCGGCGCGATGTCGGGCTTTCTGCCACGGAACTCGATGAAGGCCTCGAGCGCGTCGCGGCTGCCGCCGCGCGATAGGATCGAGTCGAGGAAGCGCTCGGCCGTCGCCCGGTCGAACACGCCCGTTTCCTCGAAGGCAGCGAAGGCATCCGCGGCGAGCACTTCCGCCCACTTGTAGCTGTAGTAGCCGGCGGCATAGCCGCCCGCGAACACGTGGCCGAAGCTGTGCGGAAAGCGGTTCCAGCCGGGCGCGGGCACGACGCCCACTTCGCGGCGCACCTCAGCGAGCGTTTCGAGAACGCGGCCGCCGCGCGCCGAGGCGTATTCCGCGTGCACGCGGAAGTCGAACAGCGCGAACTCGATCTGGCGCATGGTCGCGAGACCCGCATGGAAGCTGCGCGTGGCCATGAGTTGCCGCTGCTTGTCGGCGGGCAGCGGCTCGCCGGTCACGTAGTGTGCCGAGATCTCCCCGAGCACACCCTCGTGCCAGGCGTAGTTTTCGAGGAACTGGCTCGGCAGTTCGACCGCGTCCCACGCGACGCCGTTGATGCCCGAGAGGCTCGGGTAGGCGACGCGCGTGAGCATGTGGTGCAGGCCGTGGCCGAACTCATGGAACATCGTCACGACATCGTCGTGCGTCAGCAGCGCCGGCTGCGCGCCGTTCGGCGCGAGGAAGTTGCAGACGAGGTAAGCGACCGGGGTCGTGGCGCCGCCCGCGGTCGACTTGCGGCCGACGCAGTCGTCCATCCACGCGCCGCTGCGCTTGTGCGGGCGCGCGTACGGGTCGAGGTAGAAGCTGCCTACGGTGGCGCCGCGCGATTCGATCTCGAAATAACGCACGTCCGGATGCCACACCGCGACGCCGGTGCGCTCGAGGATGTGGATGCCGAAAAGGCGCTCGGCGACCCTGAAGAGCCCGCCGAGTACGCGCGGCAGCGGGAAATACGGCCGCAGCTCTTCCTGCGAGACGGAGAAGAGCTTGCGCTGCAGGCGCTCGGCCCAGAATGCCACGTCCCAGGCTTCGAGCTTTCCGCCTGCGAATTGCTCGAGCTCGGCATATTCGCGCAAGGCGGCCGGGCGCGCGGCGCGCGCGAGCTCGCGCAGGAAGTCGATCACGACCGGCACGCTCTTCGCCATGCGGGTGGCGAGCGCGTAATCCGCGAAGTTGCCGAAGCCGAGCAGGCTCGCGGCTTCGTGGCGCAGCCGCAGGATGTCCGCCATGACTTGCGTGTTGTCCCAGCGACCCGCGAGCGGTCCCTGGTCCGAGGCGCGCGTGGTCCAGGCCTCGTAGAAATCGTGCCGCAGCGCCGCGGATTCGGCGTCGGTGATCACCGCGACGTAAGTCGGCTGGTCGAGCGCGAGCACCCAGCCTTCCTGGCGATTGTCGTGCGCGCGTGCGCGCGCCTGTTCGACGATGGTCTCGTTGAGCCCGGCGAGTTCCGCCGCGTCGCTCACGTGGCGCGTCCACGCGTTGGTCGCGTCGAGCACGTTTTCCTCGAACTTTGATTGCAGCGTCGTGAGCTCGAGCATCACCGCCTTGAAGCGTTCCTTCTGCTGCGGTTCGAGCGCGACGCCGGCCAGGCGAAAATCGCGCAGCATGTGCTCGATCACGCGCTGCTGCACGGGGTCGAGCGTGGCGGCCTCGCGCTCCGCGACCGCGGCGTAGGCGCGGTAGAGCGGTTCGCTCTGTGCAAGATCGGTCTGGTACTCGGTCAGGAGCGGCAGGCACGCGTTATAGGCGTCGCGCAGGGGCGCCGAGTTCACGACGGCATTCAGGTGGCTCACGGGCGACCAGGTGCGGGCGAGCCGATGGAGCAGCTCTTCGAGCGGCTCGACCACTCGCGCGAAAGACGGCGTGGCGTCGGCGGCGATTTCCGCGACGCGTGCGCGGCTCGAATCGAGCAACGAGCGGATCGCCGGCTCGACGTGTTCGGGCCGGATCGCATCGAAACGGGGCAGCAATTCGCCGGAAAGCAGGGGGTTCGACATGCCGCCATTGTAGCTGTGTGTAGAATGCGAAATGCCTGAAAAATACGATCTCGCCGTCATTGGTGGCGGCAGCGGCGGCCTCGCGTGCGCGCAGCGGGCTGCGGAATACGGTGCGCGCGCGGTCGTGATCGAATCCGGCCGCCTCGGCGGCACTTGCGTCAACATGGGTTGCGTCCCGAAGCGGGTCATGTGGAATGCGGCGGAGCTCGCCGCGGGCCTGGAAGACGCCGTCGAATATGGTTTCTCGCTCGAGGTGCGCGGCCTCGATTTCGCGACGCTGAAGGCCAAGCGCGACGCCTTCGTCGAGCGCCTGAATGGCATCTACGCGCGCAACCTCGAAAAGCGCAACGTCCCACTGATCCGCGGTCGCGCACGCTTCACGGCGGCGCACGATCTTGCGATCGGTGATCAAGTGATCACGGCTCACCGCATCGTCATTGCGACCGGCGGGCGGCCGCAGCGTGCCGCGTTGCCGGGCGGCGAGCTGTGCATCGACTCCGACGGTTTCTTCGACCTCACCGATCTGCCGGAACGCACGCTGGTGGCGGGCAGCGGCTATGTCGCGGTCGAGCTCGCAGGCATCCTCGCATCGCTCGGTTCGAAGGTCATGCTCGCGATTCGTCACGATCGCGTGTTGCGCTCGTTCGATTCGATGCTGAGTGACGGCGCGACGCAGGGATTGCGCGACGTGGGCGTCGAGATCGTCGCCGGCGCGCGGGCCGCGAGCCTCGCGCGCAGGGACGGCGCGATCGAGCTCACGCTGGTGGACGGCCGTGTGCTGCCGCCCGTCGACTGCATGCTGTGGGCCGCGGGGCGCGAGCCGATCGTCGATGGCCTTGGGCTCGAGCGCGCCGGCGTCGTGCTCGACGAATCGGGCTTCGTGAAGGTCGATGAATTCCAGCAGACGAGCGCCGCGCACGTGTTCGCGATCGGCGATGTCACCGGGCGCCTGCCGCTCACGCCGGTCGCGATCGCCGCGGGGCGGCGCCTCGCCGATCGCCTGTACGGCGGCATGGCGGATCGCCGCCTCGACTACCAGAACGTGCCGACGGTCGTGTTCTCGCACCCGCCGATCGGCACGGTCGGGCTGACCGAGGCCGCGGCGCGCGCGCACTACGGGGATGCGTCGGTGCGCACTTACACGGCGGATTTCGTGCCGATGTACTTCGCGCTGACGACCCGCAAGCCGCGCGCGCGCATGAAGCTCGTCGTGGAAGGGCCCGAGGAGCGGATCGTCGGCCTGCACGTGATCGGCGAAGGCGCCGACGAGATGCTGCAGGGTTTTGCGGTGGCGGTGAAGATGGGCGCGCGCAAGCGCGACTTCGACGATACGGTCGCGATCCACCCGACGAGCGCGGAGGAATTCGTTACGATGCGATAGATGGCGACCCCAGAGTTCTTCGAGCGCCCGATCCTCAACTCGCCCTACGAGTACCCCGCGCGGCATTGGGAACTGGACGAAACCGGGCAGCCGACGCAGCGCATCCTGGAAACCCGGCGCAAAGCCGAGTTCATCACGCCGATCCCGAAGCCCAAGAAGCGCTCCCGATCGGTGGCTCAGGGCGAGATGGTCTTCGATGAAGGTCGCGGCCTGTCGTCCGCCGCCCAGCAGTACGACCTCACATCGATCATCAATCAGGTGCGCCAGCAGGTCGACACCTGGCGCAAGCTCCCGTCGAGCCAGTGGCAGGTCACGCCGGAGACCGCGCGTCTCCTCGATCATTGGCGCAACCACAACTACAGCACGATCCGGCCATTCTTCTGTCAGGTCGAGGCCGCCGAGACGGCCATCTGGCTGACCGAAGTCGCGCCGCACTCGAAGGCGGGCAAGCTGCTGCTCGATCATCTCGCGTCCGCCAATCGCGACGCGAACCCCGAGTTGCAGCGCTTCGCGCTCAAACTCGCGACCGGCGCCGGCAAGACCACGGTGATGGCGATGCTCATCGCCTGGCAGACGATCAACGCCGTGCGCCGCCCGGGCAGCAAGCACTTCACGCGCGGATTTCTGATTGTGGCCCCCGGACTCACGATCAAGGATCGGCTGCGCGTGCTGCAGCCGAACGACCCGGACAACTACTACTCGACGCGCGAACTGGTGCCGAACGACCTGCTCGAGGACATCGGCCGCGCGAAGATCATCATTACCAATTTCCACGCCTTCAAGCTGCGCGAGCGGCTGGAGCTTTCGGCCGGAGGGCGCGCGCTGCTGCAGGGGCGCACCGGCGAGGCGCTGCAGACGACCGAGACCGAAGGACAGATGATCCAGCGGGTCATGCCCGAGCTGATGGGCATGAAGAACATCCTCGTACTCAACGACGAGGCGCATCACTGCTATCGCGAGAAGCCCCCGGAGCCCGACGATCAGGACCTGAAGGGCGAGGAGCGCACCGAGGCCGAGAAAAACAACGAGGCCGCGCGCCTCTGGATCTCGGGCCTCGAAGCGGTGAACCGCAAGCTCGGGCTCGCGAGGGTGATCGACCTGTCGGCCACCCCGTTCTTCCTGCGCGGCTCGGGCTACGCGGAAGGCACGCTGTTTCCGTGGACGATGAGCGACTTCTCGCTCATGGACGCGATCGAGTGCGGCATCGTGAAGCTGCCGCGCGTGCCGGTCGCCGAGAACATCCCCGGCGAGGAAATGCCGGTCTATCGAAATCTCTGGGAGAACATCCGCAAGGATCTGCCGCGCACAGGACGCAGCAAGGGCGCCGCGCTCGATCCCCTGAAGCTGCCGACACGCCTGCAGACGGCGCTGCAGGCGCTCTATGGCCACTACGAGCAGACCTTCGAGCTGTGGCGCAAGAGCGGGCTCTCGATACCTCCCTGCTTCATCATCGTCTGCCAGAACACGGCCATCTCGAAGCTCGTCTACGACTATGTCTCGGGGTTCCAGCGCCAGAACGAGGACGGCACCTCCACCCTCGAAAACGGCCGGTTGGCGCTGTTCCGCAACTTCGACGAGACCACCGGCAACCCGCTGCCGCGGCCGAACACGCTGCTGATCGATTCGGAGCAGCTCGAGGCCGGAGATGCCCTCGATGACAGCTTTCGCGCCATGGCGGCCGACGAGATCGAGCGCTTCCGCCGCGAAATCATCGAGCGCAGCGGCGATGCCCGCGCGGCCGAGAACCTCACGGATCAGGATCTGCTGCGCGAAGTCATGAACACGGTGGGCAAGGCGGGCCAGCTCGGCGCGCAGATCCGCTGCGTCGTCTCGGTCTCGATGCTCACCGAAGGCTGGGACGCGAACAACGTGACCCACATCCTCGGCCTGCGCGCCTTCGGCACGCAGCTCCTGTGTGAGCAGGTGGTCGGCCGTGCCCTGCGGCGCGAGTCCTACGAACTCAACGAGGAGGGCCTGTTCGATGTTCGCTACGCCGACATCTTCGGCGTGCCGTTCGATTTCACGGCAAAACCGGTCATCGCGCCCCCGCAGCCACCGCGCGAGACCGTTCAGGTCAGGGCGGTGCGGCCGGATCGCGATCACCTCGAGATCCGCTTTCCGCGCGTGGAGGGCTATCGGGTCGAGCTGCCGGAAGAGCGGCTCACCGCCACTTTCAACGACGACTCGGTGCTGGTGCTGACGCCCGACCTCGTCGGTCCCTCGATCACCCGCAATGCGGGGATCATCGGCGCGGCGGTCGACCTCAACCTGCGGCATCTCGACGATGTGCGGCCTTCCACGCTGCTGTTCCACCTGACGCAGCGGCTCCTCTACACGAAGTGGCGGGATCCCGGCGAAGAACCCAAGCTGCATCTGTTCGGCCAGCTGAAGCGCATTACGAAGCAGTGGCTCGACAGCTCGCTCGTATGCAAGGGAGAGACCAAGCCGGCACAGCTTTTCTATCGGGAGCTGGCGGACATGGCCTGCAATCGCATTACAGCGGGTATTACCCGCGCGCTGGAAGGCACGCGGCCGATCAAGGCGCTGCTCGACCCCTACAACCCAGCGGGGTCGACCGCGCACGTGCGCTTTACCACGTCGCGCCCGTCGCGCTGGGAGACCAGCGGGCCACCGCCGAAGAACCACGTGAACTGGGTGGTGCTCGATTCAGACTGGGAAGCGGAACTCTGCCGCGTGGCCGAAGCGCACCCGAATGTGGTGGCGTACACGAAGAACCACAATCTCGGGCTCGAAGTGCCGTACCGGTACGGGTCCGAAATGCGCCGCTACCGGCCGGACTTCATCTTGCTCGTGGACGATGGCCACGGGCCCGACGACCTTCTGCACCTGGTCGTGGAAATCAAGGGTTATCGCCGGGAAGACGCAAAAGTGAAGAAATCCACCATGGAAACGTATTGGGTTCCCGGCGTGAATCAGCTAAAGGATTACGGACGCTGGGCCTTCGCGGAGTTCACCGACGTGTTCGAGATCGAAGCGGCATTCAATCGCATGCTTGCCGGAGTCGCCTGAATATGGCCCGCAAAGCGAAATCGTCGGGCAAGGCGCCCAAGGCGGTCGAGACGCTCCTGCACACCGAGGCGAAGCGCAAGAACATTCCGACCGCGGAGCACCAGTCGGTTGTCGACAAGGTGCAGGACCGGCCCAGGACGCTGCGCTATCCGCGCAACACCGATCTCGATCCGCAGCTCGTCTGGCGCGGCAAGGACGAACAGGACTGGAGCGACCTCGTCGTCCCGGCGCCGCCGCTCTACATCCAGGAGAAGATCCACCCCAAGGCGCTGATCGACGACATCAAGCGCAGCTCGAAGGAAGCCGAGCACGAGGCCGGGATGCTCACGGCCGACCTGTTCGCCGATTTCAACGGTATTCCGAAGGGCGTGGACAAGACCGAGTTCTACCAGCACGACCAGAACTGGTCGAATCGCATGATCCTCGGCGATTCGCTGCAGGTGATGGCGTCACTCGCCGAGCGCGAGGGGCTGCGCGGCAAGGTGCAGTGCATCTATCTCGATCCGCCGTATGGCATCAAATTCAACAGCAACTTTCAGTGGAGCACAACGAGCCGCGATGTGAAGGATGGCAAGGCCGATCACATCACACGCGAGCCGGAGCAGGTCAAAGCCTTCCGCGACACTTGGCGTGACGGCATCCACAGCTACCTCACCTATCTGCGAGATCGACTTACCGTCGCTCGCGATCTCCTTACTGATTCCGGCTCCATCTTCGTGCAGATCGGCGACGAAAATGTTCATCGCGTCCGGGCGGTGATGGATGAGGTGTTCGGGGAGGAAAACCACAGTGGGCAAATCACGGTCGTGAAGACTGCCGGCCAAAGTTCAGAGCTCATCGCTGGCACGGCCGACTTTGTGCTTTGGTATGCGAAACAAAGAGCTTCGATAAAATTCAGGAATCCTCTGCTGCCGAAGGGCTTCGATTCTGACAAGGCGGGCGTGTATCGTTGGTTCCGTGGAGCCGATGGCATTGCTCGGCCGCTCACTGATGAAGAGCGGGCAAGTGGAGAGACGAGCGGTGTCTTTCGACTCGATAACCTAACTTCCCAACGTCCACCCGGCAGCTTCCCTGTTACGGTCAACGGTCGCGTTTTCGGATCAGGAAAAGGTTATTGGAAGACGGGCGAGATCGGAATGGCCAAACTTATTAGGGCAAACCGCGTCACAGCAGCAAGCAACAGCTTGACCTACGTCCGCTTCATCGATGACTTCAAAGCACAAGCCATCGGCAACGTCTGGAGTGACACTGGCACTGGCAGCTTTACCGATGAGAAAATTTACGTGGTTCAAAGTGGAACCAAGCTCGTTCAACGCTGCCTTTTGATGGCTACCGACCCCGGCGACCTCGTGCTCGACCCGACCTGCGGCTCCGGCACCACGGCAACTGTAGCCGAGCAGTGGGGCCGCCGCTGGATCACGATCGACACCTCGCGCGTAGCGCTGGCGCTGGCCCGGGCCCGCATCATGGGCGCGCGCTACCCGTTTTACCTGCTGGCGGACTCCCGCGATGGGCAGATCAAGGAAGCCGAAGTAACCCGCACCGCTCCGAGTTCTCAGGCGGTGCGGGAAGACATCCGCCACGGCTTCGTCTATGAGCGCGTGCCGCACATCACGCTGAAGTCCATCGCCAACAACGCGGAAATCGATGTCATCTGGGACAAGTGGCAGGCAAAGCTCGAGCCGCTGCATGAGAGGCTGAACGCCGCGCTCAATAAGAACTGGCAGGAGTGGGAAATTCCGCGCGAGGCCTCGTCTGACAAAGACAAGGCAGCATGGTCGGATGCAGCGAAGAAGCTGCACGCCGATTGGTGGCAGGCGTGGATCGCCAGGCAACAGGAGATCGACAGATCGATCGCCGCCAAGGCCGAGTTTGAGTTTCTCTACGACCGACCCTACGAGGACAGGCGCAAGGTGCGGGTTGCGGGCCCGTTCACCGTCGAATCGCTGAGCCCTCACCGCACCCTCGGCGTAGACGAGAACGATGAGTTGATCGATCCGCTCAAGGCGGGAGGGACGAGTGACGGTGCGCACAGCTTCGAGCAGATGATTCTCGAGAACCTGCGGCTCGCGGGAGTGCAGCAGGCGCACAAGGCCGATCGCATCACCTTCACGTCGCTGACCGGCTGGCCGGGCAACTACATCTGCGCCGGAGGCCGCTATCAGGAGGGCGATGCGGAGCGACGCGCAGGCGTCTTCATCGGTCCCGAGTTCGGCACGGTCTCGCGCCCGGACCTCGTGGATGCGGCGCGCGAGGCGGGCGATGCTGGCTTCGACGTGCTGATCGCCTGTGCCTTCAACTACGAGGCGCATGCCGAGGAGTTCACGAAACTCGGGCGCATTCCGGTGCTCAAGGCGCGCATGAACGCCGACCTGCACATGGCCGCGGACCTCAAGGCCACCGGGAAGGGCAACCTGTTCGTGATCTTCGGCGAGCCCGACATCGAGCCGCTTTATGATGGCGACGGCCGTATGCGAGTGAAGGTGAATGGCGTGGACGTCTTCGACCCGGGCACCGGCGAGGTGCGCTCCGACGGCGCCGAGGGCATCGCCTGCTGGTTCCTCGACACGGACTACAATGGCGAGAGCTTCTTCGTGCGGCACGCCTATTTCCTGGGCCAGAACGATCCTTACAGCGCGCTCAAGACCACGCTCAAGGCCGAGATCAACGCGGACGCCTGGGCCACGCTCAATCGCGACACTTCGCGGCCCTTCGACAAGCCGAAGTCCGGGCGCATCGCCGTCAAGGTGATCAATCATCTTGGGGATGAGGTCATGAAGGTGTTTCGTGTCTGAGCTCGCGTGGCATTCCGAGGCGACCCTCAACGCGATCCTTGCCGAATGCCGCAATGGGAACTGGGACGGCGAAGGCGCACTGCCGATCACCCCACGCACGATCGATGCTGCGGTTGTGGTCCTGCAGGCATTAGGATCACTCCTGCCGCCTGATACGAGGCAGCCGCTGCTGTTGCCCGAGCATGATGGAGACATCGATATCAGCTGGAGTGCCGATGCAGGGCGGGTCTTTGGTGCCAGCGTTGGTGAGCATGGCTACGTCAATTATGCTGCTCAGCTGGGCTCCGGTCGAAGCGAGCATGGCGTGATCGCCATTGACGTGGGTGATCCGGAAGCCGTGTCGGCGGCGTTGGCCGAAATCGAAGCGATCGTCCGCGAAGTGCTCAAGTGACCGGCGGTAGTGGAATGTCGATGACCTGGTCCGCGTGAGCTTTGAGCTCGCGCTTTACACCATGGCCGAAGTGGCACAGGAATACTCGAAGCCCCTCGCGGCGCGCGAACTTGAATGCCGGGATCAGATCGCTGTCACCGGTAACGGCCACAATCGACTGAACTGACTGGGTCAGTGCGAGGCGCGCAATGTCGAGGCCGATGCGAAGGTCGACGCCCTTCTGACTGATATTCGGTATGAGGTCCCGAGCCTCGATCGCTCGGCGTCGTCGAAGCAGGTCATCGAGTGCTCGATCGCCGAGTCTCCAATGTTGTGTACTCGTTTCTCCGAGGCGCAGGGCGAAGTCCGGACGAAGCTCCAACGTGTCGAGAAGGCTCTCGTTATCGACGTACACCTTGGTTCGGGCGAGATGCATCTCTACGTGGCTGATTGGATTGCGCAGCACACCGGTCGCCGGCCGGGCGTGATAAAAATAAATGCGTAAGCGCGATTGCCCGATCACACACGGATGCGTCGCGATGGCTGTGGAGATTGCTTCGACGTCGTCGGCTACAGGGAATGCGCGGGGATTGGAGCGCTCCATCAGCTTCTGGATCACGAACCCTCCGTCCAGGAGGACTGCGTACCGTGGAGGGAACGACATTGGAGAAGCTCGCTAGGGCGAAAGGACCGTCCCCGCTGGCGACGTCTTGCGACGTACTTGAATCAGAGACCAACGGGGGGGTCACTTTTCTATCAGAGTGAAGGCTAGCACAGGACGGGCGGGATGCATTGTGAATAAGCTCGCGATTGCGCTAGAAATGACCCAGTGCGGCGCACGGGGGTGATCGGATGACGTCTAAAAACCGGGATTTCATTGCGAATCAGGTGTTTGTCGGGCTCCCTTGGAAGGTTGTTCGGGGTCGCTATGAACGCCTGATTCCTCGCCTTCAACTTCGCTTCCCTCTGCACTTCACCATTGTCGGTCGGAACGACGGGCAGACTTCCGACGACCTTTTCGAGATCATCAAGAATCGAATAGCCCAGTCGAGCATGGCCATCTTCGACGCAACCGGCGGGAACGCAAATGTATCGCTTGAGTACGGATACGCCGAGGGTCTCGGTATTGATCGATCGATTTACGTAAGCATTCACAAGGCCGCGACACAGAGCTCTGGGAACCCCATTATTTCCGACCTCGGAGGGCGACGGCGGATTCAATACAAAACGGAAAAAGCCTTACCGCGCACCTCCAAGCCTTCTCCCGCGACCACAAGTACACGCAGAGGTTCGAGTTGTTTGTGAGCCGTGCCTTCAGACGGTTGAAGAAGGGCGACAAGCGGCGCCGAAGGGTATTGGCGCTGAAGGTTGTGCACGCTCTCGACGGAGTGGAGAATCGCCGACGCGACGACTTGGTACAACGAGTGATGTCAGCTGGATATGGAAGATCTGAAGTCGAAGAAATGGTTAAGAAGTTGCATGGTGCCGGCCTTGTAGTCGCAGACGTAGGTCGGTACTCGCGGGTTCGCGTAGCGTAGGCACACAGCGACGTCCATGGAATTCCGCATTGCTGACACCTTCACCTCGAGCCTCGCCCGCCTGACGGGCGACGAGCAGAAGGCCGTCAAAACCACCGCCTTCGACCTTCAACTGAATCCGGCCCATCCCGGGCTGCAATTCCACAAGCTCGACAAGGCGCGCGACAGGGACTTCTGGTCGGTGCGTGTGAACGCCGACATCCGGCTCATCGTGCACCGCTCGGAAGGAAGTCTCCTCTTGTGCTACGTGGATCATCACGACAAGGCTTACGACTGGGCCGAACGCCGCAAGCTCGAGGTGCATCCGAAAACCGGTGCGGCCCAGCTTGTCGAGATTCGGGAGACGGTCCGCGAGATCGTGGTTCCCGCGCCGGTACTGCGCACGCTAGAAATCGCCCCGGTCCGCCCCTTGTTCGCGGAGCAATCGGACGATCAGCTCCTGGCGTACGGCGTCCCGCCCGATTGGCTCCCGGATGTCCGGCACGCCACCGAGGAAACCATCCTTGCCTTGGCTGAGCGTCTGCCGGGCGAGGCCGCGGAGGCCCTGCTGCAGCTCGCGACAGGCGGCCAGCCGCGGCCTGTAATCGCCGTAGAGCCGGCATCCGGCCCGTTCGAGCACCCGGACGCGCTGCGCCGCTTCCGGGTCATGGCGAACGTCGAGGAGCTGCAGCGAGCCCTCGACGCGCCGTGGGACCGGTGGATGGTGTTCCTGCACCCGGAACAGCGCAGGTGGGTCGAGCAGGATCAGGGCGGGCCGACCAGGGTGTCGGGGTCGGCCGGGACAGGCAAGACCGTCGTGGCTCTGCATCGGGCAGTCCATCTGGCGCGAGCGAACCCCGATTCGCGCGTACTGCTCGCGACCTTTTCCACGACCCTGGCTCATGCCCTGCGCGTCAATCTGCGCCGGTTGATCGGCAACGAGCCGCGCCTGGCCGAACGGATCGACGTCGAGTCTCTCGATGTGCTGGGCTCGCGCCTGTATCGCGCACAGATTGGCGCCATAAAGCTGGTTCACCACGAAGCCCTGCGTGATCTGATTCGCGACGCGGCGGCGGCCGAGCCGGGTCACAAGTTCAGTCTGCATTTCCTGTTGACCGAATGGGAGCAGGTCGTCGATGCGTGGCAGCTTGCGGACTGGGAGGCGTATCGCAACGTCGCGCGCCTCGGTCGCAAGACGCGATTGTCCGAGGCGCAGCGCAAGACGCTGTGGTCGATTTTCGAGCGCGTGCGCGGCCGGCTTGGCGATCAGGGCTTGATGACGCAAGCCGGCGCGTTCACGGCGCTGGCTACTGTCCTGGCGGCAAGCGGCAAACCGCCGTTCGACTTCGCCGTGGTGGATGAGGCGCAGGATCTCGATGTCTCCCAGTTGCGCTTTCTCGGCGCGCTGGGTGGTGCTCGAGCCGGTGCGCTGTTCTTCGCCGGCGATCTCGGGCAGCGGATCTTCCAGCAACCTTTCTCCTGGAAGTCGTTGGGAGTGGATGTTCGTGGTCGCTCGAGGACGCTGCGCGTCAACTACCGCACGTCACACCAGATTCGACAGCAGGCGGACCAGCTGCTGGGACCCGACGTGACCGATGTCGACGGCATCACCGAGGATCGCCGCAACACCGTCTCGGTCTTCAACGGCCCACCGCCGATGATCCAGGTGTTCCCGGATGCTGAGCGCGAGATTGCGGCCGTCGGCGCTTGGCTCACAGAGCAAACTGCGGCGGGCCTGGCGCCGCATGAATTGTCGGTATTTGTGCGTTCGGTAGCGCAGATTGTGCGTGCGAAGGCCGCAGTCGAGGCGTCCGGTCTCGCGTACAAGACTCTTGATGAGCGTGTCGAGACCACGAGCGGCTTCGTATCCATCAGCACGATGCATCTGGCGAAAGGGCTCGAGTTTCGCGCTGTGGCTGTCATGGCCTGTGACGATGAAGTCCTGCCGCTGCAGGAGCGCATCGAGACGGTCGGCGACGATGCTGACCTGCAGGAAGTCTACGAGACCGAGCGACACCTGCTTTACGTGGCGTGTACGCGAGCGCGAGATGCGCTGCTGGCAACGGCAGTTGAACCGCCGTCCGAGTTTCTCGACGATTTGAAGCCGCGCTAAACGCGGCGGTCAGGAATACGACGGCGTGGGTGCTAGCCCTTGAGTACGTCGAGTACCGGCCCTGTCTCTGGCCGCACGCCGCGCCAGAGATGAAACGACTCGGCCGCCTGTTCAACCAGCATGCCCCAGCCGAGATGCGCGCCGGCCGCGCCTTCGGCGAGCGCCCACGAGAGAAACGCAGTTGGCTCGTGGCCATAGGCCAGGTCATAGCAGATGGTGTTCGCACCGATCGCCGCGGGCGTGATGTCGGGCCGGCCACCGGTGAGGCTCGCGGCGGTGGCGTTCACGACGAGGTCCCAGGGGTGCGCTTCGATCTCGTGGAAACCGCAGCCCTTCACGGGCCCGAGGTCGGCGAAGCTCGCCGCGACCACGCGCGCGCGATCGGCGGTGCGGTTCGCGATCATCAAACTGTCCGGTGCGAGATCGAGGAGCGGCGCGACGATGCCGCGCGTGGCGCCACCCGCGCCGAGGATCAGCACGCGCGAACCTGCGAGCACGAGACCGAGATTGAGCGTCAGGTCGCGCACGAGCCCGATGCCATCGGTGTTGTCACCGAGAATCGAGCCGTCCGCCTGCGCCGCAAGGGTATTTACCGCACGCGCCTGCTCGGCGCGCGGCGTGAGCGTGTGCGCGAATGCCGCCGCGGCCGGCTTGTGCGGCACGGTGACATTGAGGCCGCGGCCGCCGCCCGCGAAAAAACCGGTCACGCGCATCACGAAGTCGTCGGGCATCACGTCGTAAAGGCGGTACGCCAGGCGCTGGCAGGTCTGCTTCGCAAAGAGCCCGTGGATGAACGGCGAGCGACTGCGGGCGACGGGATGACCCACGACGCCGTACTGATCGACCTCGGTCCCGGTTTCGCCCCCCATGGAGCGGAGCTTACCGGCTTTCGCCGACGAGCGAGACGATGCGTGATCCGCCGGTGTCGCCGTGGGCGAGCAGGCGCCTCAATTCCCGTTGCCAGGCGTCGCAACGATCCGCGAACTGAAAGGGCGGATTCACGACCACGAACCCCGAGCCGTTGAGCCCCGCGCGCGAATCGGGCGGATGGACCCAGAGCTCGGCCGCCATCATCGGACGCGCGACCCGCCGCGCGAGCTCGGCGAGCCAGCGGTCCGTATCGCGCGCGTCCTTGACGGGATACCACAGCGCGATGACGCCGGTCTCGAAACGCTCGAGCGCATCGTGGACGGCGGCCGCCGCCGACCGGAAGTCCCCGCGCGTGTCCTCGTAGGGCGGATCGACCAGCACGAGGCCGCGTCGCTCCGACGGTGGCAGCAATGCGCGCAGGCGCTGATAACCGTCGCCATGTTCGGCCGACACGCGCGCACCGCGGCCGAGCGCCTTGCGCAGGGCCTCGAACTCGCCGGGCTGCACTTCGACCGCGACGCCGCGATCCTGCCCGCGCAGGACCTGCGCGGCGATCAGCGCGGAACCGGGGTAGTCGTGGCGCGCGTCGGCATCGCGCCGCCAGGCCCCGATGACGGTGGCGTAGTCGAGCAGCTCCGGTGCCGGCTCACTTCGGTTTCGCAGCGCGGCGAGCACCGCGACGGCGCCTTCCTGCGCTTCGCCGCTCGCGCGCGCCTCGCCGCCGCCGAGCGCGTAGCGCCCGCGGCCGGCATGGGTATCGAGAAAGAAAAATCCCTTGTCCTTGCGCTGCAGCGCGCGCAACAGCGCGAGCAGCGCGACGTGCTTGTGCACGTCCGCGAAGTTGCCGGCGTGGAAGGCGTGCCGATACTTCATCGGCGAGCGGCCTCAGGCCGTCTTCTTTTTGGCGGGCGCCTTCTTCTTGGGCGCCTTGGGCGCTTTCGGGGCCTTTGGCGCCTCGGCCGGCGGTGCCTCGGCCTTCGCCGCCCCCGCCTTCTTGCCCTTGAACGCCCCGCGGCGGCCAAAGCGACCGCCCCGTTCGGGCGCGGCGGCGAGGAACGCGCGGCATTCCTCGAGCGTCAACGACTTCGGATCACGGTCCTTCGGAATCTTGGCGTTCTTCTTCTTGTCGGTGATGTACGGGCCGTAGCGGCCGTTCAACACCTGGATGTCGTCGACGCCGAAGTCCTGGATGATCCGGTTCGCATCCGCGATCTTCTTCGCGGCGATCACTTCGATCGCGCGCTCGAGCGTGATCGTGTACGGGTCGTCCTCGACCTTCAGCGACACGTACTTCGCGCCGTACTTCACGTAGGGGCCGAAGCGTCCGATGTTCGCCTGCACCGCTTCGCCTTCGGCCGTCACACCGAGGTTGCGCGGCAGCTTGAACAGCTCCATCGCTTCCTCGAAGTTGATCTTGTCCATCTTCTGCCCGGGGCGCAGGCCCGCGAAGCGCGGCTTCTCGACGTCGTCCTTGGTGCCGATCTGCACGAAGGGCCCGAAGCGCCCCATGCGCACCGAGACGGGCTTGCCGCTCGCCGGGTCCTTGCCGAGTTCGCGCGCCTGCGCGACTTCGTCGCGCGACACGTTTTTCTCCGTGTGCTCGACGAGGTCGATGAACGGCTTCCAGAATTTCGCGAGCGGCTGGGTCCAGTCCTCCTCGCCGCGCGAAACCGCGTCGAGCTCGTCTTCCATGGCCGCCGTGAAGCCGTATTCCACGTAGCGATGGAAGTGCTTTGACAGGAAGCCGTTGACGATCTTGCCGATATCCGTCGGGATGAACCGGCGGCTGTCCATGTCGACGTACTCGCGATCCTTCAGCGTCGAGATGATCGAGGCATAGGTCGAAGGCCGGCCGATGCCGTGCTCTTCGAGCGCCTTGACGAGCGACGCCTCGGAGTAGCGCGGCGGCGGTTCGGTGAAATGCTGGGCGGGCTGGATGCCGACGAGCGCGACCGTGTCGCCTTCCTTCATCGGCGGCAGCACGCGGTCGGAATCGTCGTCGACCGAGTCGTCCTGGCCTTCCTGGTACACCGCGATGTAGCCCGGCTTCACGAGCGTCGAGCCGTTGGCGCGCAGCATGTGGCCGGCGCCGGCCGGCGCATCACCCGCCCCGGGCGCCATGTCGATCGCGACGGTATCGAACACGGCGTGGGCCATCTGGCAGGCGACCGCGCGCTTCCAGATGAGCGAGTAGAGCTTCCACTGGTCCGGGTCGATGCGGCCTTCGATCAGCTGCGGCGTGATCGCGGCCGAGGTCGGGCGCACCGCTTCGTGCGCTTCCTGCGCGTTGCGTGATTTCACCTTGTAGACGCGCACTTCCTCGGCGACCGCTTCCTTGCCGTAGAGTTGCGCGATCACGCCGCGGATCTCGCCGACGGCCTCCTGCGCGATCGAGACCGAATCGGTACGCATGTAGGTGATGAGGCCGACGCTGCCCTCGCCGTAGTCGACGCCTTCGTAGAGCTGCTGCGCGAGGCGCATCGTGCGCTGCGCGGAGTAGCCGAGCTTGCGTGCCGCTTCCTGTTGCAGCGTCGAGGTCGTGAACGGCGGCGCCGGGTTGCGGCGGCGCTGCTTGCGGTCGATGTGCTTGACGGTCAGGCGGCCGGGGGTCGTGGCGCTCGCGCCGGCCGCGTCGAGCAAGGCCCGCTCGGCCGCGTGCGCCGTATCGGCGCTCGTGAAGCTGAACTGCTCGACCTTGTTGCCGGCGAAGCTGACGAGCTTCAGCGGAAACTGCTGGCCGGTGTGCGCCCCTTCGGCGTCGATCGTCCAGTATTCCTGCGGAACAAAGCGCTGAATCTCCTCTTCGCGCTCGCAGATCATGCGCAGCGCGGGGCTCTGCACGCGCCCGGCGGACAGGCCGCGGCGCACTTTCTTCCACAGGAGCGGCGAGAGGTTGAAGCCGACGAGGTAGTCGAGCGCGCGCCGCGCCTGCTGCGCGTTGACGAGATCCATCGAGAGTTCGCGCGGCTGCTCGATCGCCTGGCGAATCGCGTTCTTCGTCACTTCATAGAAGGCGACGCGGTGCACGGCCTTGCCGTCGAGCGCGCCGCGATCGTCGAGCAGCTCGCGCAAGTGCCAGGAGATTGCCTCGCCTTCGCGATCGGGGTCGGTCGCGAGATAGAGCGAATCCGCTTTCTTCAGTGCGCGTGCGATCGCATCGACGTGCTTCTCGTTCTTCTCGAGCACGCGATACTGCATCGCGAATTTCTTGTCGGGATCGACCGCGCCTTCCTTCGGCACGAGATCGCGCACATGCCCGTAGGAGGCGAGCACCTCGAAGTCCTTGCCGAGGTACTTCTTGATGGTGCGCGCTTTCGCGGGCGATTCGACGATGACGAGATTCAATGGGGTGCGGAGCCGTCGCTGTCGAACACGAGGTCTTCCATGCGCGCGTACGCCTCGCCCTGCCCGGGTTGGCTGGACAGCACCATCAGGACGACCCACTTCAGCTGGTCGATCGACAGCTCGTCGACGTCGAGCGCGAGCAGGCGGTCGATCACGATCTCGCGCTGCGCGGGCGACAGGATGCCGGTGCGCTCGAGGGTCAGGAGGAAGCCGCGCGACTCGGTCGACATGCGGGAGAGTTCCCCCTCGGCGTAGACGCGGATCGCGCGCTTGCCGGGTTCGAAATCCGGGCGGTGGCGCTCGCCCGCGAGATCGGCGAGCCAGTCGAGTGCACGCTCCACGTTCGGCGCGGAGAAGCCCGCGCGCTCGAGGTCGTGCGCGAGCGTGTCGCGCTCGGGCACGTCGGGGGTGTCATCGAGCATGTAATGGTCGAAGACGTAGATGAGGATGTCGAGAACGCTGCCAGTGATCATGTCTTGTGGATACGGCCGTAGCGACCGCCCGGGTAAGGGGCTATCTGTCCCTCGAGTTCGAGTATGAGGAGCATTGACGCCACCGAATCGGCCGGCAACCCGGTCCGCTCGACGATCGCATCGACGCCCGTGGGGTCAAAGCCGAGCGCATCTAACAGGATTTCGTATTCCTTGTCCAACCGCGGGGCGGCCTCGGCGAGTCTTTTTTCCTCGGTAAGTGATTGTCTTGTAAAGGGAATTTTAAGCTCTTCCAGGATGTCGGGCGCGCTTTCGACGAGCTTGGCGCCGCTCCGGATCAGCTGGTGGCAGCCGCGGGCGAGGGGGTTGTGGATCGAGCCGGGAATCGCGAACACCTCACGACCCTGCTCGGCCGCGTGCCTCGCCGTGCTGAGCGAGCCGCTGCGGCGCGCTGCTTCGACCACGAGGACCCCGAGGGCAAGGCCGCTGATCACGCGATTGCGCTGCGGGAAGTTGGCCGGCAGCGGCGGCACCCGCGGCGGGAATTCCGAGACGAGCGCGCCGGTGGCGGCGATTTCGGCGGCGAGCGCTTCGTGCTCGCGCGGATACACGAGATCGAGCCCCGCGCCGCACACGGCGATCGTGCGGCCTCCGGCCTTCAGCGTGCCGCGATGCGCGGCGCCGTCGATGCCGAGCGCGAGGCCGCTCGTGATCGTGAGCCCACCGGCTGCGAGGTAACGCGCGAATTCATGGGCATCCGAGCGACCGCCAGCGGTGGGGTTGCGGCTGCCCACGATGGCGAGCTGCGCCGAGGCGAGGAGCGCGACGTCGCCTCGCACGAAGAGGAACGCCGGCGCGTGTCCGGTTTCAGAGAGCAGCGGCGGGTACTCGGGGTCGGGGCTCGCGATCACCCGCGTGCCCGAGGACTCGAGCCATTTGCGATCGCGTTCGACCTCGCCCTGATCGGGCGCGATCGCCCACGCGATGGCGGCGGCTCCCCAACCGCATTGGCGCAGCTGCGATTCGGGCAGGCGCGGCACTCGATCGAGCTCGCCGGCCGCAACGAGCGCGGCCGCGAGCTGCGCGGCGGTGAGCCCGGGGCAGCGCGCGAGCGTGAGTGCACTGGCATCAACGACCATCGGTGGAGAATACTGCGGCTGAGCGGGCGCGGACTCGCGCGTTTCGAGGCCAAGCAGGGCGAATCACCGATGTTGTTACACAGCTATTGGCGCAGCAGCGCCGCGTTTCGCGCGCGCATCGCGCTCAACCTGAAAGGGATCGCCTACGGGCAGGCGGCGCATCACCTGCTGCGCGGCGAGCAGCGCAGCGCGGCCTATCTCGCGCTGAATCCACAGGGATTCGTGCCCGCGCTCGAAACGGCGGGTGAGGTGATCGGGCAGTCGATCGCGTTGATCGAATATCTCGACGAGACCCATCCCGAGCCGCCGCTGTTGCCGCGCGACCCCCTGGCGCGTGCGCAGGTGCGCTCGATGGCGCTGGGCATCGCCTGCGACATCCATCCCCTTGGGAACCGGCGCGTCGTGGTGTACCTGCGTGAGCAGCTCGGGCAGACCGAAGCGGCGGTCAACGCCTGGACGCGGCACTGGATCGAAACGGGCTTCGCGGCGCTCGAGACCGCCGTGCGCCGCCATTCGGCCGATGGCCGGCACTGTTACGGCGCGAGCGTGACGCTCGCCGACGTATGCCTCGTGCCGCAGATGTACAACGCGCGGCGCCTCGAATGCGACTTGTCCGGCGTGCCGATGCTCGTGGCGATCGATGCGGCGCTCAAGGATGCGCCGGCCTTTGCGGCCGCGGCGCCGGAGAGGCAGCCCGACGCCGGCACGTGAGGGTGCCGGCGCCGGGTGCGATCAGGGAGTGCGGACGGTGTCGGCGACGCGGATGGCGTGCGATGCGCCCACCACGATCGCGTAGCTCATGCGCTCGTAGCTCTTGAAGACGAGCGCCGTGCCGGCCCGTTCGTCGGGCAGCTTCACCTTCGAATCGAAGGCGCTGCCCGTCGAGAAGATGCTGCTGCTCTTGCTGCGACCCTTGTCACGCACGGTGAGCCCCGCCTGATCGACGGCGAGGATGTGGCCCGGCGCGAGGCCGTGGCGCGTACCGCGATTCACCGCGATGATCTGGTAGGTGCCGATGAGCGTGGTGTCGTCGACCACCGAGATGATCGAACCGTTGATCGGTGCGGTTGGAATGCGCACTTCGAAGTTGAGCGGCGCGTCCGCGTCGTTCGAGACGAGGATGTCGCCTTCGAGCGTTTCGCGTGTCGTGTCGATCAGCTTCGCGGTGAGTGGCTCGCCCGGGCGCGTGACGCGCGCAGTTGCCGCGTAGACGCCTTCGTACCCAAGCACGTCGCCGGTGTCCGGATCGCGCAGCTTCTGACCGGGGTGCACGACGGCAAAGCGCGCGTCGATCGGCGCGTCGAAGTTGCGTACGTAGATCTCCTCGCCGGTGCCGCCGATCATGTGTTCGTCGCGGAACGCGAGCACATGCGGCGCCTTCTTCAACTGTTCGGCCGACAGCAGCGACGGGCGCGACAGGAAGCCCGCGATGGCCGCGTACGGGATCGTCGCGATCGGGCCGTCGGCCGGCGTGCTGCGCAGGCGCGGGTTCAGGCGCGCGGCGCCGCCCTGCTCGAGGATGACGCGCGGGGAGCCATCGGCGCCGTAGGCCAGGGCGAGCACGTCGCCGGGGTAGATCAGGTGCGGGTTCTCGACCTGCGGGTTCACGTACCAGATCTCGGGCCACAGCCACGGATCCCGCAGGAACAGGTTCGAGATGTCCCACAGCGTGTCACCGCGCTTGACGGTGTAGCGGCTGGGGGCGTCGGCGCGCACCGCATCGGCGGTGACCGCAGGCGCTGCGGCCGCTGCGGGAGCATCGCTCGTGACGGTGGCGGCTTCGGTCGCGGTGAGGTCCTGGCCTGCTGCGTCGTCCGCAGGGCCTTCCGCCACGTATTCCTGTTGCGGCGCTTCGGCCCGCGTAGCCTTTTCAGGCGACGAGCAGGCGGCAGCCAGCGCAGCACAGGCGAACACGGCCACGCGCGACCAGGCAGCCGCGGGGCTAACTGACTGATTCGAAAACATCCCTCACTCCTCTATACCGGGTGGGGCAAGCGACCCCGCTGTTATAATCGGTACGGGAACCGGCGCACACGGCTTCATTTCAACTTTGTGCGCTGGTTCAAATAAATCCCAACTGGCTGAGTACATTAGCAGCATTGTCGAAGGTTTCCATGTCCCTCCTCACGATCCTCGAATACCCCGATCCACGCCTGCGGACCCGCGCTGAACCGGTGACCCGGTTCGATGCCGCCCTCGGCCGCCAGATCGACGACATGTTCGAGACCATGTACGCGGCCCCCGGCATCGGTCTTGCGGCCACCCAGGTCGACTATCACCGGCGCTTGATCGTGATCGACGTGTCCGAGGAAAAGAACGAGCGCCACGTGTTCGTGAATCCCGTGATCCTCGAGCAGAGTGGCGAGGCCGTGACCGAAGAGGGTTGCCTCTCCGTGCCCGGCATCTTCGATGAAGTGCAGCGCGCCTCGCGCGTGCGGGTGCGCGCGCAGGATCGCCACGGCATCGAGTTCGAGCAGGAACTCGACGGGCTGCTCGCGGTGTGCCTGCAGCACGAGATGGACCACCTCGAGGGCAAGCTGTTCGTCGACTACCTGTCCGATCTGAAGCGCGAGCGCATCCGCAAGAAGCTCGACAAGGATCGCAAGGCGCGCGCCACGCCGACGGCCGCGCCGCTGCCGGCGCGCGTGCCGGCACTTTAGATCGCGGGGCCCCTGACCATGCGCGTCGCGTTCGCCGGAACGCCCGGGTTCGCGCTGCCGCCGCTGCGCGCGCTCGCCTCCCGCCACACGATCGTGGGCGTGCTGACGCAGCCCGACCGGCCGGCCGGCCGCGGTCGCGCGCTCACGGCGAGTCCCGTGAAGCTAGAGGCCCTCGCGCGAGGCTGGCCGATCGCGCAACCGGCGTCCCTCAAAGCCGAGGCCGATCGCGCCGCGCTTGCGGCGTGGCATCCGGACGTGCTGATCGTCGTCGCCTATGGGCTCATCCTTCCGCAAGCCGCGCTCGACCTGCCGCGCCACGGTTGCGTCAACGTGCACGCCTCGCTGCTGCCGCGCTGGCGCGGCGCGGCGCCGATCCAGCGCGCGATCCTCGCGGGCGACGCGGACAGCGGAGTCGCGATCATGCGCATGGAAGCCGGACTCGACACGGGACCGGTGTACGCGACGCGACGCGTGGCGATCGGAACGCGGATGACGGCCGGCGAACTGCATGACCGGCTCGCCGATGAAGGCGCCGCCGCGCTACTCGGCGTGCTGGCCGAAATCGAGGCGGGGACTGCGCGGGCCGTCGCGCAGCCGACCGATGGGGTCACCTATGCGGCCAAGATCGACAAGGCCGAGGCGCGCATCGACTGGCGCGGTGGCGCTGCCGACATCGACCGGCAGGTGCGGGCGTTCGATCCGTGGCCGATCGCGGAAACGCGTCTCGCGGGCGAGCAGTTGCGCGTGCTGCGCGCGCACGCCGGGGACACCGCCGATGCACGCGCGCACGGCACACCGGGCACGGTGCTCGGCCTCGAGGGGTCGGGCCTGCGCGTCGCTTGCGGCAGCGGCGTGTTGACGCTCGAAACCCTGCAGCGCCCCGGCAGGCGGCCGGTGTCGGCGTTCGATTTCGCGCTTGCCGTCCCGCTCGAGGGTGTGGTGCTCGGATGAAAGAGGGGACGGCCGCGCTCGTCACCGCCACGCGCGCCGTCATGCGCGTCGCGCACGATCACCACTCGGCCGACGATGCGCCGCAAGCCGGCGCCGCCGCGCGCGCGATCGCACTCGGCACGCTGCGCTGGTACCTGCGCCTCGCGCCCGCGATCGGGCAGCTGCTGACCCGCCCCGCCGCGGGCATGGCCCCCGCGGTGCACGCGCTGCTCGTGACCGCGGCGCACCAGGTCGTCTATTCGCGCAACGCGCCCGAGGGCGTCGTCGATGCGGCCGTCGATGCGACGCGCGCTCTCGACGCGCCGCGCGCGAGCGGCTTCGTGAACGCGGTCCTGCGTCGTTTCGTGCGCGAACACGGGGCGCTGTTCGCGAAGCTCGATGCCGACCCTGCGGTGCGCCACGCGCATCCCCGCTGGCTCGTCGATGCGCTTCGCAAGGAAGCGCCGGGGCGACTGGAGGACATCCTCGCAGGCGGCAATGAGCGCGCGCCGATGACACTGCGCGTGGATCTGTCGCGCACGAGCGTCGCTGCGGCGCAGGCGGCGTGTGCGGCGCGCGGCATCGCGTCGCGGCCGCTGGCGGGGTTCGATGCGGCGCTCGTGCTCGACTCGCCTGCCGCGGCCCTCGACCTGCCGGGGTTCGCCGAAGGGCTCCTCTCGGTGCAGGACGCCGGCGCGCAGCGCGCGGCGGCGCTGCTCGCACCGCGGGGAGGCATGCGGGTGCTCGATGCCTGCGCGGCGCCGGGCGGCAAGACCGGACATCTTCTCGAAATCGCAGGCGGCGACATCGATCTCCTCGCCGTCGACAGCGACGCCGATCGCCTCGAACGCGTGGCGGGGAACCTCGACCGGTTGCAGCGGCGCGCGCGACTCGCCTGCCTCGACCTGCGCGACGCCGGCGCACTCGCGGGCGAGGCGCCGTTCGACCGGATCCTGATCGACGCGCCGTGCTCGGCGACCGGCGTGATCCGCCGCCACCCGGACATCAAGCTGCTGCGCCGGCCGGCGGACATCCCCGCGTTCGCCCGGGTGCAAGGCGCCATCCTCGCGACCTGTTTCGCGCACCTCGCGCCCGGCGGGCGTCTGCTGTATGCCACCTGTTCGGTGCTCGCCGCGGAGAACGGCCGCGTCGTCGAGCGCTTCCTCGCGTCGACCCCGACAGCCCGGCTCGACGGCCCGCCCGAACAGTGGTGGCCCGGCGTCGGGGCACCCACCGACGGCTTCCATTATGCTTCCCTGACCAAGGCACCCGGCACGTGATGCGCGCAATTTCCATCCCGTCGATCCTCCTCGCCTGCTTGTTCGCGGCGACGGGGGCGCTGGCGAACGCCCTCGACGGCGTGCTCGAAGTGCGTTCGGCCTACGTGAACGTCGATCACGGCGTGTTCAAGTTGCACACGCGCGTCCAGTACCCGGAAAACGAGGACATCCGCGCGGCGCTCACGGACGGTGTCACGCTGATGTTCGACGTCGAAGCGGTCGTGGCGCGCGAACGCAACTACTGGTTCGACGCCCAGGTCGTCGCGGTGACACTGCGCCGCGAGCTGTCCTATCACGCGGTCAGCAATCGCTACCTCGTGCGGGACGGCGGCGGTGGCGGCAGGCAGGACAGCTACGCGACGCTGCACGAGGCGCTCGATGCGATCGGCACCGTCGACGACTGGCCGGTGCTCGTCGAGCCGCAGATCTCGCCCGACGCGCGCTATCGGGTGAGCGTTCGCGCGAGCGTGCGACGCGGCCGACTGCCCGACACGCTGCGCGTGCTGATGTTCTGGACGGACAGCTGGCATCGCGCGAGCGAGTGGTACTCGTGGTCCCTGCCGGTCTGAGACGCTTCGGCTCGGCCGCGCTGGTCGCGCTGTGGGTGGCGATCGGCGCGGCCTCGTTGATACTGCTCGCCAAGACCGCGCAGAACTCCGCCCAGTTCGGGCGACTGCAGCCCTGGATCCTGCTGCTCAACATCTTCGGCGTGCTGGCGCTCACCGTCCTGCTGGTGCGGCGCATCGCGCACCTCGCGCGCGACTACCGCAACCATGTGCCCGGCTCGCGGCTCACTGCGCGCAGCGTCACGACCTTCGGTGCGCTCGTGATCGCGCCGCTGCTGGTCGTGTATCTTTTCTCGCTCGACTTCCTGAACCGCGGCATCGACAGCTGGTTTCGCGTGGAGATCAAGCAGGGCCTGTCCGACGCGCTCGGCCTCTCGCGCGCGGCGCTCGACCTGCGCCTGCGCGAGCACGCCGGCAGCACCGAGCGGTTTGCGCAGCGCCTCGCCGACGTGCCCGATGCGGACCTCGCCCTCGCAATCGACGCCGAGCGGCGCGCGAGCGGTGCGCTCGAGGTGGTGCTCTTCGGCGCGAATTCGCGGCTCATCGCGGCGAGCAGTGCGGCGTTGCTGTCGGGCCCGCCGGCGCGGCCGACCGACGAAATCGCGCGCCAGGTCGGTGAGGGCCGCCCGTACGTGGCACTCGAGCCGCGCGCGGACGGCCAGTACTACATCCGGATCGCGGCGCCACTCAGCGTTTCTCCGGGGCGTCGCGATTCGCGCTACGTGATGGCCGTGTACGAAGTGCCACCGCAGCTGGCCGCGCTGTCGGAGGCGGTGCAGCGCTCCTACTCGCAGTACGGCGAGCTCGCGGCGATGCGCGACCCGCTGAAGTACAGCTTCCGGCTCACCCTCACGCTCGTACTGTTGGTCGCGATGCTCGCCGCGATCAACGGCGCCATCGTTTCCTCGCGGCGCTTCGCCCGCCCCGTGCAGGACCTGATCGCCGGCACGCGCGCGGTCGGCAAGGGCGATTTCGGTGCGCGCCTGCCGCTGCCGTCGCGCGACGAGCTCGGCTTTCTCGTGCAGTCGTTCAACGACATGACGCGCCGCCTGCGCCGCGCGCGTGAGGAGGCGAACCGCAGCCAGGCCGAAGTCGAACACGCGCGCGAGCGCCTCGCGGTGATCCTCGCGCGCCTCTCGACCGGCGTGCTTTCCGTCGATCGCGCGCTGACCCTGCGCCTCGCCAACGAGGCGGCGAGCGCGATCCTGGGCGTCGATCTCGCCGCGGAGGTCGGCAATGACTTCGCGGGGCTTGCCGGCCGCAACCCACGCCTCGCGCAATTCGTGCGCGAACTGCGCACCCGGTCGGATGCGGGGCGTGAGGAATGGCGCGAACAGATCGAGCTGCCGGGGGAAACGGGGCGCCGCGTACTGATGTGCGCTTGCACACCGTTGCCGGGCAGTGAGGAGGAGGCGGGCTACGTGATCGTGTTCGACGACATCACGGCGCTGCTCGCCGCCCAGCGCGAGGCGGCTTGGGGTGAAGTTGCCCGCCGCCTCGCCCACGAAATCAAGAATCCGCTGACCCCGATCCAGCTGTCCGCCGAGCGCATGCGACGCCGCTTCCTCGGGCAGATGAACGCCGCCGACGCCGCCGTGCTCGAGCGCTCGACGCACACGATCGTGCAGCAGGTCGAGGCGATGAAGCAGATGGTGAACGCGTTCAGCGAATACGCGCGCACGCCTGACATGACCGTCACCCGGTTCGGCCTGAATCAACTCGTCACGGAAGTGGCGGACCTGTATCGTGCACAAAATGCCCGCGTGTCCTTGCGGCTCGCGCTCGGGGGCGAGGTCGAATCGATCGAGGCGGACCGCGGTCGCGTGCGGCAGATACTCAACAACCTGCTGGCGAACGCCTTCGAGGCGCTCGAGGGGCAGGCGGCGGCTCAGATCGAGGTGGCGACGCGCCTCGACACGGAGGGATCCGAACCGGTGGCGACGATCACGGTCAGCGACAACGGCCCCGGCTTCCGGCACGATATCATCGAGCGGGCGTTCGACCCCTACGTGACCAGCAAGACCAAGGGGACGGGGCTCGGGCTCGCCATCGTGCGCCGCATCACGGAAGAGCACGGTGGACACGTCGAGGTCGAAGTGCCGGAAAGCGGCGCGCGCGTGCGCGTGACGCTGCCGCTGACCGACGCCGCGAGGGCCCTCGCGGCCAGGGAACGCCGGAACGAATCGCGAAGGGAACGGGCATGAGCGCAGCGCACATTCTGGTGGTGGACGACGAGAGCGATATCCGCAACCTGTTGACGGAAATCCTTTCGGAAGAAGGCTACGAAGTCGACGCGGCGGCGAACGCGGGCGAAGCGCGCGCCTCGCGCGCCCACCGCGTGCCCGACCTCGTGCTGCTCGACATCTGGATGCCCGACGTCGACGGCATCACGCTGCTGCGCGAATGGTCGACGCAGGGCGGGGAGAGCTGTCCGGTCGTGATGATGTCGGGCCATGGCACCGTCGAGACCGCGGTCGAAGCAACGCGTCTCGGCGCATTCGATTTCGTCGAGAAGCCGCTGTCGCTCGCGAAGCTGCTGCGCACCGTCGAGCGCGCGCTCGATGCGGGTCGCCGCCGGCGTGGCAAGGGGCGCCTCACCGTGCCGCCGCTGATGGTGCCGGTTGGCAAGAGCAGCGTGATGCGCCAGCTGCGCTCGGAGCTCGTGCAGCTCGCCGGGAGTTCACGCGTGCTGTTCTTCGGCGAGCCCGGCAGCGGGCGTGAGGCGTTCGCGCGCTTTCTGCACGAATCGGGCAGCCACGCGTCGCGACCCGTCGTTGCGCTCGTATCGAGCACCGTGCGCGAGTCAGACGCCGAGACCGTGCTGCTCGGCACGCAAACGGGCGAGACCGTCAAGCCGGGCGTGTTCGAACAGGCCGCGGGCAGCACTCTCTTCATCAGCGACATCGAGGACCTGCCAGCGGCCGCGCAGCGCATCGTGCTGGGCGTGCTCGAGACGGGCAGCTTCACCCGCATCGGAGGCAGCGACCCGGTGCCGTTCACCGCGCGCGTGCTGGCGTCCGCGCAGGCGGGTATCGAACAGCGCGCGGCCGGTGGCGAGTTCCGACGCGATCTGCTCGCGCAGCTGAATACATTCATCTTCCGCGTCCCCCCGCTGCGCGACTACTCCGAGGACGTGCCGGAGCTGCTGCGCTACTACGTCGACCGGCTGGTCGACGCCGAAAGCCTGCCGTTTCGCAAGTTCAGCGTGGCGGCGCAGAACCGGCTGCGCAACTACCCGTGGCCCGGCAACATCCGCGAAATGCACAACCTCGTGCACCGCCTGCTGCTGAAGGGCGGCACCGACGAGATCGGGCTCGAGGAAGTCGAGCGCGAACTGGCCGTGCAAGCGCCGCACGAAGAGCCGCTCGTGAAGCAGGACCTGCTCGCGCTGCCGCTGCGCGAAGCGCGTGAACAGTTCGAGCGCACCTATCTGCAGCAACAGCTGCTCCTCTGCAACGGCAAAGTGGGGCTCCTCGCGAAGCGTGTCGGTATGGAGCGCACGCATCTCTATCGCAAACTGCGCTCGCTCGGCGTCGAGTTCCGCAACATCAGCGAAGAGTGATGGGCGGCGCGCAGCCGCCGCACGGTGCGCCGCCGCCGCGCGACGAGCCGTCGCGCGAGCCCGAGGCGCCCGTCGCCGTGTTCGTCTCGGACGATCCGCGCGCCTGTGAAGAACGCGCCTTCGTGCTCACGGCGGTCGGCATTCCACACCTGATCGCGCTCGCTCCGGCGGGCCACGTGCTGCTCGTCGATCCCGCGCGTGCCGACGCCGCGCGCGAGCACTTGGCGCGCTACGCGATGGAACGGCGCGTGCCGCCACCGGCGCGTGCACCCGCGCGTCGCCCGGGACATCCGCTCGCGTGGGCCGGCAGTTTTTTCTATTCGTTCGTCCTGCTCGCCGTGGCCTATGCGATCGGCAGCGGCCTCGGGCCGCTCGATGCCTATGCGCGCGGTGTCGCCGATGCGGACCTGATCCGCGCGGGCGAGTGGTGGCGTGTGATCACTGCGCTCACGCTCCATGTCGATGCGCCGCATCTCGTCGCGAATCTCGCCGCGGGGACGTGGTTTGGCTATCTCGCGGGCCGCCGGCTCGGCCCCGGCGCTGCATGGGCGCTGATCGTGCTGATGGCCGGCGCCGCGAACCTGATCGAGGGCCTGTACGGCCCCGCGCCGCACCACTCGGTCGGCGCCTCGACGGCGGTGTTCGCGGCGCTCGGACTCCTCGCGGCGCACGCGTGGCGCGAGCACTATCCGCTGCGAGCGCGCTGGGCCGTGCGCTGGGCTCCGCTCGTCGGCGGCGTGCTGCTGCTCGGCTGGCTAGGCACCGAAGGTGAGCACACCGACGTCATGGCGCACGTGCTCGGCTTCGGTTGTGGCGTCGTCGCCGGGCTCGTCATCGCGCGCCCGGTGGTCGAGCGCGCGCTCGCGCGTGTGCCGCAGGGGGTCGCGGGCGCCTTCGCGATCGGGGTCGTGGCCGTTGCGTGGGGGTGCGCGCTGGGCGCGTAGCAGCTGCAAGCCCACCGTGTTCATTGCGCGGTCCACCCCCCATCGATCGCGATCGCCTGCGCGGTGACGTTGCGCGCGGCGTCGCTCATCAGGTAGCCGGCGAGCGCCGCGATTTCGGCAACCGTGACGAACGCTTTCTTGGGCATCGGCTTCAGCATGATCTCGTTGACGACCCGTTCGGCGGAAAGGCCGTGCTCGCGCGCCTGCGCCTCGATCTGCCTTTCGACGAGCGGCGTGCGCACGTACACCGGGCAGATCGTGTTCACCGTGATGTCCACGTCGCCGTTCTCGAGCGCGAGAGTTTTCGAGAGGCCGATCAGGCCGTGCTTCGCGGCGATGTAGGCGCTCTTGTAGGGCGAGGCGACCAGCGAATGGATCGAGCCGATGTTGACGATGCGCCCGAAGTTGCGCGCGCGCATGCCGGGCAGCGCCGCACGCGCCATGTTGGCGGCGCCGGTGAGCATCACGGCGATGAGGAAAGCCCAGCGATCGGCCGGGAACTCCTCGAGCCGCGCGACATGCTGCAGCCCCGCGTTGTTGACGAGTACGTCGACGCGCCCCGCGGCGCGCACCGCGGTCTCGGCAGCGGAGGCCTGCGTCACATCGAGGGCATATCCCACCGCGTTGCCGCCGGCGGCGACGATCGCATCGACGACGCGCAGCGCCGCGGCGCCGTCGACGTCGGTGACGATGAGCTCGTGGCCTTCCGCGGCGAACAGCGCCGAGAGTTCGGCGCCGATGCCACTGCCGGCGCCCGTGATCAGTATGCGTCGTGGAATCATGGTGACACGCTAGCGGAGCCACCCCGGCCCCGGCCCTGCTACCTTAGTACTATTCTGCCTGCTCGCCTTCCACGCTGAACTGCCGCCATGAGCAAGAAAAGAGCCCTCGCAACCGCCGTCACCGCCGCGTTGGCCGCAACCCTGCTGTCCGGCTGCGCGACTTCCGCAGTGACGCCCGCGTCCGCACCCGTGGCCGCGTATCACGCCGGGCGCATCGGCGCGCCGATTCGCTACGAGCTCGACGGCGTCACCGATGATCTCGCGACTGCCGGCCTCGGCACCTCCGGGCTCCTCGGAGCCCCGCCGGCCTTCGTCGATCCGCGGCATCCCACGGCGCGCGAACTGCGGCGTCGCGCGATCTACATGAACTATCGCGGACTTGCCGATCTTGCGGCCGCGCCCGGGAGTGGCCCCGCGGTCGCGGGTGTCGAGCTACTGGTCGGGTTGCGTTCGCCGGTCGGCCCCTCGACGGCGATGCTGCAAATTCCGCGCGACTTCGACGCCGCGAGTCCCTGCCTGATCGCAGTCGCGAGTTCCGGCTCGCGTGGCATCTACGGCGCACTGCCGACGGCCGGCGGCTGGGGGCTGCGCCACGGCTGTGCGGTCGTGCACACCGACAAGGGCACGGGCAGCGGCGTCTACGACGTCGCGAGCCGCCGCGGCGTACGCATCGACGGCACGCTCGCCGCGAGCGGCGATCCGCTGCTGTCGTTCGAGCCCGATGCAGCCGCCGTCGCGAAGTTGGCGGTGGAGCGGCCGAACGCCGTGCTCTTCCGCCATGCGAACTCCGGCGTGAACGTCGAGGCGCACTGGGGCGAGTACCTGCTGCAGGCGATCGACGTCGCGTTCGAACTCCTGAACCGCGAATACCCGGATCGCGCCGAGCCCCTGGCTCCTGCGAACACGCTCGTGATCGCGGCCGGCATCTCGAACGGCGGCGGCACCGTGCTCCGCGCGATGGAGCTCGACACGGCCGGCTGGATCGACGGCGCGGTCGTCTCCGAACCGAACGTCTCGGTGCCGGGCGCGACCCCGATCTACGATCTCGTCATTGACCAGATGCTGCTGCAGCCCTGTGCGCTGCTCGCCGAGGATGAGAACGGTGCGCCTTTTTACGCCGCGACAGAGGCGGCGCGGCCGGCGCTCGAGCAGTGGTGCCGGGACCTCGCGGCACGCGGGGAGCTCACCTCACCGGCGAACGACAGCCGGCGGCTCGCGAGCGAGGCACACGACCGGCTGCTCGCGCTGGGAATCCTGCCTCAGGCGCTGCGGCTCGGCCACTTCAATGTTCATGCCTCGGTATGGACTGCCATCGGTGTTTCATACGCCGCGGCGTACGCGCGCATGGCGCCCGACGAGCTGCCCTGCGGCGCGAGCTTCAGCGCAACCGATGCGTCCGGCGCGCCGCGCGCGTTGACGGGGGAAGAGCTGGCGCGCGTCTTTGCCGACAGCACCGGCATTGCGCCGACGGCGGGCGTGAATCTCGTGGCGAAGGGCGTCGATGGCAAGCTGCGTGCGGCCAACTTCGGCAGCATCGAACTGGCGTTGTGCCTGCGCAATCTGCGCGACGCGCTCGCGCCGGGGATCGCCGCAGCGAACGCCCATCCGCGTGCCGATGCGAGGCCACTCATCATCATGCACGGCCGCGGCGATGGCTTGATCCCGGTGAATCACAGCTCGAGGCCGTACTACCACGCGAGCACGACGGCCGGCGGCGGCGCCGCGGCGGCCGGCGTGCGGTACTACGAAATCGAGCGCGGCCAGCACTTCGACGCCTTCCTGCCGATGCCCGGTTTCGCCGGCCACTACGTCGCGATGCAGCCTTTCTTCGATTCGGCGATGGATATGATGGCCGCCCGGCTGCGCGGCGACGGCCGACCCCTGCCGCCGAGCCAGGTGGTGCGTACGTCGATCCGCGCCGCGCCGGGCAGCGACGCGATCACCATCGAAGGTCGTACACTCTCGATCCCGCGCTGACGTGCTGTCCGCGCAGAACGCGCGAGGCAACGATGACATTCTCGACCTGCGACCTGTGCGACGTACATGCGGATGAGCTGCAGATCGCCGCACCCGTGTTTCGCGACTTCGGCGGCCGCCGCGCCTTTTGCGGCGAGATCGTCACGCTCACCTGCCCGGAGGACAACGGGCTCGTGCGCGTTGCCGTCACCGAGCCCGGGCGCGGCAAAGTCATGGTGATCGACGGCGGCGGTTCGGTGCGTCGCGCGCTGATGGGCGACATGCTCGCCGCGAAGGCGGTTGCAAACGGCTGGGAAGGTGTCGTGATCCACGGTGCCGTGCGCGACGTCGGGGCGCTGGCCGTGCTCGACATCGGCGTGCGCGCGCTCGCGATCTGCCCCCGCGTTGGCGCCAGGCTCAGCGCCGGCTCGCGCGGAGACACGCTGCAGTTCGCCGGCGCCATCTTCACACCAGGGCACTATCTTTACTGCGACGCCGACGGCCTCATCGTTGCGCGCCGGAAATTCTGAGCACTTGCGCAGCCGCGCCAGTAACCGAATAACCGAAAACCCGGCACCAACGCAAAGGCCGCGACGGTGCTGTCACACCCCCGCGGCCTCTTCTCTGGCTGTTCGCCGTTCGCTGTTCGCTGTCAGCTTCTCAATATTGATACCGCACACTGAACGTATAGGTGCGCGGCGGCCCGTAATACCCGATCTGGCTGACGTTCGCGAACGTGCCGGTGGTTCCGAAGTCGTATCCGGCCGTCCGATACCACTTGTCGGTGACGTTCTTCGCATCGACCGCGAGGCGCCAGTGTGAATCGGCCGTCTGGTACGACAGGCCAAGGTCGAGCAGGCCGTACGCCGGCTGGTCGGTCGGGCTCGTGCGCGTGAACGGCGGCGGCGCGATCGAGGTGTCGTCACGCCACTGGTAGCCGATGCGCGCGGTGGCCTTGCCGCTGCCGATATCGAAGCGGTACTGCGCATCGGCCGAGAGCGTCCAGTCGGGCGCGTTGATCACCGGTGTCACCGAGGCGAAGTTCTGGATCACGCCCGGGCTCGCCGGGTTCGAGGCGAAGAATTCCTTGAACTCCGCATCGAGGTAGCCGATCGAGGTCGACAGCGTGAACGCGTCGACCGGCTGCCAGACCGACTCGATCTCGGCGCCCTGGTTCACCGCCTTACCCGCATTCAGCACCGCCGTCGCGTTGGTCGGCACGCCCATCACGGTCACAAACTGCTGCGTCGTGACCTGCACGTCGGTGTACTCGGCGTAGAAGACCGTTGCGTTGAAGCGCAGGCGGCCGTCGAACACCGTGGAACGCAGGCCAAGCTCGTAGTTGTCGACCGATTCGGGCTTGTAGCCGTCGACCGTGCCGGGGAACACCGTGGCGTTGCCGCGCATGTCGAAGCCGCCGCTCTTGAAGCCCTCGCTGTACTGCGCGTAGACCATCGTGTCGTCGTTGATCTTGAAGTCGATACCCAGCTTCGGTGAGAGCTCGCTGTCGGAGCGGTTGCTGTGGTAGTTGCTCTGCGGCGCGCCGAGCGGAAAGACGCCCGGCGGCAGGTGGGCCGGATCGAACATGCCGCTGTCCGACGGGATCTGGCCGCCGAACTGCGCCACGAACACGCGAGCGTCCTTCTTGTCTTCGTTGTAGCGTGCGCCGAAGTTCAGGTTCCAGCGGTCGGTCAGCGCGAAGCTTCCGTCAATGAACCCGGCGTAGCTTTCGGTGTCAACGGAGCCTTGCGTGAGGCCGATCAGGCCGCCAAAGAGCGGGAAGGTGCCAAGCACGGCGTCAAACGAGCCAGCGGCGGCGCCCTTGAAATAGTAAAGGCCGCCGACCGCCTTGAAGCGGCCGCCGGTGTAGGTGAGCTGCAGCTCACCGCTCGCCTGATGGTCCGCGTACTCGGCCGGGACGTTGAACTGGTTGACGTTGCGCGTCTCGAAATCGAGGAAGGTCGTGCCGTCGCCCTCGCGATACGCACCCACTGCCTTCACGGCCCATTGGTCGTTGAGCGACACCGTGTAGGTCGCCGCGACGCCCTTGTTCTCGAAGTTCTCCTGGTTGACGGGCATGTCGTTGCGCACGTCGTAGCGGCTCCCCAGGCGCGGGCCGAACACGTCGTTCAGGCGCTGGCCGCCACGCACGTTCGAAGTGTCCTTGATGAAATCGCCCATGATGCGCAGGCGATTCGAATCGCCCCACAGGAAGTTCACCTCGCCGCGCCCGGCGAGGATGTTCTTGTCGCTGACGTCCTCGCCGACGTGGTTGAACCGGTACGGGCTTGCATCGGCGACGACTTCGCCGTAGCCGTTGCGCGTCAGCTTCGCGATCGACGCGCCGACATGCACGTGCTCGCCCAAGCTGTGCGAACCGGCGAGTTTCATGTCGATCTGGCCGTAGCTGCCGGCCGCCAGAGTAGCGTCGAACGCCGGCTCGCCGACGATGTCGCGCGTCACGTACTTGATCGCGCCCGCGAGCGTGTTCTTGCCGTAAAGCGTGCCCTGCGGGCCGCGCAGGATCTCGATTCGCTGCACGTCGTAGACGTCGAGCAGCGCGCCCTGCGGGCGGGCGATGTACACGTCGTCGATGTAGATGCCGACGCCGGGCTCGAAGCCCCACAGCGGATCGTTCTGGCCGACGCCGCGGATGTACGCGTTGATCGTGTTGCTCGTGGCGCGACCGGGGTTCACCTTGATGTTCGGCGCGAGCGCGTTCACATCCTCGAGATTCGTGATCGCAAGCTCGCGCAACTGGTCGGCGGAAAACGCCGAGACCGCGGCCGGCACATCCTGCAGGTTCTCCTCGCGTCGGCGCGACGTCACGATGACTTCCTCGAGCACGCTGGTCGCTTCGGCCCCCGTTTCCTGGGCGTGCGCCGTGGTGCCGACGCCACTGGCCGCGAGGCTCACCAGCGCCGCGATCGCGAACGGCGTCGTTTCTCTGATCGTCATGGGAATCCCCTCTTCATGAATGAGCGGCAACGTACGCCGCCGCTCCCGCGGTCGCATTGCTACCTTGGTACTATGGAGTGGCGCCCCCGCAACGGTGCAAGTTGCGCGCCCTATGCTCAGCCTTCTTGGACTCCTGCTCGGGCTCGCGCTGCTCATCTGGCTGACGATGCGCGGCACGGAACTGCTGATCGCGGCGCCGCTCTGCGCGTTGCTGGTCGCCGCTTGCTCGGGATTCGCGCTGTTCCCGCAGCTCGCCGCGCCCGATGCACCGAGTTTCACGACGGGCTACATGCAGGGCTTCGTCGATTTCATCCGCAGCTGGTTCTTCATGTTCCTGCTCGGTTCGCTGTTCGGCAAGCTGATGGAAAGCACGGGCGCCGCCGACAGCGTCGCGAACTGGATCGTCGGCCGGCTCGGCGCGAAACACGCGCTCGGCGCCGTGGTGCTTGCCTGTGCGGTGCTGACCTACGGCGGCGTGAGCCTCTTCGTCGTGGCGTTCTCCGTGTACCCGATGGCGGTGAGTCTCTTTCGGCGCGCCGACCTGCCGCGTCGCTTCATTCCGGCGACCGTGGCGTTCGGTTCGGTGACCTTCACGATGACCTCCGCGGGATCGCCCGAGATCCAGAACTGGATTCCGATCCGCTTCCTCGGCACGACGCCGTACGCGGGCTGGGAAGTGAGCCTCGTCGTTGCGCTGTTCATGCTCTCCGCGGGCCAGTGGTGGCTCGTGCGCACCGTGCGTCGCGCCGGAGCGCGCGGTGAGCGCTTCGAGGCGCGCGCCTCGGATCCCGAACCCCACGACCGCGATCTGCCGGCGGTCTGGCGCGGGCTGCTGCCGCTCATGGTCGTCCTCGCGGTTTCGTTCGCATTGCACCGGCGACTCGCCGAGTCGGCGCTGATCGTCGCGCTCGCGGCTGGCGTGCTCGCTGCGCTCGCGCTGAACTATCGCTACGCGCATCGCCTCGCGGCCGCGACGACCGCGGGCGCCGTGGGGGCACTCATCGCGATCGCGAACACGGCCGCCGTGGTCGGCTTCGGTGGTGTCGCGAAGCTCACACCCGGTTTCCAGGCCGCGGTCGAGGCGATGACCAGTTTGCCGGGAAGCCCGTTGATTGGCGCCGCGATAGCCGTGAGCGTGATCGCCGGTCTCACCGGTTCGGCGTCGGGCGGACAGTCGATCGCGCTGCCGCTCCTCGCGCCGCACTATCTGGCGCAGGGCGTCGATCCCGAGGCCCTGCACCGCGTCGTCGCGATTTCTTCGGGCGGGCTCGATTCCCTGCCGCACAACGGCTATGTCGTCACGACGATCCGTTCGATTTGTGGAGAGTCGTACTCGGCCGCCTATCCCGCGATGGGCGTGCTTACCGTGGCGGTTCCTGTCCTCGGCACGGCACTGGCGGTCCTGCTGTTCAGCTTGTGAGACGATAGCGGCGGCATGCTGACTCCGTGGCTGATCGCGTTGCTCGGGCTCGCCTACGTGGGCGTCCTGTTCGTCGTTGCGTATGTCGGGGATCGCATGGCCGCCGACGGCCGCGGCCTCGCCGCGCGGCCATGGGTCTACAGTCTCTCGCTCGCGGTGTACTGCACGTCGTGGGCTTTCTACGGCACGGGCGGGCAGTCCGCGCAGCTTGGCTGGTGGCTGCCACCGACCTATGTCGGCACGATCCTGCTGTTCCTCTTCGGCACGCGCTTTCTCGACAAGATGATCCGCCTCGGGCGCAAGCAGAAGATCACCTCGATCGCCGACTTCCTCGCCGCGCGCTACGGGCGCGATCCGCGCGTCGCGGTGCTCGTGACCATCGTCGCCGTGTGCGGCCTGACGCCCTACGTGGCGCTGCAGCTGAAGGCGATCGATATCAGCTTCATCGCGGTCGCGGGCCTCGATGCGGGTGGGGGTGCCGACGGCGCCTTCTTCGCGGACACCGCGCTCGTCGTCGCGGTGGCGCTCGCGATCTTCGCGATCTTTTTCGGCACACGCCACGCCGACGCCACCGAACATCATCCCGGCATGATGCTGGCGCTCGCGTTCGAGTCGATCGTGAAGCTGTGCGCGTTCCTCGCCGTGGGCGCCTTCATCACGTTCGGGCTCTTCGACGGGCCCGTCGACCTCGCGGCGCGTGTCGCCGCCGACCCCGGGGTGCGGGCGCTGCGCGAGGCGACGCGCCCGGCGGGGCACTATCTCGCGCTTACCGTGCTCGGCGTGCTCGCGATTTTCTGCCTGCCGCGGCAGTTTCACGTCGCGGTCGTCGAGAATTCCGGGCCGCGCGACCTGCGGGTCGCGCGCTGGCTCTTTCCGCTCTATCTCGTCGCGATCAGCCTCTTTGTGCTGCCGGTGGCGAACGCCGGCCTCGCGATGTTCGGCGCCGGGGCGCCTGCGCCCGACCTGTTCGTGCTGAACCTGCCGCTTGCGAGCGGACAACCCGCGCTCGCGCTCCTCACGTTCATCGGCGGGCTTTCCGCGGCCACCGGCATGGTGATCGTCGCGTGCATCGCGCTGTCGACGATGATCTGCAATGAAATCGCGATGCCCGCGCTGCTGCACCTGTTCCCGGCACTGCGCCGCCGCACGGATCTCACCGGGCTGCTGCTGCGAGTGCGCCGGATCGCGATCGTGCTGCTGCTCGCCGCGGCGTATCTCTACTATCGCCTGATCGCGTACGCCGGCGCACTCGCGGAAATCGGTGAGATCGCGATGGCGGCGGTCGCGCTCTTCGGGCCGCTGGTGTTCGCCGCGCTCTACTGGAAGCGCGCGAACAGCGCCGGTGCGCTGATCGGGCTCGCCTGCGGCTTCGCGGTGTGGCTCTATACGCTGATCGTGCCGGCGTTCGTGTCGGCCGGGTACCTGCCGACCGGGCTCGTGACGACCGGGCCGCTCGGCATCGCGTGGTTGCGGCCCATCGCGCTCTTTGGCATCGAGGGAATCAACCCGCTCGCGCACGGGCTCGCGGCCAGTGTGCTCGCAACGACCGTGGGCCTCGTCGCCGGGTCGCTCACGACGCGGCGCACGCTCGTCGATCGCATCCAGGCAGCCGCCTTCGTCGATGCGGCGGACGGCGGACATCTCGAGCAGGCCGGCGCGCAACCCGGCGCGCTCACGCTGAAGGAGCTGCACGCGCTCGTCGCGCAGTTCGTCGGTAGCCACCGAACGGAAGCGCATTTCGCGCAGTTTCGCGGTGCCGGCGAGGCCGTGGGCGGAGCGCTTGCGCGGCGGGCAAGCGCGGCGCAGCTCGAATCGGCGCAGCGGCTGCTCGGTTCGGTCATCGGTGCCGCCTCGGCGCGCCGCGTGATCGACGCGGCGGCTTCCGGCAGGGATCTCGTGCTCGAGGATGTCGTCACGATCGTCGACAGCGCCTCGCGCGCGCTCGAGTTCAACCGCGAGCTCCTGCAGGCGACGATGGAGAACGTGAGCCAGGGCATCAGCGTCGTCGATGCCGACCTGCGGCTCGTGGCGTGGAACCAGCGCTATCTCAAGCTGTTCGACTATCCGGCGGACCTGCTCTACATCGGCAAGCCGATCCAGGAAGTGCTCGAATACAACGCCGCACGCGGCGAGCTCGGCGCCGGCGACGCCGCGCAGCTCGTGGCGCGGCGCATGGGGCACCTGCGACGCGGCACCGACTATGTGTACCAGCGCGTCGCACCGGACGGAACCGTGCTCGAGATCCGGGGCAATCGCATGCCGGGCGGCGGCTTCGTGACGAGCTATACCGACGTCACGGAGTACAAGCGAACGGAAGCGGCGCTGGAGCGGCGTGTCGGTGAGCGCACGAGCGCGCTGTCGGCGATGAACGAGGAACTCGCGGCGGCAAAATCGGTCGCCGAGCGCGCGAACCAGAGCAAGACGCGGTTTCTCGCGGCGGCGAGCCACGATGTGCTGCAGCCGCTCAATGCCGCGGGACTGTTCGCCGGCGCGCTGCTGCAGAAGGTGAACCGCCCGGAGCAGAAGGCGCTCGTCGGCGACATCGAACAGTGCCTGCGCACGGCCGAGGGCGTGCTCACGGACCTGCTCGACATTTCGAAGCTCGATGCCGGCGTCGTGCAGGCGCAGGTGAGCGATGTGCCGGTCCGCGAACTGCTTGCGGCACTCGAGGCGGAGTTCGCGCTCACTGCGCGGGCGCGCGGGCTCGAACTGCGGGTGCGCCCGACCGACACGGTCGCGCGCAGCGATGCGAAGCTCCTGCGCCGCGTACTGCAGAATTTCGTCGCGAACGCGATCCGCTATACCGCGCAGGGCCGCGTGCTGGTCGGCTGCCGCCGGCGCGGCGGAATGCTGCGCATCGAAGTCTGGGACACCGGTGCGGGTATCGCCGCCGATCAGATCGACCGCATTTTCGAGGAGTTCTATCGCACGCAGTCCGCGCAGGCCGGCGATGCCGCTGCCGGCAAGGGCTTCGGGCTCGGCCTTGCGATCGCCGATCGGATCGCGCGGCGGCTCGAACACCGCCTCATCGTGCGCTCGACACCGGGGCGCGGGTCCGTATTCGCCGTCGAGGTGCCGCTCGGCGCGGCGGTCCCGGCGGCCGCGCATCCGATCCGCCGGACACGCGCGGTCGGATCGCTGAACGGCGTGCGCGCGCTCGTGATCGACAACGACGCCGTGGTGCTGCGTGCGATGGCCGCGCTGCTCGAATCATGGCAGTGCGAAGTGCGCGCGGCGGCCTCGGAACACGAGCTGCCGGATCTTCCGGCCTGGTGTCCCGACGTACTGATCGTCGATTTTCATCTCGATCGCGGTGCGACCGGCGTCGCGCTCGCAGCCAGGATCCGGGCGCAGTTGGGCGTCGAGTTGCCGCTCGTCGTGATCACCGCCGATGCGGCGGATACGACCCGCGAAGAGGTCGAGGCTGCGGGCGGCGTGTACCTGCGCAAACCGGTGCGGCCGCTCGCACTGCACAGCGTGCTGCGGCGAGTGGTGCTGCACGGCACGGATCAGCGTTCCAGGGAAAGCTGGTCCGCCTCCTGAATCTCGAGTGACTTGAACGCGAGTGTCGCCTGGGTGCGGTTGCGTGCGCCGAGCTTCGCGAGCGCCGCTGAGACATGCGCCTTGGTCGTCTGCTCGGTGATGCCGAGCTCGGCCGCGATCTGCTTGTTGAGCTTGCCGAGCGCAAGCAGCTCGAGCACCCGGTACTGCTGCGGCGTGAGGCTCGCGAGGCGCGCGGCGATCGCGGCGGGTCCCGTGGTCGGTGGTGCGGCGGCTGCGAGCGCCGCAGCCGGGAACCACTGTCCGAACTCGAGCACTGTGCGGATCGCTGCGACGAGGTCGGTGAGCGGCGCGGACTTCGGCACGTAACCCGCCGCGCCGAACTCGAGCGCCGCGCGCGCGACCGCGGTGCTCTCGTTCGCCGACACCACGATCACGGCCATTCCCGCGTGCTGGCTGCGCAGCCATGCGAGCGGCGCGAAGCTGCGGCTGCCCGGCATCATCAGGTCGAGCAGCACGAGATCGGCGTCGGGTGCGCGCGCGGCCGCGGCGCGCAGCGAATCGGCGTCCGCAGCCTCGAACACGTTCGCGCTGCCGACCGCCTCCTCGACCGCGCGGCGGAGCGCCGCGCGAAAGAGCGGATGGTCGTCCGCGATCAACACAGTCCGGTGCGTGGCTTCGTGCATCAAACGTCATCCACCGTTCACGGGATCTTCACACCCGGCCTGTGTACTGGCGCGCATCCACTGCGCCAACGCCTGGGAGTCGAAATCCATGGATCGCATTACATCCGTGCCGGCCACTGTCAATGTCGGTGATGAGCCCGAGTCTAATACTTCGTCGAATCCGTGGTTCGGTGACATTGTCGCCGAGCGGCTCTCGCGCCGGCAGATGATCGCGGGCAGCGTGGCGGCGGCCGTCGGTGTGGCGGTCGCGTCGCGCGCGGATGCACACGGTGGCGGCCGCAACGGGCACCACCTGGGGCACGACTTCCGGCGGCCGTTGAGCCCGGGCTTCGCGCCGGTGCCGCACTCGAGCGCCGACGCGGTGATCGTGCCCGAAGGCTACAGCGTGCAGGTGCTGATTCCCGAGGGCGAGCCGCTGACGCGCGGCGCCGCGCCGTACATTCCCGGCGACCTGAACACGGGTGCCGACCGCGAAGGGCAGGTCGGCGCACACCACGACGGCATGTGGTTCTTCCCGTTCGTGCACGGCCAGCCCGGCAATCGGCACGGCCTCCTGTGCGTCAACCACGAGAACATCAATCCCGAACTGATCCACCCGGACACCCAGGGCGGCGCTTATGAAGCCGGCAACGTCCGGCCGATCGAGGACGAAGTGCGCAAGGAGCTCGCCTCGCACGGCGTGAGCGTCGTCGAAATCGCGCGCGACGGTGGCGAATGGCAGGTGGTGAAGGGCAAGTACAACCGCCGCATCACGGTGGGTACGGTCATGGAGTTTACCGGTCCGGTGCGTGGCGCGGATCTCCTGAAGACGAAGTACAGCCCGAACGGCACCCGCGCACGCGGCACGCTCAACAACTGCGCCAACGGCCGCACGCCCTGGGGCACCTATCTCACCTGCGAAGAGAACTGGGCGGGCTACTTCTACAACAGCGGTGTCCGTCCGCGCGAACAGGCTCGCTACGGTGTGCCGGCCGCCGCCACGAGCACGCTCGGCTGGGGTACACGCCCCGAGGATCCCTACCGCCGCTTCAACACGACGCCAGTCGCCGGCGCGGACGCCACGCAGGACTATCGCAATGAGACGAACACCTTCGGCTGGGTGGTGGAGATCGATCCCTTCGAGCCGAAGTCGACACCGAAGAAGCGCACGGCGCTCGGCCGCATGGGCCATGAGGGTGCGGAAGTGGCGCCGGTCACCGCCGGGCGGCCGATCACTGTGTACCTCGGCGACGACGCGCGCGGCGAGTATCTCTACAAGTTCGTGACGAAGGACGTATACCGCCCGGGTCGTACCGACGGCTCGATACTCGACCGCGGCACGCTCTACGTCGCGAAGTTCCACGCCGACGGCGGCGGTGAATGGATCGCGCTCGCGCACGGCGCCAACGACCTCACTGCGGCGAATGGCTTCGCGAACGAGGCGGAAGTGCTCATCAACACGCGCAGCGCGGCCGATCTCGTCGGCGCGACGCGCATGGATCGCCCGGAATGGACCGCGATCAATCCCTTCACGCGACGCGTGCAGCTCGCGTGCACCAACAATTCGCAGCGCGGTGTCGCCGCGAACCAGCCGGTCGACGCCGCCAATCCTCGCCGCCGCAACCCCGACGGCCATATCGTGTCGTGGCTCGAGGAGGGTGGCCGCTTCGAGGCGACGACCTTCAGCTGGAACATTCTCTTTGCCGGTGGCCCGACGGCGGAGCGCATCGCAGCGCTCGGCGCGGCCGACAGCGTGTATCAGGGCGACCCGCTCTACGCGGTGCAGGCGTTCCCGGATTCGCCGGAGAAACAACAATTTCTCGGCGAGGACGCGACCTTCAACAGCCCCGACGGATTGTTCGTTTCGCGCAGTGGCATCTTCTGGATCCAGACCGACGGCTACTCGAGCGCCTCGCGCGGCTTCGGCAACCAGCAGATGCTCGCGGCCGATCCGGTGACGGGCGACCTGCGGCGCTTCCTGACGGGACCGGTCGGCTGCGAGCTCACGGGGATCACCGAGACACCCGATTGCCGCACGCTGTTCGTCAACATCCAGCACCCGGAAGGCTCGAGCACGTGGCCCGCGATCGGCGGTGAGACGCGCCCGCGCTCGGCGACGCTCGTCATCACGAAGGATGATGGGGGGATTGTGGGAACTTGAGGGGCTGCGGGCGCTCGTCCGCTAACGTGCTAGTCTGACCCGCCCACTGCCGGTCAGCCGATGGTCTCCACCGAAATCGTCGTCATCCTGATCCTCGTTCTGCTGAACGGGTTCTTCGCACTCTCCGAAATGGCGCTGATCTCCTCGCGCCGCGCGCGCCTGAACGCGCGGGCCGAGCAGGGCAGCCGCGGTGCGCGCATCGCGCTCGCGCTGCTCGAGGATTCGACGAGCTTCCTGTCCGCCGTGCAGATCGGCATCACCCTGATCGGCATCGTGACGGGTGTCTACAGCGGTGCGACGCTCGCTGCGCACCTCGACGACGTGATCGCCGCATGGGGCGTGCCGATGGCCTACGCCGAGGAAATCGCCTACGTCGCCGTGGTGCTGATCGTCACCTACGTCACGCTGATCCTCGGCGAACTCGTGCCGAAGCGCATTGCGCTCGAAAACGCCGAGGGGCTCGCGATCCTCGTCGCGCCAGTGATGCGGGGCTTTGCGCTGCTGATGCGGCCCTTCGTCTGGCTGCTGCGCGGCGCGGTCGATCTCGCGCTGAAACTGGTGCCGGTTTCAGCGGCGTCGCAGCGTTCGGTCACCGAAGACGACGTGCGCGCAATGATCGCGGAAGGCACGCGCTCGGGTGTCTTTCTCGCGAGCGAGAAGCGGCTGATCGAAGGCGTGCTCGCGCTCGCCGACCAGCGGGTCGGCGCGGTGATGGTGCCGCGCCAGGACATCGTCTGGCTCGACCTCGACGAGCCGCTCGCGGTGCTTTGGCAGGAGGCGAAGGACAGCGGCCATGCGCGCTTCCTCGCCGCTCACGGTGCGCTCGAGCAACTTGCGGGGGTGGTGACGCTCGCCAGTCTCAGCGAAGCACTGCGGCGCGGCAGCCTCGATCCCGAGCATGACCTCTTTCCCGCGTTGCACGTGCCGGAGAGCATCACCGTGATGCAGATGCTGGACCAGTTCCGCCGCTCGAGCACGCATCTTGCGGTCGTGATCGATGAGTACGGCGCGATCGAAGGCATTGCGACGCCGATCGATATCCTGAAGGCGATTGCGGGTGAGCTGCCGGATGTCGGCAGCCGCGAGCGGCCCGAAATCGTGACGCGCGAGGACGGCTCGCTGCTGATCGACGGCCATCTGCCGATCGACGAGTTGCAGCGCGCCCTCGGCCGCCGCGACATGGCTTCCGGCGACTACCACACGGCGGCGGGCTTCGTGCTCGCGCGCCTTGGCCGCATCCCGAAGGCGGGCGACGTCGTGACCTGGCGCGGGCTGCGCTTCGAGGTCGTCGATATGGACGGGAAGAGGATCGACAAGCTCGTCGCCTCCGCGCCGAGGGCTTAGCGCGCCGAACGCTGCACGTCCCCGTCATCGCCGAACACGAGCGCGCCGTCGGGGAACGCGGCGGCGGTCAGGGCCCGAATGAGCGCAAGCGCACGCGCCTGCGGATCGATCGACGGGCCATCGGGGCGCAGCTGGATCGTCGAGTCGATGCGGCCATGCTGAAAGCGGCCTTCGGCATCGAGGCGCGCCGTGAGGATCGGCGCGATGCCGCGATTGCCTTCGACGCCGATACCGTAGTAGGTCGCGAAGTTGCCGAGGCTGTAGGCGATCAGCCGCTCGCGATACAGTTCCATCGCCCGCGCTACGTGCGGTCCGTGGCCGATGAGCAGGTCGGCCCCGGCATCCACCATCGCGTGCGCGAACATCACGACGTCGCCGCGATCCTCACCGACGTAGTACTCGCGCGCGAAGGGCAGCGCCTCGGCGCCGTCGCCCTCGGCGCCCGCGTGAAACGAGACGATCACGACGTCATTCGCCGCGGCGAGTGCACGCACGCGCTCGACGGCAATGTCATGGTCGTTGAGCGAGTTCGCACCGACGTTCGGTGCGAACGCGACCATCGCGACGCGCACGCCCTTCACCGTCATCTCGACCCAGGTGCCCTCGCGCCCGGAGTGGCGGATGCCCACCGCGTCGAGCGCCGCCATGCTCGAATCACGGCCCGCTTCGCCGAAGTCGCGCGCGTGGTTGTTGGCGAGGCTCATCAGGTCGAAGCCCGCCGCGGCAAGATAGGCCGCGTAGCGGGTCGGAGTGCGAAACAGAAAGCACTTTGTCGAGCTGCCGCACTTCTTGACCGGCTCGCCGCCGTCCATCAGCACGCCTTCGAGGTTGCCGAACGTGATGTCCGCCGCCGACAGGATCGGCGTGACATGCCGCAGGAAGCCGATGCCGTCGTCGTCCGGCAGGATGTTCTTCGGGAAATCGGTGCCAAGCATGATGTCGCCGACCGCGGCGATCGAGATCTCGGTCGGTAGCGGGGGCGGCCGTGGCGGCGCCACCACTTCGGCGGGCGGTGGCGCAGCGGGCGGCGGCGGCGGTGTCGCGCAACCGGCCAGCACCGCGGTGGCGATCAGCAGGGCCAACGACAGCCTGACCGCGGGTGCCCGCTCCATGCTCAGTCGCCGACGCGGATCACGAGCGCATCGATGTCAGCGGCACGCAGCCGGTCGCGCACGCGATTCAGCTCCTTGAGGTCGGCGATCGGGCCGATGCGCACGCGATGCCACACGTCGGCATCCACCGCGACCCTTTGGACCGCCGCGGTGATGCCCTGCAGTGCAAGCTGTGAGCGCACGCGCTCGGCGTCGGGTTGGCTGCGATAGGAGCCCGCCTGCAGCACGTAGACGCCCGGGCGCTCGACCGACGACGTCGGCGCGTCGCGCTTGACGTCGCGGTCCTTCTCCGGAACCACGACTTCGAACTTCGGCAGCATTTCGTAGAAATCGTACTGCTTGCCGGCGGCTTCGTCGTCCGCGGGCGTGGCGTCGGCGGGTCCGGCCGCGACACGCGGTTCGGGGCGCGTGGCCTGCGCGTCGCCCGCGGCCTGCAGCGCCCGCTGGTTCATCACGACGAAGACGAGCAGCGCCACCACGAGCCCGCTCGCGAGGCCGTAGCCGAACTGCCGGTAGCGACCGAGCTCCATGCCGCCGCTCCGGGTCGACTTGTAGTCTCGCGCCGAGGGTCTCACATCGATTCCGGTGCGGACACGCCGAGGAGCCCGAGGCCGTTGCGCACCACTTGCTGCACGCCGAGCGCCAGCGCGAGCCGCGCGTTGCGCAGCGGCGGATCCTCGACGATGAACGTCGCGGCGTTGTACCAGGTGTGAAAGCTGTTCGCGAGTTCGCGCAGGTAGTGCACGAGCGAGTGCGGCGTGCGATTCACCGCGGCCTGGCGCACGATTTCCGGATAACGCACGAGCGCGGTGAGCACGGCCTGTTCGTGTTCGTCGGCGAGCATTCCGAGGTGCGCGCGCGCCGCCGCCTCGTCGTAGCGATAGCCCTTGGCGACGAGTTGCTTCATCACGCTCGACACGCGCGCGTGCGCGTACTGGATGTAATAGACCGGGTTCTCGTTCGAACGCGACTTCGCCAGCTCGAGGTCGAAGTCGAGCGGCTGGTCGTGGCTCCTCATCAGGTAGAAGAACCGGCAGGCGTCGGTGCCGACTTCCTCGCGCAGCTGACGCAGCGTGACGAATTGCGCGTCGCGCTTGCCCATCGGGATTTTCTCCTCGCCGCGCCAAAGGCTCACGAACTGGATCAGGATCGCCTCGAGGCAGTCACCGGGCTGTCCCATCGCGATGAGACCCCCGCGCACCCGCGCGACGTAACCGTGATGGTCCGCGCCGAGTACGTCGACCAGGTGGTCGAAGCCACGCTCGCGCTTCTCGAGGTGGTAGGCGATGTCGGAGGCGAAATAGGTCTTCTCGCCGTTTGCGCGCACGACGACGCGGTCTTCGTCGTCGCCGAATTCCGTTGCGCGAAACCAGGTCGCGCCGTCCTTTTCGTAAAGCCGACCCTGGCCGCGCAGCACTTCGAGCGCGTGCTCGATCGCGCCGCTCGTCGTCAGGGTGCGCTCGGAATACCAGCGATCGAAGGCGACGCCGAAGTCCGCGAGATCGCTGCGGATATCGGCGAGCATTGCCGCGAGCGAGAAGTCGAGCACGCGCCGGAAGTCTTCCGCGCCGAGGAGGGCGCGCATGCGCTCGATGATCGCATCGACGTATTGGTCCTTGTCGCCGCCCGCCGGGGCGTCCGGCGGCAGGTCCGCAAACACGTTCGCGGCGGGCCGGCGCACTGCGTCGCCGTGCGCGGCGTGCAGCGCCTTTGCGAGCACCCGGACGTAGTCACCGCGATAACCGTTTGACGGAAATTCGAGCGACTCGCCGCAGGTTTCGAGATAGCGCAGCCACACGCTCGCCGTGAGGATGTCCATCTGCCGACCGGCGTCGTTGATGTAGTACTCGCGGTGCACCTCGTAGCCGGTCGCCTCGAGCAGGTTGCCGAGCGTGGCGCCGAATGCGGCTTGCCGGCCGGTGCCCACGTGCACGGGCCCGGTCGGATTCGCCGACACGAACTCGAGGATCAGCTTGCGCCCCGCGCCATCGCTGTTGCGGCCGTATTTCGCGCCCGTTTCGAGCACGCGCCACAGTTCGTCGAGGTTGGCGGCGGCATTCAGGTGGAAATTGATGAAGCCCGCGCCCGCGATTTCCGCACGCGAGACGAGCGGGCTGGCGGGCAGTGCCGCGATGATTTCCGCCGCGAGCTCGCGCGGAATGCGACCGGCGCCTTTGGCGAGGCGCAGCGCCACGTTTGAGGCAAAATCGCCGTGTCTGGAGTCGCGGGTGCGCTCGACCACGATCGCGGACGGGTCGGTGGGCGGCAATTTGCCGGCCGCGCCCAGCTGATTCAGCGCTGCGGCAAGCAGGCTCTCGAGTTCTGTTTTCAAGCGCGCAAGTTTACCGGAACCTGGCGGTCAACCGGCAGGTTCCGGCTGCGTTATGGAGGGGTCAGAGCCCGTGGAGTCACACATGAAAGCTACGTTGATCGGTCTCGCCTTCGCCGCCGCGCCGTTCGCGGTGCTGGCGGACGACCCGAAAATGGTCCATGACGAGCCGGCATTGAACGAGGCCGCCCTGATTCGTCATTTCGACAAGGATGACGATGGCCGCGTCTCGCGCCAGGAGGCGATCGATGCCGCGATCGCGCGCGCCAACAAGCGCTTCGATCAACTGGACACGAACAAGGACGGCTATCTCACGCAGGACGAATTGAACGCCGCGCGCGAGTCGCGGCGCGGCGAGATGCAGCAGCGCGGGGGCGATCGCTGGAAAGCGGCGGACAAGGACGGCGACGGCGCGATCTCGCGCAGCGAGGCCGAAGCCGGCATGCCACTGCTCTACCGGCGTTTCGATCAGCTCGATGCGAACAAGGACGGCAAGATCACGCGCGACGAGATGCCGCAGGGCAAGCGTGTGGACGGCGCCAAGCCGTCGCAGCGGCCCTCAGAATAGTTCGAGCGGGTCCACGTCGAGCGCCCAACGCACCCGCCGCGCGCTGGGCAGCGACTCGGCCTGCGGCAGCCACGCGTCGAGAAAGCGATGCAGCGCCGCGCGATCGCTGCTCTCGACGAGCAGCTGCGCGTGAAAGCGGTCGGCGCGTCGTGCCATCGCCGCCGGGGCCGGGCCGAGCAACTTGATCGCGCGCGGCGCCGCCATCGAGCGCCGCGCTTCCCCCAGGAATTCCACGGCCTCGTGCAGCGTGAGCGCCGAAGCGCGCAGGGCGGCGAGCCGCCCGTACGGTGGCCAGCCCGCCGCCTGCCGTTCTGCGAGGGCCGTTTCGGCAAACCCCTCGTAACCCCGCGCGAGCAGGCTCACGAGCAGTGGATGCTCCGGGTACTCGGTCTGGATCAGGACTTCGCCGGGCCGCGTGCCGCGACCCGAGCGACCCGCCACCTGCACGATCGTCTGTGCGAGTCGCTCGGCGGCGCGGAAGTCCGTGCTGAAGAGCCCGTGGTCGGCGTTCAGCACCACCGCGAGCGTCACCTCCGGGAAATCGTGGCCTTTCGTCACCATCTGCGTGCCGACGAGAATGCGCGCCTCGCCGGACGCCACGCGCGCGAGCACCGCGTGCAGCTCCTCGTCGCGGCGCACGACATCGCGGTCGAGCCGCGCGAGCGTGGTTTCCGGAAAGAGCGTCGCGAGGGTTTCCTCCACGCGCTCGGTGCCCTGGCCGACGGCGCGCACTTCGTAGCCACATTGCGGGCAGCGCGCCGGCAACGGCGCATCCGCGCCGCAGTGATGGCACTTGAGGCGGGCGGCGCGCGCGTAGACGGTGAGGCGCGCGTCGCACGCGGTGCAGCCGGCGATCCAGCCGCAGGACGTGCACGCGAGCGTCGGTGCGTAGCCGCGGCGATTCAGGAACACGAGCACCTGGCCGCGCTCCGCGAGATGCCGGCGCATCGCTTCGGCGACCGTGGTCGACAGACCGTTGCGCAGCGCTTCGGCGCGCAGGTCGACGAGCGCGAGCCGCGGCGGCAGCGCCTCGCCCGCGCGCCGCGGCAGCGCAAGGCGTGCGTAGCGGCCGAGTTGCGCGTTGTGCAGGCTCTCGAGCGACGGTGTCGCGGTGCCGAGCACGATCGGCACGCCGGCGCGCTGGGCGCGCATGACCGCGATGTCGCGCGCGGAATAGCGAAAGCCGCCCTCGTGCTGCTTGAACGAGGCGTCGTGCTCTTCGTCGATCACGATAAGCCCGAGTTGCGAAAGTGGCGCGAACACGGCCGAGCGCGTGCCGAGCACGATGCGCGCGCGGCCCGAGAGCGCGTCGCGCCACGCGGCGAGGCGCGCCGTGCCCGTGAGCGCCGAATGCAGCGTCGCCATCGGCACCGAAAAGCGCGCGGCGAAGCGACCGACGAGCTGCGGCGTGAGCCCGATTTCCGGCACGAGGACCAGTGCGCGCTCGCCGCGTGCGAGCACGCGCTCGACGAGACGCAGGTAAACCTCTGTCTTGCCGCTGCCGGTGATCCCATGGAGAAGAAAGGCGCCGAAGCGGCCCCGGCCGCCGTCGATCGCGTCGACCGCCGCCGCCTGTTCCGCCGTCAACGTGAACGGTGAAGCGGTCACCGGGGCGGCGGCGCGAGCTGTCGATTCGGGATCGGCGCCCGTGGCCGGTGCTGACTGCGAGGCCGCCCATCCGCGCTTCACAAGCGCGTGGATCGCGTCGCGGGCGCCGCCGCCCAGTGCGACGAGCGCTTCGGAATCGAGCCCATCGCTGGCGACCAGGGCGGCGAGAACCTCGCGCTGCCGCGGCGCGCGCTGCAGTCCGTCGCTTTCGTGGGCCGCGACGCCGTCGGTCGTCGCGACCCACACCTCGCGCAGGGCGCGCGAGGTCGCGCCTTCCCGCGCGAGCTTCGGCAACGCCGCGAACAACACCTCGCCGATCGGGTGGTGGTAGTACTCCGCGGCCCAGCGCAGCAGCGCAAGCAGTTCCGCATCGAGCACGGGCTCCGGGTCGATGAGTTCAGCGATGCGCTTCAGCTTCTCGCGCGGTACGTCGGAGGTCGCGGCGGCTTCGAGCACGATGCCGACGAGCTGGCGCCGGCCAAAGGGCACGCGCACACGCGCGCCGGGGTGCGCCACTCCTTCGCCCGCGAGGTAGTCGAAAGTCCTGCGGAGCGGAGTGTCGAGCGCCACGCGCATGACCGGCATCGGGTCCAAATAAAGCCTTTATGATCAAAAGGTTGAGTGCAATGCGCGGCCGGCGGCCCCTCGGGACGTCAACGCAGCGCGCGCGGCTACGTTTCTTTCCGGCATGGACGCACTTGCAGCGTTGCCGCGGGCTTATAGCATGACCTTTGCCCAAGGCGACGGCCACGACATGCAGGATGCCCAACGCGCGCGCAGCGCAGCTTTCGACCAGTTTTTCCTCGCGATCGAGCGCAAGGCGTTTCGCATCGCGCAGCTTGCCCTGCGCCACGAAGACGACGCGCTCGATGCCGTGCAGGATTCGATGCTGCAACTGGTGCGCGCGTACTCGGCGCGGCCAGCCTCGGAATGGAAGCCGCTTTTCTATCGCATCCTCGAGAATCGCATCCGGGACGTGCAGCGCCGGCGCATCGTGCGCGGGCGGATCTTTGCGTGGTGGCCCACCCGCAGTGGCGCAAGGCCTGGCGACGAAGCCGAGGCGGACAACGACCCGGTGAGCCTTGCGCCGAGCCCCGAGGCGGGGCCTCACGCGCGGGTCGAAATGGAGGAGACGATGACGCTATTGAGCGGGTTTTTGGCACAATTACCGGCGAGACAGCGACAAGCGTTTCTTCTGAGAAACTTTGAGGGGCTGGACGTCGCGGACACGGCCGTCGCCATGGGCTGTTCGGAAGGCAGCGTCAAGACCCATTACTCGCGCGCCGTGCATACCTTGCGCGCGCGGCTCGCATGAGCGGCGAAACCGAAACCGGCGTCGAACGCCGCACGCGTGCCGCGCTCGAGGCCAGCGTCGAGCACCTCGATGGGCGCGTGCGGTCGCGCCTCACGCGGGCGCGCCACGCGGCGCTCGATGAATTGCGTCGGCGCGAGCACCACCCGATCCGATGGCGACTGATGGCGCCCGCGGCGGCGTTCGGCGCCGCGGCGGCGGTGGCGATCGTGCTGTGGGCGCAGCGGGCGGAAGGACCGACCGCCATCGCCAACGCGCCGATCACGGCGATGGCCGCCGTTCCCAGCGAGGACCTCGACCTGGTGCTTGGCGAGGATTTGTTCGACAGCGCACTCGCCCTGGATGAGCCCGGCTGAAAACAAAGCCCATGCCAAAATGGCATGGCACGATGTGATAAGGCCATCATCTTGCATTGCCTGACTGCCCACGTAGGCTCCATGAGGCGTGTGGCATTCACTTCCGGGGGGAATTCAGGCGATGCGATCGAACAATCAGCGCTGCGGTGCGTGTGCGAGCCTCGTTTTTTCGTTGTCGTTGTCGTTGTCGATGTATTCAATGGCCGCGCCGGGCCAGACAGCCGAGGCGGCTTCGGACGCTGAAGCGGAAGTCGCGGAAGTCGTGGTCACCGGTTCGCGCATCCAGCGCTCGGACACCAGTTCGGTCGGGCCCCTGCAGACACTCACGGCCGAGGACATTGCCGCCGCCGCGCCAACCTCTGCCGGGGACCTGCTGCAGGCGCTGCCCAGCGTCGGTATGAGCCTCAACTCGAATGGCACGCAAGGCACCTCCTTCGGCGTGTCGTCCATCAACCTGCGCTACCTCGGATCAGCAGAGGGCTCGGGCAATCGCACGCTCGTGCTCGTGGACGGCCATCGCTGGGTGAACGCCGTCGGCGGTCGCGGCTTCCGTGATTTCGTCGATCTCAACACGATTCCACTCGGCATCATTGATCGCATCGAAGTGCTGAAAGATGGCGCCTCCGCAATTTACGGCGCGGACGCGATTGCCGGCGTCGTGAACATCCACACGAAAAAGAGCGTCGATGGCTTCGAGGCGAGCGGTCGCTACGGCATCACGGATCGCGGCGACAACGAAAACGTCAGCGGCTTCCTCAACTGGGGCACCGAAGGTGAACGGGCTTCCGCGCTGCTGTCGCTGACATACAGCGACACGAAGCCGCTCCTGACCGCGGACCGCGCTCTGACCGCGCGTGCGCTTTCGCCACTGACCGCGCCACCGACGTCGCCGCGCGGCCTGTTCGTGCTGCCGGGCCTTTCGAACAATGCGTACTTTGGTACACCCGCCGGCTTCGCGGCCAACACCGCAAATGCCGTCACGCGCCTGCCCGGCGCCTCGACGATCGGCGCGGGCGCCACGGCCGACGATTCGTTCCGCGTCGCGACGCTGCCGGCCGACGACTACAACACGCAGGCGCAGGGTATCTATGCGATTGGGCCCAGCGAACGGATCGGGGTCTTCGCGCGCTTCGGCTGGCAGTGGAACGATGACCTCGCGATGCACGCGGAAGCGCTTTACAACAAGCGGGAATCGAGCCAGCTGTTCTCGCCCGTGGGGCTCGATATCCGGGGGTCGCGCGGCTTCGCGATCTCGAACGACCAGGCCTTCAATCCCTTCGGAACGGCCAATGGCGTGCCGCTCGCCAGCGCGCGCGCGTTCACTGGCAATACTTTCCGCATCCAGCGTGTCGCCGACGACGTGGGCAACCGCAACAATGCGCAGGAGGTCGACACGCTGCGTCTCGCGCTCGGTCTCGAAGGTCGCGTGCAATTCGCCGGCGAGTGGCGGTGGGACGCGTTCCTTTCCTGGTCACGCAATGAAGCCGAATTCAACGCCTTCAATCAGGTGAATTACGAAAGCGTCTACCGGGCACTGCGATCGCCGGCCGTGTGCGCCGCGGCGGCGGGATGCACGCCGCTCAACATCTTCGGCGAAGTCACGCCGCAAATGGCGGACTACATCCGCTATAACGGGCATGACGAGCAGACCGCGACGCAGGTCGATTTCGCGCTGAACGCGTCCCGCGAATTGTTCTCGCTTCCGGCCGGCACGGTTGGATTCGCGACCGGCTACGAATATCGACGCGAGAAAGCCGACGACCGGCCGGACGCGTTCGCCGCGACGCTCTCGACGGTGCTGCCGCCGGTATCGGGCGTGCCGCAATCACCCACGACGGCGCAGTCGCGCGAGCCTACGGAAGGGTCGTACGACCTGCACGAGGTCTATGCGGAGCTCAACGTACCACTGCTGCGCGATATCCCGCTCGTCCATAGTCTCGATCTTGACGCGGCCGTGCGTTACTCGGAGTACTCGACCGTGGGCGGGGAGGCGACCGCGAAGTTCGGCGTCGCGTATCGCCCGGTATCGGATCTGATGTTGCGCGGCACGTACTCGCAGGGATTTCGCGCCCCGTCCATCCTCGAGTTGTACCAGGGCAGGCGCCTCACGAACTTTCAGGCGGTCGATCCCTGCAACGGCGGTGGCGCGGGCCTGCCCGGCTGCGCCGGAGTGCCGTCAACCTACAATCAGAACCAGTTCGGCGGCGGCACCATCAACGGCGTGATTTCCGGCAACCAGAATCTCGAACCCGAAACGGCAGATACCTTCTCTGCAGGTCTCGCGTGGACACCCGATTTCATTCCCGGCGCGTCGCTCACCTTCGACTGGTTCCGGATCGACGTCGACAACGCCATCGCCTCGCAGAACGCCACCCAGCTGATGCAGGCCTGCGCCATTCGCGAGGTCTACTGCAACCTCATCGATCGCGCGCCGTCAGGCGAAGTGCTGGAGCTGCGACAGGCGGTGGTCAATCTCGCCAGCATCCACGTGAGCGGTTTCGACACGACCCTGTCGTACGCGTTCACGACCGGGTTCGGTGACTTCAGGGCTTCGCTCGATGCGAGCTATCTCGATTCCTTCCGTACCACGATCGTGCAGCCGGACGGTTCGGTAGCGGTGGACGAGCGCGCCGGAAAATCAGACGAGCCGCGCTCCACGTTCCCGCGGTGGAAAGGCCAGGGCGGACTGCGGTACTCGTATGGCGCCTTCGACGCTGGCTACAAGGCACGGTACATCGGCAGCAGCTACGATGTGCCCGGCAATCCGATCAACGGCGGCGACCTGGAAGCGATCACGTACCATGACTTGCAGTTGGGGTATGCCTTCGCGGACACGAAGTACCGGGTGGCGCTCGGCATCGACAATTTCACCGATCGCCAGCCCCCGGCTTCGAGCGCGAACAACCCGATCAACTTCGACATGTACACCTATGACATCCGTGGCCGGTACGTGTACGCGACATTCAACGTGACCTTCTGAGAATTGATCCGGGCAATATGGCGAGAGTGAGAGTGCTTGATCGCGTCGAGCGGCTCGGCAATGCGCTGCCCGACCCCGTCGTCATTTTCCTCTGGCTGATCGCGGCGCTGATCGTTGCCTCGGCGGTCGCCGCGGGATTCGGCGTTTCGGCGGTCAACCCTCTCTCGGGTGAACGCGTCGCAGCCGAAAGCCTGCTGTCCGAGGCGAATGTGCGGCGCCTGCTGGTCGAGATGCCACAAACCTTCGTGCGCTTCCCGCCACTCGGGCTGGTGATCGTCGTGATGCTCGGGGCGGCGGTGGCGGAACGCTCCGGCCTGCTTGCAGCGCTGATCGGTCGCCTGGTGCGCGCCGCGCCGCGCGCGCTGCTGACCCCGGCCACCTTCCTGATCGGACTGCTGTCGCATCACGCTTCGGATGCGGCCTATATCGTGCTGATTCCGCTCGCGGCTATCGTCTACCGGGAAGCCGGCAGGCATCCCGTGCTGGGTGTGGCGGTCGCCTACGCCGGAATTTCAGGTGCGTTCGCCGGCAATTTGCTGCCGGGGCAGTTCGATGCGCTGATGCTGGGAATTACCCAGAGCGCCGCGCAACTGGTCGAGCCTGCGCACATCCTGAACCCACTCGGCAACTGGTGGTTCACAGCAACGCTCGGCCTGCTGCTCCTTTGCGTTGCCTGGCCCGTCGCGGAACGCTGGGTCGAACCGCGGCTCGCGACGCTCGCGGTGAACGGCGAGGCGCTTGCCACGATCGGTGTCGAGGCAAAGCCCGGCGTCCTCAGCGACGCACAGCGCCGCGGTCTGCGACGCGCAGGCGTGGTCGCGGTGCTGATCGTTGCGCTTTTTGCCGCGCTCGTGGTCTCGCCCGGCTACCAGCCGCTGATCGATCACGCGGCGGAGGGCTATGGGCGAGAAGCGCCGTTCTATCGGGCGCTGATTGCGGGTTTTCTGCTGCTGTTCCTGCTGTGCGGCTGGGCCTATGGGCGCGCCGTGGGCAGCATCAAGAATCACCGCGACGTGGTGCGCATGATGGTCGATGGTTTGCGCGACATCGCGCCTTATCTCGTGATCGCATTCGTCGCTGCGCATTTCGTCGCGATGTTCGCCTGGTCGAATCTCGGTCCGATACTCGCGATCCACGGCGCGCAATGGTTGCGCGGGTTCAATTTGTCGCCCGTGGCGATGCTCGTGCCCCTGCTGCTCGTGTCGTCGGTGTTCGACCTCCTGATCGGCTCGGCGTCGGCCAAGTGGACCGCGATGGCCCCCATTGTGGTGCCGATGCTGATGCTGCTCGGCATTTCACCGGAAATGACCACAGCTTCGTATCGGGTCGGCGACTCGATCTTCAATATCGTAACGCCCGTTGCCACGAACTTCGTGCTGGTGCTCGTGATGTGCCAGCGCTGGGTGCGCGACTTCGGCGTTGGCTCACTCATCGCGCTGATGCTGCCGTTCAGCGTGAGTTTTGGTATCGCCGGCCTGCTGCTGGTGGCGCTCTGGGCAGCTCTCGGACTGCCGGTGGGGCCCGGGGCGCCGGCAACCTGGATTTCGGGCACCCCATGACCGCGGTGACCCAGGCGCGCGCTCTGACCGAGCGCGTTGCGATGCGCGACGGCATCCATCTCGCCACCGACATCTACTTGCCGAATGGCGCGGGCCCCTGGCCCGTGCTCCTCGAGCGCACGCCCTATGGCCGCCGCGGCACGAACCACGCGGATCGCAGCCTCGCAGAACCGGTGCCGCGCCCGAAGCCGGAAGTGGCGCGGCAGTTCGTGCGTGCGGGATACGGCTATGTATTGCAGGACTGCCGTGGGCGCTTCGATTCGGGCGGTGAGTTCGCGAAGTACCTGAA
>CADEFQ010000018.1:58143-71255 GCA_902826635.1 uncultured Pseudomonadota bacterium
TGCAGGACTGCCGTGGGCGCTTCGATTCGGGCGGTGAGTTCGCGAAGTACCTGAACGAACAACCTGACGGGGTCGATACCCTCGCTTGGATCGCTGCCCAGCCCTGGTGCGACGGTCGAATTGCGACGCTGGGGTTCTCGTACGGTGCGCATGTGCAAACCGCCCTTGCTGCCGCGGCACCTCCCGGACTTGCTGCGATGTTCGTCGATTCGGGCGGCTTCTCGAGCGCGTTCCACAGCGGAATCCGGCAGGGTGGCGCGTTTGAACTGAAGCAGCTGACCTGGGCGCTGAAGCACGCGCGCCTGGCGCCCGCCACGGCCGCCGATCCCGCCCGCCGCGCCGCGCTCGAAGCGGCCGACATCCGGGACTGGGCGCGCGTGATGCCGTGGACGGCGGGGCAGTCGGCTGTCAGCGCGGCACCCGAGTATGAATCGTATGTCGTCGAACAATGGTCGAAGGAGTGTTTCGATCCTTTCTGGCAGCGGCCCGAACTGTACGCGCGTGGCTACTATTCGCGCTTCGCGGATGTGCCGATGGTGCACATGTCGAGCTGGTACGACCCGTATGCCATGACGGCGACCGAGAACTTCGCCGCACTTTCCAGGCTGAAGCATGGGCCGGTACGGCTCGTGATGGGTCCGTGGACGCACGGCCAGCGATCGGTGACCCATGCAGGCGACGTGGACTTCGGTCCCGCGGCGACACTCGATGGCAACCTGGCGCCAGACTACGTGACGTTGCGGCGCGATTTCTTCGATCGCCATCTGCGTCGGCTCGATGCACCCGACTGGCTGGCTGCGCCCGTGACCGTGTTCGTCATGGGCGGCGGCGCGGGTACGCGTACGGCGGAGGGTCGGTTGCTGCATGGGGGTGCATGGCTGCGTACGAGCGCCTGGCCACCGCCGGAGGCTCAGCCGAAGAGTTGGTATCTGCATGCGGACGGGTCGCTGGTCAGGTCGGTGCCGGAGCAGCACGCGCAGGTTGCCTGGCGCTTCGATCCACACGACCCGGTGCCCACGATCGGTGGTGCGATCGCTTCGGGCGCGCCATTGATGGAAGGTGGCGCCTTCGATCAGCGCGAGACCGCAGAGGTTTTTGGTGCGCGTCATCCCGGTCGCGCCCTTGCGGCGCGCGACGACGTGCGGGTATTCGAGACTGCGCCGCTGCGCGAGGATGTGATCGTCGCGGGGCCCGTCGTGGCACGCCTGTGGGTGTCGACGAGTGCGCGCGACACCGACTTTACGGTGAAGCTCATCGACGTGCATCCTCCGTCGCGGGACTGGCCGGAGGGCTACGCGATGAACCTGACCAGCGGCATCCAGCGGCTGCGCTTCCGCCGCGGCTATGAGCGGGCGATCCTCGCTGACCCCGGCCGGGTGTACCAGATCGAAATCACCGCGTTCCCGACTGCGAATCGCTTCCTGGCCGGTCACCGGATCCGCATCGATGTCTCGAGCAGCAACTTCCCGCATTTCGACGTCAATCCGAACACCGGCGCGCCGGCGGGGGTTGCGAGCGAGCCGGTCGCGGCGCTGAACCGCGTGCATATCGGGCCCGACCAGCCATCGCAGATCGTGCTGCACGTGCTGCCCGCGCAGCAGCCATGAAACGTGGCGTGGATTTGCGCGCACTGCGCGCGTTCCGCTCGATCGTACGCACCGGTACGGTGACGGCGGCGGGGCGCGAACTCGGGCTCACGCAGCCGGCGACGAGCCGCCTGCTCACGCAACTCGAACGCGGCCTCGGTTTCGAACTCTTCCACCGCGATCGAGGCCGGCTCGTACCCACCAGCGACGCGCTGCTGCTTTTCGAGGAGGTGGAGCTCGCGCTGGGTGGCGTCGATCACGTACAGAACCTCGTCGACGATATCGCGAAGTTTCGCGTCGGGCGCCTGCGCCTCGTGGCGCCGCCGAGTTTCACCGAAGGGGTGCTGCCCGAAATCGTCGCCCGCTTTCTCGCACGCTTTCCGGACGTGCACCTCAGCATCGATTCGCGCAGTGTCGAGACGGCTCGCATGATGATCGCGACGCGTGCGGTGGACGCGGGCTTCGTCAGGATGCCCATCGACCGCACGGATCTCGCCGCCGAATCCATCGTTGTCAGCGCGAGCATCTGCGTGCTGCCGCGCGATCATCGGCTCGCAAGCGAGCCGGAGCTCGATCCGGTGCGCTTGCGGGGCGAGCCGCTGATCCTGCTGGGTGCCGGCCGGCATTCGCGGATGCAGATTGAAGCCGCGTTCGCGCAGGCTGGAGTGAGTCCCAGCGTGCGTATCGATACCCACACCATCGGTTCGGCCTGCGGGCTCGCGGCGCGCGGCATCGGCATTTCAATCGTGAATGCGCTGCTCGCACGTCCCTACCTTCGCGACGGGCTCGTGGCGCGGCCGTTTCGCCCCGAACTGCGACACGAATACGCTTTCGTGACGGCAGCTGTTCCGGGGCCCACGCGACTGGCGCGCGAGTTTCTGTACGAAACGCGCGCCTGGTGCGAACGGGAGAAGGCGGATACGCCGCTCCGCGCCGCCGACTATCCGGCGGCGAGAACGGCGCGATCGCCGTCGAGGTGAAGGCGGTAGCCGAGACGTCGAGATAACCCGGCAACGCGCGCCAGCGCGACCCGTGCCTGCCCGGCCGTGGCGGGGGAAGGGCGCCCGCGCGTAACGAGATCCTCTGGCCCGCCCTCGCCGACGGGCGCGAGCGAGACCGGCGTCAGCTGCGCGCCCACGAATTGCCTGCCTTCGAACCGGCATTCTGCGACGAGACTTTCCCAAGTGGGCTCGCCATAAGCCTCTTCGGCCTTGCGTGTCTGAAAGATGAAGCTGCCGAGCCCATGAAAAAGCGGAGCACCCCGATAGAGTTCGAGCCCCTGCAGCAGTGGCGCCCCGTGCGCGGCAAAGACATTCGCTCCCGCATCGATGCAACGACGCGCAAATTCGCGCTGCCACTCGGGAGTACGCGCCATGTCGGTCTCCCACAAATGATTGTGCAGGTAAGCGATCACGACGGCGCCCTCGAGCGCCGCCCGACGCAGTGATTCGAGCATGCGCTCGACATCGCTCGCGTCGAGGCCGTCCCTGCCGCCGCGCAGCTCGTGGACGCCAGGTCGCGAGCGGGTCGCCGCGCCACCCTCGCGAATCATGCCCGCAGCCGCGGCGACCACTGCCAGCCGACCAGCGGCCGTCTGCTGAAAGGACGGCGCGGCCGCGTCGGCCACGGTGAGTCCACTGCCCGCGAACGCGAGGCGGTGTGCGCGCAGCGCGTCCATGGTGTCGAGGATGCCACCCGTGCCGACGTCGAAGGCGTGGTTGTTGGACGTCGCGAGGAAAGTCACGCCAAAGTCGCGCAGGCAGTCGAGCACGACCGGTTCGGCGGTGTGCACCGTGTCCAGCTGGCGTGTTGCCGCGCCCTCGCGCGGGCCGCGAATCACCACTTCCAGGTCAGAAAAGCAGGCGTCGTTCTCGCGCAGCTGTCGCGCCAGTGGCGCGAAGCCGGGCCAGGAGCGCACCCTCAGATCGTGACGGATCAGGCACTGGCCGATCAGGGCGAGCGAAAAAGTGGACGAGGCCGCCCGCGCGAGACCCGATCCCGCGAAGGGCAGCGCCGCGGCACCCAGCAACAGGCGGCGACGCAGCCGGGCATGGGCGGTCAGCGTCGTGCGACGCGAATAATGTTGCACGCGAGCGACCATGCGCTGCGCATGGGACCTCGTCAAGATCATGCGTTGCCCGCATGGCTGCATTCTTCGGGCGACTGACGCGACGCTGTTCGAATCGCGGTGAGCGTAGCCGTGGCGGCATGCACGGTGCTTACCGGAGTGAGCTCGCGAGCCCACTCCCCGCCCGCACCACATCCGCGAGCGTGCGGCAGTCGAGCTTTTCCATCATGCGCGCCTTGTAGACCTCGACCGTGCGGGGGCTGATTTCGAGCTGCTGCGCGATCTCGCGCAGCTGCTTGCCCTGCGCGAGGAGGCGCAGCACGTCGCGCTCGCGCGGCGTCAGGCGTCCGAGGCGCTCGGTGGCGACGGCGCGCGCATGCGCGGCGGTGTGGTGCTCGGCGTCGATGCGGATCGCGTTGCCGAGCACGTCCATCAGTACTGCTCGTCAAGTCGAATGGGAAAGCCCGACCCAAGGTCTTCAAGTTGCGTAGCGTGACACTGGCACCGGCATCGTCGATCCGGCTTGGCGGCGCGATTTCTTTCGCGGATCTCACCACACGGCAGCACTACCCGGGCACCCACGCCATCGAACTCGTGATCAATGGATTCCGACGAGCGCTCGGGACGATGGCTGTGCGTCGCTGATGTCCATCGGCGACTGTGAACCAGGCAAGCCCGTGCATCGCCCACATCGAGGTATGCTGGCGGGTGCGGCACCGCGCGCGACGTTGTATCGGGACAATTGCATGCTTCATCGAACCGGAATCACTGCCTTCACTTTGGTGTGTGCTTCAATGGGGACCGGCGCCGCCGAGAACGCCTACCCCCACGTTTCAGTGGATCGGTGCGCGGCGGTGCAGGACGGCGGCGAGATCCGCTTTCAGGGCCGCGCGTTGCGCGAGACACCGGACATTTCGGCGCCGGAGCTGCGGCGCGCCAACGCGCTGCTGAGCACAAGATGCTTCGAGCAGGCCGACGCCGCGGTCGAGGCCTACGCGATGGCTCGCCCCGAGGACTACCAGGTCGCTTTCCTCCATGTCCGCGCTGCGTGGATATACGGCCAGCGGGACCGCGGCGAGGCGATCGCGAATGCGACGCTTCGGCAACATCCCGATTTCTCGTCGATCAAGGTTCTGCTCGCCTCGATGCGCATCGACGACGGTGACTTCAAGGCTGCGAAGAAGTGGCTCGACGAGGTCGAGGCCGCCCACCCGAATGACCTTTGGGCGTACATCGACCGTCTGCGCATCGACGCGATGCTGATACCTTCGCCCGCGGTCGCTGCAACGCTGCGGGAGATCGTCGGGGACGCGCAGTTTCCGCCGAGTGCCCGGCAGCAGGCGGCGAAGACGGCGAGAAACATGCGGAATGTTTCCGACAAGGAGAGCGACTCGCTATTCGCCGCCCAGATGGACGCGGGCGGGGACGACTGCGTGCTCGCGCGTGAGGCGGAGACTCTCATCGAGCTGCGGAAAGAGCCCGAAGCCGGAGCCAGAATCCTCGAGAAGTACATCGACAAGAGCGACTTCTGCCTCGCGACGCCGGAGGTTCGCACGCTGCTGGCCGAGGCTTATCTACTGTCAGCGGCAAAGGTCGCGCCCGTACCGACAAGGAAAACCGAACGCTTCGTGCAGCAGGCGCTCGCAGTCACACGCGGTGACCTGACGCCGGTCGCACAACGCGTCGCGCCGCGGCCGCAGCTGGCGTCGCTCATTCCGTACCTCGGCGAGCACGTCGACCCGCTACAAATCGACGCTGCAGGGCGCAATGTACTGTGCAATGCGGTCATCTCGCTCAACGCCACGGTGGTCCAATGGCAGCTCGAGAAGGGCGCGCCCGCGGCCGCACCCTGTGAGGGCCAGTCGCTCGTGATGCGGGTGCTGCTCAGGGCGCAACGCGACCAGGTGGCCGAGCGGCAGCAAGTGCTTCGTCTGCTTCTCGATCACGGCACACCGGTCGAAGGTATCGAATACTGCTCAAGCCCGGATAGCGGCGATTGTTCGCAGGTGCTCCTGCCGATCCTCGACGAACAGGCAGCACGCGGCCCGAAACTGCGCACCTGACACTCGGCGCGAAGCGCCTCTGGCCCGTGGCTCTACGCCCCCTCCGCGGCGAGCTCGCTCCCCGCCCGCACGACATCCGCCAGCGTGCGGCAGTCGAGCTTTTCCATCATGCGCGCCTTGTAGACCTCGACCGTGCGGGGGCTAATCTCGAGCTGCTGCGCAATCTCCCTGAGCTGGCGGCCTTGAGCAAGGAGGCGCAGTACGTCGCGTTCGCGCGGCGTCAGGCGCGCGAGACGCTCGGCCGCCGCTGCGCGGGTGTGCGCCACGCTGTGCCGCTCGGCATCGATGCGGATCGCATTGCCGAGCACGTCCATCAGCACGGCGTCGTCGACGGGCTTCTCGAGAAAATCGACCGCGCCGTTCTTGAGTGCCGCGCGCGCGGTCGCGACATCGCCGTGTGCCGTCAGCACGATCACAGGCAGCGAAGCGCCGCGCGCTTTCATCTCTGACTGCAGTTCGAGTCCCGACATGCCCGGCATCTGCAGGTCGACCAGCAGACAGCCGCGCCATTCGCTGCGATAGGTGCCGAGAAAATGCTCGGCCGACGCGAACACCTGCGCGCGCAGCCCGCGCAAGGAAATCAGCAAGCTCAGCGCATCGCGGATCGCGGCGTCATCATCGACGACAAACACAGTCGCATCACTCATGCAACAAGCCTCACGCTTCTGGCTGCCCGCTGTTCGCTGTTCGCTGTTCGCCGCTCGCCAGTGGCAAGCGCAAGACAAAGCGGGCCCCCCCGGAACTATTGGCGGTGTCCGCCCCTGAATAGTCGAGCTCTCCCCCTTGCGCGCGCAGCAACGATCGGCTGATCGCGAGCCCAAGCCCCATGCCGGCGGGCTTGGTCGTCACGAAGGGCTCGAACACGCGCGCCGCGATATCCATCGCGACGCCGGGGCCGGAGTCGGCGACGGCAAGGCGTACGTGGTCATCCACGAGCTCGGCCGTAATCTCGATGCGCTTCGCGGCGGGTCCGCCCGCTGCGGCCATCGCGTCGATCGCATTCGCGACGAGGTTGTGGAGCACGATCTCGAGCTGGGTGCGATCCGCGGCCACGGCCGGCAATTCGGTGCTCACGTTGCAGGAGAGTTCGACGCCGGTGCGGTGCAGGCGCTCCCGGAACGCCGCGCTCACGGTCTCGCACAGCGCGGCGAGCGAGAGAGGCGCGCGTGCGGCCTGGCCCGTGCTGTAGAAATCGCGCAGCCGCCGCAGCACCGCCGACGCACGAATCGCTTCGCTCGCCGCCTTGCCGAGTGTTTCGGGCAGGCGCGCGTCGCGCGCTTCGCCGGATGGCGCCGCACTCGGGACGGCGAGGATCTCCGCCGCGCGCAGATAGGACACGAGCGCAGTGATCGGCTGGTTCAGCTCATGGGTGAGCGCCGAGGCCATTTCGCCGGCGGTGGCGAAGCGCATCGCGCGCGCGAGCGCCTCGTCGCGTTCGCGCAGTTGCGCCTGCGCGCGCTGCCGCTCGCTCACCGTCGCGCCGAGCAGCAATGCGGTGAGATTGAGCGTGAGCATCAGGAACTGCAGCTCGAAGAGCGGCGGCGCGGCGCCGACGTCCCGCACCACGAAGGCGAGCGCCGCCTGGATCGCGAGCGCCCCCGCGACCGCACCGACGACGCCCCAGCGCAGCGCAATCCAGATCATCGGCACGAAGAGCGGATAGAAGAAGCGCAGCGCCTGGTCGGCGAGCAGGCCGAAGATGATCCACATGCTGAATCCGAGCACGACGAGTTGCAGCAGCGCTTCACGCCAGCGTGCGCGCAGCGCCGCGAGGCCCTTGCGCCAGGACGGCGCCCACAACAGCAGCGGCGCGAGCGTCAGCACGCCGTTGAAGTCGCCGACCCAGTAGCGCGCGATGCCACCGAGCGCCACGTGTCCGGGCAGCGCACCCATCGCGAACATGATCGCGACGAATCCAGCCCCCACGAACAGTGTCGCGAGGAGGCCGGCGCCGACGAAGCGCGCAGCGTCGGCGGGGGTCGCCACGATCGTGTCGGGGCCCGTGCGCCGAAGCACGGCGGCGAGCGTGCTGTAGGCGATCGCGATCCAGATCGAAGTCGCGATGGCGGCGATGCTGCCCGCGGGCACGTCGCGCACGACGACTTCCGACAGCAGTGCGGCGGCAGCGACGGCGATCGCGCCGCGCGGGCCTTGCCAGATGAGGTACGCGAGCGCGAGCCCGGTCTGTGGATTCCAGGGCGTGATGCCGAGCTTCAGGACCGGCTGCAGGTAGCTGAGCCAGTCGACGAGCACATACGCAATGATGAAGAGGGCGGCGCGAAGGAGATGGCCAGTGCCGGGCGTGGGGGACGCCCGGCGCTGACCGGAATCGGGGGCCCTCGAATCGCGTCGGGCGCCTGATTCCCCACTCTCTCGGGAGGAAAGGCTAGGCACCGGCTCGTCGGCCCGCAATTGGGCGACCCCCGTAAGGGCTAGCCCGCATGTGCCGGCCATGTCGGTCGCAGCCATTTACGGAATCGCCAGCGCCTCGGCGCGTTGGGCCGCTTCCTGCGCCTCGACATTGCGGCCGAGCGCGCGCAGCGCATCGGCAATCAGGCGCCACGCGCTCGACTGCTCCCGCGGAGCGCCTGCGGCGAGCGCCAGTGCGCGGCGGCCCATGTTGCGCGCCTGCGCGGCGTCACCGCTCGCGAGTCGCATGCGGCCCATCTCGATCCACACGAGCGGGTTGTCCGGCTCGATACGCAGCGCGCGTTCGAGTGTCGCAGCGGCGGCGTCGAAATCGCCTTTCGCGGTCGCACCGCGCGCCTGCGCGACGAGCGCGCTCGTCGCCGCACTCAGCCGGTACGACTTGGGCGCGGGCGCTGGCGTCGGCGAGGGCTCGACGGGAGGCGCTGGCTGAGGTTGACCAGCGCCCGACTCGCCGCCACCGCTCGAGCCCGGCACCCCGGGCGTCGGCGAGGATGCCGGCCCCGGCCGATAGGGCGGCGTGACACAGGCGGCGAGCACGAGCGACAGCACGGCAGCGCAGGCGCCACCGGCGCGGAACGGAGAACGTGGGCGTCTCGACATCAGCGCATGATGCCACGGAGCCAATCGACGATGCCGGGCGGCGGCGCGCAGCCGGCCATGAACGGCGTCTGGGTGCCGCGGGGCACCGCGACGATCACTTCATCCTGCGAGCAGCCGGTCGAGACGCGCAGCCCGGAGGCGTAATCGATCGGCATGTCTTCGAGCGATTCGGGCATCGGCGGCTGCCACGAACTCGTGTCGAGCGCCGACATGATTTTCTGCCACACGATCAGCGAGCCGCTCGAGCCCGTGACGCCGGTCGGGCGGTTGTCGTCGTAGCCGATCCACACGACGGCAAGATGAGTGCCCGAGAAGCCCGCGAACCAGCCGTCGCGCAGATCCGACGAACTGCCGGTCTTGCCCGCGACGACAAGACCACGCGGCAGTCTCGCCGCCGCGGCGCGCCCGGTTCCGCGTGAGATCACGTAAGTCAACATGCGATCGACCTGATATACGGCATCGGGCGCCGCCACCGGCGCCACTTTCACCGGATACGCGCCGATGCGCTCGCCGCGCTCGTTGACGACGGCGCGTACCGCGCGCAGCGGCACGTGAAAGCCACCGTTCGCGAGCCCGTTGTAGAGTTGCGCGACGTCGATCGGCGGCAGGTCCACGGCGCCAAGCAGCAGCGAAGGCAGCGGCGCCGGCGACTTGTCGACGCCGAAGCGAGTGAACATCTGCGCAACTTTCCCGGTACCGACATCGAGCCCGAGGTGCACGGTCGCGAGATTCAACGATTCGCTGAGGGCGCGCACCATCGACACCGGGCCGTTCGCGTTGCGCGAGAAGTTCTGCGGGCGCCAGACCTTGGTGCGCGACAGCGGCACTTCGATCGGGGTGTCGTCGAGTACGCTGGTGGCATTCCATCGCCCCGTCTCGATCGCGGCGAGGTACACGAAGGGCTTCACGAGCGAGCCGATCGGGCGCGCACCCGCGAGCGCGCGGTTCAAGCCGTCGAAGCTGACATTGCGCCCGCCGACCATCGCGATGACCTCGCCGCTCTGAGGCAGCGTGACGACGGTCGCGCCTTCGAGCCCGGTCTTTCCCTCGGGCGGCTTGCGTACCTTGTCGAGCCGATCGAGTTCGCCCTCGAGCGCCCGCTCGGCCGCGATCTGCGCGCGCGAATCGAAGCTCGTGAAAACGCTGAGCCCGGATTCGGTGAGGTCCGCTTCCTTGTAGTCGCGACGCAGCGTGCGGCGCACGAAATCGAGATAGGCCGGGTAGTAGCCGCCCGAGGGCCGCACCGCGACGCCGAGCGGCTGCTTCGATGCGATGTCGGCTGCGTCGGCCGTGACGATTTTCTGCTGTGCGAGGATGCGCAGCACCAGATCGCGACGCTTGCGCGCGCGGTCCGGGTTCTTCCGCGGGTCGTAATAGGGTGGGCCCCGAACGATCGCCACGAGCAGCGCCAGCTCGGGCAGGTCGAGTTCATCGAGTGGCTTGGCGAACCAGAACTGGCTCGCGAGGCCGAAGCCATGGATCGCGCGGTCGCCTTGCTGGCCGAGATAGATCTCGTTGATGTAAGCGGTCATCAGATCGCGCTTGTCGTAGCGCGCCTCGAGCGCGAACGCCATCATCGCCTCTTCGAGCTTGCGCGCGAGGGTGCGGCGGCCGTCGAGGAAATAGCTCTTCACGAGCTGCTGCGTGAGCGTACTGCCGCCCTGTTCGACCTTGCCGGCGCGCAGGTTCACCCACATCGCGCGTGCGATTGCTTCGGCATCGACGCCATGGTGCGAGTCGAACTTGCGATCCTCCACCGCCTTGATCGCAGCGGGCAGCAGTGGCGGCACTTCCTCGGGCGTCAGCACGATGCGGTCTTCGCCGTGAATCGGGAAGATGCTGCCGATGAGGAGTGGGTCGAGACGGAAAATGGGGATGGCGGTGCCATCGGCGCCGCGCAGACTCTCGATGGCCCCACGCTCGAGGGTGACCGCAATGATCTGGGCCGGGCGCTGTTCATCGGCGAAACGCGCGGCGCGCACCGCGATTTCAAAGCGACCGCGACGGCGTCGATAGGTCCCCGGGCGCGCGAGCTCGGTCGTTTCGCGGTACTTCAGGCGCTCGAGCTCGGCCACCAGGTCATCCGGCGAGAAGGACAGGCCTGCGTACAGCTCGAGCGGCGCCGCGTACACCTTGGCCGGCAGGGTCCAGCGCCGACCCTCGAATTGCCGCGCGACCTGCCGATCGAAATAGAAGAGTGCCACGGCGAAGGCGATCGCTGCCGCGGCGGCCAGCGCGCCCGCCGCGAGCGCCACCCGGCGCAGGATCTTCTTCGTGCGTGCCTTCATTTCTGCAATGTTAATGAAACCCGGGGCGCACGTAGGAACCGAAAGTGAGATAGAACGATCGGTCACCGGTATCGGCGTAGCCGAAGCCGAAGCGCAACGGCCCGAGCGGCAACGGCACGCCAAGGAATATGCTGCCCGCCTTGATCAGGTCCCTGCCCGCAATGTCGTCGAGGTCGTCCCACACGTTGCCGGCTTCCGCGCTGACGCCCACATAGAGCGGCAAGCGGATCAGCGACTCGGTGGCGCCGAAGCTGCGGTAGTACATCACGCGCGCAAACACCATCTGGCTGCCGATCAGCTCGTCCTCCCCGAATCCGGAAAGGTACGTGAGACCGCCAAGGTTGGCATCGGTGCTGAAGGAGTCGACATTGTCGGTGGACACCGACGCGCGCGCGCCGATCGAAAAGGTGTTGCGCCCGAAGCTCGCAGCACGATCCCAGGAAAGGCGCGCCAGGTCGCCGCGTTCGTGGGCGCCGAGGCCGTCCCGGAAGAGCCCGTAGCTCGCCTCGAGTCGTCCGCCGCGTGTCGGGAACGCCACGCTGTCGAGCGAATCCCACAGGTACTCGAGCCGCACACCCGCGAGGTCGGCGCGCCGCGCGTCCGGCAGCGCGGAGTCGCCGATCAGGCGCTTGCCGCGATCGTGTGCGCGAGAAGCGGCGATCGAGATGCGGGTGTGCTGGCCGAAGTCGCGCCCGAAGCGCAGTTCGCCCGCCGAGGTCTCGACCCGGTAGCGCGCCACCTCGTCACCCCCGATGCGCACGGGTTGATTCTCCGCGAGATACTGCAGCTGCGGTGCCACGAACCAGCGGCCGAGCGCGCCGAACGGGGCGTAGAACTCCGAGGTGACGCCGCTCTCGCGCCCGAGCTGCAACAGGTTGCGCCATTCGGCCCCGGTCGCGCTGAGACCCGTCATGCGCAGCTCGGCATTCAGCTGGTAATCGTCGTGACCCTTGAAGTCGTCCTCGAACTGCAGGCCGAAGCGCAGGTAGTTCGGGCCCCAGTCCTTGTCGACCGGGCGGACAATGAGCCCGTATTCGCCGTCGCGCTCCTCGAGTCGATAGTCGATGCGCTGGTAGGTGCCGGCGCCGAAGGCGCGGTCCACCTGGGTCGAAATCTCGTCGAAGTTGAAGGCCTTGTTCTTTTGGGAATATAAGCGATCGCGTACGAGGTCCGCGGTGCGGCTCGTATCACTGCGCACGTCGACGAAGTCGATGCGCGGATTGCCGATCCCGTGTCGCGCCTGGGAGGCGCGCTTCGCCGTGAATTCCTCCGGACTCACGGCGAAGCTGCGCAGCGCGGTGACTTGCGCCATCGCCGCTGCCTCGCCGGCGCGCACGGCGTCGCCGACCTTGGCGAAATCGAGCGATGCGATGCCGGGCATGGCGGGTGTCAGGATGAGGTCCTTTGCGGTGAGGGTCGCGAGCACGCGCGCGCTCTCGCGATCGACCAGGCCCGAGAGCACCTGCATCAGCACGGAAACGGGCGAGCCGAGCTCGTCGGCCGGAAGCAACGGTTCGCTCACGTTGACGACGATCAGCCGGTCCGCGCCCATGCGGCGCGCGACGTCCACGGGAATGTTGTCCGACACCATGCCGTCGACGAGCAGGCGTCCCTGGTAACGCACCGGCGCGAAGGCGCCCGGGATCGCCGCGCTCGCGAGCACCGCAAGCGTAAGGTCGCCGTCACCGAAAACCACTTCTTCCGCCTTGCCTACGTCGGTCGCCACGCAGCGAAACGGGATCGGCAACTTGTCGAAATCGATACGCTCTTCGGTCTGTATGAGCAGCCGTCGCAGTTCGAGATTCAGCTTCTGGCCAATCACGATGCTGGGCGGCAGCTTCACGCCATCGCGGCCGATGCCGATTTCCTGCGGGATCAGCTGTGCCTGATCGAGCTCCTTTTCGCGCATCGGCATTGCGTCGCGGGAAGCACCGTCGCGAAAGACGTTGCCCCAGTCCATCGTGTCGAGGATCTTCTGGATCTCATCGACCGTGTAGCCCGACGCGTACAGCGCCCCGATGATCGCGCCCATGCTCGTGCCGGCGATGTAGTCGATCGGAATGTGCTCGCGTTCGAT
>CADEFQ010000019.1:0-3946 GCA_902826635.1 uncultured Pseudomonadota bacterium
CGCTCGCGGTGGCGAACCTCGACATCTGAGACTGGCGGGCCCGGGCGCAGCGGAACCTTCCGCAGGCGCCTCCGCTCCAACCCGGATGGCCAGGGAGCTGCCTATGTCCACCGGTCTCGTGCCTCCGCTTTCGATCGAGAAGACCCAGCCCGGCTACCGGCCGCTCGAAGGCTGGTCGGCCAACGACGCAATTTACGGACTCGCGACGCTCGTGCTTTGCGCGCTCCTCACGCAGAGCATCTGGACGCTCTACATCCGGCCGCACGCGGCGACGATCCTGGGGCAGGCCGTGATCGTGACCAATGCCGACAAGGCCCGGCATGCGGTCCGGCAACTGCGCTCGATCTTCGTGATCCTGAAAGACTACGAGCAGGAGACCTCGATCACGCTGACCCTGTGGTCCTTCCTGCTGCTCGCCCGCCAAGCCCAGGCGGTGCGGCGCGCCCGCGAGCTCCTGGCGCGTGACTTCACCCACGCAGCCGAGGAGCGGGTCATCCTGCCCGACGATGCCCGGTCGTTCTCGCGGGTGCTCGAAAACCTGTCTCCCGACGTGCGCGACATGTTCCTGCCCCGCCTGCTGGGTGTGGCGCTGAATCGCTTCGGCGCCACCCGTAGCGTGCAGGATGCCGCGGAAGCCATCCGGGACGAGTGCGAGTTCGAAGTGTCGAGCTACGACGCCAAGCTTTCCATGGTCCGCTTCACCGCATGGGCGATCCCGGCCGTCGGTTTCGTCGGCACGGTGCGAGGCATCGGCGCGGCGCTGCAGGAAGCGCAGGGCGCGATGGGTGGCGATATCTCGGGCGTCACGCTCGGCCTCGGCGTCACTTTCAATTCAACACTCACGGCACTCGTATGCTGCATCTTCGTGATGTTCTTCCTGCACCAGCTGCAGCAGGCGCAGGACCGCATCGTGCTCGATTCGCGCACTTACGCCGATCGCAAGCTGCTGCGGCGCATGCGCGCGATGTAGCTCACGCCGCCGAAGCGAACCAGGGGGATGTCGGCCCGCCCCGTCCCCGTTCGTCCTCGGGACCACACTTCCGGAAAACGGTCGAGGAGAAGCTCCGATGCGCGTCATGGTGATCGTCAAGGCAACGAAGAATTCAGAGGCAGGCGCGATGCCAGGCGCGCAGCTCCTCACCGACATGGGGAACTACAACGAGCAGCTCGTGAAGGCGGGCATCATGCTCGCGGGTGAGGGCCTGAAGCCGAGCTCAGCCGGCAAGCGCGTGCAGTTCTCCCTCGGCAAGCGAACCGTGATCGACGGTCCGTTTGCCGAAACGAAGGAAGTGATCGCCGGCTACTGGCTGTGGCAGGTGAAGTCGATGGACGAGGCGATCGAGTGGGTCAGGCGCTGCCCCGATCCGATGCCGGGCGAGGAGTCGGTGATCGAGATTCGCCCGCTCTTCGAAGCCGCCGACTTCGGCGCGGAATTCACCCCGGAACTGCGGGAACAGGAAGAGCGGTTGCTCGCCGAGATCAAGCGCCGGCCGTAGCCTTTGCGTCCTTGTCGCGGCGGATGGCCGCGATCGTGCCTTCGATCCAGGCCTGCGCTTCCTCGTTCACCTGGCGCGGATCGCGCCCGGCGGGGTCGATCGGTTTGCCGATGACGACCGTGATCGTGCCGGGCCGCTTCAGGAGCCCGCGCTTCTGCCAGTAAAAGCCCGCGTCGTGCGCGATCGGCACCACGAGGCAGCCGGCTTCGCGCGCGAGCAGCGCGCCGCTGACGCCGTACTTGCGCGTCTCACCGGGCGCCATGCGCGTGCCCTCCGGGAACACCATGACCCAGCGACCGTCCGCGATGTAGCCCTTGCCCTGATCGACGACCTGCTTCACGGCCGAATGGCCGCTCTTGCGATCGATGGCGATGGAGTGCATCTGGCGGATGCCCCAGCCGACGAAGGGGATCCACAACAGCTCCCGCTTCAGCACCCAGACCTGGGGCGGGCACACCACCACCATCGCAAAGGTTTCCCACGACGAGGAGTGCTTCCACAAGGCGACGTGCGCGCCCTCGGGCAGGTTCTCGCGCCCTTCGATCCGGTAATCGAGGCGGCACAGCCACCTGAGCCCGCCCATGATCACGTGCACCCACACGCGCGCCATGTCGTAGCGCTTGCGCACCGGGCTCACGAGGCACGCGACGTTGAAGAACATCGCGAACAGCAGCACCCAGACGAAGAGAAAGGTCGTGTAGAGGAGCGACGCGATCCACTGCATAAGCGGCGCCAGTGTACCCGTGAGGTCAGGGCAACTTGACGACTTCGCCTTCGAACGCCACGCCGCCGACCATGGCGCCGGCGCCACACTCGTACTCGGTTTCGCTCGCGAAGTTGCCGCCGCGGTAAACGCTCTTGATGTTCACCACCGCATTGCCGCCTTCGCGGACCGCGCGTTCCTGCAGCGTCAGGATGGCCGACAGGAAGGCCCACTCGCAGCCTTCCTTGTCCGACTTGTTGAAGAAGTTGGTCTTCTTGTTGGTCGTGAAGCTGCCGAACGATTTCTGCGGCTTCGGAAAGGCCTGCTTGCCCCAATAAAGCTTCACGTCGGCATTCACGCGGCTGGCCGCCGCCTTCATCGCATCGGCGATGGGGAGCTTGATTCGTGTATCGCGCGCCAACGCGGCGGGTGCGACGAGTATCAGTGCGAGGGTGGCGACCAACATCTTGCTCATCTTGATTTCCGTGACCTGGGCGGCGAAAGGGTGCCGCGGGCGGCAGTGTAGTGGATTGTCGTCACCGGTACTTGAGCCCCGTGCCCGTATTGAACACCACCACCCGATCGCCGGCGCGCACGAAGCCGCCTGCGCGCAGATCGCCCAATGCGGCCCACGCCGCGCCGCCCTCGGGACACACATCGATGCCGCTGCGGGCGGCGAGGTCGGTCGTTGCGCGATGCATGGCTGGCTCATCGACGGCGATGGCGATGCCGTGCGATGCGCGCAGCGCGCGCAGACACAGGAATCCGCCGAGCGGCGAGGGCACGCGCAGGCCATACGCGCGCGTTTGTGGATCGGGCCACGGCTCGGTGCTCGCGGCTCCCGCCTCGAATCCGCGCACGACCGGCGCACAGCCCGCGGCCTGCACCGCGACGAACCGCGGCATCGCGCCGCTGCGGATCCAGCCGAGCGCCGCCATCTCGCCGAACGCCTTCCACATGCCGATGAGGCCGGTGCCGCCGCCCGTCGGGTAGAGCACGACGTCGGGGACCTCCCCTTCCATCTGTTCGACGAGCTCGTAGGCCATCGTCTTCTTGCCTTCGATGCGGTACGGCTCGCGCAGGGTCGACACGTCGACGGCATTTTCCGGGCCATGCTCGCGCAGGAACTTGCCGGCATCGGCGATCGTGCCTTTCACCGCGTGCACCGTCGCGCCGTAGAGGCGGCATTCCTCGAAAAATGCGCGCGGCGTGTCTTCGGGCATCGCGACGGTCACGGGGAGTCCGGCCCGCGCGCCATAGGCCGCCAGCGCTCCCGCGGCATTGCCCGCCGACGGCGCGCAGAGCGCACGGGCCCCGAGGTGCCTCGCCATCGACACCGCGGCGGCCATGCCGCGCGCCTTGAACGAGCCCGTGGGATTGCGCGATTCGTCCTTCACCCAGACGTTGTGCGCGACTTCGAGCAGCGGTGTGTAGCCCTCGCCGAGCGTGATCTCATCGCCAGCGACGAGCGGCAGCACTTCGCGGTAACGCCACAGCGATGGCGTGCGCGCCGCGACGGCGTCGCGGGGCAGGCGAATCGCGCCAAGATTGTAGTCGACGCGCAGCGGCATCCCGCAGCCGGTGCAGACGGTCAGCAGCGTGCGTGGATCGTGCGCTCGCTCGCACGCGAAACAGCGAACACCTTCGACCAGCGGCGACAAGCGTGGCGGCATGGCACGAGTGTAGACTGCCAGGACGATGATCGATCTCTACTACTGGCCGACGCCCAACGGGCACAAGATCACGC
>CADEFQ010000019.1:4046-36121 GCA_902826635.1 uncultured Pseudomonadota bacterium
AGGACGATGATCGATCTCTACTACTGGCCGACGCCCAACGGGCACAAGATCACGCTGTTTCTCGAAGAGACGGGCCTGCCGTATCGCATCGTCCCGGTCGATATCGGCGCGGGCGATCAATTCAAGGCGGAGTTCCTCGCGTTCTCGCCGAACAACCGCATGCCCGCGATCATCGATCCCGCGCCTCCTGGCGGGGGCGACCCGATCAGCGTGTTCGAATCGGGCGCGATCCTCGTGTATCTCGCGGAGAAGACGGGGCGCTTCCTGCCAAAGGACCTGCGCGGCAGAAAGACGGTACTCGAATGGCTCTTCTGGCAGATGGCGGGTCTCGGCCCGATGTCCGGCCAGGCCGGGCATTTCCTGAACTACGCGCAGGAATCCATTCCCTACGCGCAGGCGCGCTACCGCAACGAAGTGAACCGTCTCTACGGCGTGCTCGACCGGCAGCTCAGGAAGCACGCGTTCGTCGCGGGCGAGGACTACTCGATCGCCGACATGGCGATCTATCCGTGGGTGCTCCCGTGGGAGGGCCTGCAGCAGAGCCTCGCGGAATTCCCGGCCATCGCGCGCTGGCTCGACGCGATCAAGGCGCGCCCGGCCACGGTGCGGGCCTACGCCATGGCCGAGCAGTACGAGAGGCGCCCGATCGACGACGCGCAGCGCAAGATCCTCTTCGGTCAGACGGCGGCGAGCCTCAACCCGGCAGGCGCGACAGGTCCGCAACCCCGCTGAAAAGCGCGCGCAACTCGGCGAGCAGCGACAGGCGGTTCGTGCGCAGCGCCGCGTCCGGGTCATTGACCATCACGCCGTCGAAGAACGCGTCGACGTCGCCTTTCAGACCCGCGAGCGCACTCAGCGCGCCGACGTAGTCGCGCTGCGCGACCGCGGCCTGCACCCCGTCACGCAGCTTGGCGAGCGCGCCGTGCAACTGCTTTTCGGCAGGCTCGCGCAGCGTCGCCGGCGCGACCGCCGCCGGCGTGAAACCTTCAGCTTTCTTCAGGATGTTCGCGATGCGCTTGTTCGCCGCCGCGAGGCTGGCCGCTTCCGGCCGCGCGAGAAAGCCCGCGAGCGCGGCGAGCCGCGAGTCGAAATCAAGCGGTGAGCGCGGTGCGGTGGCGAGCACCGCATCGATCATCTCGGTCGTGAATCGCGTATCCGGCTGCTCGAGATAGTGGGCGCGCAGGCGGTCGAGCACGTAGGCGTACACCTCGTCCGCGGCCGACGCGCTCTTCACCGGCTGCAGCGCGACCGCGGCATCGACGAGGGCGCGCAGGTCGAGATCGATGCGCTTCTCGATCAGGATGCGCAGCACGCCGATCGCAGCGCGACGCAGGCCGAAAGGATCCTTCGTGCCGGTCGGCTTCTGGCCGATCGCGAAAATGCCGGCCAGCGTGTCAAGACGATCGGCGAGCGCGACCGCGGTGCCGGCTTCGGATTCGGGCAGCGCATCGCCCGCACCGCGCGGCAGGTAGTGCTCGCGAATGGCGGTGGCGACCGCCGCCGGTTCGCCGTCGGCCGCGGCGTAGTACGCGCCTATGATTCCCTGCAGTTCCGGGAACTCCCCAACGACGGCGGATAGCAGGTCACACTTGGCGAGCGAAGCCGATCGCTGCGCGTGCAAGACATTCCAGCCAAGATTCGCGCTTATTGTTTCAGCCAACGACCCAATTCGCTGGACCTTCGCGCCCAGTGACCCGAGCTTCGCCTGGAAGGTGACGGTGTCGAGTGCGGTGAGCCGGGCGGCGAGCGGCTCGCGCCGGTCCTGCTGCCAGAAGAAGGCGGCATCCGCGAGACGCGGACGCACCACTCGCTCGTTGCCCGCGCGGACCTGCGACGGTTCGCGGCTCTCGATATTGCAGACGGTGATGAACCAGGGCGTGAGCCGCCCCGCAGGATCTTCCACCGCGAAGTAGCGCTGGTGGTCCTGCAGGGTCGAGATCAGCACTTCGCGCGGCAACTCGAGGAAGCGCTCGTCGAAGCGACCCGCGATCGGCACCGGCCATTCGACGAGCGCCGTGACTTCATCGAGCAGCGCGTCGGTCACGATCGCGCGACCGCCGATCTCCTTCGCAGTCGTTTTGACGGCGCCGAGGATCTTCGAGCGACGCTCGGCGAAATGGGCCAGCACCTTGCCGCGCGTTGCGAGCGTCCCCGCGTACTCGCCGGGTGTCGCCAGCGCGATCGGCGCCGGGGCGTGGAAGCGATGGCCGCGCGTGGCGTTTCCGGCCCGCGCGCCGAGCAGCGTTGCGGGCAGCACGCCCTCGCCGAAGAGCAGCACGATCCAGTGCACGGGGCGCACGAACTCGGCATCGCCCGCACCCCAGCGCATGCGCTTCGGAATCGGCAGCTGGGCGAGGGACGCCTGCACGACCCCCGGCAGCAGGGTCGCCGTGTCGGCGCCGGATTTGCGCCCCGCGAAGAAGAGGAATTCGCCTTTGCCCTCTTTCACGCGCGTCAGCTCGGCGAGCGTGGTCCCGCAGCTGTCGGCGAACGCGCTGGCCGCCCGGGTCGGATGGCCGGACGCGTCGAACGCGGCGCTCACCGGAGGCCCGCGGCGCTTGATTTCCTGTTCGGGCTGGCGCGTCGCGAGTGCCCGCACGAGTACCGCGAGGCGGCGCGGGGCGGCGAAGGACTCGACGGCACCGTGCGCGAGACCCGCGGCGGCGAAGCCCTTCACGAGTCCGTCGCGAAAGGCGCCCTCGAGTTCCGGCAGCGCCTTGGGCGGCAACTCCTCGGTGCCGATCTCGACGAGGAAATCGCGCGTGCTCATCGGGCGCGCTCCGCGGCCGCGAGCATCGGGAAGCCGAGCGCCTCGCGGCTCTCGTAATAGGCCTGCGCGACGCCGCGCGCCAGCGCGCGCACCCGCAGGATGAAACGCTGGCGCTCGGTCACCGAGATCGCCTTGCGCGCATCGAGCAGGTTGAAAGTATGCGAAGCCTTGAGCACCTGTTCATAGGCCGGCAGCGCGAGCTTCGACTCGAGGAGCGCGTTGCAGGCCGACTCGTGCTCGTCGAAGCGGCGGAACAGGACGGCCGTGTCCGCGAGCTCGAAGTTGTACTTCGACTGCTCGACCTCGTTCTGGTGGAACACGTCGCCGTAGGTCACGCGCCCGAGCGGGCCGTCGGTCCACACGAGATCGAACACGCTCTCGACGCCTTGCAGGTACATCGCGAGACGCTCGAGGCCGTAGGTGATCTCGCCCGTCACGGGGCGGCAGTCGAGCCCGCCGACCTGCTGGAAATACGTGAACTGCGTGATCTCCATGCCGTTCAGCCACACTTCCCAGCCGAGTCCCCAGGCGCCGAGTGTCGGCGATTCCCAGTTGTCTTCGACGAAGCGGATGTCGTGCACGAGCGGGTCGAAGCCGAGCATGCGCAGCGAGCCGAGGTAGAGGTCGAGGATTTCGAGCGGCGAGGGCTTGATGACAACCTGGAACTGGTAGTAGTGCTGCAGGCGAAACGGGTTCTCGCCGTAGCGGCCGTCGGTGGGCCGGCGCGAGGGCTGCACGTACGCGGCGCTCCACGGTTCGGGGCCGATCGAGCGCAGGAAGGTCGCGGTGTGGAACGTGCCCGCGCCGACTTCCATGTCGTAGGGCTGCAGGACGACGCAGCCCAATTCCGCCCAGTATTTCTGCAGGGCGAAGATGAGCTCCTGGAATGTGCGGGGCGCGGTGCCGACTGAATCGCTCATAAATGGCCGCGAAGTATAGCGGCCGGATGGGGTAAGTTCCCGGGAATGAGCCACGGTTCCACGCCGTATCCGCACCTGCTCGCACCGCTCGATCTGGGCTACGTGCGCCTTCGCAACCGCATCCTGATGGGCTCGATGCACACCGGGCTCGAGGACAAGGCCGAGGACTACCCGCGCCTCGCCGCCTATTTCGCCGAGCGCGCGCGCGGCGGTACGGGCCTCATCGTGACGGGAGGCATCGCCCCGAATCGCGCCGGCTGGGTCGCGCCGTTCGCCGGAAAACTGAGCGTTCGCGGCGAGGTCGCGCGCCACCGGCTCGTGACCGGCGCCGTCCACGCGGAAGGCGGCCATGTGTGCATGCAGATCCTGCACACGGGGCGCTACGGCTATCACCCGCTCGCGGTCGCGCCGAGCCGCCTGCGCTCGCCGATCACGCCGTTCACACCGTGGGCGCTGAGTGCGCGCGGCGTCGAGCGCCAGATCGGCGCGTTCATCCGCTGCACCGAGCTCGCGCGCGAAGCCGGCTACGACGGCGTCGAGATCATGGGCAGCGAAGGCTACCTGATCAACCAGTTCATCACGGCGCGCACGAACCACCGCACCGACGCGTGGGGCGGTGCGTACGAGAAGCGCATCCGCTTTGCGGTCGAAATCGTCAAGCGCACGCGCGCGGCGCTGGGCCCCGACTTCATCCTGATTTACCGGCTCTCCATGCTCGATCTCGTCAGCGAGGGCAGCACGTTCGATGAAGTGGTGTATCTCGCGCGCGAGATCGAAGCGGCGGGCGCGACGATGATCAACACGGGCATCGGCTGGCATGAGGCGCGCGTGCCGACGATCGCGACGATGGTGCCGCGCGCCGCGTTCACGTGGGTCACCGAACGGCTGCGGCCGCATGTCGCGCTGCCGCTCGTCACGACGAACCGCATCAACGACCCCGCTATCGCCGAGCGCGTCCTCGCCGCGGGAGGCGCCGACATGGTGTCGATGGCGCGACCGCTGCTCGCCGATCCCGAGTTCGCGAAAAAGAGCGCCGAAGGGCGCGCCGACGAGATCAACACCTGCATCGCCTGCAACCAGGCCTGCCTCGACCATGTGTTCGAGGGCAGGCCCGCGACCTGCCTCGTCAATCCGCGCGCGGCGCGCGAGACCGAGCTGCAGTTCCTGCGCGCTGCGCGCCCTCGTCGCATCGCGGTGGTCGGCGCCGGACCCGCGGGGCTGTCGTGCGCAACCGTCGCCGCGGAGCGCGGGCACGAGGTCGTGCTCTTCGAGCGCGCAGCGGAGATCGGTGGCCAGTTCAACATGGCGAAGCGCATTCCCGGCAAGGAGGAATTCCACGAAACGCTGCGTTATTTCCGCCGGCGTATCGAGCTGACGCGCGTCGACCTGAGGCTTTCGACGGTCGCGACGGCCGCGACGCTCGCGCAGGGCTTCGACGTCGTCGTGCTCGCGTCGGGCGTCACGCCGCGGCGCCCGCCGATCGCGGGGCTCGATCATCCGAAAGTGTTGTCCTACGTCGACGTGCTGCTGCGGGGCGCACCGGTCGGGCGAACGGTCGCGCTGATCGGCGCGGGCGGCATCGGCTTCGACGTCGCCGAATTCCTCGGCCATCCGGAAGATATCAAGCCGAGCCTCGACATCGGGGACTTCATGGCGGAATGGGGCATCGACATGCATCTCACGACGCGCGGCGGACTGTCGAGTGCGCCGCTGCCGAAGGAAACGAGCCCGCGCGAAATCTACCTGCTGCAACGAAAAGTGTCGAAGCCGGGTGAAGGCCTCGGCAAGACGACGGGGTGGATCCACCGCACGACGCTGAAGCGCCGCGGCGTGCACATGTTCGCGGGCGTGAGTTATGAGCGCATCGACGATGAGGGCCTGCACATCACGAACGGCAACGACCGGCGCGTGCTCGCGGTCGACAACGTGGTGATCTGCGCGGGCCAGGAACCGCTGCGTGAGCTCGAAGCGCCATTGCGCGAAGGCGGCATCGAAGTACACCTGATCGGCGGCGCGGATCTGGCCGTCGAACTCGATGCCCAGCGCGCCATCGACCAGGGCGCGCGCGTGGCCGCGGCGCTCTGAGCGCAGACCGATGGAGGCGCGCATCGTCGCCGCGTATCCACTCGAAGGTGTGCGTGCGGGTTCGGCGCTGTTGCGGGTGGGTGCGCGACTGCTCGCGGTACAGGACGATGCGTACTGCGCATGCTGGGTCGATCTGCCCGATCTGCAGGGTACGCAGTTCGTACTCGAGGCCGACGGGGCATCGCTGCCGAAGGCCGTGAAACCGGACTTTGAGGCGGCGGTTCGCACCGCTGACGGCGCCATATTTCTGCTCGGGTCCGGATCGACCCGACAGCGGACGGCGATTGCGCGACTCTCCCTTTCGCACGCATCGGTCGTGATTGTCGACATGCCGCAGATCTACGACTGCGTGCGTCGCACGCTCGATCTCGCCAAGGGTCCCAATATCGAAGGCGCGGTCATCGAGGGCGATGTGCTGCGCTTGTTCCATCGTGGTACCGCCACGGCAAGCGCCAGCATCGATCTGCCGCTCGGCGTGCTCGAAGGCGAGCGGCCCGAGGTACTCGCCTCGCACTGGATCCAGCTCGAAAAGCTGGATGGCGTACCGCTATCGGTCACCGACGCCGCGATGGTGGGTCGACACCGGACGCTGTTCCTGGCCGTCGCGGAGGATACGATCGATGCGATCACGGACGGGCCTGTCGTCGGCTGCGCCGTCGGGCTGCTGACCGGACCGCCCGATTCGCGGCAAGTGCGCTGGTGTCGTGTCTTCGACATCGACGGTCGGCCGAGCCGCCGCAAGCTGGAAGGTGTCGCCGTCGACGACGACCTGCGCGGCGCGTGGGTCATCACGGATCCCGACGATCCGGACCGGGTGGCCGAGCTCTGTCGCATCGACCTGAGCGGCGTACGATGAGTGCAATGGGGGAGGATTCCACGCCGGGGAGCGCGCAGACCGCGCGTCGTTACTTCGTCGCTGTTGCACCTCTTCATGGCCTCTTCTCCCCTGACGATCGATGAGGCTTCGATCGTCAAGGCATGCGCCGGGACCGGCTCACCTGCAGCCGCATCTCGCCCACTCGTCAATGCTGCCGTCGGCGTAGATCCCGATGAGCTTCGCTGCGGGCGACACGCCCTCTCCGACGAAGCGGACGCGAATCATCGGATCCGCATCGACTTCGAAAAGATCTTCGGTGAGCGCCGTGAGCGCGGATTCGGGACGTGGGCCACCCGCGAAGTACAGACGACCGTCACGCAAGGTGATGGTCCGCTGCTGATACCGACCCACATAACGCGCCAGTGTCGCTTGAGGAATCGCCACAGGCTTCGCACTGGCCGTAACGCGCTCCTCCGTCCATCGGATCTGCCGTTGCGCCTCGACGGCATCGGCGCCCAGCGTCAACGCGCGTCGATACGATTCGATGGCCGAGGCCAGGTCGCCGGCCGACTCGAATGCCCTGCCGAGTGCGAGGCGCGCATCGGCAGACTCGGGAGCGTCGGCCACGGCGTTGCCGAGCACTTCCAGTGCGAGCGGAGCGTTGCCCCGCCCGGCGAGGAATGCGCCGAGTTCGAGAGTGCCTTCGAGTGAAAGGCGAGTCGTCGTGTCGGCGCCAGCCTCCACGGCTGCATGTTCGAGAGACCTCAACGCGAGCAGATGCGGATCGTCGAATCGGTCGAAGGTCGCGAGGTTTCGTGCGGGGTGGGCGTTGCCGAAGACGGGAGTAGCGAGCGCTTCAGCGAGGGAAGTGCCGTTGTACGCGCTTGCGAAATAGACGAGGCCAATTCCCCGATCAATGTTGCCGGTCATGTAGCTGGTGAACCGGCGTCCGTTGTTGCCGCTATGGTAGAAAACGCGGCCCGCTGGCCCCTCCTCGACCCGTATCCCGAGTGCCATGGAGATGCCCGGACTCGTCTCGCGAACGGGCGTCAGGAACTCCCGCCACATCCTGGGCGACAGGCCGCGACCGGTCAGCACCGCCGCCACGAACTGCGCGTAGTCGGTAGCCGTCGTGAGGAGCGATGCCGCGGCATTGGCTTCGTCCCCGGTGTATCGATTGGCTGGAGCGACGTACCAGAGCCAGTCTTTCGCATACGCCTCATGGCCGTCGAAGCGCTGCTGCCAGACGAAGCTCGAGTGCTCCATCCCGAGCGGCTGGAAAACCTCACGCCGCGCAAGCTCATCGAGTGAGTGGCCGGTGACGTGTTCGAGCACTTTCTGGAGGAAGACGAACCCTTCGCCGGAATAGCTGTATGCGGTGCCGGGATCGAACTTCAGCGCCAGTTGCTCGCCGCCCCAGTTGGGTAGCCCGGTGCCGTGCGACAGGGCCATCCGCGCGGTGATGCGCTTGTATCGCTCATCGTGCGCGGCCCGAGGGTACGCGAGCATTTCGAACAGCGGCCGGTCGAGATCGAACGCGCCACGGTCGGCCAACCGGAGCACGAGGTACGCGAACACCGGCTTGCTGAGTGAAGCGGCCTCGAAGAGGGTTCCGGTGTCGAGCGGTGTGTGCGCGCGATCATTCACCGTGCCGAAAGCGCGCGCCCAGACCACGCGGCCGTGCTCGACGATGGCGATGGAGAGACCGGGCACCTCGCTGACCTGCATGACGCGCGGGATGTCGCGCGTCAGGGCCGCGGTATCAGGCGGGCGGGCGATCGGCGTCGCGGCCGGCACGGAACCGCATACGATCAGGAGAGTGAGGGCCCCGAGCGTGCTGCGACGGGGCATCAGCAGGCCTCTCCGGATCGTCTGACGCCCGTTACGCCGCGGCGACGGCGGTCGTGGCCTGCTGCGGAAACGCGATCCAGGCCTTCGCGTTGTAGTCGTACAGCGCGCACTTGCGCGACAGATCGCGCAAATATTTCCAGCCCGCAACCGTCGCTTTGGCGCTCGCCACGCCGTGCGCCAGCAGGCGCTGCGTCGCGGCTTTCAGCCGGTAGTTCGGGATGTACGGGTCGTAGTGATGCGCCCGGTGCAGCATGATTCCATGCAGCAGCTTCTCGAGACGGAACGGGAAGTGGATGTCGCGGGTGAGGTCGTCGACCTTGCGCATGCGCAGCCATTCCGAGCGCTTGTCGAACCAGACCATCTCGGGGCCCGTGTGGTGCACGAAGATCACCGTGCCCATGATGTAGTTCCACAGCAGGAACGGCAGCACGCCGCCGAACAGCGCGATCAGCCACCACGATTGTTCGGTCAGGAACGCGATCGCGATGAGGAACGCGAGATAGACGGCGCCGAACGCCACGGTGAGCACTGAATCGGCGATGTAGGCCTTGCGGCGCGAGCCGACGTGCTTGCGCGACGGGAACACGAGCTTGTTCCACCACAGCTCGACGAGGTAGTAGAGCCCGAAGCCCCACACCGAGCGATACACGCGTTCCATGCGCTGGCGCCACTTCGGCAGCGCCGCGAATTCTTCGGGGCTGAACGGCACCCACACCTGGTCGCGGCCCTTGAGGTTCGCGAAGCCGTGATGCGCAACGTTGTGGCCAACGTGCCAGAGACTGAACGTGGTGAGCGTCGGCAGGAACACGAGCCGGCCGACAAATGCGTTCACCTTGTCGCTCTTGAAGAGGCTGCCGTGGCAAGCGTCATGGCCGAGCACGAAAAGGCGCGCAAAGACCACCGCGAGTCCGAGCGTGCACGCGACCTTGCCCCACAGCGGCGCGAGGATGACGCCCGCGACACAGGCGGCAAGCAGGGCGAAATCGATCGAGACCTGGACTGTGGATCGGACGGCGTTCGGCGTGCGCTCGGGGACGGTGATACCAGCCACGATTCGGATACTCCCAGGATGGGTACAAAGGCGCCCGATCATACAGATTCCCATCGGCGGGGGAAGCAGCGATTTCCCGAAATTTGCCTTTAGTGCAATGCACTTACGCGCGCATGGCCGACGGGCGGCGCGCGTAGCGGGGCTTTGGGGCCTCCCCGTACGTGGCAACGGCCTCCCCGACGCTCAGGCGAAACGGGTCGCGCACTGTCACGCCGCCGTACACGGCCCCGTCCTGCAGGTCTTCGGACAGGAGAAGCAGGCAGTGCTGCGCGTGGGCCGCGGCGACGATCAGGCTGTCCCACCAGCTGAGCCGGTAGCGGCCCTCGATCCGATGGGCGCGCTCGATGATCCCGACATCGACAGCCTGTGGTTCCCACGCAAGCAGCGCTTCAACATCGGCCCAGGCTTCGTCCGAAGTCAGCGGAAACGCGAGCTTGCGCGTGGTTACGTTGTAGAACTCCGAGATTACCTGCGTGCTGATGCGACCGGTTCCCTCGTTCCACAGCCGGTCGAGCCATTCCCGCGCCCGAGCGTGTTTGACCGAGTCCGCCGGGTCCCGGGCGTAAACGAAGACGTTAGCGTCGACGAAGCACAGGTCGGTCATAGAGTTCTTCCCGGGTCGGGTAGCGATCGCCGGGCCTGGAGAGCGGCCGCAGGGTGCGCGCGAAGAACTGCCGCTTCGCGGCCTGATAGGCCTCGCCCGAGCGACGCTTTTCGGCCAGCAGATCCGCAACGAGCCTCGAGACACTCGTGTCGCGCTCCGCAGCGAGGCGGCGCGCCCAAGCGGCCGTTTCGTCGTCCAGGCTGATGGTGATATTGCGCACGGGTTCGACTCTATCACTGAATCCGTGATTGAGGCGCGCCCTGATCCGGTGCGCACAGTGGGGTCTCGCACCAAAATAGCGCACAATACCGCCGCGGCCTTCCGTAACCCCTTGATTGCGGGTAGCGGCTGCGCTGGCACGCGCCCTGCACTGTGATCGTGCTTTCCTCACCCCTCGCCCGGAGACATTCATGACCCCCAGTGACGTTCTGAACCTCATCAAGGAAAAGGAAGTCCGGTACGCCGACCTTCGCTTTACCGACACGCGCGGCAAGGAGCAGCACGTGACGATCCCGGCGAAGCTCGTCGATGAGGACCTGTTCCGCGACGGCAAGATGTTCGACGGCTCGTCGATCGCGGGCTGGAAGGGGATCAACGAGTCCGACATGATCCTGATGCCCGAAGCGGGGACAGCGATCCTCGACCCGTTCTTCGAGGAAGCCACGATCAACATCCGCTGCGACGTGATCGAGCCCGCGACGATGCAGGGCTACGAGCGCGACCCGCGTTCGCTCGGCAAGCGCGCCGAGGCGTATCTCAAATCGACCGGTATCGCGGACAAGGCGCTCTTCGGTCCCGAGAACGAATTCTTCATCTTCGACAGCATCCGCTGGAGCAACGAAATGCGCGGTTGCTCGTACGAGATCGATTCCGTGCAGGGCGCGTGGAATACGAACACCGCCTACCCGGAAGGCAACAAGGGCCATCGCCCCGGTATCAAGGGCGGTTACTTTCCCGTGCCGCCGGTCGACGCGTTCCAGGACATCCGGAACGCGATGTGCAACGCGCTCGAGGAACTCGGGCAGGTCGTCGAAGTGCATCATCACGAAGTCGCGACGGGCGGTCAGAGCGAAATCGGCGTGGGCGCGGGCACCCTCGTCGCCAAGGCCGACGCCGTGCAGATCCTCAAGTACGCGGTGCTCAACGTCGCGCACGCCTATGGCAAGACCGCGACGTTCATGCCGAAGCCGCTCGTCGGCGACAACGGCTCGGGCATGCACGTGCACCAGTCGCTGTCGAAGGATGGCAAGGCCCTCTTCGCGGGCGACAAGTACGGCGGTCTTTCCGATCTCGCGCTCTACTACATCGGCGGCATCATCAAGCACGCCAAGTCGATCAACGCGTTCACCAACGCGGGCACCAACAGCTACAAGCGCCTCGTCCCCGGCTTCGAAGCGCCGGTGATGCTGGCGTATTCCGCGCGCAACCGCTCCGCGTCGATCCGTATTCCCTGGGTGTCGAACCCGAAGGCGCGCCGCATCGAAGTGCGCTTTCCGGACTCGTCGGCGAATCCGTATTTCGCGTTCGCGGCGATGATGATGGCGGGCCTCGACGGCATCCAGAACAAGATCCACCCGGGCGATCCGGCCGACAAGGACCTGTACGACCTCGAACCGGAGGAGGCGAAGGGCATCCCGACGGTGTGCCACTCCCTCGACATGGCGCTCGAACACCTCGACAAGGACCGCGAGTACCTGACGCGCGGCGGGGTGTTCACGAACGACGTGATCGATGCGTACATCGGGCTGAAGGAGCAGGAAGTCACGCGCTTTCGCATGTCGACGCACCCGGTCGAGCTCGACATGTACTACAGCTGCTGATGGCGCGGCAGGGGCAGCCGGCGGCAGCGTTCGAAGGAACGCTGTCGCCCGCTTTGCAGGCTGTGACCGCCGTTTGGTCCCGGACGCCCCGCCGGGCTATGCTCGAAACGTATGCGCGGCTTGCCACTTACCTTAATGCTGCTCGTGTCCGGCCCGGCCCTGGCCGGCACCATGTACAAGTGGGTGGACCAGGGCGGCACCATCCACTATTCCAGCCTGCCGATGCCGGGCGCGACGGAAGTGCACATCGATTCCGCGCCGCCTGTCAGCGACACCGTGACGAATGCGGCGCGTGTCGTGGCGTCGGCGCCCGACGCCGACGGGCAGCCCGCAGAGCCGTTCAAGTACACGAGCTGCGCGCTGACCAAGCCGGCGAACGACGAGACGCTGCCGAATGCCTATTCGGTCTCCGCCGCGTGGCGAATCGAACCGGCCCTGCGCCCGGGCGATCGCGTGACGCTCGCGCTCGACGGCGCGCTGGTCCCGGGCGTTTCGGCGACCTCGACCAGCCACACGATCGCCCAGATCGACCGCGGCGCCCACTCGCTGGTAGTCAGCATCGTCGATGCGAACGGCCGTGGCCTGTGCCAGTCGCCCGCGCTCACGTTCCATGTACGCCAGCCTTCGGTGCTGGCACCGAATCGCCAGCCGGCGCCGCGCCCGAAGCCGAACGCACCGCGAAGCTGAGCCGCGCGCGCGTCGCGGGGTACCGCGATGGCCGCTGAGCATCCGCTGCCCTCGCCGCTTTCGCACTTTGATCCCGCGGACCTGCTCGATGCGCTTGCGACCGGAATCGTCGTGCTCGACCGTCAGCTGTGCGTGGTGTACGCCAACATCGCCGCGCAGGACCTCCTCGGCGCGGGCTTCACGCGCGCGCGCGGACGCCCCTTCACCGACCTGCTCGCGGACTCGAACGGTCTCGCCGACGTCTTGCGCCGCGCGATCGAAGGTAGCGAAGCCTTCGCCGACCGCGAACTCGTCTTTCGCCCGCGGGGCTCGACGCGCGAGGCGCGTGTCGTTGACCTGACCGTGACGCCGCTCGAAGGCACGGTCACCGGCTCGCACCTGCTCCTCGAACTCGCGGACGCCACGCAGCGCCAGCGCATCTCGCGCGAGAGCGACCTGCTCGCGCGCCTCGACGGCAGTCGACTCATGATCCGGCAGCTCGCGCACGAGATCAAAAACCCGCTCGGCGGGCTGCGCGGCGCGGCCCAGTTGCTCGAGCGCGAGCTCGACAGCGCGGCGCTGCGCGAATACACCGGCGTCGTGATCAAGGAGGCGGACCGGCTCACGGCGCTCGTCGATTCGATGTCGGGCTCGACACGACCGCCGCAGAAGACGCTCACGAACGTGCACGAACTGTGCGAGCACGTGTACACGCTGCTGCGCAGCGAGGCGAGCCCGGCGGTGCTGCTCGAGCGCGACTACGACCCGAGCCTGCCCGATGCCGTCATCGATCGACACCAGGTCATCCAGTCACTGCTGAACCTGGCGCGGAACGCGCTGCAGGCCGTGGGCGAGCGTGGCCGCATCGCGCTCCGTTCGCGCGCCCTCTCCGGCGTGACGATCGGCGCCACGCGACATCGCCTCGTCGCGAGCCTGCAAGTGGAAGACAACGGACCGGGGGTTTCGGACGAGCTGCGGGGAAGTCTGTTCCTGCCACTCGTGACCGGTCGCGCCGACGGCACGGGCCTCGGGCTCGCCGTCGCGCAGGAAATCGCCACGCGCCACGGCGGCATCGTGGAGTTCGAGAGCGTGCCGGGCCGCACCGTCTTCACGCTGCTGCTGCCGATCGTGGAGCCCTCGTGAACGAGCGGGCGCTGCGGGTTTGGCTCATCGACGACGATGCCTCGATCCGCTGGGTGCTGGAACGCGCGCTGCGCGGCGGTGGGATGGAGCCGCGCGCCTTCGATTCCGCCGCCGGCGCGCTCGAGGCGCTGCGCGGCGATACGCCCGATGTGCTGATCACCGACATCCGCATGCCGGGCGCGAGTGGCCTCGATTTGCTGAAGCGCATCCAGGACGGCTGGCCTGCGCTGCCCGTGATCGTGATGACGGCACACTCGGATCTCGGCAGCGCCGTCTCGGCGTATGAAAGCGGCGCCTTCGAGTACTTGCCGAAGCCTTTCGACGTCGACCAGGTCATCGAGCTCGTGCGGCGCGCGGCGCAGGCGCACAAGGGCGGTGCTGGCGGAAGCGCGAGCGTGCCGCGCATCCCCGAGTTGCTCGGCCGCGCGCCCGCCATGCAGCAGGTGTTTCGCGCGATCGGCCGCCTGTCGCGCTCGAGCGTGAGCGTGCTGGTCACGGGCGAATCCGGTACCGGAAAAGAACTCGTCGCGCGCGCGCTGCACGATCACAGTCCACGCGCCGGCCGGCCGTTCATCGCGCTCAATACGGCCGCGATCCCGTCCGAACTGCTCGAGTCCGAACTCTTCGGCCATGAGAAAGGCGCATTCACCGGCGCCGACGCGCAACGTCGCGGCCGCTTCGAACAGGCCGACGGCGGCACGCTGTTCCTCGACGAGATCGGCGACATGTCGACGCCGCTGCAGACACGCTTGCTACGCGTGCTCGCCGAAGGCGAGTTCTATCGCGTGGGTGGGCAGGCGCCGGTGCGGGTCGACGTGCGCGTGATCGCCGCGACCCACCAGGATCTCGATGCCCGCGTGCGCAGCGGCCAGTTTCGCGAGGACCTCTTCCATCGGCTGAACGTGATCCGCATCGAATTGCCACCGCTGCGGGCCCGGCGCGAGGACGTGCCGGAACTCGTGGCGCATTTCCTGGCCGTCGCGGCGCAAGAACTGCGCGTCGATCCAAAAGCGCTCGCGCCCGGTCTCGCCGCGAAGCTCGCGGCCTGGGACTGGCCCGGCAACGTGCGCGAGCTCGTCAACCTGTGCCGGCGCCTGACCGTGCTTGCGCCGGGCGCTGAAATCCACCTTGACGACCTGCCGCCCGAAATGAGCGGCGCCGCGCGCGTGAGCCCCGACTCCGACTGGACCACGGCGCTCACGCGCTGGGCCGAGGCTCGCGCGACGACGGACGGCGAGTCGTGGCTCGCGGCGGCCCTGCCCGAATTCGAGCGCACGCTCATCCGCGCCGCGCTGCGCAAGTCGAACGGTCACCGGCAGGAAGCCGCGAAAATCCTGGGCTGGGGCCGAAACACGCTCACGCGCAAGCTCAGGGAACTGGGCATGGGAGACGACGAGCCCTGACTATAATGCGGGCGAATGGAACACCTGCTCGCGACTCTCGAACACATCGTCCTTGGAAACAGCCTGCGCGCGTGGGGGCTCGCGGCGCTGGCATTCGCCTTCACGTTCGTCGTCGTGCCGACGCTGCGGCGTATCGTGGCCCGGCGGCGGCGTGCACGCCTCGACGAGGCCGCTCGCCTCGGCCGGCCGATGCCCGCCGGGGTCGATCTGGTCGCGCAACTCGCCTCGAGCACCTCGCGCCTGTTCCTGCTGACGCTCGCGCTCTATTTCGCCACCCGCATCCTCGCGTTGCCGCCCCGGCTCGACCACGCCTTCGAGTTCGTGATCGTCGTGACTTTCTGGCTGCAGATGGCCTGGTGGGGCGTCGAGGCGACCCGCTACGGTCTCAACCGCCAGCTGGGCCAGGGCGACGCCGCGGACGCCACCCGCGCCGGCTCCTTCGAGGTGCTGCTGTTCGTCGCACGCATCGCGATTTTCTCCTTTGCTTTGCTGCTCGCGCTCGACAACCTCGGCGTGCAGATCAAGCCGCTGCTCGCGGGCCTCGGCATCGGCGGCATCGCGATCGCGCTCGCGGTGCAGACGGTGCTCGGCGACCTGTTCGCTTCGCTTTCGATCACGCTCGACAAGCCGTTCGAGGTCGGTGATGCGCTGACCATCGACGATGCGAGCGGCACGGTCGAGCGCATCGGCATCAAGAGCACGCGCCTGCGCAGCGTCAGCGGCGAGCAGATCATCATTTCGAACGCGGATCTGCTGAAATCGCGCGTGCGCAACTACAAGCGCATGCGCGAGCGACGCTACGTGTTCAGCCTCGGTGTCACCTACGAAACGCCGCGCGAGCGGCTGGCGGAAGTCCCGGCGATCGTCGAGGCCGTGGTGCGTGTGCAGCCGAAGGCGCGCTTCGAGCGCTGCCACCTGATGAAACTCGGGAGTTCTTCGCTCGATTTCGAAGTCGTGTACTTCATTACCGAGTCCGACTACCTCGTATTCGCGAATGTCCAGCACGCGATCAACCTCGCATTGCTCGACGCATTTGCGAAACGCGGCATCGACCTCGCCTATCCGACCCAGCGCCAGATCGTCGAGCAGCGTTCCGTCAGCGACCCATCCTGAAGCGCGTCCACATCCGCAGCCTCTCGCGCAGGTAGGCGTCGGTCTTCATCGGATCCGGGAACAGTCTCGGCATCGCGTCCGGTGGCGGAAAAACCAGCGGATCGTTGCGTACGTTCCATTCGATCCGCGAGCGTGCCGCCAGGTTCGGTGTCGCGAAACCCGTCGCGTTGGTGATCGCCGCGCCGACGGCGGCTTCGAGGATGTAGTTGATGAACAGGTGCGCGTTGCGCGGGTGAGGCGCGTCGGACGGGATTGCCATCATGTCGAACCAGACCTGCGCGCCTTCGCGCGGGACCGAATATCCGATCGTGACGCCGTTGCCGGCCTCGCGCGCCCGCGCTCGCGCCTGGAAGGCGTTGCCGTTGTCCGAGAACGCGAGGCATATCGCGCCGTTCGACAAGTCCGAGAATTGCCGGTCGTTCGACAGATACCGCACATACGGGCGCACGGCGAGCAGCGCTTTTTCGGCAAGCGCAAGATCGCGCGGGTCCTCGCTGTTCGGGTCGCGCCCGAGCCACGCGAGCACGTGCGGCACGACCGCGATCGGCGTGTCGTAGAAAACGACGCCGCAATCGGCGAAACGCGAAACGACGTCCGGCCGGAACAGCATGTCCCAGCTGTCGAGCGGCGCGTCGCGCATGCGCGCCAGGATCATGTCGCGGTCGTAGGCGAAGCCGTTCGTGCCCCAGACATACACGACGCCGTATTCGTTGCCGGGGTCCTGCCGGCGCACGGCGGCCTCGATCGCGGGGTCCAGGTTCGCGAGGTTCGGCAGCAGTGATTTGTCCAGCTTGCGCAGCGCGCCTGCGCGGCTCAGGCGCTCGATGTAGGCCGCACTCGGCACGACCACGTCGTAGCCCGAATGCCCCGCGAGCAGCTTCGTATCGAGCACCTGATTGGTGTCGAACACGCTGTAGTTGACCTTGATGCCGTGGCGAGCCTCGAAGTTCGCGAGCGTGTCGCTGGCGACATAGCCGGCCCAGCTGTAGACGTTGACGACCGCGCCTTCGTCCGTGGCGGCGCCCTTGGGCCGGCAGGCCGTGAGTGCGAGTGCCGCGGCGAGCGCGAAGGCAAGTGCGGCGCCGCGCATGGCCCTATCCGGAAACGGGCGTATCCACGCTGTCTTTGCCCGTGCGCAGCGAACCGACGAGCTCGCGCACCGACGCCAGGCGGTGCGTGCGAAGGTAATCCGCAATGCCGGCGTTCACTTTCTTGCACACCATCGGATCGTAGAACAGTGCGGTGCCGATGCCGACGGCGGTGGCGCCCGCGATCAGGAACTCGATCGCGTCGCTGGCATTGACGATGCCGCCCTGGCCGATGATCGGAACGCGATGCGGCCGCGCGACCTCGTAGACCTGGTGCACCTTGAGCAGCGCGATCGGTTTGATCGCGGGCCCCGACAGCCCGCCCTGCACGTTGCCGAGGACCGGGCGCCGCGCCTCGATGTCGATCGCCATGCCCATCATGGTGTTGATCACGGACAGTCCGTCCGTGCCCGCCTCGATGCAGCGGCGCGCATTCTCGCGGATGTCCGTCTGGTTGGGCGAGAGCTTCGTGATGAGCGGCTTCTTCGTCACCGCGCGGCAGGCCGCGACGACGCGGCCCGACATCTCGGGCGAATTGCCGAAGACCACGCCGCCCTCCTTGACGTTCGGACAGGAGATGTTGATTTCGATTGCGTCGATCGGCGAATCATCGAACCGCCGCGTGACCTCGACGTACTCCTCGAGCGTCGAGCCCGACACGTTCGCGATGAAGCGCGTTTCCGTGAAGTCGAGCCCGGGCAGGATTTTCGTCACGACCTGCTCGACACCGGGATTCTGCAGGCCGATCGCGTTCAGCATGCCCTGCGGCGTTTCGTAGACGCGGTGGGGTGAATTGCCGAGCCGCGCCTTGCCGGTCGTTCCCTTCAGCACGATGGCGCCCGCATCGCGATTCGTGAATCCCTCGATACGCGTGTATTCCTCGCCGAACCCGACACAGCCGGAGAGCAGCACGATGGGCGAATCAAGGCGCATCCCGCAGAAGTCGATGGCGAGGGGTTTCACGAGCGTTTCGGAAGCGGCGGACATGGGGGGATTATAGAGCTTGGAGCCTAGAGCTTAGAGCTTAGGGCCAGAAGCGTTGGTCCTTGGTGTCAAGCCTGCCGACACTGCAGAATCACCCGCACAGATTAACTGACAAGCGCTCTGGCTCTAAGCTCTAAGCTCTGAGCTCTGAGCTCTGAGCTCTGAGCTGATTTTCATGTTCCACATCATCCTGCACCAGCCCGAGATTCCCCCCAACACCGGCAACATCATCCGCCTGTGCGCGAACACCGGCGCGGCGCTGCATCTCGTGCGCCCGCTCGGCTTCACGCTCGACAAGCGTTCGTTGCGCCGCGCCGGCCTCGACTACGACGATCTCGCCACCGTGACCGTGCACGCGGATCTCGCCGCCTGTCGCGCGGCACTCGACTGGGCGCGCTGGTTTGCGATCGAAACGGGCGGGGGGCGAGCGCACAGCGAGGCGACGTTCGAGCCGGGCGATGCGTTGCTCTTCGGCTCGGAGCGCACGGGCCTGCCTGCGGACGTTCTCGAAACGATCCCGGTCGGGCATCATCTGTCGCTACCGATGCGCGCCGGCAATCGCAGCTTGAACCTGTCGAACGCCGTTGCGGTCGTCGCCTATGAAGCATGGAGGCAGTGTGGCTACAGGTAGCAGGCAGACGAGCGGCACGTGGATCGTCCTCGCCCTCCTCGTCGGCATGGCGATCGGGGTCGTGATTTCGGTGAGCGACGCGGCGCCGCTCGCGGCCACCGTCGCGGCAATCGAACCCATCGGCACGCTGTGGCTCAACGCGCTTCGCATGACGGTGATTCCGCTCGTCGTCGCGCTCCTCATCACCGGCATCGCGACCGCGGCCGGGACCGCGGCGACGGGCCGTCTCGCCGGACGCGCGATCGTGCTGTTCGTCATCGGTTACGTCGTGTCGGTCGCGATCGGCGCGCTTTTCATGGCGGGGTCGTTCGTGCTCTGGCCGCTCGACGACGCGTCGCGCGTCGCGCTGCGCGCCGGGGCGGGCGCTGCGGCGACCGTGGTGCCCGCGATGCCGCCGCCCGGCGAATGGATCACCGCGCTCATTCCCGTGAACCCGATCGCGAGCGCGGTGTCCGGCATGATCCTGCCGCTCGTGGTGTTCGCGGTGTTCTTCGGCTTCGCCGCCGCGCGGCTGGCGCCCGCCCAGCGCCTGCCGCTCGTCGGGTTTTTCCAGGCGATCGGCGAGGCGATGCTGGTGATCGTGGATTGGGTGCTGTGGGCCGCGCCGCTCGGTGTCTTCGTGCTCGCGCTCGGTGTCGGCATGCGAGGCGGCTTGAGTGCGGCCGGCGGAATCCTCCACTACCTCGTGCTCCTCTGCGGTGTGGGCGTGCTGCTGACGCTCGTCGCGTATCCGTGCGCCGTGTGGGTCGGGCGCGTATCGCCGGCGCGCTTTGCGCGTGCGGTGGCGCCGGCGCAGGTCGTCGCGTTCAGCACACAGTCATCGCTCGCGTCGCTCCCGGCGATGCTGACGGGCTCACGCGAAATCCTCGGCCTCTCGGAACGCGTCACTTCGATCGTGTTGCCGCTCGCGGTGACTCTTTTTCGCGTGAGCAGCCCGTCGATGAACCTGGCGGTGGTGCTGTTCGTCGCGCACGTCTACGGCATCCACGTGAGTCTTGCGATGCTCGCCGCCGGCATGCTGGTCGCGGTCGTGAACAGCCTGAGTTCCGTGGGCCTGCCCGGCCAGACCTCGTTCTTCACGGGCACCGTGCCGATCGCGCTTGCGATGGGCATGCCACTCGAGCTCCTGCCACTGCTGCTCGCGGTGGAAGTGGTGCCGGATATCTTTCGCACCGTATCGAACGTCACCGCGGATGTGGCGGTGGCGGCCATTGTCGAGCGCCGCGAGAGCGCGTAGCGGAGCGCCTCTGGCTATTCGCCGTCCGTCGTTCGCTGTTCGCTCTTCGTATCGACCTCGGCCCTCACCGGCCGGGTCATCAGGTCCTTCACGACGACCGCCGCGGGCACCCCTTCGTAGAGCGTCTTGTGGATGCCCTCGACGATCGGCATCGACACGCCTTCACGCTGCGCGGCCTTGAGGACCGCGCGCGCCGCCGGGTAGCCCTCGACGACCTGTCCTATCTGGCGCAGCGCCGCCTCGGGTGTCGCCCCGCCCGCGAGCAGCAAGCCGAAGCGGCGGTTGCGCGATTGGTCGTCGGTGCAGGTCAGCACGAGGTCGCCCAGCCCCGCGAGACCCATGAAGGTTTCGCTGCGCGCGCCGAGCGCCACGCCGAGGCGCATCATTTCGGCGAGCCCGCGCGTGATCAGCGCGATGCGGGTGTTGGCGCCGAAGCCGAGCCCGTCGGCGAGCCCCGCGCCGACCGCGAGCACGTTCTTGACGGCCCCGCCGGTTTCAACGCCGACGATATCGGTCGAGGTGTAGGCGCGGAATTTCTCGGACGAGATGTCCTCCGCGAGCCGGTGTGCGAACGCCTCGTCCGGCGACGCCACCGTCATGGCCGTCGGCAGGCCGGCGCCCACTTCCCGTGCGAAAGTCGGCCCCGAGAGAACGGCGATGTCGAGGCGCGCGCCGAGCACTTCGCGCGCGACCTGATGCGGCAGCAAGCCCGTCGCGAGTTCGAAACCCTTGGTGGCCCAGGTGATTCCCGTGCCCGTTTCGACGAGGCGCGCCACCTCGGTCAGCACTTCGCGAAACGCGTGGCTCGGCACCACGAGGAGGAGGGTGCTCGCGCCCTGCAGCGCGCGCGCGAGCGCAGGCTCGACGGTGAGCCGATCGGGAAACGGCGCCTCGGGCAGGTAGCGCGCGTTGCGGCGCGCGGCGCCCATGCGGGCGAGTTCCGCGGCGTCGCGACTCCACAACCTGACCGCGTGCCCCGCGCGCGCGAACTGGATGGCGAGCGCGGTGCCCCACGAACCTGCGCCGAGGACGGCGATCGGCGCGCGCGGGGTGGCGGCCGCCGTCACGTCAGTTCTTCGTCGCGTTCTGCCCGTCGGCGATCGAGCGGGCGTAGAGCGCTTCGAAGTTCACGGGCGGCAGCAGGAACTGCGGGAACCCGCCTTGCATCACGAGGTTCGACACCGCGGCCCGTGCGTACGGGAACAGCACCCCGGGGCACACGCTCGACAGCGCGCGCTTCAGGTCGTCGTCGGACAGGTTGCGCATCAGGAACGCGCCGGCCTGTTTCACTTCGACGAGGAACGCGGTCTGCTCGCCCTGCTTCGCCGACACGGTGACGGTGAGCAGCACTTCGCGCACGTCGTCGCCGATCACCGTGACCGACGTGTTGAGGTCCAGGTTGATCTTGGGGTTCCAGTTCTCTTCGATCCGCGGCCCTTGCGGCGATTCGAACGAACAATCCTTCAGGTACACGACCTGCAGTGCGAGCTGCGGGCCAGTCTCGTCCGGTGCGGCGCCGGGGGTTTCTGTGCTCACGTTGGGCTTCTCCCGAGTAACGAATCCAGTTGGCCGGCGGCTTCGAGTGTGAGCAGTTCGTCCGATCCGCCCACATGCGTGTCGCCGATGAAAATTTGCGGCACCGTGCGCTGGCCGCTGCGGCGGATCATTTCTTCCCGGCCGGCGGAATCCACGTCGATTTCCTCGAACTCGACGCCTTTCGCCGTGAAGAGCTTGCGCGCCCGCGCGCAATAGGGGCACCAGCCGGTCGCGTACATCACGACTTTCGGTGTCGTCACTTCGCGCCCTTGGTGAGCGGGAGGTTCTCGGCGCGCCACGCCGTGACGCCGCCGCGCAGGTTCACGGCCTTCTTGAAGCCCTGGGCCGCGAGCTGGCGCGCCGCGGTGGCGCCGAGGGAGCCGCCTTCGTCGTACACGACGATCGGCTTTTCCAGGTGCTTCTTCAGGGTTTCACCGGCCTTCAGGATCTCGGCCGACGCCATGTGCCTGGCGCCACCCACGTGGCCCGCGGCGAATTGTTCGGCAGTGCGGATGTCGAGCACCAGCGCGTGGTGGTTCATCAGTCGAATCGCCTCTTGTGGCGACACGGCCGCGAACGCATGCGCGCGGGCGCGCAGTTCGTAGGCGATCGCGACGACGAGGGCGAGCCCGGTCGCACCCACGAGCCACGGGTGTCGGGCGATGTACTCGAGTGCCTGCTCCATGGGACGGGGAACCTCTGCAAAGGGCCGCGAATTATAGCGGGGACGCTGCGCTAGACTAGCCTCGATGCGAGTTTGCCGGTTTTCCCTGCCGTTCTGTATTGCACTTCTCGTCGGGCTCACGGCCGGAATCGCCGGCGCCCAGACGGGCAAGGAGGCCGCCCGGGCCGAAGCCGACCTGAAGGGCGTCAAGGCCGAGATCGCGAAGATCGCGGCCCAGGTGAAGCGCGATTCGGTCGACCGCAACAAGCTCACCCGCAACCTGCGTGCCGCCGAGGTGTCGGTGGCCGGTGCGCGCGACGAACTCGGGCGCCTGCGGCGCGAGCGCGGCGAGCGTGTCGCGAAACGGGCGGCGCTCGCGAAGGAGAAGGCGACGCGCGAGGCCGCGCTGGCGTCCGAGCAGCGCGAACTGGGCAGTGAACTGCGCAGCGCCTATCTGATCGGGCGCGAAGAGCCGCTCAAGCTGCTGCTCAACCAGGAAGATCCCGCGCGCGCAGGCCGCATGTTCGCCTTCTACAGCTACTTCGGCCGCGCGCGCGCCGACCGGATCGCGAGCATCGAGGCGCATGTCGCGGAAATCGCCGTGCTCGAGACCCGGTTGAAGGCGGAGGAAGAGCGCCTCGCCGCGCTCGAGACGCAACAGAAAGCGCAGCTGACGCAGCTCGAAGCGTCGCGCGCCGAGCGTGGCAAGGCGCTGGCGGCGCTCGAGTCGGAGTCGCGCACGCGCGCCGCGGCGCTCGAACAGTTGCGCCGGGAGCAGGCCGGGCTCGAGAAACTGGTGCGCGACCTGAAGCGCGCGCTCGAGCAGTACCCGGTCGACGGCAAGGCGGCGTTTGCGAAGCTGCGCGGCAAGCTGGCGTGGCCCGCGGCAGGCAAGCTGATCGCAAACTTCGGCGCCGTGCGCGCCGGCGCGATCAAATGGGACGGCGTGATGATCGCGACCGAGCGCGGCGCGCCGGTGCGCAGCGTCGCGAGTGGCCGCATCGCCTACGCCGACTGGTTGCCCGGCCTCGGCCTGCTCGTGATCGTCGATCACGGCAACAATTACCTCAGCCTCTATGGCCACAACGACCAGCTCTACAAAGCGGTCGGGGAACGCGTCGCCCCGGGCGATACGATCGCCGCCGCCGGCGACAGCGGCGGCCGCAGTCGCCCGGAGCTCTACTTCGAGATCCGGCGGGCCGGAAAGCCCATCGATCCGCGGCCGTGGTTCCGGCAGGCGGCACCGCAACCGTAACAGTGCCCGGCGCCCGGCGTGACGCGCGTCACGACATTTCGGGTGTTTCACGCACGATTTGCGACTCCGGCGGCGGTGCCCGCGTCGCCCACACTCCGCCTGTCGCGGCGACTTGACGAAACGCCAACTGGATCAACCTCTCCACAGGCCATGGCATGCCAAGGTGCGGGCCACGCCCGGGGGTTAGCTGGATGCCCATGCCTGCGGAAAACATGCGTTCGAGCCAATGGAACTCCCTCGAACCGTACGCGCAACTCGTTCGCTCGCTGATGCCGCGGGCCGCGAGCGTCGCCGTGTTCGACGCGAATGCGAAGCTGCGCTGGTCGAATGATTCCGCGACCTGGCCCGAACTCGTCACTGCGGTCGAACGTTCTGCGCAGGATGCGACCGGCGACAGTGCGAATCCCGGGCAGTTGCGCGTCCTCGAAGGCGACGTCCCGCTCTACCTGTGCTGGCTGCGCGACGACGATGCCCGCGAGCTCATTGCCGTCGTCGCGATCCAGTGTCGTGCGAACAGCGATAGCGACCAGCGTTCGTTTTCCTTCGTGCACGCCCTCATCCGTCCGGCGCTCGAGTGCCTGCGCCGCGAGCTTGTCTCGCGCCACAGCATCGATTTCCTGTCCGAGAACCTGAGCGCGCGCGATCGCGATCTCGAACTCGTGCTCGCCGTTTCGAGTCGCGACGGCGTGCGGCCGGGCGACGACGCCTCGGCGCTGCGCGTGATCCTCGAGAACACCGTGGCGCACCTCGGCTGCGCGCTCGCGGCGCTGCTCGTGCCCGAGAAGAGCCTGGTGCTCTTCCGGATGCCGGACGACAAGCCCGCCGACGGGCGGCTCCTCGCGCAGACGCACCGGCACCTGCTGTCGCTCGCGCAGGTGCGCCGCGATCCGCTCATCATGAACCGGCTCGCGCAGAACTCCGCGTTTGGCGCGCTGCCGTACAAGATCCTCTCGTGCTCGCTGCGCAGCGCCGCGGCGCGCCCGATCGGCATTTTCGCGCTCTTTCGCCACGAATCCGCCGCCGATTTCACCGACCGCGACGCGCGCCTCGTCGACGTGCTGTCACGCAAGGCCTCGATGATCATCGAGGCGAGCTACGATTCGATGACCGGCCTCCTGAACCGCCAGGCGTTCGAACAGCGCGTCGGCGACCTGCTGGCGCGAAAGGAGGGCGCGAAGAGTCTCGCGGTGCTCTATGTCGACGTCGACCAGCTGCATCTCGTCAACGAGAACTTCGGCATGCACGTCGGCGACCTGATGCTCTCGATGCTCGCCGACATGATGCGCCGGCGCCTGCCGCCGGGCGCGGTGCTGTCGCGCATTTCGGGCGACCGGTTCGCCGTCGCCATGCCCGGGAGCCTCGAAGCGGCGCTCGAACTCGCCACGTCGTGGTGCGAGGTCGCCGCGCAACTGGCCGCGGTGCAGGGCGACGAGCGATCGCGCGCGTCGCTGAGCATCGGTGTCGCGGAGCTCGCGCGCGACGGTGGCGAGCTGACGCATGCGCTCGCCGCGGCCGAGACCGCCTGCAAAGCCGCGAAGGATCGCGGCCGCAACCGCGCCGAGGCGTATCTCGCCGCCGATGAAAGCGTCGTGCGGCGCTTCACCGACATCACGATCGCGGCCTCGCTGCGTGCCGCGGTCGCCGACGATCGCCTGCGACTCGATGCCCAGTTCATCCTGCCGCTCGACGCCGCTCACGGCCATCCGCCGCATTTCGAGCTGCTGCTGCGCATGATCGACGACGACGGCAACACGGTCGGGCCCGACCGCTTCCTCTCCGCCGCGAACCGCTACCAACTGATGCCGACCATCGATCGCTGGGTGATCGATCATGCGCTCGCGCAGTTGCAGCCCCACGCCGGGATGATCGCGACCTCGCGCGCGGTTTTTGCCATCAACTTTTCGGGCCAGTCGCTGAACGACGCCGAATTCGCCGACGAGCTGATCGCACGCATCGAGGCGAGCGGGCTGCCGCCGCAGTCGCTGTGCTTCGAGCTCACCGAGAGCGCGACCATCGCCAACCTCGCGCGCGCCGAAGTGCTGATGCGGCGGCTGCGCAAGCTTGGTTGCGGCGTTGCGCTCGACGATTTCGGCACCGGGCTCTCCTCGCTCGCCTACCTGCGACAACTGCCGGTGTCGATGCTCAAGATCGACGGCAGTTTCGTCCGCGACATCCTGCGCGACGCGCGCTCGGAATCGCTGGTGCAGGCCGTGGCGCAGCTGGCGCGTTCGATGCAGATGGTCACTGTGGCGGAATATGTCGAAACCGATCCGATCCGCGAGCGCATCGCAGCACTCGGCGTCGACTATGGGCAGGGTTTTTCGATCGGTCGCCCGGTTCCGCTGGCTGAGGTCCTCGCCAACCTGCCCGCGGCGCTCGATCGCGTGCCGCGACTGACCCACGAACCGGCCGGCGATCCGGCCGTGAGTCTCCATTAGTGCGCCTCCCGGGGGCCTCCATGGAAACTTGCCGCCAACGCCGGGCTGTGTAGTAATCGGCCCATGCAGGTCCGTTCCCGCACCATGCTGGCGCTCGCCACAGGAGCCGTGCTCGGCTTTTCAGCGTCGATGGCCGGCAATGTGCTCGCCGAGCTGCGCAGTGGTGCGGAAGCGGCCGACACCGTGCTGCCCTGGGAAGACGCGCGCCTGCTCGCCGAAGTGCTCGAGCGGGTGAAGCGCGACTATGTCGATGGCGTCGACGACCACGCGCTGATGGACCAGGCCATTCGTGGCATGGTGGGCAGCCTCGATCCGCATTCGGCTTTTCTCGATGCCGACGAATACGACGAGATCCGCGCGAGCACCACGGGGTCCTATCCGGGTGTCGGGATCGAGATCGCGGCCGAAGCCGAAGGCATCAAGGTGCTGCGCCCGATCGAAGGTTCGCCGGCCTTCCAGGCGGGCATCCGGTCGGGCGACCTGATCGTCGCGATCGACGGCGAAAAAATCGGCGTTGACGTGAACCAGGCGATCGAGCGCATGCGCGGGCCCGCGGGCAGTCGCGTCACGCTGACGCTGGCGCGCGCCGGCACGCCCTCACCGATCGACGTTGCGCTGCAGCGCGCGCAGGTGGCCGTGCACAGCGTCGAGCACGCGTTGCTCGAGCCCGGTTACGGGTACTTGCGTATCACCAATTTCAGCGAAACCACCGCCGCCGATGTGGATCGCGCGATTGCGGACCTCGAGCGCGCCTGCAAGGGCGGTCTCGCGGGGCTCGTGCTCGACCTGCGCAACAATCCCGGCGGTGTGCTCGAAGCCGCGGTCGAAGTGTCGGACGCATTCCTCGACTCCGGCGTCATCGTGACGGCCGAAGGCCGCACGCCCGATTCACGCTTCCGCATGGAGGCGTCGCCGGGTGACGAGATCGCGGGCGCCAGTCTGGCCGTGCTGGTGAACGGCGCTTCGGCGTCGGCCGCGGAGATCCTGGCCGGCGCGCTCAAGGACCATCACCGTGCCGTGCTGGTCGGCCGCACCACCTACGGCAAGGGTTCCGTGCAGACGGTGATGCCGCTGTCGAACGGGCGCGCCGTGAAGCTCACCACGTCGCGCTACTTCACGCCGTCCGGCGCTTCGATCCAGGACACGGGCATCGCGCCCGACATCGTGATCGACGGCAAGGAAACCACGCCGGACACGACCACCGTGACGAGCGACCGCGAGGTGCGGATCGCGCTCGACGCGCTGAAATCGCGCAGCCGGCTCGCGCGCGCCGATCGCTGACGTTTGGAATTCCTGCAGCCGCTGATCGACCTCGTGCTGCACCTCGACCGCCATCTGGTCGAGTTGCTGGTGCGTTTCGACGTGTGGATCTACGCGATCCTGTTCCTGATCATCTTCGCCGAAACCGGGTTCGTGGTGACCCCGTTCCTGCCGGGCGATTCGCTGCTGTTCGCGGTCGGCGCGCTGTCGGCCGTCGACACGAGCGGCACGTTGACACCGGTCGCGGCGAGCCTCGTGCTCGCCGCCGCGGCGATACTCGGCAACTCGGCGAACTATGCGATCGGCGCGCGCATCGGTCCGCCCGCCTTCAGCGGCCGCTATCGTTTCCTGAAGGTCGAGTACCTGCGCGAAACCGAAGACTACTTCCGCCGCTACGGCCCGATGACGATCGTGCTGTCGCGCTTCGTACCGATCATTCGCACCTTCGCGCCGTTCGTCGCGGGCGTGGGGCGGATGCCGTACGCGCGTTTCCAGGCCTACAACATCGCAGGCGGGGCGGGCTGGGTGGTGCTGCTCGTCGTCGCAGGCTACCTCTTCGGCAACCTGCCGTGGATCAAGCAGAACTTTGGCCTCGTCACGGTGCTGATCATCGTCGTGTCCGTGATCCCGATGGGCCTGATGATGTGGCGTTCTAGGAAAGAGCGCGCAGCGCGCCGATGAGGGCGCCGGCGAGCAACGCCATCAGCGGCGTCATCGAGAGTGCGAAGCCGATGTGCCGGCGCTCCGCCGCGCGCGTGTAGCCGATGAAATAGACGACGCGCCCGATCACGAACACGAGGCCGAGGCCCGCCGACCAGCGCGGGTCGAGATACACCGCGAAGATCAGCATCGCGGGAACGAGGGGCACGAGCAGTTCGAGCGTGTTCGCCTGCACGCGGAAGTAGCGCTCGAAATCGGCGTTGCCGGTGGTCGCCGGCGCACGCAGGCCGTAGCGACCGCGGGCGCGCGCCACTGCGACCCCGAAGCAGAGGTATTCGATCAGCGCGAGCACGATCACGGCGTGGACCCAGGCCATGGGCGGATTCTCGCGGATACCGACGGCAGGCCGCAACCCGCAGTGGCAGAATACCGGCCATGGCAGGCAAGCTCCGTGGCTACGCGCACCGCATCGACATCGAGGCCGACACGGCCCGGGTGTGGTGGGCGCTCACCGAGGCGAAGGCGCTCGCGCGCTGGTGCGCACCCGGCGCGAGCATCAAGCCGCGCCAAGGCGGCAGCTTTCGCGCGAGCGTCGATCGCATCGATACGATCGACACGCACATCGACGTGTTCGACGCGAAGCGCCGCTTGCGCCTGATTCACATGGAGCAGGCCAACCTGCCGGCGCGGGGCGCGACCCTCGTCGACGATTTCCTGCTCGAGGCGGACGGCGGGAGCACGATCGTGCGCCTGCTCGGCTCGGGCTACCCCGAAGACCCGGCGTGGGACCCGTATTTCCTGCGGTTGCGCGCGAGCTGGGAACGCGCGCTCGCGCGGCTCAAGGTCTATCTCGAGAAGAACATGGACAAGGAGGCGAAATGACCGGTTTCCTGTTGCGTGCCGTGATCGTGGCTGGCGGCCTGTGGCTCGCCTCGCGCTGGGTCGACGGTTTTTTGATCACCGCGACGAGCACGTTGCTGATCGCAGGCGTGCTGCTCGGCGTCGTCAACGCGATCGTGCGTCCGATCGCCGTCGTGCTCACCTTTCCGATCACGATCGTCACGCTCGGCCTGTTCCTGCTCGTCGTGAACGCCGGCATGGTGAGCCTCGTCGCGTGGATGCTGCCGGACTTCACGATTGCGGGCTTCTGGCCCGCGGTGCTCGGTTCGCTCGTCGTGAGCGTCGTGTCGTGGCTCGGCTCGTGGTTCATCGGTTCGAGCTTCAAGGTGCAAACGCTGAAGCGCCCCTGAACGCCGGCGCATGCGAGACTATCGACGTATGAAACAACGACACGCCGGCTCCTGCCTTTGCGGAACGGTGCGCTATGAAATCGACGGCGAGTTCGAGCGCTTCTACCTCTGCCACTGCCAGCATTGCCGCAAGGACACCGGATCCGCCCACGCCGCCAGTCTCTTTGCGACGCAGGCCACGCTCACATGGATCGCGGGTGAGGACAAGGTGACCACTTTCAACCTGCCCTCGACCCGGCACAGCAAAAGCTTCTGCAGCCTTTGCGGCTCGGCCCTTCCCGGCCTGCAGGCGGAAGGCAAGCTGCTGGTGGTTCCCGCCGGAAGCCTCGACACCGACCTTCACATCAAGCCGGACGCGCACATCTTCATGGCCAGCAAGGCCGGTTGGGACAGTTGGCTCGAAGAGATCCCCAAGCTGGAAAAGTTCACCTAGCGAGCGCGGGGACTCGGCCCTTACCCCGGCGACTCGGGCGCCGAGACTTCCTCCGGCCAGTTGACGAGCACGACACCCGCGAGGATCACCGCCATGCCGGCGAGTTCGACGCCGGAGAGTTGCTCGTTCAGCACCCACCAGCCGAGCAAGGTCGCGATCGCGGGGTTCACGTAACCGTAGGTCGCGACGCGCGCCGGCGCGGTGTGCTGCGTGAGCCACGCGTACGCCGTGTACGCGAGGCCGGAACTGAACACCGTGAGATAGGCCAGCGTGAGGAGTCCGGTCGGCGACCAGCTCCATTGATGGTGTTCGCCGACGCCGAAGCCGAGCACGGTGAGCAGCGCACCCCCGCCGAGCATCTGCAGCCCGGTGAACGCGAGGATGTCGAGCGATTTTTCCGCGTTCCTGAAATAGATCGTGCCGACCGCCCAGCCCATGCATCCGAGCAGGATCCCGAGCTGCGGCGCCACGTTCGCCGTCGAGAAGCCTTCGCGCGGCCAGACGATGGCGAGCGTTCCGAGAAAGCCGAGCGCGAGCCCGATGCCGGTGCGCCGGTCGATCGGCTGGCCGCGCGCGCCGTAGAGGCCGAGGATCGCGATCCAGAACGATGAGGTGACGTTGAGCAGCGCTGCCTGGCCCGACGGCACCCACTGCAGCGCCCAGACGTTGAAGCCGTTCGACACCGCGATCGACAGCAGCGCCATCACGAACAGTTGCTTCGCGTCGGTGGCGCCGATCGAGATGCGCGCGCCGCGCAGGCGCGCGATCGCCGTGAGCGCGGCTCCCGCAATGATGAAGCGCACGCCCGCAAAAAGGAAAGGTGGCAAGTGGTGGACGCCGACCGAGGTCGCGAGATAGCTCGAGCCCCACACGACATAGATGATCGCGAAGCACACGATCATGCGTGTGCGAAAGGCGGTTTCCACGGTCAACGGGTTGTCCGGCTGCGCGCTGCGCGGAATCGCTCGAGGCTCGCGGCCGGCCAGACGGCCTTCACGTCATAGAATTCCGGTACGGCGCGCGCCCCTTGCGGCAGTACGACCCACGGCAGTTTGGTCGAGGTGTAGATATGGATGTCCGGGGTAATGCGATGCGCCTCGTCGAGCGTCCCGACGCGCAGGAACCGGATGCCCGGCCCCGATCCGGCGTACTGGCTCCAGAGCGCGACCTGGCAGGTCGGACAACGGCTGATCCGCTGCCCTCGCCCGCTTGCGGAGGGAGTGTCGATCGTGACCGGTGCGCCGGTGAGCAGCACGACTCGATCGGCCTCGACCATCGCGTTCAGCACGAAGGCCGAGCCGGTCTCGCGCTGGCACCAGCTGCAGTGGCAGCAATGAACGAAGAGCGGCGTCGCCTCGAGCCGGTAGCGCGCGGCGCGGCAACTGCAGCCGCCTTCCATCGAAAACGGTTTGGCACCGAAGAGCGGCAAGGTCTCGGCCGCGAGCGCGCCTTCGATCTCGAGCAACCGGCGCTTGGTGGCGACGTCGCCGTGTGCGGAGAAGCCACCGGCCCGATGTCCCGCTGCCAGCACGCGATGACAAGGAATGATGATCGGGATCGGATTCTGGCCGAGCGCCTGCCCGACCGCGCGCGCGGCGCCCGCCTCACCAAGGCGCGTGGCGATCTCACCGTAGCTGAGGGTGCTGCCGGCGGGAATCGCGCGCGTGACCTCGTACACGCGCAGGTTGAACGGCGGCACGTCGCGCAGGTCGAGCGCGAGCTCCTCGAGTCGCGCCGGCTGGCCGGCGAGGAGCGCGACGATCGCCTCGATCGCGAGCTGCACGGTGGGTGGCGGCGTTCCTTCCTGCGCGCCGGCATGGCGGCGTGACAGGCGATCGCGTGTGCTCGCCACATCGGCTTCGGGCAACTGCACGCCGCAGATCCCGCGCGCCGTCCACGCGATGCCGCAGGGACCGATCGCCGTATCGAACAGGGCCATGCCGATCATGACGCACCACCCAGCGCGACGAAGTCGCCCTCGAATCGCCCGACAATCGCGCCGTCATACTCCAGCGTCGCGGCCACCGCAATTCGTGCCTTGCCACGGCGTTCGAGCAGCTTCAGGAAGGGCCCCCACGAGGCGGGGGAAGCGAGCGCAGCGCGCGCCGTGAACGCGCCCGCGATCGGGCGTTCGTAGTCCACGGTGCTGCGCTGGATGACCAGCCGGTGCGCGATGCCCGCGGCCTGCAGGCGCAGATGCAACAGCGACCACGCCGCGAGGATCGCGAGCGCGGCGACGCTGCCGCCAAACGCGGTCTCGCGGTGGTTGATGTTCGGCGCGAGCGGCGCCGCGAGCCGCACCTCGCGATCGCTCGCGCCGAGCACGTCGACCTCCATCGCCGCCGCGAGCGGGATGTGATCGCGCAGGTAGCGACGCAGGGCGATCGCGTCGAACG
>CADEFQ010000019.1:36221-68215 GCA_902826635.1 uncultured Pseudomonadota bacterium
GCCGCGAGCGGGATGTGATCGCGCAGGTAGCGACGCAGGGCGATCGCGTCGAACGCTGTGGTGCGTGCGCTCACCGCGATCCCGCTCGTCTACCTGGGTGCAGGCGCAGGCGCGGGCGCGCTTGCCGGCTCGCTCTTGATCGCGTTGCCGGCCACGGCCTTGAGCTTCTCGTCATCCATGTATTTCTGCATGCCGGCGAGGCCGGCGGAGACCTCGGGACTCGAGAACAGCTCGCGGCCCGCGACCTGGCCGAGTATCTGGAAGCCTGCCGCGATCGCCATCGGCCCTTCGTACTGGATGGCCTTCTGCGTCTGGTCACGGCAGGATTCGGTCAGCAGGCGCATGAAGAGTCCCGCGGTGGTCTTGTTCTCCGCATCGAGCCGCTCGGCGGGAATGTTCGCCAGGGTTTTCACGGCCGGATGCAGCGTGGCCGCCGCAAACAGCCAGCGCACGACCGCGGCGCGATCTTCGACGTTCGTCTGCTCGATGACGCACTTGCCGAGATCGTCGATGTACGGGCCCGCGAGGGCGGGCACGGTGCCTGCACCGGTCGCGAAGCAGGCGGCGAGCGCCAGCAGGCTCTTCTTCATGGGGTTCACTTCTCTTCACCGCGCACCGCGACGCGGTACATCCACCACCCGAGCGCCGCAACGAGCAGCAGACCGAGCCAGGCGCCGAAGTGCAGCGCGTCGGGGAACGCCAGCACGTCGCGATTGGAAGTCGCGACGATCGGGATCGCGATCACGATCCCCATCAGCGCCTCACCCGTGATCATGCCGGCGCCGAACAGCACGCCCTTGTCACTTGCGCGCTCCGACTCGCCGGCGCCCGGACGGATGCCGCGCGCGCGATCGGCGAAATGCGCGAGCAGGCCGCCGAGGAAAATCGGCGTCGTGTACTCGAGCGGCAGGTAGATACCGACCGCGACCGCGAGCACTGGCGCCCGGAAATGCGAGCCGCGCGCCTTCAGGAACTGGTCGAGCACGATGATCGCGATACCGATCACGCCGCCGATGGTGACCATGGTCCACGGCAGCCGACCGCCGAACATCCCCTGGGCGACCGACGCCATCAGCGTCGCCTGCGGCGCAAGCAGCGGAGTCGGATGCTCGGCAGTCGGCGTGCCGATGCCATAGGCCGTGTTCAGGAGATTCAGCACCGGCGCCATCACGAGCGCACACGACACCGCGCCGATCGCAAGCATCACCTGTTGCCGCCACGGAGTCGCGCCGACGAGCTGGCCGCACTTGAGGTCTTGCAGGTTGTCGCCGCCGACGGCCGCCGCGCAGCACACGACCGCGCCGATCATGATCGCCGCCACGGGCCCGAGCGGGGACGTGCGGCCCATCAGCAGCCACAGCACGAGCGAGGCGAACAGAATCGTGCAGATCGTGATGCCCGACACCGGATTGTTCGACGAACCGATGAGACCGGCCATGTACGCCGACACCGAGCAGAAAATGAAGCCCGCGACGATCATGATGATCGTCATCGGAATGCTCACGCCCCAGCTGCCGACGATCGCCTGATAGAGGAGCGCGAGCGGGATCGTGAAGAGCACGATGCCGATCAGCACGAGGTTCATCGGCAGATCGCGTTCGGTCTCGGCGAGGGTCGCGCCCGCGCCCGCGCGGGTCGCGGCGAGACCGCTCTTGACGCCCGATAGCAGCGAACTGCGCAGGCTGATCACCGCCCAGACGCCGCCGACCAGCATCGCACCCACGCCCATGTAGCGAATCTTCGCGGCCCAGATCGCGTAAGCGGCGTCGCCGGCCGACAGGCCCTGCAGCGCGGTTGCGAGCGCGGGATCGGCGCTCGCGTAGTTCGCCGCGTAGAGCGGAATCGCGATGTTCCAGGAAATGATGCCGCCGCCGACGATCAGGATCCCGACATTGAGCCCGACGATGTAACCGACGCCGAGCAGCGCGGGCGAAAGGTTCGCGGCCATGTACGCGATGCCTTTGCCGGCGTAACCGGCGATCGCCGCGGTATCGGGAATGAGCCGAAAGCCGCTGCCCGCAAACAGCTTCACGAGGCCGCCGCCGATCGCCGAACCGATCAGGATCCTGAGACCCTGCGCGGGGTTCGCGCCGGTCTTCAGCACCTCGGCCGCGGCCATGCCCTCGGGGAACTTGAGCTTCTGCTCGATGATCAGCGAGCGCCGCAGCGGCACCGAGAACAGCACGCCGAGAATGCCGCCGAGGCCCGCGATCGTGAACACCCACGTGTACCTGAAATCGCTCCAGTACTGGAGGATCACGAGCGCCGGGATCGTGAAGATGACGCCCGCCGCGATCGAGGCGGCGGCCGAAGCGCCGGTCGCGACGATGTTGTTCTCGAGTATCGTGCCGCCGCCGAGGAGGCGCAGCACGCCCATCGAGACGACCGCGGCCGGAATCGCCGAGGCAATCGTGAGCCCCGCGAAGAGCCCGAGGTAAGTGTTCGCCGCCGCGAGGATCATCGCGAGCAGCATGGAGAGCACGATGGCGCGTACCGAAAGCTGGGCCGTTGCGGCCATATTGTTTCCCCCGTCAGAGCTTAGGGCTCAGGGCTCAGAGCTTAGGGCCAGAAACGCTCGCTGGCTAATGCGAGCGTACTTCGCGCTTGCCGACCGATGATTTCACGTGAAGCCAGGCCGGCATCAACCGGAATACGCAATCCGGCGGCGGCGCCGCAGGATTCCGACCTCGGAATTGGCTTCAAGCCTGTTCCAGATCAGTTTTAGCCTACTGACCTTTGGCTGACAGCGAAATTGCGAACACTGCGGGACCCAGCGCTAGCCAAGTCCAGAACAGTACGCGTCGCGCAGTAGCTACAAATCTGGAATCTGCCTGATACCGTTCGGCAATAGCTTCAACTGCACCACTTCTCGCCCACCGAAGATTTGCATACAGTATCAGGAGTGCTCCGCCCATCATGCTAGTCATTGCAGGGTGGCGGACGACGAACCTGGGGAAGGACGCTGGTGTCAAAGCGATGGCGGATACCAGAATGGGTACCAGCACGAGCCCAACGTACATCGCCCAGGCAGATATTGCACCGACTAGAGGATTCGGATCCGCGGTACGCACCTGTCGCAGATAGATTCGATAGAACGCGTATTGAAACATTGGCGCCAGTAGACAATCAGTTCCGGAAACTGCAGGTGTTCGCCGCCGCGAGGATCATCGCGAGCAGTATGGAAAGCGCAATTGCGCGTACCGAAAGCTAGGCCGCTGCGGCAAGACGGGCGCTCGCCGCGCGCAGCAGCACCCTCGAGTAGATCTGGTGGAAACCGAGCAGCGCGTTGAATCGGCCACCCAGTTCCTTGCGCCCGGTCGCGGTGCTGGTGATCGGCATCACGGCGGAGCCGAAATACAGGCGCGTGCGCGGCCCGCGTGCACTTGGTTCTTGGGCCGCAGGCGCAGCAGACAGCCACGAGCGCGTGCGCCCGGTAAAATCAGCGAGCAGGATTTCGCTCTCGCCGCGCCCCTCGACGCGCCACGCGGCGAACGCATGGGCGGTACCCGCGGCAAGTGCGCGCACCTCGTTATCGGTAGACGGCTTCGAAAACCACCAGCGCAGGATGAATCGCTCGAGCCTGAACACCCAGGTCGTATAAAACGCCGCCACGAACTCCGCATGCGTCACGGAGCGCCCGATTTCCGTGACATAGCAATCCGCAAACGCGCCGTCCCGCAAGCACCGATGGAGGAGCGAGCTCTCGGGTACCGGGCAGGGCGTCACCACCCGCAGGTCTTGCCGCGATTCTGCTCCGCCAGCCACGCCTGAAGCGGCTGGAAATATTCGAGGATCGCGGACGCATCCATCTGGCGCGTGCCGGTCAGCTTCTCGAGCGTGTCCTGCCACGGCTCGCTTTGCCCGAGCTTCAACATCGCGGCGTAGCGTTCGCCCGCGGCCTTGTTGCCGAAGATCGAGCACTCATGCAGCGGGCCCTTGTAACCGGCCGCTTCGCACAGCGCCTTCTGGAACTGGAACTGGATGATGAAGGACAGGAAGTAGCGCGTGTACGGCGTGTTGCCCGGCACGTGGTACTTCGAGCCCGGATCGAAATCGGCTTCGGTGCGCGCGACCGGCGGCGCGATGCCCTGGTACTGCGCGTGCAGCTGCCACCACGCCTCGTTGTAGTGCTCGGGCTTGATCTCGCCCGAGAACACCTTCCAGCGCCACTCGTCGATCAGCTTGCCGAACGGCAGGAACGCGATCTTCTCGCTCGCCATCTTCATCTGCTGGTTGATCACGGCTTCCCGCGAGGGCTTCACCGCGCTCACGAGCCCGATGCGATGCAGGTATTCCGGCGTGACGGAGAGATTGACCGTATCTCCGATCGCTTCATGGAAACCATCGTGCGCACCGTTCTGGAAGAGCGGTGGCAGGTCGTTGTACCAGAGGTAGTAATAGACGTGGCCGAGTTCGTGGTAAATCGTGAAGAGGTCTTCCTCGTTCGGCTGCATGCACATCTTGATGCGCACGTCGTTGGCGTCGTCCATGTCCCACGCGCTGGCGTGGCACACGACTTCGCGGTCGCGCGGCCGCACGAGCATCGAGCGCTCCCAGAAAGTCTGCGGCAGCGCCGGGAAGCCGATCGAGGTGTAGAAGGCCTCGGCGGACTTCGTCATCCGCACCGCGTCCCATTTCTGCTGCACGAGTCCGCGATCCGCCGATTCGATGCTGGCCGCCGGATACGGCTTCAGGATGTCGTCGTAGATCTTGTTCCAGGTCTGCGCCCACATGTTGCCGAGGAGGTGGGCGGGTATCGGCTTGCCCGCGGGCACCTTGTCCTCGCCGTACTGCTTCGCGAGGCGGCCGCGCGCGTAGCACTGCATGTCGTTGTAGAGCGGCTTCACCTGCCCCCAGAGACGCGCCGTCTCGGCGGCGAACTCGTCGGGCGGCATGTCGTAACCGGAACGCCACATCGCGCCGAGGTCGGCGAAGCCGAATTCGCGCGCGCCTTCGTTCGCGAGCTCGACAAAGCGCTGGTATTTCGGCCGCATCGCGCGTGCGGCGTCGTGCCAGCCGATCCACGCCTGTTCGAGCTCCGCGTAGTTGCGGCTTTTCGCGAGCGTTTCCGACAACTGGTCGAGATTGCGACAGGTCTCGGGGCCACCCGGGCAGTACTTGCCTTCGCCATACATCGCATCGAGGTTCGCGAGGATCGAGGTGAGCTCGGCGCGCTTGGCGGGATCGGCCGGTGCCGGCGCCGAGGTCTGCAGTTTCAGCAGCATCAGGCTCCGCTGTGTCGCCGCGGTCGCCGGCGCATCCGCGTAGGCCTTGGATTTCTCGGTCACGGCGCCGAGATATTCAAGGTAACGGTCGTTCGAGCGCGCGTTCAGGTACTGGGTGTCGACCGTGATATCGGTCGCCTGGGTCCACTGCGCCGCGGCGCTTTCGCGCAGCAACGGCTTCAGTTGATCGTTCACCTGTGCGACGAACTCGTCCGCGGTGGGTCGCGCGCCCGCTTTCGAATCGGGGCTGCCCGGCTTGGGCGCGCAGGCCGCCAAGGCCGCGACGCCTGCGACGCAAGCGGCGCGCGCGAAGGCGCGGGCCGCCGTCATTTCACGCCGCCCATCAGTCGCTTCGCGTACGGCGAGATCAGGAACATCACGAGGCCGCCGATCGCGCCCCACCAGAAGATGCCGAGGAACTGGTTCGGCATCGCGGCGATATTGTTGGGATCGAATTCGCCTGCGAACTGGCCGGCAAGGTTGTTGCCGATCGCGGTTGCGAGGAACCACACGCCGAGCGCCTGGCCGACGAAACGGGCGGGTGCGAGTTTCGACATCGAGGAGAGCCCGACCGGCGAGAGGCACAGTTCGCCGAAAGTGTGGAAGAGATAAGTGAAGATGAGCCAGGTCGGCAGCACTTTCTCACCCGCGACGACATACTGCGCGGCGAAGTACATCACGACGAAGCCGATGCCCATCAGCACGAGGCCGAGCGCGAACTTGAACGGCGCCGACGGGTCGAGGTTGCGCCTGCCGAGCGCGACCCACATCGCGCCGAACACCGGCGAGAAGATGATGATGAAGAGCGGGTTGACGTTCTGCAGCACCCCGGCCGGCATCAGCCAGCTGCCGATCAGCCGGTCGGTGTGGCGATCCGCGAAGATATTGAGCGACGCGCCCGCCTGTTCAAAGCCGGCCCAGAACATCGCACAGGCGATGAACAGGGCGAGCATCACGAGCACCCGCTTGCGCTCGACCGTCTCGAGGCCCGCGAAGAACAGCATGTAGGCGAAGTAGCCCGCCGCGAACGCGCAGATCACCCAGAACGAACTCTCGAGCAGATCCACCGGATCAATGTGGATGCGTCCGACGATCGCGAGGCCGACGACGGCGACGATCGCCGCGACCACCGCCGTGACGATCCACCATGCGCGGCGCGTGGAGGCGGGGTCGGGGTGTGTCATGCCCGGGTCGACACCCGCAGCCCCGAGGAAATGACGTGTCGCCGCGAACTGGATGAGCCCGAGCAGCATGCCGACAGCGGGCGCGGCAAAACCCGTTCGCCAGCCATAGCGCGCCGCGAGGATCGGCACGATGGTCGAGCCGAGGAACGCGCCGACATTGATGCCCGTGTAGAAAATGTAGAAGCCGGAGTCGCGGCGCGCGCCGCCCTCGGGATAGAGCTGCGCGACGATCGCACTGATGTTCGGCTTCAGGAGGCCGACGCCGAACACGATCAGCATCAGGCCGAGGAAGAAGAGCTGGGTCGAACCCGTGGCGAGGAGTCCGTTGCCGACCATGATCAGGATGCCGCCCCACCACACGGCGCGTTGCGCGCCGGTGAGCCGGTCGGCGATCCAGCCGCCGGCGAGCGAGAGCAGGTAGGTGCCGGAAATATAGAGGCCGTAGATCGCGTTGCCCGTGCGGTCATCGATGCCGAGTCCGCCGTTCTCGATCGACGCGACGAGGAACAGCACGAGGATCGCGCGCATCCCGTAGTAGGTGAAGCGTTCCCACATTTCGGTGAAGAAGAGGGTGGCGAGGCCCCGGGGATGCCCGAAAAACCCCTTGCCCGGATCCCCCGCGACCACGGTCGTCGACATCGAATCAGCCATGTTGCTGCTCGCTTTTTATGTGGGCGGCACGCGCGGCACCGCGATGGCGCCGGAGTGTGACCCATGTTGCCTTGCGCCAGCAAGGCAGCGGCGTGGCGGGCTCAGGGTGAGTCGGGCGAGTCGTCCGGCGCGTCGGCGCGGCGCATTTTCTGCATCAGGCGCGCCATCACGAGCCCGCCTTCGTAGAGGAGGTACATCGGAATTGCCATGATGCACTGGGAAATCGCATCGGGGGGCGTCAGGAACGCGGCGATCACGAAGATCGCGATCAACACATAGCCGCGCGCCTGCGCGAGCTTCTCGACGGTGACCAGCCCGGCGAGCACCGCAAGCACCACCGCCACCGGCATTTCAAACGCGACGCCGAAGGCGAAGAACATCGTCAGGATGAAATCCATGTAGCTCGAGATGTCGGTCATCATCGTGACGCCGGCGGGCGTGGTTTTCGCGAAGAAATCGAACATCACCGGAAATACGGCGACGTAGGCGAAGGCCGTACCGACGTAGAAGAGCAGGATCGAAGAAATGAGGAGCGGCATCCCGAAGCGACGTTCGCGGCGATAGAGCCCGGGCGCGATGAAGGCCCACACCTGGTACAGCACGAACGGCATCGCGAAAAACAGCGCGACGAAGAACGCGAGCTTGAACGGCGTCATGAACGGCGAGATCACACTCGTCGCGATCAGCGTCGCACCCTTCGGCAGTTTTTCGAGCAGCGGCTGCGCGAGGAAGCTGAACAGTTCGTTCGAGTAGATCGCGCAGGGAATGAACACGACGATCACCGCAATGAATGCGCGCAGCAGGCGATCACGCAGCTCGAGCAGGTGCGAGATCAACGTGCCTTCGGCGAGTCGTTCAGGTTCCCCGCTCATGTTCCGCAGTGTGAGGCGAGGGGGCATCAACGGGCGCGGCGCGGGTCGTCGCGGCCGGCTCGGCGCCGGCGTCCGCCCCCGCGTCCGCGTGGCTCACATCGCTGCGCGCGATGTCGTCTTCGGGCTGGTAGTACTTTTCGGGCGGCGGTGACGCAGGAGCCGCGGGCGGCTCTGCGGCTGCGGGTGGCTCAGTTGCCGCGGGCGGCGCTGCGGCCGCGGCGGGCTTGCGGGGCGCGGTCTCCTCGAGGATCGATTCTTCCTCGAGCTGTTCGCGAAACTGGCGTGCCATCGCACGCGCGCGACCGATCCAGCGGCCCACTTGCGACGCGACGCGCGGCAGCTTCTCGGGCCCGAGCACGATCAGTGCCAACGCAAAGATCAGCAGCAGCTCGGTGAAGCCGACCTCGAACATCGCGGCGGAGTGGGGCGGCCGCTCAGGCGCCGCGGTCGATCTTGCTGTCGGCGTCGCGCTTGGCGACTTCGGGGAACTCGGCGTCCTTGTCCGCCGACTTGATCCGCTTGATGTCCTCGGCGCTGCCTTCGGCCTCGCCTTCGCCCATCGACTTCTTGAAGCCGCGCACCGCCGCGCCGAGATCGGACCCGATCGTACGCAGTTTCTTGGCGCCGAAAACGAGCAGCACCACCAGCAGGATGATGATCAGCTCGCGCATCCCGATACCCATAAAAACCTCGAAAATGCGCACCGGCGCGCATGTGTGCGGATGATAGGACAAAAGACGCGCCGGAACCGGGAAAGTTCGACGTCAGTTCGCGTGCGCTTCGAGCCAGAATGTGACGGGGCCGTCGTTTTCGAGCGCCACCCGCATGTGCGCGCCGAACTCTCCGGTGGCCACCTGCGAATGCCGCGCCCTCGCCTCGGTCACGAGGAAGGTGAACAGCGACTCCGCGGCCGCGGGTGCCGCGGCGGTGCTGAAACCGGCGCGCGCGCCCTTGCGCGTATCCGCGGCCAGCGTGAACTGCGGGACCAGCAGCAGGCCGCCGCCGATCCCGGCGAGCGATTCATTCATCCGGCCCTCGGCGTCCGGGAAGACGCGGTAACCGAGCAGGCGCTCGAGGAGCCGAGCTGCCGAGGCCGCCGTGTCGTGCGCCTGCACGCCGATGAACGCGAGAATGCCGCGGTCGATGCGGCCGACGATCCGGTCATCGACCGCGACCTGCGCGAAATTGACGCGTTGAATCAAGGCGATCATCCGCACGGGATCGTGCCAGCTGCCCGCCTCGCGGGGAAGCGAGGCTGGCAATTGCCGTGCGCAACCCGGTACCATTCCCAGCTGACTTTCGCAGGGGTACTTCATGTCGCTCGCCAGCCGGATCGCTACCGTTTTTGCACTTTCCGCCGTCGTCGCGGGCTCCCTCGGCGTGGCGCGCGCGGACGGCGGCAACGCGGCGCGTGGCAAGGACCTCTCGTACACCTGCCTCGGCTGCCATGCCATCGAGAACTACAAGAACGTCTATCCCACCTACAGTGTGCCGAAGCTGCGCGGGCAGCATGCGGAGTACCTCGTGGCGGCGCTGCAGGGCTACCGGGCGGGCGATCGCTCGCATGCCACCATGCACGCGCACGCCGCGTCGCTCAGCGACCAGGACATCCTCGACATCGCGGCGTTCCTCGGTGGCGAGTCGCTGAAGGCGTCCGGCAAGGCGCCGCCGGCCGATGCCCCGCAGGCGGTGCAGGTGTGCGTCGCCTGCCACGGCAGCGACGGCGTCGGCGTGCTGCCCGAATACCCGAACCTCGCCGGCCAGCACGAGGACTACATCGAGCGCGCGCTCGAGGAATACAAGAAGGGCGCCCGCAAGAACCCGATCATGGCCGGGTTCGCCTCGACGCTGAGTGCCGAAGACATCAAGGCGCTCGCCGAGTACTACAGCGACGAGCCGGGCCTCAAGACGGTCCCGAGGCGCGCCTCGCGCTTCAGCGCGCGCTGATCGGTCAGCGGCCGCCGAGCCGCTCGAGAAACGCCGCGGCCGTCGTCATCCACGCGTCGCGATTCGCTTTGCGCCGGAGGCCGTGGCCCTCGTCTTTCGCCGCGACGTAAGCCACCTGCGCGCCGTTGCCGCGTGCGCTCGCGACGATCCCCTCCGCTTCAAATGCCGGCGCGACCAGGTCCTGCGCGCCGTGCACCACGAGCAAGGGTCTTCGCAGCGCGCGCGCGTTCGGAATGCGCGCCCAGGACGCCATGCCCGAGAGCGTGATGCCACCGGCCACGCGGTCGCTGTACTGCGCGAGCGAGCCGAGCGCGACCAGCGCGCCCTGGGACTCGCCCATCAGCACGACACGCGACCGATCGAGGTCGCGCTGGACTCCGATCCACACGAGCAGCGAGCCGATGTCCCGGATCGCGTCCTCGCGCCGCGAGTCGCCGAGCGCCGTGAAGCTGCGGCCGTAACCCGCTGCGCCGCGCACGTTCGGTGCGACCACCGTATAGCCGAGCACGTTGACGGCGATTTGCGTGAAGGCATCCCAGGTCGGGCGTGCCGCCTCGTCCCGGCCGCTTGCGATGCGCACGAGCACCGGGTGCGGGCCGGGCGTGCGTGGCCGGTAGACCCACGCGGGCAGCGTGCGCAGGCCGCCGTTGGCGCGATCCCAGGTCGGAAAGCTGATCAGTTCCGGCGCGGCGAGCACCGCGGGATCGATCGGGCCGAGCTCGCTCTGCGTCCAGCGCACGAGGCTGTTGCCGGCCGGCTCGTACACGTACGCGTCGGCGGGTTGTGTCGGGCCCTCGGCCGTCATCGCGAGCCGCTTGCCGGTGCGATCGAACGCGAGGCCCGTGATGCGGCCGGCGGGAAGCCCGATCGGCGCCTGTTCACTGCGTGCGATCTGATCGATCACCGAGAGACGGCTGACGCCGGCGGCGTTCGCGACCAAAGCGAGGTAACGACCGTCGGGTGACGCCGCGAATTCCTCGATGTCCCACGGAATTTCCGCAGTGATCGGGCGCAGCGTGTTCGCGACCGGATCGAGATAGTGCAATTGTGCAAACTCGCCATCGAACTGCGCAATGAGATAGATGCCACGGCCATCGGGCGCAAAGCGCGCCGCGCGCAGGCGGCGCGGCGGCGTCTCGAGCGGAATCTGCGTGATGCCGCCGGTGGCCACATCCGCCCACCACAGCTCGCTCTGCGGGGTATTGGCGGTGTTCTCGAGCAGCAGGCGCGTGCCGTCGGACGACCAGTCGAGCGGTCGCCAGCTCTTGAGCCCTGCGGCGACGAGCAGCCGCGCCTGGAGATTTCCCCCGGGCTCGAACGCGACGACATCCTGGTGCACGCCGTCTGCTGCGGCGCCCTCGAACGCCACCGTCTTGCCATCGGGCGACCACACGAACGAATCCGCGCGCGCGCGCGGCCCCGCGACGGGTACCGTGGTGCGATCGGCGAGCCGATACACCCAAAGCTGCGGTGGCGCGCCTGCGACGGCGGTGGCAAAGGGAACGCCGAGCGCACCGGGCGCGGCCGAGGCGGCCGCCGCCAGCACGTCGGTACCGAAGGTCAGTTGTTCGCGCGCACCAAGCGGCGCCGCAACGCGGTGCAGCTGGTCGGTCTCACCGAAGCGGGTCGTCACGATCATCGAACCATCGGCAAGCCAGCCGTCGAACGTGGCCGAGCGTGCGTGCAGCCACGGCGCGAGCCGCTCGATCAGCGCAGGCGTTGCGGGCGAAACGCCGTCCAGGATCAGGTTGCCGCGCTCTTCGCGCGCCGCGTGCGCGGGGATCGCAATGAGGGCAGAGAGAAAGAAGGCCGGATATGATCGTCGCATCCGGATATGGTGACACACATGACTCACGAATCGACCACGCGCCGCGGCTTCGCGGGATGCCTGATGATGCTCGCGGCACTGGTGGGCGGAAGCGCCTTCGCTGCTGCGCCCGCGTCGACAAATGACCTGGTGCTCGTCGTCGGCGCGACCGGGCGCACCGGCGTGTACACCGTCGAACAGCTCGTCGCGAAGGGGTATCGCGTGCGCGCGTTCGTGCGCAATGCCGACAAGGCCCGCGCGACCCTGCCGGCGGGCGTCGACATCGTCGTCGGCGATGTGCGCGATCCGGCGACGATCGAGCCGGCGATGCGCGGCGCCACCCATGTGATCTCCGCGATCGGCGGTGGCCTGCGCAATGCGGCCAGCGGCAACGGCCCCGCGGCCGTCGATCAGCAGGGCAACATCCATCTCATCGATGCGGCGAAGCGGGCCGGTGTCGCCCAGTTCGTGCTCGTGTCCTCCGGCGGGGTCTCGCAGGCCGAGACGTATCCGCTCGTGGCCATCCGCCCGGTGCTCATCGCAAAGCTCGCGAGTGAGAACCATCTGCGCGCGAGCGGCCTCGCGTACACGATCGTGCAGCCGGGCGGCCTCGTCGATCAGCCCGCCGGGCCTTCGCGCATCGTGTTCAAGCAGGAACCGGCCGCCGAACACGGGCGTATCTCGCGCGTCGAAGTGGCGCAGGTGTGCGTCGCGGCGCTCGGCAGCCTTGCCGCCCGCGGCAAGACCTTCGAGGTCGCGGCCGTGGCGGGCGAGGCGGCTGCCGATCTCGAGCCACAGTTCGCGGCGCTGAAGCCCGACGCGCCGCCGGCGCCCTAGCGATTGGCGATGCGCGGGCTCGACGACATCACCGCGATCGACGCGGGCTATGTGCGCCCGCAGATGGCCGCCATCCATGTGATCGAACACGGCGGTCGCGCGGCGCTCGTCGACACCGGCACCGCGCACTCGGTACCGCGCGTGCTCGCGGCGCTGACGGCGCTCGGCCATGCACCGGACGCCGTCGAGTACGTGCTGCTCACGCACGTGCACCTCGATCACGCGGGCGGCGCCGGTGCGTTCATGCGGGCGCTACCGAACGCCACGCTGGTCGTGCATCCGCGCGGCGCCCCGCACATGATCGATCCGTCGAAGCTGGTCGCGGCGTCAATCGAAGTCTACGGCGAAGCGCGTTACCGCGAGCTGTATGGCGAGATTCCCCCGATCGACGCCGCGCGCGTGCGCACGACGGAGGACGGCGAGCGGCTCGCGCTCGCGGGGCGCGTGCTCGAATTCTGGTTCACGCCCGGGCACGCGATGCATCACCAGGCGATCGTCGACCACGCCTCGCGGACGATCTTCACCGGCGACACCTTCGGTCTTTCGTATCGTGAGTTCGACACGGCGGCGGGCCCGTTCATTTTCCCGACGACCACGCCGACGCAGTTCGATCCGCAGCAGCTCGAGGCTTCGGTCGCGCGCATCGCGGCGTATCGGCCGCGGGCGGTGCACCTGACGCACTACGCGCGCGTTGGCGACGTCGAGCGGCTCGCGGGCGACATGGTGCAACAGGTGCGCGCGTTCGCGTCGATCGCGGACCGGCACGTCGCTGCGACCGACCGCCGCGCGCGCATTCGCACCGATCTGCGCGCGCTGCTGCGCGAGCGCAGCGTGGCGCACGGCTGCGCGATGGACGAAGCGGAATTCGACGCGTTGCTCAGTGATGACCTCGACCTCAATGCCGACGGCCTGATCGCCTGGCTCGATCGGCGCGCGCGCCCGATGCGTTAGGATCGGCCGCATGCATACCTTCCGGGCGTGGCGGATCCATGAAGAGAATCGCAAGGTGGTCGCGCGCTTCGAGCCCCTGACGCTCGCCGACCTGTCGCCGGGCGAGGTCGTGGTGCGCGTGTCGCACTCGGGCATCAACTACAAGGACGCGCTGGCCTCGACCGGCGCGGGCCGCATCCTGCGCCGCTATCCACTGATCGGCGGCATCGATCTCGCGGGCGTCGTCGAGTCTTCGACCGACGCGCGCTACCGGGCAGGCGACGCTGTGCTCGTGACGGGCTGCGGGCTCTCGGAAACGGTCGACGGCGGTTACACGCAGATCGCGCGCGTCCAGGGCGATGCAGTCATTCCGATGCCGACCGGTCTCGATGCGCAGGGCGCGATGACCCTCGGCACGGCGGGGTTCACGGCGGCGCTCGCGATCCACCGCATGGAACACAACGGACAGACACCTGCGAAAGGCCCGATCGTCGTCACCGGCGCGACGGGCGGCGTCGGCAGCCTCGCGATCGACATGCTGGCGCGGCGCGGCTACGAAGTGGTCGCCGTGAGCGGCAAGGCGCAGCACGCCAACTATCTGCGCGCGCTCGGCGCCTCGCAGGTGCTCCTGCGGCAGGAGATCGACTACGGTTCGAAGCCGCTCGAAGCGGAGCGCTTCGCCGGCGCGATCGACAACGTCGGCGGCGAGATGCTCACCTGGCTGACCCGCAGCGTTGGCTTCTGGGGCAACATCGCGAGCATCGGCCTCGCAGGCAGCCCGAAGCTCGAAACGACCGTGATGCCGTTCATCCTGCGCGGCGTGAATCTCCTCGGCATCAATTCATCGGCGACGCCGCGCGAGCTGCGCCTGCGGATCTGGGAGCGCATCGGCAGCGATCTCGCGCCGCGGCACCTCGACCGCATTCGCACGCGCACGATCGCCTTCGACGAGCTGCCCGGCGCCTTCGGCACCCTGCTCGCAGGGGGCGTCGTCGGCAGGACCGTCGTTTCGATCGGCTGAGCGCGCGTTCAGCTACAATTTCCGCATGCCCACAGCCACCTCAGCCGGTGCGCGCCTGCGCGCCGCCGTCGATGCGGAACGCCCCCTGCAGGTCGTCGGAACGGTGAACGCGTACTCCGCGCTGCTCGCCCAGCGCGCCGGCTTTCGTGCGATCTATCTCTCCGGCGCGGGCGTCGCGAACGCCTCCTTCGGCCTGCCGGATCTCGGCATCACCTCGCTGAACGACGTCTGCGAGGACGTGCGCCGCATCGCCTCGGCCACCGATCTGCCGCTGCTGGTCGATGCCGATACCGGCTGGGGCACCGCGTTCAACATCGCGCGCACGAGTCGTGACCTCGTGCGTTCCGGCGCCGCCGGCATGCATCTCGAAGACCAGGTGCAGGCGAAGCGCTGCGGCCATCGGCCCGGCAAGGCGCTCGTGTCGGCCGCGGAAATGGTCGATCGCCTCAAAGCCGCGGTCGACGGTCGTCCTGATCCCGCGTTCGTGATCATGGCACGCACCGACGCACACGCCGTCGAAGGGCAGGCGGCGGCGGTCGAGCGAGCGCTGCGTTACGTCGAGGCCGGCGCCGACATGATCTTCGCCGAGGCGCTCGCGACGCTCGAGGAATACCGCCAGTTCACGAGTGCGGTGAAAGTGCCCGTGCTCGCGAACATCACCGAGTTCGGCAAGACGCCGCTACTCACCACGCAGCAGCTTGCCGGCGCCGGCGTTCGCCTCGTGCTCTATCCGCTGTCGGCGTTCCGTGCGATGAGCAACGCGGCGCTCGCGGTCTACGGCGCGATCCGCCGCGACGGCACGCAGAAAGCAGTTGTCGACACGATGCAGACGCGCGCCGAACTCTACGACGTGCTCGGCTACCACGAGTACGAGCGGAAGATCGATGCGCTCTTTGGTGAGGAGAAGGCCCATGAATGACCCCACCCCGGCCAGCGGTCCAAAGCCGAAGAAATCCGTCGCGCTGTCCGGCGTTACCGCGGGCAACACCGCGCTCTGCACGGTCGGGCGCACCGGCAACGATCTCGCCTATCGCGGTTACGACATCCTCGAGATCGCGGAGACTTGCGAATTCGAGGAGATCGCGCACCTCCTGATCCACGAGAAGCTGCCGAACCGCGCCGAGCTCGCCGCCTACAAGCAAAAGCTCCAGGAGCTGCGCAGCCTGCCCGCCATCGTGCGCACGACCCTCGAAGCGCTGCCCGCGTCGACCCATCCGATGGATGTGCTGCGCACCGGCGTGTCGGCGCTCGGTTGCGCGATGCCCGAAAAGGACGATCACGGCGCCGCGGGCGCGCGCGAGATCGCCGATCAGCTGCTCGCCTCGCTCGGCTCGATGCTCTGCTACTGGTACCACTTCAGCCATTCGGGCCACCGCGTGCACGTCGAGACGCAGGACGACTCGATCGGCGGGCATTTCCTGCACCTGTTGCACCGGAAAGCGCCGTCCGAAGCGTGGGTGCGCGCGATGCACACCTCGTTCATTCTCTATGCCGAGCACGAATTCAACGCCTCGACCTTCGCGGCGCGCGTGATCGCCGGCACCGGCTCCGACCTGCATTCGTGCATCACCGGCGCGATCGGTGCGCTGCGCGGCCCGAAGCACGGCGGCGCCAACGAAGTCGCGTTCGAAATCCAGCAGCGCTACGACTCGCCGGACGCGGCCGAAGCCGACATCCGCCGGCGCGTCGCGGCGAAGGAAGTCGTGATCGGCTTCGGTCATCCCGTCTACACGATCTCGGACCCGCGCAACCAGGTGATCAAGGGCGTCGCGCGCCGACTCGCGGAAGCGGCCGGCAACACGAAGCTGTACAACATTGCCGAGCGGCTCGAGCGGGTGATGTGGGACGCGAAGCAGCTGTTTCCGAACCTCGACTGGTTCAGCGCCGTGTCCTACAACCTGATGCAGGTGCCGACCGCGATGTTCACGCCGCTGTTCGTGATCGCCCGCACGACCGGCTGGTCCGCGCACGTGATCGAGCAGCGCGCGGACGGCAAGATCATCCGCCCGGCGGCGAACTACGTGGGGCCGGAGAACCGCCCGTTCGTGCCGATCGACAAGCGCGCGTAGACAGCGCCGCACGTGCAGCGCCGGCGTTAGCGCCATCCGACCATTCTTTCGGCTTGCATCCCGACGCGCGCGCAAGTATACGATATAAAGGATGACAGCGTTGTCAATGACGTAGGACGGCATGCCGACTGAATCTGCCGGCTGCCTGCTGCTGTTCGGGGCAACGGGAGACCTCGCGCAGCGCATGCTGCTGCCGTCTCTCTATGGGCTCGACGCCGACGGGCTGCTGCCGCCGGGGCTGCGGATTGTCGCGACGGGGCGGCGCAGCGACGATGACGCGGGGTTTCGGGCCTCGACTGCTGCTGCGCTCGAACGCTTCGTGCCCGCCGAAAATCTGCACGCGGACCACAAGGCCCGCTTTCTCAGCCGTTTCTCCTACGTTGCGGCTGACGTGTCCAGCAGCGCCGACTTCGGGCGGCTTGCGCACGCCGTCGGCGCGGCCGAACGCGGTCTCGCCATTTTCCTGTCGACGGCACCCTCGCTGTTCGGCGCAACGATCGCCGGGCTCGCCGGTGCCGGGCTCGCCGGGCCCGGCGTCAGGCTCGCGCTCGAGAAACCGCTCGGCACGGACCTCGCCTCGAGCCGCGCGATCAATGACGCCGTCGCCGCGGTCTTTCCCGAGCAGCGGACCTTTCGCATCGACCACTATCTCGGCAAGGAAACGGTGCAGAACCTGCTCGTTCTGCGCTTTGGCAACGCAATGTTCGAGCCGCTGTGGAACTCGACCCGGATCCAGCATGTGCAGATCACCGTCGCCGAAACCGTGGGCCTCGAAGGCCGTACCGGCTTCTACGATGGCGCCGGAGCGCTGCGCGACATGGTCCAGAACCACATGCTCCAGCTCCTGTCGCTGGTGGCGATGGAGCCTCCCGCGCAGTTTGGCGCCGCGGCCGTTCGCGACGAGAAGGTAAAGGTGCTGCGCTCGCTGCGGCCGATCGGCCGCGCCGAGGCCTCGGCCTGCTCGGTGATCGGCCAGTACGGCGCGGGCGCCGTCGCAGGATCGCCGGTTCCGGCTTATGCAGACGAGCTCGGCAGCGGCTCGACGACCGAAACTTTCGTTGCGCTGAAGGCGCACATCGACAACTGGCGCTGGAAAGGCGTGCCCTTCTATCTGCGGACCGGCAAACGACTGCCGGTGCGCCAGTCGGAAATCTTCATTCGCTTCAAGGGTGTGCCGCACTCGATCTTTGCCTCGCGCGGCGCGCCGGTTCAGCCGAACAAACTGGTCATCCGACTGCAGCCGCAGGAGAACATCCGTCTGCTGATGATGGCGAAGCAGCCCGGTCTGAGTCGCGAAGGATTGCGCCTGCGCGAAATGCCGCTCGATCTCGGCATGCCGAATGCTTTCTCCGATGCGCGCCGCCGCATCGCCTACGAGCGGCTGATCGTCGATCTCCTCGAAGGCGACCCGACGCTGTTCGTGCGACGCGACGAAGTGGAGGCGCAATGGGAATGGATCGACGCAATTCGCGACGGGTGGGCGGCGGTCGGCATGACACCGAAACCGTATGCCGCCGGCACCTGGGGTCCCTCCGCAGCGATCGCGCTGACTGAGCGCGATGGCGTGAGCTGGCATGAGTGACGTGAGACTCAATTCCGGGGTCGAGGCGGTCACGCGGCGGATTATCCGGCGCTCGGCAGAGAGTCGCGCACGCTATCTCGCGCTGATCCGGCGGCAGGGGGACGACGGGGTCAGCCGCCGCAACATGAGCTGCGGCAACTTCGCCCACGGTTTTGCCGCGGCCGGCGAGGACAAGGCTGCGATCCGCGGCGGCCGTGCGCTGAACATCGGCATCGTCACCGCCTACAACGACATGCTCTCCGCGCACCAGCCGTACGGTCGCTACCCCGAGCAGTTGAAGCTGTTCGCGCGCGAGGTTGGCGCAACGGCGCAGGTCGCAGGTGGCGTTCCCGCCATGTGCGACGGTATCACGCAGGGACAGAGCGGCATGGAGCTGTCGCTGTTCAGCCGCGACACCATCGCGCTGTCGACCGCCGTCGCGCTCAGCCACGGCATGTTCGAGGCGGCCGCCCTGCTCGGCATCTGCGACAAGATCGTGCCGGGCCTCCTGATCGGCGCACTCAGGTTCGGCCACCTGCCCGTCATGTTCGTCCCCGCGGGGCCGATGACCTCCGGTCTCGCCAACAAGGAGAAGCAGCGCGTCCGGGAGCTTTTCGCCGAGGGCAAGCTGAGCCGCGAGCAGCTGCTCGAAGCCGAAGCGGCCTCCTATCACGGGGCAGGCACTTGTACGTTCTACGGTACTGCCAATTCCAACCAGATGATGATGGAGGTGATGGGGCTGCACGTCCCCGGCGCGGCGTTCGTCAACCCGGGCACGCGACTTCGTCAGGCGCTGACACGCGCCGCCGTCCACCGCCTCACCGAAATCGGCCGCGACGGTGGTGACTATCGGCCGCTCGGCCTGTTGATCGACGAGAAGGCGATCGTCAACGCTGCCGTTGGGCTGCTTGCGACCGGCGGCTCGACCAATCACGCCATCCACCTTCCCGCGATCGCGCGCGCTGCGGGGATCGTGGTGGACTGGGAGGATATCGACCAGCTGTCCGCGGCGGTGCCGCTGATCGCACGCATCTATCCCAACGGCGCGGGCGACGTGAACCACTTCCACGCCGCAGGCGGCATGGCTTTTCTGATCCGCACGCTGCTCGACGCGGGGTTGCTCCACGGCGACATCCTCACGGTGGCCGGTCGCGGCCTCGCTGATTACGCACGCGAACCCGCCTTCGACGGGAACGAGCTCCTCTGGAGCGACCCGCCAGCGGACTCGCTCGATCCGTCGATCCTGCGCCCCGCGTCCCACCCCTTCCGGCCCGACGGCGGTATGCGGCTGGTGACGGGCAATCTCGGGCGCGCAATCTTCAAGACGAGCTCGGTCGCGTTGGACCGCTGGACGATCGAAGCGCCGGCGCGAATCTTCTCCAGCCAGGACGATGTCGTCGCCGCGTTCAACGCCGGTGAGCTCAATCGCGATGTCGTCGTCGTGGTTCGCTTCCAGGGCCCGCGCGCGAACGGGATGCCGGAGCTTCACAAACTGACGCCTTCGCTCAGCGTGCTGCAGGATCGTGGCCATCGCGTTGCGCTCGTCACGGACGGCCGCATGTCGGGCGCTTCCGGCAAGGTGCCGGCTGCGATTCACGTCTGCCCCGAAGCGCTGGGAGGCGGTCCGCTCGCACGCCTGCGTGACGGTGATGTCGTGCGGTTGTGCGCGGCGCGCGGTGAAATTGCCGCGCTGGTCAACGACTGGGCGGCGCGCGCACCGGCCGAGCCGCCGTCGCCGCCTTTGGGCACGGGTCGCGAGCTGTTCGCGATGATGCGTGCCAATGCGGACAGCGCCGAATGCGGCGCGTCGGCCATGCTCGCGTCGATGGAGAGCGCATCATGAGCGCACACGTGACGCGCAGCATCGATTCGATCATGCGTATTTCGCCGGTCATCCCGGTGCTGGTCATCGACGACGCGGCCGGCGCCCGAGCCATCGCCGAGGCGTTGGTCGCGGGGGGCCTGAAGGTACTCGAAGTGACGCTGCGGACCGCCGCCGCGCTGGACGCCTTGCGCGAAATGAAATCGGTGGAAGGCGCGATCGTCGGCGCCGGTACCGTTCTCGAGCCGTCGCGTCTCGAGGCGAGCCTCGAGGCTGGTGCGGATTTCATCGTATCGCCGGGCGTGACCGATGGCCTTGCGCGCGCCGCGGCTGCCAGCGCGGTGCCCTTCCTGCCGGGCGTCGCTACCGCGGGTGACATCATGCGCGGCTTCGATCTCGGTCTGACGCATTTCAAATTCTTCCCCGCCGAGGCGGCGGGTGGCGTCCGGACGCTTCGTGCGCTCGCCGCACCATTTGCGGACGCCCGCTTCTGCCCGACGGGAGGCATCACACTCGATACCGCGGCAACCTGGCTCGGCGAACCGTCCGTTCTTTGTGTCGGCGGAAGCTGGATCGTGCCGAGAGGGCCCGCAGACGTGGTCGCGATCGAAGGATCCGCGCGCCGCGCGTCGAGTCTGCGCGCTCGCATGTCGGACCGCGCGGGCGGAACGTTTCCATAAATCTGCACGGCGTCGCAGGTCCGGATCCGGCTGGACTCCCCTCGCGATATGCGCCAGCATCCCCGCCCCGACCTGCAGGTCGTCGCGCGAACGCTGAACCAGACATGTCCGGTTACGACCAGAAGTCCGCCGTCCGCCCCGATCCGGATTCCGTCCTCGTCGACATCGCGAGCTACGCGAAGGATCACGCGATCGATTCGAAGCTCGCCTACGACACCGCGCGTTACTGCCTGATGGACACCCTCGCCTGCGGCTTCCAGGCGCTCGACTACCCGGCCTGCACGCGGATGCTGGGCCCGGTGGTGCCGGGCGCGACGATGCCCGGTGGCGCGCGCGTGCCGGGCACGAGCTATGAGCTCGACCCGGTGCAGGCCGCGTTCAACATCGGCGCGATGATCCGCTGGCTCGATTTCAACGACACCTGGCTCGCGGCCGAATGGGGCCACCCATCCGACAACCTCGGCGGCATTCTCGCGGTCGCGGATTACCTTTCGCGCAAGGCCATCATGGAAGGCGGCAAGCCGCTCACCGTGCGCGAAGTCCTGACAGCGATGGTGAAGGCGCACGAGGTGCAGGGCATCCTCGCGCTCGAGAACAGCTTCAATCGCGTCGGCCTCGATCACGTGCTGCTGGTGCGTGTCGCCTCGACGGCGGTCGTCACCGCGATGCTCGGCGGCACGCGCGAGCAGGTCGTGAACGCCGTCAGCAACGCGTGGATCGACGGCGGCGCGCTGCGCACCTACCGGCACGCGCCAAACACCGGCTCGCGCAAGAGCTGGGCCGCGGGAGACGCGACGAGCCGCGCCGTACGCCATGCATTCATCGCGCTCAGCGGCGAGATGGGCTATCCATCGGCGCTGTCCGCGAAGACCTGGGGCTTCCAGGACGTGCTGTTCAAGGGCAAGCCGGTGACCCTCGCGCAGCCGCTCGGCAGCTACGTGATGGAGAACGTGCTCTTCAAGATCAGTTTCCCGGCCGAGTTCCACGCGCAGACCGCGGTCGAGTGCGCGATGCAGCTGCATCCGCAGGTGAAGGATCGCGTGCGGGACATCGCGAAGATCGTGATCGAGACGCAGGAACCCGGCGTGCGCATCATCGACAAGACCGGGCCGCTTGCAAACCCGGCGGATCGTGACCATTGCATCCAGTACATGGTCGCGATCCCGCTGCTCCACGGCCGCCTGACCGCGGCGGACTACGAAGATTCCGTTGCGCACGACCCGCGCGTCGACGCGCTGCGCGCCGTGATGGAAGTGAAGGAAAACCCCACCTTCACGAAGGAATACTACGAGCGCGACAAGCGCTACATCGGCAATGCCGTGCAGGTGTTCTTCAAGGACGGCAGCTCGACCGCGCGCGTGCATGCCGATTTCCCGATCGGCCATCGCAAGCGCCGCGCCGAGGGCATGCCGGTGCTCGTCAAGAAATTCGAATCGTCGGTGGCGGCGCATTTCTCCGCGAAGCAGGCCGCGGCGATCACCGCGCTCTTCGCCGATGCGGCGAAGCTCGATGTGATGCCGGTGCACGAGTTCGTCGCGGCGATGGTCAAGAACTGAAACGTGGGCGGCGGCGCGGGCAATGCGGAGCGCGCACGCCTCATCGAGGATGCGGGTGTGCTCGGTGTGTCGCTGACGGACGCGCAGGCTGAAAGCCTGCTGCGCGTACTCGACGAGCTCGCGCGCTGGAACCGGACCTACAACCTCACATCGGTGGACGATCGGGCCGGGATCACGCATCACTTGCTCGACAGCCTGTCGATCGCGCCGCATGTGGCCGGTGAGACGGTGGCCGACGTCGGTACCGGCGCGGGGTTCCCGGGCCTGCCGCTCGCGATCATCCAACCCACGCGGCGATTCACGCTGATCGATTCGAACAACAAGAAGATCCGCTTCGTCGCGCACGTCGCGCGTTCGCTGGGTCTCGCAAACGTCGAACCGCTCCACGCGAGGGTCGAGGACCTTGCGCCCCCGGCCCCGTTCGACACGGTCGTCGCGCGCGCCTTCGCGCCGCTGCCCCGCTTGCTCGAACAGGTTCGGCCGCTGTGCGGGCCCCGCACGCGCGTCCTCGCGATGAAGAGCGCGCGCCTCGATGAGGAACTGATCAGTCTCGACGCTGCCTGGCGTCTCGATGAGGTCATTGCGCTGCAGGTTCCGGGGCTCGCGGCGAGCCGGGCGCTGGCCCTGCTCCGGCTTTCAGAGTAAGACTGCGGCATGACAAGAAGAAAACGGGGGGCCGCGGCCTGGCTTGCCGCGGCTATCTGCGTTGCTGCGGTGCCGCGTGCGCAGGCTGCGCAGTGGCTCGAAGCGCGAATCGACGATTTCGTGCTCGTCACCGACGCGAAGGAAGTCTATGCGCGGAACACCCTGCGGGACTTCGCGGTGTTCAAGCAGGCACTCGGCGTACTCGCGCCGCTGACGCGCGGCGTGCCGCGCATGCCGACGCAGATGTTCGCGCTCGACGCGGGCAACTGGCGCAGTTTCACGCCGGGGCCGCGGACCGCGGGTTTCTTCTCGCCGCAGGCGTACGTCAACTACATCGTCTTCGATCGCACTCCGACCGGCATGCTGTCGCGCGAAGTGGTCTACCACGAGTACATGCACTACGTGCTGTACAACGGCTCGGACCTGCCGCTGCCGCCGTGGTGGGCGGAAGGCGTCGCGGAGGTGTTCAGTTCGATTTCGGAACACGACGGCAAGATCGACTTCGGGATGACGCCGCGGGCCCGCAAGTCCGAATTCGCCTACTTCGACCTGATGCCAACGTCGATGCTGCTGTCGGTCGATCGCGATTCCCCCGAATATCGCAAGCACAGCATGGCGCCGATGTTCTATCCGCAGTCGTGGCTGACCGCGCACTACCTGCTGGTCGGCCGCCCCGAACGCGGCCGGCAGGTGCAGCGCTATCTGCGCGAGATCGCGGCCGGCAAGCTCGTGGCCGACGCCGTGCAGGCGGCGTTCGGCATTTCCGTGAGCGAGCTCGACGAAGAGATCCGCGCCTATCGCCGCGAAGGCAAGATCAGGGGCTATCGCCTGACGCTCAGCGCGCCGCTGCCCGACGCGAAGGAAGTCGTCATCCGGCCGTTGCCGGAACCCGTCGCACTGTCGCGCCTCGCGCTCGCCGGCCTCGACCTCGGCAATGCCGTGGGCGAGGCGGAAAAACGCGCGCAGCGCGCGCTGCAGCTCGATCCTTCGCTGCCGCTCGCGTCCGCCGCGCTCGCGGATGTGCGTTTCCGCCAGGAACGGGATGCGGAAGCGCTCGAATTGTCGCGCAAGGCCGCCACCGGCGATCCGGAGGCGGTGGTCGCCTCAGGCAGGGTGCAGTGGCAGGTCGTCGATCGTGCGCTGCGACCGAAGGAATCTCTCCCCGACGGCGAGGCGACGGTCGAGGAATTGATCGACGAGGCCGTGTCGCCGGATGAGGACAGGCGCGAGCCGGTGGCGAGTGAGGTCGCGACGCTGCGGGCCGCACGCACGCAGTTGCTGCCTTTTGCGGGACACCAGGACCTGGGCCTCGAAGCGACGCTCGTGATCATGGGCATCGACGAGCTGTTGCGCGATCGCAAGCCGGAGGAGCAGCTCGCCGTGATACAGCCGGCCGCGTCGCGCTATCCGACACACCCTGATCTTGCGGTCGGCGAAGCGCGGGTCCATCTGGAAATGGGGCGCATCAGGGCGGCGATCGCTTCGGTGAACCGCGCGGCGCGTTATGCCCGTTCCCCGGCCTGGCGTCGCTCCCTCGAGAGCTGGGTGGCGGAACTGGAAGCAGCCGCCGACGCGAGCCGCTAAACTCGTCCGGATGAAGCGCGTCATCGCGGTCGCGAACCAGAAGGGCGGCGTGGGCAAGACCACGACCGCCGTCAATCTCGCGGCCTCGCTCGCCGCGACGAAGCGGCGCGTGCTGCTGATCGACCTCGATCCGCAAGGCAATGCGACGATGGGTTGCGGCGTCGAGAAATCGCAAGTCGCGCGCGGCAGCTGCGAGGTGATGCTGGGCGAGTGCGACATCGAAAGCGCGATCGTGCCGATCGAGCCCGCCGGCATGAAGCTCCTGCCCGCGAACCAGGACCTCACCTCGGTCGAAGTGCGGCTGCTCACGATGATGACCGGGCGCGAAATGAAACTGCGCCACGCGCTGCGCCCGGTGCGCGAGCAGTACGACCAGATCCTGATCGACTGCCCGCCGGCGCTCAACATGCTCACGGTCAACGCGCTCGTCGCCGCCGACAGCGTGCTGATCCCGATGCAATGCGAGTACTACGCGCTCGAGGGTCTCTCGGCGCTCGTGTCGACCATCGACCAGATCCGCACGGCCGTGAATCCCGACCTCGAGATCGAAGGGATCCTGCGCACGATGTTCGACCCGCGCAACAACCTCGCGAACGAGGTCAGCGCGCAGTTGATCGAACACTTCGGTGACAAGGTGTTTCGCACCGTGGTGCCGCGCAACGTGCGTCTCGCGGAAGCGCCTTCGTTCGGCCGGCCGGCGATGTTTCACGACCGGGAATCGCGCGGCGCGCTCGCCTATCTCGCGCTCGCCGGCGAAATGCTGCGCCGGGAGGACGAGGCGCGCACGCCCGAACGGCTATCATCCGCGTCATGACGCAGAAGAAGACAACGCTCGGCCGCGGGCTGGCGGACCTGCTCGGCCAGTCGGCCGCGCGCGCCGCGGCCGCGCCGACCGCGGCCTCGCGGGCCGGCGAGGAACTGGCCCGGTTGCCGCTCGATCTGCTGCAGCGGGGCCGGTATCAGCCGCGCACCGACATGCGGCCCGATTCGCTGCAGGAACTCGCCGATTCGATCAAGGCGCAGGGCATCGTGCAGCCGATCGTCGTGCGGCCGCTCGCGGGCGCCGGCGAGGGCGCGACGCAGCGCTACGAAATCATCGCCGGTGAGCGCCGCTGGCGCGCCGCCCAGATCGCCGGTCTCGCCGAGATCCCCGCCGTCATCCGCCACGTGCCCGATGAAGCGGCGATCGCGATGGCGCTCATCGAGAACATCCAGCGCGAGAACCTGAATCCGCTCGAGGAGGCGCGCGCACTCGAGCGCCTGATCGCCGAGTTCGGTGTCACGCACCAGCAGGCCGCCGACGCCGTGGGCCGTTCGCGCGCCGCGGTCAGCAACTTGCTGCGCCTCCTCGAACTCGCGCCGGAAGTGTCCGAACTCGTCGAAAAGCGCGCACTCGAAATGGGCCATGCGCGCGCTCTCCTCGGCCTCACCCAGCGCCGCCAGCAGATCGAGGTCGGCACGCTCGTCGCCCGCAAGGGCCTCTCGGTGCGCGAGACCGAAGCGCTCGTGCGGCGCCTCACGACGCCGCGCGACCCGGCGCAGGCTGACCAGGCCCACGGCGGCGCCGGTCACCGCGGCGATCCGAACGTGACGCGCCTCGAAGGCGAGATCTCGGAGAAGCTCGGCGCGAAGGTCGCGATCCAGCACGGCGCGGGCGGCAAGGGCAAGCTCGTCGTCAGCTACAACAGTCTCGATGAGCTCGACGGCATCCTGGCGCACATCAACTGAGCGGGTGCCGTCGCACCCATAGGTAGTTCCCGCTTATTTCTTGCTGGCGCGGGGGTCCCCCCGTATAATCCGCGCGCTTCGCAAACGGGGTCCTAAGTGGCTGCCGTGCAAGGAAAATTGGGCTGAAGGCCGTCTCCCGTCCGACCGTGATCCAGTCGCGTTTGCCTGACATCAGGCGCCTCGCCGTCCGGATCCTGTTCGCGCAGGTGGCGGTCACGATCGTCCTCGCCGCGCTGTGCTACGGCGTGTGGGGAGTTCGCCATGGCGCATCAGCGCTGGCGGGCGGTTCGATCGGTTTCATTGCGAACCTGTACATGAGCTTGACGGCGCTGCGCCCCGGTGGCGGTGCCGGCATGGTGTTGGGCCGGGTGCTCCTCGGCCAGTTCGTGAAGGTGGCGCTGACCGTGGCGATGTTCGTCGCCGTGGCGCGCACCGGCAAGGCGGTTTGGCCGCCGATCATCGCGACCTATGTCGCGACGCTGGTGGTGTTCTGGGCGGTGCCCGCGATGGCGGGGCCCCGACTGCCGCCGCGATCGAAGGGATGAGGCAAGGGCAAAGGCTCGACTAGCGATGGCATCCGCAGGCGCAGAACACGGCACGACGCCGACCGACTACATCGTCCATCACCTCACGCACCTGAAGGTCGGTGAGGGGTTCTGGACGTGGCACATCGACACCCTGTTGATGTCGACGGCGCTCGCGGTTCTCGTCGGCTGGGTTTTCTGGGCCGCCGCGCGCCGCGCAACCTCGGGCGTCCCCGGAAAATTTGTCGGCTTCATCGAGCTCGCCTACGAATTCGTCGACGGACAGGTCGCCGACATCTATCACGGTGATCGCCGCTTCATGGTGGCGCTCGCGCTGTCGCTGTTCACGTGGATCATCGCGATGAACACGATGGACCTGCTGCCGCTCGACCTCCCGGGCGGCGTCGCGACGCTCTTCGGCGCCCAGTTCTGGCGCGTACTGCCCACCGCTGACCTCAACGGCACGATCGCGATGGCGTTCGTCGTGCTGCTGCTGATCATCGTCGCCGCGATCCGCGCCAAGGGGCTCGGCGGCTACGCGCACGAATGGATCTCGGCGCCGTTCGGCAATCACCCGTTGCTGTGGATCCCGAACGCGGCGCTGAACCTCGTCGAGCTGCTGTCGAAGCCGGTGTCGCTCGCGATGCGACTGTTCGGCAACATGTACGCCGGCGAACTCCTCTTCATGCTGATCGCGCTGCTCGGCTTCACCGTCGCCGGCGCGACTTTCGGCAGCGCTCTCGGATTCTTCGGCCAGGTCATGATGGGCACCGCGTGGGCGATTTTCCACATCTTGATTGTGGTGCTCCAGGCCTACATTTTCATGGTGTTGCCCATCGTCTATATCGCGATGGCCGAAGAGCACCATTAAGTTTCGTTTTACTGCACTTTCGATTCGACCAGGAGAACTCAGATGGAAGCTATCGCAACGGTTCAGGCGTACACGGCGCTTGGAATCGGCATCATCATCGGCCTCGGCGCGATCGGCGCCTGCATCGGCATCGGCGTGATGGGTTCGAAGTTCCTCGAATCCGCTGCGCGCCAGCCGGAGCTGACCCCGATGCTGCAGGGCCGCATGTTCCTGCTCGTGGGCCTCATCGACGCGGCGTTCCTGATTGGCGTCGGCCTCGCGATGCTGTTTGCATTCGCGAACCCGCTGCTCGCCAAACTCGCGGGCGGTTGATCCACTCGCAAGGAGAAGGGCGATGAACGTCAATGCGACATTCATCGGGCAGATGGTCGTGTTCGCGATCCTGCTCTGGTTCTTCTGGAAGTTCGTCGTGCCGCCGCTCGCGCAGGCGAACACGGATCGGCAGAAGAAGATCGCCGAAGGCCTTGCGGCCGCCGAGCGTGGCCAGAAGGATCTCGACGACGCGAAGTCACGCGCCGACGCAGTCGTGCGCGAGGCGCGCGAGCGCGCGAACCAGATCCTCGGCGACGCGAGCCGACGGTCGAACGAGATGATCGACGGCGCCAAGCAGACCGCCGGAGCGGAAGGCGACCGCCTGCTCGCGAACGCGCGGGCCGAGGCCACCAACGAGACGGCGCGCGCCCGCGATTCGCTCCGTCGCGAAGTCGGTGTGCTCGCCGTGGCCGGCGCAGCACGCCTGCTCGAGCGCGAGGTCGACGCGAAGGCGCATGCGCAGTTGCTCGACAAGCTCGCCGAGGAGATCGCGCGTGGCTGAGAGCGCGACGGTGGCCCGCCCCTACGCACGCGCCGCGTTCGAGTACGCGCAGGGCGCGAAGGCGCTCGCGCGCTGGGGCGAGCTGCTCGACATCGCCGCCGCCGTGGTTGCCGACGCGCGTTTCAGCGCGCTGCTCGGCAACCCGAAGGTGACGACGCTCGCGCTCGCCGACTTCGTGCTCGAGATCGCCGGCGACAAGGCCGACGAGCACGGTCGCAACTTCGTGCGACTCCTCGCCCAGAACCAGCGGCTCGCGCTCCTGCCGCAGATCGCCGTGCAGTACGCACTGCTGCGCGCGGAAGTCGAGAACACGGTCGACGTCGAGATCGTCTCGGCGATCGCGCTGACGCCCGCCGACACCGAGAAATTTGCGCGCGCGCTCACGCGCCGCCTGAACCGCGTCGTGCGCCTGCATCCAAGCGTGGACCCGGCCCTGATCGGCGGCGCGATCGTGCGCGCCGGCGACTTCGTGCTCGACGGCTCGCTCAAGGGCAAGCTCGAGCGCCTCGGTCAGTCCATGTCGAATTGATTTTCAAGGACCCTATCCCATGTCAGTCAAAGCATCGGAAATCAGCGACCTGATCAAGCAGCGGATCGAGAAATTCTCGTCCGCGACTGAGGCGCGCAACGTCGGCACGGTGGTGTCCGTCACGGACGGCATCACGCGCATCCACGGCCTCGCCGATGTGCGCTACGGCGAAATGATCGAGTACCCGGGCGGCGTGTTCGGCCTGGCGTTGAACCTCGAGCAGGATTCGGTCGGCGCGGTCGTGCTCGGCGAATACAAGGGCATCCGCGAAGGCGACACGGTCAAGACGACCGGCCGCATCCTCGAAGTGCCGGTCGGCCCGGAGCTGCTCGGCCGCGTGGTCGATACGCTCGGCAACCCGATCGACGGCAAGGGCCCGATCAAGGCGACGCGCACCGCGCCGATCGAGCGCGTGGCGCCGGGCGTCATCTATCGCAAGAGCGTGTCGCAGCCGGTGCAGACCGGCTACAAGGCCGTCGACTCGATGGTGCCGATCGGCCGCGGCCAGCGCGAGCTGATCATCGGCGACCGCCAGACCGGCAAGACCGCGATGGCCGTCGACACGATCATCAACCAGAAGTCCTCCGGCATTAAGTGCATCTACGTCGCGATCGGCCAGAAGCAGTCGTCGATTGCGAACGTCGTGCGCAAGCTCGAAGAGCACGGCGCGATGGCGCACACCATCGTCGTGGCGGCCTCCGCCTCGGTGCCGGCCGCCCTGCAGTACCTCGCCGCCTATTCGGGCGTCACGATGGGCGAGTACTTCATGGACAACGGCCAGGACGCGCTGATCATCTATGACGACCTGTCGAAGCAGGCGGTCGCGTATCGCCAGATCTCGCTGCTGCTGAAGCGCCCGCCGGGCCGCGAGGCCTATCCGGGCGACGTGTTCTACCTGCACTCGCGCCTGCTCGAGCGCAGCGCGCGCGTCAACGAGGAATACGTCGAGATGGCGAGCAAGGGCGCGGTCAAGGGCAAGACCGGCTCGCTCACGGGCCTGCCGATCATCGAAACGCAGGCGGGTGACGTCACGGCGTTCGTGCCGACCAACGTCATCTCGATCACCGACGGCCAGATCTTCCTCGAGACCGACCTCTTCAACGCCGGCATCCGCCCGGCGATGAACGCCGGCATCTCGGTGTCGCGCGTCGGCGGCGCCGCGCAGACCGATATCATCAAGCGGCTCGGCGGCGGCATCCGCCTCGCGCTCGCGCAGTACCGCGAGCTCGCGGCGTTCTCGCAGTTCGCGTCCGACCTCGACGAGGCGACCCGTCGCCAGCTCGAACGTGGCGAGCGCGTCACCGAGCTCATGAAGCAGAAGCAGTACGCGCCGATGTCGGTCGCCGAAATGGCGCTGTCGATCTACGCGGTCAACAACGGCTACATGGACAAGGTCGACCGCAAGAAGGTCGTCGACTTCGAAGCCGCGCTGCAGTCGTTCGCGAAGGGCAGCTACAAGGACTCGGTGGATGCGATCAACGCGAAGCCCGAGCTGAAAGCCCACGAAGCGGTCCTGAAGAAGATCTGCGAAGACTTCATCGCGAACGGCGCGTACACCTGACGGGAATCCGATGGCCGGCACCAAGGAAATCCGCTCGAAGATCGTGAGTGTGAAGAGCACTCAGAAGATCACCAAGGCGATGCAGATGGTCGCGACGAGCAAGATGCGTCGCGCCCAGGACCGCATGCGCCTCGCGCGCCCGTACGCGGACAAGATGCGCGCGACGATCGGCCACCTGACCGAAGCGAACCCGGACTATCGCCACCCGTTCCTGGTGACGCGCGAGCCGAAGGCGATCGGCATCATCGTGATCTCGACCGACCGCGGCCTCTGCGGCGGGCTCAACGCGAACATCTTCAAGAACACGATCTACCTGATGCGCGAGTGGCAGCAGAAGGGCGCGGCCGTGAACCTGTGCCTGGTCGGCTCGAAGGGGCTCGGCTTCTTTCGCCGGCTCGGCCTGCCGATCCTCGCGAACGTCACGCATCTCGGCGACCGGCCGCACGTGAAGGACCTGATCGGCACCGTCAAGGTGATGCTCGACGCGTACCGCGAGGGCAAGATCGATCGGCTGTTCCTCGTCAACGCGCACTTCGTCAACACGATGACCCAGAAGCCGGTGGTCGAGCAGCTGCTGCCGGTCGAGCCGGTCAGCTCGAGCGGTCTTGCCGAGCACTGGGACTACATTTACGAGCCGAGCGCCGCCGGCATTCTCGACGGCGTGCTGATGCGCTACATCGAATCGCAGGTGTACCGCGGCGCGGTGGAAAACGTGGCGTCGGAGATGGCCGCGCGCATGGTCGCGATGAAGGCCGCGTCCGACAACGCCGGCAAGCTGATCAGCGAATTGCAGCTCATCTACAACAAGGCGCGGCAGGCGGCGATTACCAAGGAATTGGCCGAGATTGTGGGCGGCGCGGCGGCGGTCTGATGAATTCGTCTAAGGATACGATTATGGCTACTGGAAAAATTACCCAGATCATCGGCGCGGTCATCGACGTGGAATTTCCGCGCGAATCGATTCCGCAGGTCTACGAGGCGCTGAAGCTCACCGACGCGGACCTCACGCTCGAAGTGCAGCAGCAGCTCGGCGACGGCGTCGTGCGCACGATCGCGATGGGCTCCTCGGAAGGCCTGAAGCGCGGCCTCACGGTCACGCCGACCGGCAAGCCGATTTCGGTGCCGGTGGGCGCGGCGACGCTCGGTCGCATCATGGACGTGCTCGGCGCACCGCAGGACAACCGTGGCCCGGTCGCCGCGAAGGAACACTGGTCGATCCACCGCCCCGCGCCGTCGTATGACGAGCAGGCGGGCGGCCGCGACCTGCTGGCGACCGGCATCAAGGTCATCGATCTCCTCGTGCCGTTCGCGAAGGGCGGCAAGGTCGGCCTCTTCGGCGGCGCGGGCGTCGGCAAGACCGTCAACATGCTCGAGCTGATCAACAACATCGCGAAGCAGTACAGCGGTCTTTCCGTGTTCGCCGGCGTCGGTGAGCGTACCCGCGAAGGCAACGACTTCTATCACGAGATGGCGGAATCCGGCGTCATCGACCTCGAGAAGCTCGAGAACTCGAAAGTGGCAATGGTGTACGGCCAGATGAACGAGCCGCCGGGCAACCGCCTGCGCGTCGCGCTCA